>JAZLFM010000014.1:0-83210 GCA_045615765.1 Bacteroidales bacterium
TTATGGATATTATTATTTAGAAATAACACGAGCCATTTCACATACTTTGTTTGAATATCCCCATTCGTTATCGTACCAAGAAACAACTTTAACGAAAGTTGGATCCAATTGAATACCAGCTTTAGCGTCGAAGATAGAAGTACGAGAATCGTTACGGAAGTCTGTAGAAACAACAGCTTCGTCAGTGTAACCAAGGATACCTTTCAATTCACCTTCTGAAGCAGCTTTCATAGCAGCGCAGATTTCTTCGTAAGTAGTTTCTTTGCAAAGTTCAACTGTTAAGTCAACTACAGAAACGTCAGAAGTAGGAACACGCATTGACATACCAGTCAATTTACCGTTCAATTCTGGAAGAACAACACCTACAGCTTTAGCAGCACCTGTTGAAGAAGGGATGATGTTTTCTAGGATACCACGACCACCTCTCCAGTCTTTCTTAGAAGGACCGTCAACAGTTTTTTGAGTTGCTGTAGCAGCGTGTACAGTTGTCATCAAACCTCTCTTGATACCGAATTTATCGTTCAATACTTTAGAGATAGGAGCTAAACAGTTAGTTGTACAAGATGCGTTAGAGATGATTGTTTCACCTTTGTAAGTTTTATCGTTAACACCATAAACAAACATTGGAGTTTTGTCTTTTGCAGGAGCAGACATGATAACTTTCTTAGCACCAGCTTTGATGTGAGCTTCAGCAAGTTCAGCTGTCAAGAAGAAACCAGTTGATTCAACAACTACATCTACACCAAGAGCACCCCAAGTGATTTGAGCTGGATCTTTTTCAGCGAAGATTTGGATTTTGTTACCATCAACGATCATGTAGTTACCTTCTACTTTGATGTCGTGGTTGAATTGACCATGAACTGAATCATATTTTAGCATGTATGCTAAATAATCAGCGTCCAAAAGGTCGTTGATACCTACTACTTGAATGTCCTTGCCGAAGTTTTCTACAGCAGCACGGAACACCATACGGCCGATACGACCGAAACCGTTAATACCAAGTTTAATTGCCATAATAAATAAATTTATAAATTATTGTTAAAAACATTTTTGACGGCCACAAATTTACATTAAAATTAAATATTTCAAAATGTTTATCTTTCATTTTTCTTTTCTTTTTCAAAAACAATTCCATTAAAATGCACAGATAAACAAGAGAATGATTGATAAAAAAATTTTTTACAATATTTTTGTAAAAAAATTGGATGAACGAGGATTTCGACATAGAAGAAATTGAAGAGAAAAGTTTGTACGAACATTACCGATATGTTGCGGACAAAGGACAGTCTCTTATACGCGTCGATAAATTTCTTAACGACAGAATCGAAGGTATTTCTCGAACAAAAATACAAGATGCTGCAGAAGCAGGTTTTCTTTTTGCAAACGGGAATCCCATCAAAGCGAACTACAAAGTAAAGCCTAACGACATTATTACAATTGAGTTCGAAGCGCCAAAACAAGAATTACGAATAATACCTGAAGACATTCCACTTGACATTGTTTACGAAGACGACCAACTTATGGTCATAAACAAAAAGCCAGGAATGGTCGTACACCCAGGATGCGGGAACTACACTGGTACGTTAGTCAATGCGATTGCGTGGCATTTACAAGGAAATATTCAATTTGAAGAAAATGACCCTCGTCCTGGATTAGTTCACAGAATAGACAAAGACACTTCCGGACTACTTGTTGTTGCAAAAAATGAGCAGGCAAAGGCTTTCCTTGCTGATCAATTTTTCCATAAAACCACGCAAAGAACGTATGTTGCAATCGCCTGGGGTACACCCAAAGAAAGCGAAGGAACGATAACTGGTTATATCGGTCGTAGTTTAAAAGATAGAAAAGTTATGACATTGTTTCCAGACGAAACAAATGGGAAATGGTCGGTTACACATTATAAAGTACTGAAAGATTTGGGATACGTATCTGTTGTTCAATGTAATCTCGAAACGGGAAGAACACACCAAATCCGTTGTCACTTCAAATCAATCGGGCATCCATTATTTAACGACGAAACATACGGAGGCAACCAAATAGTAAGAGGAACTACTTTTACGAAATACAAACAATTTGTAGAAAACTGTTTTTCTGTCTGTCCTCGCCAAGCGTTACACGCTAAAACACTAGGTTTTACCCATCCAACGACCGGAGAATTCATGCAATTCGATTCTGAAATCCCATCTGATATGGCAACATTAATTACGAAATGGGAGAAATACGGAAACAACGATAAAAATTAATTTATTCTCTTTAATATAGAATCTTTTTTTACTTTTGACTCGATTTTAATTCACACTTGTTAAAACAAATAACGATGAAAAAAACAATTTTAATTATTGGACTTCTGTTTTCATCTGCGTTGTTTTCTTTCGCTCAAGAAGAAGAAATCAACACTATCGTAGTGGAAGCAGGCCAAGAAGCAGAAGAGGCCTACAATGCGGGCATCACATTTATGTCTTCCAAACAATACAATGAGGCTATTGCAAAGTTTGAGGAAGCGACTAAAATCAACCCAAATTTCCGTCAAGCCTACATTAACCTTGGTAGTGCAAAATCTGCTGCACAAGACTACGATGGTGCTATTGTTGCATTCGACAAAGCACTAGACCTTGACACAACACAAGGACAAGCATGGTACTTGAAAGGGATGGCAGAATTCAATAAGAATCGTTATAGAGAATCATACGAAGACTTACAAAGCGCTTTCCGTAACGGATACGAAACTGCAGAAGCAAACTACTATGCTGGCGTTGATTTATTCATGGTGAAAGACTACGAAAATGCACTAAAATCGTTCGACAAAGCAATACAATTAGATGAATCTTTTGCTTTTGCTTATAACGACCGAGGAAGTTGTTTCTTAAAACTTGAAAAATATGACGAAGCTATTAAAAACTACGAACAAGCTATCTCATACGATCCACAATTGGCAAACACATATGACAATCTTGGCTCTGCATTAGTTAAGCAAGGTAATCTACCTGACGCTGTAAAGAACTTCACGTTAGCAATCAACAAGAAACAAAACTTCTACGCTGCCTACAACAACCGTGGCGAAGCATATTACAAACAAGGAGATATAAAAGCAGCTTTCAACGATTTCAAAAAAGCTATAGAAATCAACAATCAATATGCATTAGCATACAATAACTTAGGTATCATTTACGCAAGCCAAAAGAAATATGAAGAAGCTTTGAAAATGTACGCAAAAGCTATCCAAATCAATCCAAACTTTGGCTTGGCATATTACCACCAAGCTGCTGCACAAGAAATGCTTAGACAATTCGACGAATGTTGTATGTCGCTTGTAAAAGCTCGCGAACTTGGAGTAAACGTTCCTGCTGCATATACTACTAACTGTAATTAATCACCCGAAAATTTTGTACAATGAAATATATAGTAAAATGTATAACAATTGTAGCATTGCTTTTTAGCGCATCGCTTACATTTGGACAAAATGTTGAGTTTATAAAAAAGAACTTTAACGACGACAAAGGATTAAAGAACGCTTTGCGAGATGTTGACGAAGGAGATTCTTACCAAGAAATAGGAGATTACAAAACAGCATTGAATGCATACTTAAAAGCACAAGCATTCAACCCTAACAATGCAGACCTTAACTATAAAATAGGTAAATGTTATTGGATGATGAGCGACCCAGAATCCTCAATTCCATATTTCACAAAAGCTATAGAATTGGATCCTGTAAACTCTGGTTTTATTTATGGTGTTCTTGGTCAAGCATACCAAGCAACATACAAATTCGAAGAAGCTATTAACGCATACCAAAAAGCTCGTGCACGTCTTACTGCCGACGAAAAGAAAACGAAAGGAAACGATTTGGCAAAACATATTGATGAATGTAACAATGGTAAACGATTCCTTACAGACTCAGTACGCGTTTTCATAGATAACATGGGTTCTGCTATCAACTCTAAATATACAGACTACGCTCCTATTATTTCTGCAGACCAATCAATGTTGATTTTCACTTCTACACGCGAAAATCCATACAACAAAAAAGCATTCGACGATGGCGAATACGATGAAAACCTATGGGTTTCATATAGAAAGGGAACTACTTGGTCACAAGCTGAAGACATGGGTGAACCTATCAATACTAAAGAAAACGATGCTACTATCGGTTTGTCTGCCGATGGTCAGAAACTATTCACTTTCTATGGAAAGAATGGTGGTGATATTAAATATTCAGAAAAGAAAGGTGACACTTGGACAAAACCAGAACTTTTCAGTGCAATAAATACACCAAACGGACACGAAAACTCTGCCAGTTTCTCATTCGACGGCAAGACAATCTACTTCTCTAGCGACAATATAGAAAAAGTCACAAACTACGGAGAACACGATATCTTCATGTGCCAAATGAACGAAAAAGGCAAATGGGGAAAACCTGTAAACATTGGTCCAACAATTAATACAGACAAAGATGAAATTGGAGTTTTCATGCACCCAGACGGAAGAACTTTGATCTTTGCATCAAATGGACACAACACAATGGGTGGATATGACATTTTCAAGACAACTCTACAAGATGACGGAACTTGGTCAGAACCAGAAAACATGGGATACCCTATCAACACTCCTGGTGACGAAACATTCTTAGTAATGGATGGTAGTGGAACACATGCATATTACGCTTCTACAAGAAAAGGTGGTTATGGAGGTCTTGATATCTATATGATTACTTTCCTTGGTCCAGAAAAGAAACTTAACATGACAACAGAAAACAACCTAATCGCTGTGATGGCAAACCCTATCCAACAAGAAGTTGTTATGGAAAAATCTGTTGAAATCAAGACTGCCCGTTTGACAGTCGTAAAAGGTGTTGTTTCAGAAGCCTATACGGATCCTGCTAAATACTTAGATGCACAAATCGAAATCACAGATAACGCAACCGGTCAAGTACTTTTCACAAACCAAGCAAACTCTGTTACAGGTAAATTCTTGCTTCCACTTCCATCAGGAAAGAACTATGGTATCGCTGTTAAGAAAGACGGATATTTGTTCCATTCAGAGAACTTTGATGTTCCACAAACAACAGATTACCAAGAAATATTCCTTGACATTAAGTTGATGCCAATGACAAAAGACGCAAAAATCGTATTGCGTAACGTATTCTTCGACACTGACAAATCAACTCTAAAACCAATGTCTTACACTGAGTTGGATAAATTAGTTGAAATCTTGACAAAGAATCCTAAGATGAACATTGAAATTGGTGGACACACCGACAATGTTGGTTCAAAAGCTTACAATCAAAAACTTTCTCAAGCTCGTGCAGAAGCCGTTGTTAACTATTTGATATCTAAGAATATTGCACAAAATAGATTAACATTCAAAGGTTATGCATTCGACGAACCAATTGAATCAAACGACACACCAGAAGGACGTGCTCAAAACCGTCGTGTTGAATTTAAAATCTTAAGCAACGAATAAAAATTCCCGATTGGGATGAGCACAAGAAAGCGTCATATTTTTTATGGCGCTTTTTTTATGCACTGAAAAATGCAACACATACAGAAAGAACAAAAAATACTTTAGTAAAAACAAAGTCGCATTTAGTATAATTCAAAATAATTTACTATTTTTGCAAGGTTTGAGTTACAAGCTCAAATAGGAATAGTTAAGTATTAATTCATAAATAAAAGTACAACAAATGGCAAATTTAGATTTGACAAAGTACGGAATTACAGGTGCAACTGTAATCGCCCACAATCCTTCTTATGAAGAATTGTTCAAAGAAGAAACTAAAGCTGGACTAGAAGGCTTTGAAGTTGGTCAAAACACTGAACTACAAGCAGTGAATGTAATGACAGGTATCTACACTGGTCGTTCTCCTAAAGACAAATACATTGTAATGGATGAAAATTCTAAAAACACTGTATGGTGGACAACTGAAGGTTACAAAAACGACAACCACCCAATGTCAGAAGAAGTTTGGGCTACAGTAAAAGGTCTTGCAGTAAAAGAACTTTGCAACAAAAATCTTTATGTAGTTGATGCTTTCTGCGGTGCTAACAAAGATACTCGTATGGCTGTTCGCTTCATCGTTGAAGTAGCATGGCAAGCACACTTTGTAACAAACATGTTCATTAAGCCAACTGCTGAAGAACTTGCTAACTTTACACCTGATTTCGTTGTTTACAATGCTTCTAAAGCAAAAGTAACTAACTTCAAAGAATTAGGTTTGAACTCTGAAACTTGCGTTGCTTTCAACACAACTTCTAAAGAACAAGTTATCATCAACACATGGTACGGTGGTGAAATGAAGAAAGGTATGTTCTCAATGATGAACTACTATCTTCCACTTAAAGGTATCGCTTCTATGCACTGTTCTGCAAACTGCGATATGAACGGTGAAAACACTGCTATTTTCTTCGGTCTTTCAGGAACTGGTAAAACAACTCTTTCTACAGATCCAAAACGTCGTCTTATCGGTGATGACGAACACGGATGGGATGATAACGGTGTATTCAACTTCGAAGGTGGTTGCTACGCAAAAGTTATCGGTCTTTCTAAAGAACACGAACCAGATATCTACGGTGCTATCAAACGTAACGCTCTTCTTGAAAACGTTACAGTTGATGCTAATGGTAAAATTGATTTCAACGATAAATCAGTTACAGAAAACACTCGTGTTTCTTACCCAATCAACCACATCAACAACATTCAACCAGGATCATCTGCTCCAGCTGCTAAGAATGTAATCTTCTTGTCTGCTGATGCATTCGGAGTTCTTCCTCCAGTATCTATCTTGACTCCAGCTCAAACTCAATACTATTTCTTGAGTGGTTTCACTGCTAAATTGGCTGGTACTGAAAGAGGTATTACTGAACCAACTCCAACATTCTCTGCATGTTTCGGTCAAGCTTTCTTGGAATTGCACCCAACAAAATATGCTGAAGAATTAGTTAAGAAAATGGAAAAATCAGGTGCTAAAGCTTACTTAGTAAACACTGGTTGGAACGGTACAGGAAAACGTATTTCTATTCCTGATACTCGTGGTATCATCGATGCTATTCTTGATGGTTCTATCCTTAAAGCTGAAACTAAGAAAATCCCTATGTTCGATTTCGAAGTACCAACAGCTCTTCCAAATGTAAACCCAGCTATCCTTGACCCACGCGACACTTACGATTGCGCTTGCAAATGGGAAGAAAAAGCTAAAGACTTGGCTGGTCGTTTCATTAAGAACTTCGAAAAATACACAACTAACGAAGCTGGTAAAGCTTTAGTTGCAGCAGGTCCAAAACTATAATAAATAGTTTTCCTAATAGAAAAAGGTTCTGATCATTTGGTCAGAACCTTTTTTATTTTCTACAAATCAGTAAACAGGAATCAAAATCAACGAAAAAAGATATCTTTGCAAAGACATTGATTTTTATTCAAATGAATTATAAAAAAGAATTTGAGGAAGCAGAAGAAAAAGCCATTATGATAATTGGCGATGTAATGCTTGATTCATACATTTGGGGAAGCGTTGACCGCGTGTCACCAGAAGCTCCAGTTCCTGTGGTTAATGTTAGTTCCACAGAAGACCGACTAGGCGGGGCAGCCAATGTAGTAAAAAACATTGCCTCACTTGGTATGAAACCTATTCTTTGTAGTGTGGTTGGCGATGATGAAGCAGGAAGAAAATTCTTTGACATTCTGGCAAAGCGTGAGATTCCATCACAATACTGCGTTGTTGACCACGAAAGAAAAACTACCGTTAAAACACGAGTTATTTGCGGGAAACAACAAATGTTACGCGTTGATAGCGAACAAACTAACGAATTGGACGAAAACATACAGCAAGAACTCAAAAACAATATCGTAAAAGCAATTACAGAGCAAAAAGTTTCGGCTATCATTCTGCAAGATTATGACAAAGGAATTTTTTGCAAACAATTCATTGAATTTGTAGCCGAACTAGCGGCACAAAAAAATATACCCGTACTGGTTGATCCTAAAAAGCGAAACTTTAACAATTTCAAAAACATATCACTATTTAAACCTAACTTTAAGGAATTCACAGAAGGTATAGGAAAAACATGTGCAAAAGACGATTATATCGGATTATACACGCTTGCACGTGATTTTATGCTAAAAAACAATATTGCGACAATGATGATTACACTTTCAGAACACGGAATATTTGTTGCAAATAAAGATCGATATATCCATATTCCTACTCAAGTTCGTCATGTAGCAGATGTTTCAGGAGCAGGAGACACCGTAATTAGCACAGCCGCTGTTTGTTATGTTTTAGGATTTCCAATGGAAGAAGTTGCTCGTATTTCAAACATAGCGGGCGGTTTAGTATGTGAACAACCTGGAGTTGTAACTGTAGAAAAGAATCAATTAATACATCTCATATAATGACTGCAATATTAGTTGTCGATGACGAACGCGCTATTCGTAATTCATTAAAAGAAATATTAGAATTTGAAGATTATAGCGTAGAACTTGCTGAAAATGGCGTAGAAGCATTAGAAAAAGTTAAAAACGGCAAATTTGATCTTGTTTTTTCTGACATAAAAATGCCAGAAATGGATGGAATCACATTACTTGAAGCTATTCTACAAGAAAGAAATGACATGCCTATCATTATGATGTCAGGACATGCCGAAATCGACACAGCAGTAAAAGCAATAAAACTCGGAGCATTTGATTTCATATCTAAGCCATTAGATATGAATAGAATACTTGTAACAGTACGAAATGCTTTGGAAAAGAAAAACCTTGTACAAGAAACGACCAAACTAAAACAAGAAACTACAATGTTGAAGAAAAAAATCGGTTCAAAATACCAAATGATAGGTAAATCTGAACCATTACAAAAAATCTTTGACATTATAAACAAAGTAGCTCCTACCGATGCCCGTGTTCTTATAACTGGCCCAAATGGATCAGGGAAAGAACTTATCGCACGAGCTCTTCACAATCAGAGCAATAGAAGCAATGCACCATTTGTAGAAGTCAATTGCGCAGCGATTCCTTCGGAATTGATTGAAAGTGAATTATTTGGACACGAAAAAGGGGCTTTCACATCAGCTGTAAAAACTCGTATTGGAAAATTTGAACAAGCAGATGGTGGTACTTTATTTCTAGATGAAATTGGTGATATGAGTTTAGCTGCTCAAGCTAAAGTATTACGAGCTCTTCAAGAACAGAAAATCACTCGTGTTGGAAGCGACAAAGACATTTCCGTGAATGTACGTGTACTTGCAGCCACAAATAAAAATATGAAAGAGGAAATAGAAGAAAAACGCTTCCGCGAAGATTTATATCATCGTTTAAGTGTAATTCTAATAAAGAATCCTTCACTTGCAGAACGCATTGACGACATTCCATTACTAGCGGAACATTTTGTAGATATTTCTTGTCAGGAAATGGGCATACCGAAAAAAACTATTAGTGACGCAGCAATAAAGAAACTACAAACTTTCCCATGGACAGGAAATATTCGAGAATTTCGTAATGTGATTGAACGTTTAGTAATTTTAGGAGGAAAGAGCATAGAGGAAAGCGATGTTGATTTATACACGCAACCTTTATAAATTCTTAGTTTCCTTTTTTCCAAAAACTTGGTAAGAAAAGCACTAACATTGTAAACACCTCAAGTCTTCCAATTAACATCAACAAAGTCATCACATACTTTGAAGAAGCTGAGAATGTACTAAATTCTGTCATCATTCCTGATGGGCAGAAACCTATTCCCACATTGGAAATAGACAATGCTGATGCAGAAAAAGCGGTATAAAAATCGTGACCTATAAAAGACAACGCCAAAGTTCCTAGCAAGAAAATCAGAACATACATAACTATAAAGGCATATACATTCGAGATAACTTTGTTCTCAATAGGCTTTCCGCTCATTCTAAGCGTTAATATTGCATTAGGATGAACTATTTGCTTCAAAGCAAGATAACTGTTCTTTAACAAGACTGAAATACGAACTATTTTTATCGCACCGGATGTTGAACCCGCACAAGCGCCAAAGAATGTTAAGAAAAACAATATCATCTTTGAAGCATTCGGCATCGAAGCATAATCTGTAATAACAAATCCTGATGTAGTAATTATAGAAATTACTTGAAATAGAACTATACGAATCTGTCGTTCAAGTTCTGAAAACGCTCCTGTTTTCCAAGCATTAATAACAAGAATTGCAAATGCACAGCCAAGAACAACAATAATATAATTCTTAAGTTCATCATCCTTAGCTACTACACGGAATTTTCCACGTAAAGCCATATATAAGAGTACAAAATTGACTCCAGATATAAACATAAAGAACATAACCACATATTGCGTGTATGGCGTCATTTCCATAACGCTTGCATTTTGACTAGAAAATCCTCCAGAAGAAATACTAGAAAGCGCAAGAATAAGCGATTCATAAAAATTCATTCCGCCACACATAAGTAAGATTACTTCAAGCACTGTGCAAGCTACATAAATTAAATAAATACGACTTGCCGTATCTTTAATACGAGGATGAATTTTATCCTTTGTAGGACCTGATGCTTCGGCAGAATACAGCTGCATTCCTCCCATACCAATCATTGGTATTACAGCAACAGTAAGGACTATTATTCCCATACCTCCTACCCACTGCATTAGACAGCGCCATAAAATAATTTGCTTTGAAAGCACCTCAATATCGGCAAATGTAGTCGCACCTGTTGTGGTAAATCCCGACATTGATTCAAATAATGCATCTGCAAAAGAATGAAGACTTCCCGAAAACAAAAATGGCATAGTTCCAAATAGGGAAAAAACAATCCACACAACTCCTACGATTACATAACCTTCACGCCTACCAACAGAAAGAGATGAATTTCTAGTTGCTATAATTGCCAATACACCTGCAGAAACCGAAATGCCTATAGAAAGAAGGAATCCACGTAGATCTTCACCGTAGCAAATACCAGCAATTAGACAAAAAAGCATAAGTATGCTTTCAAGCATAACCAACATACCAATTGCTCGTATTACTACTTTAAAATTCATTATTCTTCTTTGTCTTTATCGTCGTGTTTTGAAGCCAAAAATTCAAAACTTACACAGATCAAACCAATAATCAATAAACTTGTAATTACCTTTTGTTCTGCAGCATCCATAATCATTAACACTAACGCAGCAATGCCAACAGCAAAAGCAACTGACAATAAAATTTTTCCTCTCATAATTATTTTTCAAAAAAGTTTTTCACTTCATTTACCGCAGAAGGAAGCGCAAAGACCAACACCTTGTCGCCTGCCGTTATCTGTGTTTTTCCAGAAGGTATGAAAGCATTTTTACCACGAACAACCCCACCAATAACGGCATCTTTTGGGAAGTTCTTCATATCCATCAAAGTTGATTTTGTTATTTTCACATTTTCGTGGACCACAATTTCCAAAATCTGAGCATCACATTGCGTCAAATGGCGAGTTGATGAAATATCGGCAGAACTACTCATAGTAAACTTATGGATACTATTAGCAGCGATAGTCTTTTTATTGATCAATGTATCAATACCCATATCTGTTGCAAGACCAATATAATCAACATTTTCAACCTCAGCAATAGCACGCTTTACACCAACACGTTTAGCTAAATAACACGAAAGTATATTTGTTTCTGCATTATTTGTCGTTGCAATAAACACATCAGTATCTCTAATGCCTTCTTCCACCAAAAGGTCCATACTACGGCCATCACCATTTATCACCAAAGTATTTTCCAATTGTTGGGACAATTTGCGAGCCTTTTCTGGATCAATTTCTATCAATTTAACATCAAACTGTTTTTGAAGAATTTTAGCAGTTGCACGACCGGTACGGCTTCCGCCCAAAATCATAACCTGAGATACTGCCAAGTCCTTTTTTTCGAATGTTTCAAGCATTCGATTTACTCCTTGACGATTACTCACAACATACAATATATCGTCTGGTTGACAAATATCATCGCCTTTTGGTATAATAGTAGAGAAGCCACGCTTTATAGCAATTACACGATATTTTTGTAGTTCTTCCTGCGAAGAAATAATTTCTTGCATATATTTTCCTACAACAGCAGCTGTCTCTTCTACTTTCAAGACAAAAAGAGACAATAAACCATCCGCAAAGTCAAACGATTCACGAGTAGCAGCACGTTCAACAAATGTTGCAATTTCCTGAGCAGCAAGCGCTTGAGGATAGATAAGTGAATCTATACCCATACGACGATACAATTCAACATTTTTCTCCAACAACAATTCCGGATCACGAACACGAGCAATCGTATGTGGAGCACCTAATTGTTTAGCAATCACAGTAGAAGCGATATTCATTTCAGGGAAATGTGCTACTGCAATAAACAAATCGCACTGAGCGACACCAGCCTCATTCAACACAGAAATAGTTAATGCAGACCCCTGTATTGTCAATATATCCAAATGCGAAGAAAGTTGCTTAAGGTTTTGTGGATCAACATCAATAACTGTAACCTCGTGCCTATCATCGGCTAGAATTCGAGCCAAATGTTGTCCAACCTCTCCTGCACCTGCTATTATAATCTTCATTTTCGTAACAAAAAATCGGTCTAATATACTATTTTTTACATTGTGTTCAATGCAAAATTAAGGAATTACAAAAAGTCCAGATTAATAAAACAGTTAGAAGGACATTTACCAATGTTTCACAACAGACTTAGCCGTATCACAAGAACGAATAATATAAGTTCCAGGAGCAATGTCTTTAACAGAAATCACTACTTTATCTGTTGAAATTGTATGATATGACACATGTGCAACAAGGCGACCATAAACATCATATACAGAAATTGGGCAAGCAGCAATTTGACGTCCTTCCACTACAAAAATATTCTCAGATTCAATTGCATAAGCTTTAAACAAATTGTTTCTCAAATTATTCCCGTGATTTACAGTCTTGATACTTGAATATGAGTAATCACCATCAAAATCGACTTGTTTCAATCGATAATACGAAATTCCATCAAGTGGTTCTTCATCTACAAACGAATAATAATGCATAGTGCTTGTTGTACCTGCACCGAAAAGAGAACCTATTCTTTCCCATCGCCTACCATCATACGAGCGTTCGATTTGGAACGTTTCGTTATTTTCCTCTGAAGAAGTACTCCATTCTAGCAACACAGAATTTTTCTCATTTTTTACCGTCCATGTTGCAATTTCTATAGATAACAAAACTGCCGGTTCGTTTTCTTTTAGAGTTAATTTTTTAAGACCATGAACTTCTACACCATTCCACCATGTATTCATCGTATTTTTATCACCAAACAAATCTATTGGGAACGGATGTCCACCACCTTCCGAACCTAAATAGCCACCTCTGCTTACATTTTCAATTCCCCTACAAGTTTTTTGTGCCGCAGTTTTTTGGATTAATTGAGAAAATTTCTTTACACCAACAGCTCCCTTTGCTAATGTTTTACAAACTCGTACTGTATTTCCATCTCCATTTTTAAAATCATAATATTTACTACACTTTCCGGTCCATGTCTCCCAATAATCTGTTTCCTTTGTTGTATATTCAGCAGATTTAATCACAGATTCTCCATATATATATTTTTTATCTGGAGATGTAGGCATTGTACATTCATTACCATAAGATATCAATCTATCATCCCAAAAAAGATTCAACTCTATACCGTATTCTTCTGAAAATCTATCTGTTTGATAATAATCCAAGGGAAGACTTTTATATCCATGTTCAGAATCTCGTAAAGAATCTTGAATCGGAGATATACGATACACTATCAATCCTTTTAATTCATCATTATATTTTATTTTCTCAGGATCATAAAAAGGAAAATGAGTTACTCCTGAAGATTTCTGATAATCAACTGTCAAACTTCCAGTTACGCAATCTCCATTATCATATTTACCATCCCATGAAATATAGAAAGCTTCTGCATCACTATATAAACGACCAGCATTTTCGTTTCTCCACGTTCTACCCACACACATTGTCTCCAACAAACCGACACTACCATTAGCATCAAGATAACAAACATCTGAATTTGCCGACACAAAATCAGATGCAAGAACTGCATCAAGCATAGGGAAACAACGCGTTCCGCTTGTTCCATCACTAATATCATCATAAAGATTTGTATTTGTTGTTGGGAATAATGTACCCAAATTCACACACGATATAATATCATTATCATCTAAAAGAGCCATTCCTCCTGCAATACCCGCCAAATACGATTCCGCAACTATAGCACCACTATTATAACATTCTTTCAAATTAACCGAAGACGATACAGACCCAATTATTCCCCCCGCATTTTTTTCATCAGCAGCTATTTTTCCTTCATTTCTACATGCATAGAAACTATTTCCATCATCTTCTCCTACTATTCCGCCAACATTAGAGTAGGCAAACATAGTTCCAACATTAAAACAATGTGAGAAAACAGAATTTTCTGCATAACCAGCTATTCCTGCAGTTCCACTTGCTTCATCAGGAACCTCTAAATCAGCAAAATTTTCACAATATGAAAATTCACAATCGCTAGCATAGCCAACTACCCCCCTGTATAACCAGAAATTTCAAATCCATCTATTATTGACAAAACATTTTTTATATCTGCTTTATTAACACAATAACTAAATGTAGTATTTTCAGCAATGCCACAAATAGGCCCAAAACCTGCATCTAAATAAGACGAATAAAACTCTGTTTCTACAGCAAAACTTCCTTCAATGTGAATATTATCAATTGTCGCTCCATTGCAATAATTAAACAACCCATGAGTTGCATCTCCAAACGTAATTGCACATTGATCACCAGCCAAATCAGCTCTTCCCTCGTTCTGATTATCAGTCAATGGATTTGGATTATATCGACCTGCCCCAATATTTCCTTGAAACGGATTGTCACTCGTACCTAAACCTAACCACGTATTATCCAATTGTATTGTACCAGTAGGAGCCACAATATAAAAATACATTCCTGCAAATCCATCCTTACCAGAAATAGGGAAGGTTCTTGAAATAGGTTCTTTACTACCAGCTTTATATGCGAACGGATCTATTGTATAATAAAATAAATATCCACTATCTTCACCCTCGTCACTATTAATTTCTGTCTCTCCACGTAATGCAGCCGCTATTGCATCTAAATCTTCCTTTGAAGAAATCAAAATCGGATTAAATTCAGATCCTATTGGATTATCGCTCCAAGAAACATTCCCAAGTTCTTCACCTAAAACATCACCTACATTATATTCTTTAGCACCATTTTTAAATCTCTGATCAAACAAAGAAAGTTTATATTCACGCGGACAACCATCTGCTACTGGATAATAAAAATAATGTCCTGCATCCTTAATCTCCGGTTTATCTTTCCATGGATAATGATAACCTCTATCCTTATTCTTTTCAACATCCAGCTTTTCTATAAAAACCTTATCTATTCCATTATTTTCCTCCGGGTCCAAATCCAAAAACAATTCCAATGTAGCACTTTCATTTGCGAGCAATTTCACCACAAAAATCAAATCCTCACACGTAATAGCATCACCAGCAAATGTCAAATCCTTTGGAATATTAGGGACTTCGCCTGCCTTATAGACACTTTCATCGGGTGAAGTTAAAAACACACGATATTCAGGTTCAAAGGAATTCTTTCCTGGATACGACTGACGATTTTCCTCTGCAGTCTTATCACTTCTTGCACCATAGGAATTACACCCAAACACAAAACGATAGGGTTTTATACCAGAGAAATAGACTTTTGAAGTGTAATGGTCGGTTGAATATGTATAAAATGTGCTCCACACCTCATTTTCTGAACCGTCTGCATTCAATCCCCAAGCCTTAGAATACACACGGCCATCAATTGCCTTATTCTGTACTACGTCAGCAACCGTAATATCAAACCACTTAAAATCCAAAGGATTTCCAGCTGCAACATTATAATCACACCCAATATCAAATTCTATATAATACAAACCAGGCTCTGTAGGTTTAAAACTTAAGCTGTTATAACCAGAACCTTTTGCTACTTCCTTTGGACCACTCCATGCTTCATTATAACTTTGAATAACTCCTTTACCATTTACCGGAACATCTCGTTCTGCATAAACTATAGCATCATCTATAGCATCATCAAAACCAGTAAATGCTGGATCCAGGTCATCTGCAGAAGATTTTTTTATACGAAATTTAGCAAAGGTACCAACAGGGAAATCATTAACTTTAGTGGTTTTATGAATATAATCAGTTCCATTATACCGCAAACCACCAAAACCAAAATAAACTATTTCCCCAACATTGTTTTTGTTGCTTGCATTCACAACTCTAAAATACAAACGATTTTCATCGCCACAACTTTTACCAGTTGAATGTTGATATCGAGCGAATTCACGAGAAGGACCACTACCACCTTCACGAGAACCTAAAGCAATGTAACAATAGCCCTTATGGTTTCCGCTTTCATCTTTAGGCATCAATTGCCGTGTTCCATCGGCAAAGACAACGTGCTCAAAAAGCAGAACGAAAAACAATATAAACCAAAGTTTTTTCACCAAATATATTTTTGACAAGCAAAAATATAAAAAACTATATTGTCAACAACAAAAGAAAAACAATAAATCTCTAATTCTCAATCATTTATAATAATTCCAATATTGTAAAGTTTACATTTTAATGAAATACAAAACAAAGAATGATTTTGTTTCACATTTCTTAAGTCTTTTTATTTTTGTAACAAATTCAAAGACAGATGACAAAACCTCAAATAAATCATTATATCCTTTTTTTATACCGCATAGCTGTCGTTTATGTTCTTCTTACCATTACTCGTATCGCCTTCTATGCATACAACGCAAGTTTATTTCCAAACACAAGCTTTGTAGAATTGCTAACCATATTCAAAGGGGGACTTAAATTTGACACCACAACTATTATCTATCTTAACATCGCATTTATTGTGATGAATATTCTCCCATTTCGTTTTATATATAATAATATATATCAACGAATTGCAAAAATAATATACATCATCACCAATAGTATTGGACTATTAGGGAATGTAGCCGACACCATATATTACCAATTCACATTAAAACGAACAACTTCCCTTGTTATTTCTCAATTTGCAAATGAGGAAAATCTATTGTCATTATTTGGTCAATTCATAGTACAATGGTGGTATGCTACACTATTTTTCATCATTCTTGTAGCTCTACTTATTTTCTTATATGATAGATTCTGTGAAAAACAACCAACTACAAGCAATCTTGCATTTTACGGAACCGCTATACCCGCTTTATGTTTTGTCTTATTTTTATGCTTTGGCGGTGTCCGTGGTGGATTCCGACATAGCACACGACCTATATCCCCATCGGATGCAGGCGAATATGCAAAAGAGCCTAGCCAAATGGCCATAGTTCAAAACACACCTTTCACTTTTCTACGGACTATCGGCAAATCCGGCTTAAAACCTACACAGTATTTCGAAAAGAATGAAGCAGAAAAATACTTTAGTCCATACCATTCTGTTTCGTCTATAGAGAGCATGAAAAATTGTAATGTAGTAATAATCATACTTGAAAGTTGGGGACGGGAATATGTAGGTTTTCTTAACAAAGACATCCCTAACTACAATGGATACACTCCATTTATGGATTCCCTAATGGAGCATAGCCTTGTGTTTAAATACGCATACGCAAACGGCAGAAAATCAATAGACGCAATACCGTCTGTTGTTGCAGGTATCCCGTACGTAAAAGTTCCTTACGTCCTTTCGCACTATTCAAGCAACAAAACATGTAGCTTGGCAAAATATTTAGGCGAGCAAGGATATTACACGGCATTTTTCCATGGCGCTCCAAATGGATCAATGGGATTTCAATCATTTGCCAATCTTGTTGGATATGACGATTATTTTGGTAAAAACGAATATAACAACGACGACGATTTTGACGGAACTTGGGGTATTTGGGATGAAGAGTTTTTCCATTTCTATGCCGAAAAAATGAACACTTTCAAACAGCCATTCTTTACAAGTATTTTTTCTCTCTCATCGCACCATCCATTTAAAGTTCCGGAAAGATACGAAGGTGTTTTTCCTGAAGGTCCACTTCCGGTACATAAATGTATTGGTTATACAGACAATGCATTACGACAATTTTTTAACTATGCGAAAACTATGCCTTGGTATGACAACACATTATTTATTATTTCTGCGGATCATGCTTCTGTTGCACATTTAGAAGAATACAAAAACACACCTGGAGCATTTGCTATTCCTATTGTTTTCTACAAGCCCGACAATTCCCTACAAAAACTTGATACAACCACAATAGCGCAACAAACAGACATTCTACCATCTGTTTTGTCATATTTAAATTATCCGCAAGATTACTTTGCTTTTGGCAAAAATGTATTCGACACGACTAAACAACAAATGGCTATCAACTATACAAATGAAAACTTCCAATGTTTCTACAAAGATTTCGTATTACAGTTTGACGAAAAGAAATCCATAAACCTTTATAACTTCAAGAAAGACAGACTATTCAAAACAAATCTTTTAGACACAGGACTTCCTGAACAAGAAGAAATGGAAAACTACACAAAAGCATTTATACAAGAATACACCAGCAGAATGATTAACGATAAAATGTGTGAGTAGTTTAATAACAACATTTGATTACTTTTGCGCAAAACTAAAACTATGATTACAAAACAAGCTTTCAAAGATATTCTAGCAAAACGTATCCTCGTTCTTGACGGTGCCACAGGAACCATGATACAACGATTTAATCTTCAAGAAGATGACTATCGAGGAACTCGCTTTGCCGACCATCCGTTCCTATTAAAGGGAAACAATGATCTTCTTTGTCTTACCAAGCCTGAGGTCGTTCGCGAAATTCATACTAAATATCTTGAAGCAGGAGCCGATATAATCGAAACTAATACTTTTAATGCAAATAGAATCTCACAAGCTGACTACAATCTGCAAGATTTAGTTGTAGAAATGAATACCGCAGCCGTTTCTATTGCACGTAAAGTTGCCGACGAATTCACGGCTAAGAATCCTGAAAAACCTCGTTTTGTTTGTGCTTCTATAGGACCAACAAATAAAACTGCCTCAATGTCTCCTGATGTAAATAATCCTGCATTTCGAGCAGTTACATTCGACTATCTTGTAGAGATTTACGAAGAACAAGTTGAAGCAATGCTTAAAGCAGGAGCAGATCTTTTATTGGTTGAAACTTCATTCGATACACTTAACGTAAAAGCCTGCTTATATGCTATAGAAAACATACAAGCAAAACTAGGAACTGACGCTCCTGTATTGGTTTCATTTACTATTGCCGACGCTAGTGGTCGTATATTAGCCGGACAAACAATTGAAGCCTGCATACGTTCAATTACCCACTCTAACATCACAAGTATAGGGTTAAACTGTTCTCTCGGCGCTAAAGAACTTACGCCATTTGTGAAGGAATTAGCCGAAAAGTCTCCAGTGCTTGTCACAGCACACCCAAATGCCGGATTACCAAACCAATTCGGTAAGTATGACCAAACGCCAGAACTTATGGCAGAGATGGTAAAACCATATCTGGAAAATTCATACTTAAACATTATTGGAGGATGTTGTGGTACAACCGACGATCATATACGAGAAATTGCCAAAATTGTAGGGGACTACGAACCTCGTCCTATACCAAAGCCTACGCACACGATGTACCTTAGTGGTTTAGAACCACTTACTATAGAAAAAGACAAAAATTTTATAAATATCGGTGAGCGTACAAATGTCGCTGGTTCAGCTAAATTCGCTCGTTTGATTCGCGAAAAAAACTACGAAGAGGCTCTTTCTATTGCTCGTACACAAGTTGAAAATGGTGCACAAATCATTGATGTCAACTTAGATGACGCTATGCTTGATTCAAAAGAAGAAATGATTCACTTCTTAAATCTTCTTGCGTCAGAACCTGAGATTTCTCGTGTTCCTATTATGATAGACTCTTCGAAATGGGAAGTGCTTGAAGCAGGCCTTAAATGTGTGCAAGGTAAATGTTTAGTAAATTCATTAAGCTTGAAAGAAGGCGAAGAGATATTTCTTACAAAAGCTGCAAAAGTAAAGCGATATGGTGCCGCACTTGTTGTTATGGCTTTTGATGAAACTGGACAAGCCGACACATACGAAAGAAAGATCTCTGTTTGTAAACGAGCTTACGATTTGCTTCTTTCTATTGATTTTCCTCCCGAAGACATTGTATTCGACACAAATGTGCTTACCATAGCTACAGGTATAGCCGAACACGACAACTATGCAAAAGATTTCATTGAATCTGTGCGCTGGATAAAACAAAATCTACCATACGCAAAAACAAGTGGTGGTATCAGTAATGTATCCTTTTCTTTTCGTGGGAACAATGCCGTTCGCGAAGCAATGCACTCCATATTCCTATACCATGCTATTAAAGCAGGACTTGATATGGGAATTGTAAATCCTGGATTATTACAAGTTTACGATGAAATCGATCCAGAGTTAAGAGATAAAATAGAAAAAGTTGTACTTAACACAACCTCAACGGCTGCTGAAGAGTTAGTAGAATATGCGAGTACAATCAAACAAAACGAAACAACTACAGTAAAACACGACGATTGGAGAAATGCATCGGTTGAACGACGACTTGCATATGCTCTATTAAAAGGACTACCAGAACATCTCGAAGAAGATTTAGAAGAAGCACGACAAAAATATCCATCTTCGTTGGCTATTATTGAAGGACCATTAATGGGCGGTATGGGCGAAGTTGGAACCCAATTTGGACAAGGAAAAATGTTCTTACCACAAGTTGTTAAATCAGCCCGTACAATGAAAAAAGCTGTTTCTATTCTTGAACCATTCATTGAACAAGAAAAGCAACAAGCAAAAGCTACTTCTGCCGGAAAAATCCTATTAGCGACAGTAAAAGGTGACGTGCACGATATTGGTAAAAATATTGTTGGCGTAGTACTTGCCTGCAACAATTTTGAAGTAATAGATTTAGGCGTAATGTGTCCGACAGAACAAATCGTAGACGCTGCAGTAGAAAACAATGTGGATTTCATTGGATTAAGCGGTTTAATTACACCATCACTTGAAGAGATGCAAAATGTTGCAGCTGAATTAGAACGCCGACATTTACAAATTCCTATACTCATTGGTGGCGCCACAACATCAAAAGTCCATACAGCAGTAAAAATCGCTCCACTATATTCTGCACCTGTCGTTTACGTTAGTGACGCATCAAAAGATGCAGGAGTATGTGCCGCTCTTTTATCCAAGAATAGACAAGCTTATATTGACAAATTAAATCGTGAATACGAACTAATTAGAAGACTTTACTTAAATAGAAAAGTTAATGATGTTCTTCCACTTTCTGATGCACGAGAAAACAAATTTGTATTTGAAAATGACAAAGCTGATATTGTTACACCATCATTCTTAGGGAACAAAACAATTGTAGATATTTCTATCGAAAATATTTCCAACTATATAGACTGGTCTTTCTTTTTTAGTGCTTGGGGAATGAACGGAATTGCTTATCCTGCAATTCTAACAGATGAAAAACGTGGAGCCGAAGCAAGCGTTCTATTTGAGGACGCACAAAAAATGCTACAAAAAATCATTTCTGAAAAATTGCTTTCTCCTAAAGCTGTTATAGGATTTTACCCTGCCAATTCAATTGGTGACGATATTGAAATCTACAATACAGATTGTTCACAAGAAATTGGTGTATTGAACAACTACCGCCAACAAACCCTACAACCAAATGGAAATCCTAACTTATGTCTTGCCGATTTCATTGCACCTAAAGACGAAAAAACGACCGACTACATCGGACTTTTCGCGTTAACTGCAGGTCTTGAAGTCGACGCACTTGCAGAGAAATACAAAAATGAAGGTGATGATTATTCGTCTATGCTTGTACGCACATTAGCCGACAGAATTGCCGAAGCGTTTACTGAAAAATTACATTTCGATGTTAGAAAAACATTATGGGGATATTCACCTAATGAAACTGAAAACATAGAACAAATTCTAAAAACAAACTACCGCGGTCGTCGTATGGCAATCGGTTACCCTTCTTGTCCGGACCATTCACAAAAACAGACAATATTCAATATATTGAAGGCTACAGAAGAAATTGGCGTCACAATGACAGAGTCTTATATGATGCGACCTGTTTCATCTGTTTGTGGATTGTTTTTCGCACATCCTGAAATACAATATTTCGGTGTTGGTGAAATTAGCGCAGAACAAGAAAAGGATTATACGGAGAGAAAGAAATAATGTGCAGATACACTCTATTCATAGAGATTTTTCGCTAACGCTCAAAATGACGAGGTAAGACTAATGAGTTTATTTTACTAATCGTATTACTCCAGCATTCGGAATTGCATCAAACAGTATATATGTATCTGTTTGATTAGTAATTGGTAATTCTATGCCATTTTGAGTAATACTTTTATACTTATCCGATGCTGATTTAAAAACTACAACGGAGACAGGAATTAAATCTTTTTGAAGTACTAAATGAAGCAACGATGTATCTGTAACCTGCAACGATAAATCAACGTATTTCTTTGTTGATTTTTTTATTTTCAGTATTGCATTATTTGCCTCACGATGATACAAAATTGCATTCCTAAAAGTAGTTACCCACACTTCTTTTTTCTCTTTCAAACTCTGTAAATAAGCCAATTGATCGCAAAATGACTGTAGTTTCACTTGAGCATACCAATTGTCATTATAAGAATTTTGTTCGTCATCAACACTGTGATACAAAAGCGTCAACAAGCCTCCCCCAGAAACTATTTTATCGAATTCCGAACACACTTCTTCGGTAGTTGTTTGTTCTGTTAAAGCAAACATCTGAATTCTATAATAATCGTCTTCAGAATTCGCGAAAGAGTAACCATAATTTGAAATTCTCCATACACTTCGCGCTGCAATATGTCCACCGCTACGAAGAAAATCTCGTACACGCATATCATCTTCTGTATCGCCTGCACCTGCACCATACGGATACGCGAGTGTATTCACATTTGTTCCGACATGCTCCCGTATTACCTCTTGTGGCTCTGTTGTTTCACGAGCAAGTTCACCTATAGGCAATTTTGTTAAATCCGGATGAGTAATGGTATGATTACCAATTTCATTTCCTTTTTCCAATGTTTTTTGTATTGCCGCCCACGAATAATCATAGCGTTCAATATTGTTCAGAATAGGGAAAAAAGTTCCCACCAGACCATATTTCTGCAATGCAGGAACCACAAGCGGATATTGACCAGGAGACCAATCATCGAATGTTAAAGCTACAGCAGAATTTCTACCATCTTTCCAACAACAAATTCCAACCTTGACTTCACTATTTTGTTGTTCTAAAGTAGTCTGATTTTCGAACAAAACTGTACCAAATCTATTCGATTGCGCGTGTGTCATACAAGTAAACAATATAAATGTAAAAAACAGAGAAATTCTTTTAATCATCGTAGTCGTCATAGTCATCGTCATCAGAATCTTTAGATTTCTTTTCTTTTTTAGGCTTTGCCGTTTTTTCTTTCTTCTGTTTATCCTTTGATTCTGGTTTCGCCTTTACATCATCATCGTCGTAATCCTCATCATAAACCGTTTCTGCCTTAGAATCCTTCTTCTTTGTATCTTTCGAGTTTTCCTTTACTACAGTAGGCGCAACTTCTTCTTGACCAACATTTTCCGATTCATAATCATCGTCTTCCCCGTCTTCTTTTTCCTTATGTTTTTTCTTTTCCTTTTCGGCAAGAGCTGCCGCGGCAGCAGCCTTTTCTGCCTCTATATCCTCAGGATCTTTGTTGTAGTCTGCATATTTGCCTTCCGTATCTTTCAATAAATAATTTTCAAGTTTCAAATATTCAGTCGGATCATACGGTTTTGCTGTAGGCGGAGCCTTTATCTCTTCCTGGACTTTGAATGTTCGTTTTCTTATTAAAGTGCCCGGTATCATTCGTTTAGCTCGAGTTTTTGTTTCATAAATCGACCAAGCCTTCATATCAGCCCACACGGCATTACACCAATCCTCTACTTCCATGCACTTTCCAGAAGGGACCTTATCATAATCCATAATACGACCAAAAGAATTGGTTCCATATTCCGAGAATCTTGCTTCATGAAGGAAGTTCGTAAACTTCGTTACAATTATCGAATCCTGAATACTAACTTCTATACTAAATACAATACTGCCTTTGGTTTTCTCAGCAGCATGCGACGACAAATAAATATCAGGAATATGCACATGATTTGAATACGGGAAATAGCCTTTCCCTTTGAATATCATCTCCTTACGATTCTTTGCAATTAACCGTTGACCTTTTTCATTTTTAAACCAATGGTCTATATTTCGCATCAAACGAATTCTACTAGTTCCATGGCGAATAGGAATAGTATCGGTTACGACAAAAGCTTGTGAAAACGCACTATACGAAAGACAACAAAGCCAGAATATTATACATATAATCAAACTTTTTCGCATAGTTTTATTTTTCAAAACGAAATCAATCTTATTTTATTGAACAATCTACAAGTTTATATGTTGTAATTGTTCCTTTTGTGATTCTTTCTTCTATAGGATCATTCAAATCTATAGGAGCATGGTTAGGTTGGGATTCAACATCAATATTCTTACGATATACCAAGCCTACATTTTTAGCATAGCGTTCTTCACTATGTTGATATGAATATAAAGACTTAAAATCTTGTTGTAAGACAAAAAGAACTGAATCAGAATCTGTTTCATCATCAAATTCATTTATACCTACATAGTTAATTTGTTGTTCTTGCGACATATTGTACGCATTCAAATCCCATGAATAAGACGTACTTGGAGGGAATTTTAGCACACATAGTGGGACATTTTCTTCCACTCGAACAATTTGATGGTCATATTGCTGAACACTATGAGAAGAATATGGTGCCCAAGTTGATTCTCCTTTTACCTTTTTTTCTGTTTGAATAGCATATACCCTACAAGAATTTGTATCGGAAATACACGCAACAACCGTTTCACGAATTTGGTAATATGCAGTGTCTTCTATTCCTGTAGGCACATCAATTCGTATAGAGACACAATCGTATGTGCGAGTACTGCCTATTGTCAATGGATAATATTCATTCCACTGTACAAATGGTTGTACGTCAGTCTTTTTACAAGAAACTACAAGACAAGCAAGTAAACAATATACAAGAATTCGTTTCATAACTTTTACAAGAAATCAAATGTACAAAATTCTCGCAATTGAAATTTATTTCTTTGTCATAAACGACAAATCATCCCAGAAACCAGGATATGATTTTGCTACACATTCAGGATTTTCCACTTCTACGGGTTCTGTTGCCAACAATGCTGCGACAGCTCCTGCCATAGCGATTCTATGATCGTTGTTAGCATGCATTTTTCCTCCACGCAATGTTCCGCCATATACAAACATCTCGTCATCAGTACACTCAATTCGAGTTCCTAATTTTGCAAATTCTTTTTGAAGAACTAAAGCACGATTGCTTTCCTTATGTGCTAGACGAGAGACTCCCTTAATTGTAGTAACACCTTTACAATGTGCTGCAAGCGAAACTAATGGAGGGAATAAATCTGGACATTCTGTTGCATCAAATTCAAAAGCACGCAATTCATTTGAGCTAACAGATATCTCGTTCTCTCCCAATACAATATTTGCACCTACTTTCTGTAAAGCTTCAACTATTGCCTTGTCTGCTTGACACGACGACATAGAAATATTCTTTACCGTAATATTCCCGCGTAACGCACCTGCTACAAGCAAGAAAGATGCTCCACTCCAATCGCCTTCAACAACGAAATCCATTGCTTTATACGATTGTCCTGCTGGTATTCGGAAAGTTACATATTCCTCTCTATCTACTTTTACGCCAAACTTACGCATCATATCAATAGTTATATCGATATATGGTTTGCTTTTCAAATCTGTAACTTGCAAAACAACATCTTTTTGAGCGTATGGAGCGGCAATCAATAAACCTGTAAGAATTTGAGAACTTAACGAACCATCTACCTCAGCATTACCTCCAACCATTGGTCCACAAACTTGTACAGGAACAAATCCATTATTTGTTTCAATCTGCACACCTAATTGACGCAATGGCGCTTCCAATACCGACACTGGACGAGTTTTTAAGGATCCCTCGCCCTGAAGTGTTATAGGTTCTTTCCATAAAGAAGCTACAGGAGTAAACATACGAATACCCAAACCTGCCTCACCACAATTCAATTCTTTTGACTTTGGATTTAGTCCGCCAACAATTGTAACATTTTCTCCATCAACAGAGACTGTAGAACCAAGATTTTCAGCAATTTTCAATGCTGCATCGCTATCATTACTTGAAGAGTATCCATGCAAATACGATGTTCCTTGAGCTAATGCAGCTATTGCTATTGCTCGTTGCATTACACTTTTTGAAGCAGGTGGTACAATTGTACCCTGTACTTCGGTTGGATATATTATTTTGTTCCCCATATTCGTACAAATTCATTTGTAACACGCTCTGCCGTATGTACTTTCGATGCCGTTTCCGTACAGAACACCACATGTGCTGTATGAGCATACAAATCACGACGCTCTTGTAATAATTTTTGTAATATTTCTGCAGGATTCCCTTTCTGCAACAACGGTCTCTTCTCTATATTAACTCTTTGTGAAATTGTTTCTGGCGTTGCATAAAACCATACAACAACAGTATTTTGTTTTAATAAATCACGATTTGGTTTATTCAGTACAATACCACCGCCACACGAAAGTATGCTCGCCTCCGAAGAATTAAATTTATCTGATAAAACTTCTTTTTCTAATTCACGAAAATAAGCTTCACCATTTTGAGCAAAAATATCAGTAATCGTGCGTCCTTCTTTTTCCACGATTTCGTCATCAATATCGTAGAACTTGTAACCTAATTGTTCTGCCACAAGTTTTCCATGCGAAGTTTTTCCCGCTCCCATAATTCCTATCGTGGAAATTATATGATTTTTCTGTGCCAAAGTTGGCATAGACAAACCTGAACGCATCACCTCTTTATCGGGATTTTCCCCTAAAAACAAAGAATAAGAAACAACAGCTTGATTCAAAAGCCAATCTTCTGCCGAAACTATGGTACAAGCTTTACGGCGTGCCATATCAACGAGCAATGAACCTTTATAATTAGCATCAAAAACGATATGCTTCGGCAAAAGCCACTCTTCTTTTATAGGATTTACATTTTGTTGCAATGCAGAAATTATAATATCACTTTCTGCAACCAATTGTTCCAAAGAATGTAATTCGGCTGATCTACAACCAATAATTTGTGCAGATTCTTGTGCTTTACTGTAAGTTCTATTTACAATAACAACATCTGCTCCTTGTGAATGAAGGCCATACGCAGCAGATTTCCCAGCACCACCAGCGCCAATCACTACACATTTTTTCCCCTTCACATCGATGCCGGAATCGATAAAACTTTGTGTCACACCACAAAAATCAGTATTGTAGCCATGTAATACGCCATCTTTATTTACAACTGTATTTACACTACCCAACACTTTTGCTTCGTCGTGTACAACATCTAATAAACGAGCTATTTTTTCCTTAAAAGGAGATGTAACATTCATTCCAACAATGCCCATCTTCTTAAAAAGAAACATCGCTTCTTCGGCCGTTTCTGCAGCAACATAAATATATTCTGCATCAAGGCCATTGTGTGCAAACATCGCATTGAACATATTAGGGCTCTTGCTATGCAAGATAGGATTGCCCGTAACTGCCAATAACTTTGTTGCCATATAACTTTATTAAAAGAAGATAAAGGTGTGATTATTTCACCACACCTTCTTTAATCAAATATTCACCAATTTGAACTGCATTCAAAGCAGCACCTTTCTTAATTTGGTCGCCCGACAACCAGAATGTTAAGCCATTGTCGTTAGCTAAATCTTTACGAACACGACCTACATACACATTGTCCTTTCCACCTGTGTACAATGGCATTGGATAAGGCAATTTTTCTAGTGTTTCTGCTTCAGGATTTGCATTTGCTTTTGTTCCAACTGCTTTTGGATTATCAACTAATGTAACACCTTCTGCTGAAGCAAGTGCTTTTCTTGCTTCTTCTTCGCTGATTGGTTTTTCAGTTTCAATCCATACAGCTTCTGAGTGAGCACGAAGTGAAGAAATACGAACACACATTGCAGAGCAACGAGCATCTGTATGCATAATCTTGCGTGTTTCGTTAAACATCTTCATTTCTTCTTTTGTATAACCATTGTCAGTGAACACATCAATTTGAGGAATCACATTGTATGCCAACTGATAAGCGAATTTATTTACAGTTGGTTGTTGATCATTTGCAAGTTCTTTATATTGTTGTTGCAATTCAGCCATTGCAGCAGCACCAGCACCTGAAGCACTTTGGTAAGATGCAATATGAATGGACTTGATGTGAGATATTTTTTCAAGTGGTTGCAAACAAACAACCATCATAATTGTTGTACAATTAGGGTTTGCAATAATACCTCTTGGGCGAACCAATGCATCTTTTGCATTACATTCAGGAACAACAAGAGGAACATCCTCATCCATACGGAACGCACTTGAGTTATCGATCATTATTGCACCGTATTTTGTAATATCTTCAGCAAATTCTTTTGAAACGCCAGCACCAGCCGATGTAAATGCGATGTCAACACCTTTGAAGTCATCACCGTGTTTCAATAATTGAACAGTGTATTCTTTACCTTTGAAGGTATATTTTTTTCCTGCACTGCGTTCTGAACCGAACAACACTAATTCATCCATTGGGAAGTTTCTTTCCTCCAACACGCGAAGGAATTCTTGACCTACTGCACCACTTGCGCCTACAATTGCAACTTTCATAAAAATTCGTATTTTTGTTTCGTTATTTTTTAACGCCGCAAATATACTGATTTATGAAAAAAATTTTTACTGTCTGTGCATTTTTATGCGCACCTTTCTGCTTGCTTGCACAAGTATTTGAACAATTTGACAATTTAGACGCAGGTTCGACCTATTCATCCGGCATGTTTACCGGAAATCACAACATTACTTGGAATTATTGTAATGCACGTGGTAATCAGAGACTTACTCAAAACGGAGACAAGGCAATTAGTTTCAACAAAGCTGAAAATGCATCACTCATTTCCGACAGTATTCCAAATGGAATAAAGTCAATTTCTTTCCTCTATGAACAAACACTTACCACCAACTGCGACATGCTTGTATTTGTCAATGACTCCTGCATCGGAAGAATTTACACAAACGACGAAAAAGGAGTCACTAAGTCTTTTTCCAGCGACATATACACCGAAGGAAACTTTGTAATAAAATTACAACAAACCAATAGTAATTCCGGACAAATTACCATCGACGACATAGCCATCACTTTTGCAAAAATTCCCTTCACTTACATATCCCATGAATTTACAGACTCCACATTCACCATCACTTATTCACTTCCCATACAAACTATTACAATAGAAGATACCTATAACGGCACAACAAAAGAAACCTATATATCTGACAACAAGGCAATTACATATCTAAATACAAATTATTGTGGAGAAGCATCTTTTGAAGTTTCACAATGCACAAGTACGACTAACGACTTGCTCCAAGACACTATCTTCACACATAATTTTTATGCAAAACCTACCATTAATGACATCATAATTACCGAAATCATGGCTGATCCTTCACCTATTGTTGGATTGCCAGATTTCGAATATATAGAATTATACAATAGAACTGACTGCCAAATCTTATGTAAGAATCTTACTCTACATATTGGAAATTCATCTGTTTCTCTACCCGACACCATTTTCCAGCCGCAAAAATTTATTTGTCTTGTACCCAACAAATCTCTTGAGTATTTTTTTCAATATAGAAACTGTGTAGGACTACCTACATTTCCTGCGATACCCAATAGTGGGACAACCATCGCACTCACATATCAAGGGGAACTAATTACTTCCGTTCAGTTCAGCGATAATTGGTACAACGATAATTTTAAGAAAGATGGTGGTTGGTCTTTAGAAAAGATTGACATCGATAATCTATCAGAAACTGCTGAAAACTGGGCGGCTGCCTGCAATAAACTTGGAGGAACGCCAGGCTATCATAATTCTATCGAAAAAGACAATCCCGACAACATTTCTCCACACATTAGAAACATTCAGGTAAAAAATGACTCAACACTCATCCTTAATTTTTCGGAAAATATTGATTTCAAACAATTTGTAGAACATGCTCTTTTTAATCCCGAAATCACAATAACAACTTGGGAAGCAATTCAAAATTCTCTTATGCAATATGAATTACATTTAGAAAAAGCATATGACTTTTCTAAACCACACAGCCTAATTCTTTCGGAAGCTTGTAGTGATTACAACGAAAACGAATTTCAAAAAAATGAATTCTTATTTGCGAAAACCGACTCTATTACAGAAAGTAATTGTATAACTATCAACGAAATACTATTCAATCCAATCAAAAATCAGAATGACTTTATTGAACTGTATAACACAAGTTCTTCGTTCTACGATTTGTCGGAATTATTTATTTCGAATGGAGAAAAATATGTACGAATCGCTGACGAATTCACCTTGTTTCCGCCCCATTCTTATGCCGTAATTTCTGCTGATTGCAGCTACTATATGCAAAAAAACGAATGCGACGCTATTTTCATCAACACAAGTTTACCAACTATGCCCGACGATGCAGGAACTATCAAATTAGTAAACAAATGGGAAGAAACTATAGATTCTCTTACCTACAACAAATCGTGGCATGCACAATATCTAAAAAACGACGAAGGGGTTTCTTTAGAGAAGTTTTCACCTAAAATGCCTTCACATCTACAATCTTCTTGGGGATCTGCTTCGGAGGACACAGGATTTTCCACCCCAGGGTGCGCAAATTCCCAACAGAAAAACATAAAAACATCTAAATTGATTTCGATTCTTTCAGATATTGTTACACCAAACAACGATGGAGATAATGATCAAGCGATTCTTTCATTTGCAAACATTGAATATGGCACATATCTAAACGCAAGAGTTTACACGTCAAGTGGCCACATAATAAATCAAATTGCAAACAATACACTGCTTGGGAACAATAGTGTCATACAATGGGATTGTACCGATTCACGAGGAAATTTGGTTAATCCTGGCATCTACATAATACATGCCGAGTTGTTAAAAAACGGAAAAAGAATTTCGTCAGAAAAAATTTATTGTACTGTTTTATATGAATAAAAAAATAGAGACGCAAAATATTGCGCCTCTATTCACACATTATCGTTCTATTCACACATTACTGTTTTGTATAAATTGTTTGTGTTGGGAATGCAAATTCAAGTCCATTCGCATTAAATTGACGAAGAATTTCCATATTTACTTCGGATTGAGTTAGGAAATAGTCGCCAGATTTCTTTATGAAATATGCAAACATTATCTGCAACGAGAAATCGCCATATTGCATAAAACTAACAACGGTTGTTTCTTCAATATTTGGTATTGACTTTGGTAAATTGCGCAACAATTCCATTGCCAATTCCATTTTTTCTGGAGTGGTGTCGTAAGTTAGACCAAGATTCAGAGTAATTTTTGTTGAAGGTTCAGAATTAACATTTTCTATAGCGCTATCTACAACCATAGAGTTTGGAATTGTAACCATTCTATTATTCAATGTTTGGATTCGAAGGCTGCGCAAACCAATATGCATTACAAAACCTTCAATTCCATTAAAGCGAATTCTATCACCTAAATTAAATGGACGGTCAAACACAAGCATTATACCGCCAAAAAGGTTTTTAATGGTATCTTGTGCAGCCAACGCAACTGCCATACCACCAATACCAAGACCGGCAATAAGAGTTCCTATCTCAATGCCGATGTTGTTCATCGCAACAAGAACACCCAAAGCCCATATAATATACTTTACGATTCGCAATATAAGATTTGACACAGCCTCATTTAACTTAGCATCCTTTTTCTCTGTAAATCGTGTCAATACATCTTGTAGCACGGCAGAAATCACACGAGAAATTGCCCAAGTAAAATTTATGACAATAAGTACTGTATAGGCTTTTTCTATCGAAGAAGCCACAAAAGCAGACAATGCCAATCGCTTCAACGCGTACCAAATTGATGCGATAATTGCCGCAAACATAAAAGGAGCACGGAAATTCTCAACTAAAATATCATCTACAGTCGATTCTGTTTTAGCTGCAAGTTTTCCGAACACTTTAGTAAAAATCAAATAAATTAACTTTGCCAAGAAAAATCCACCTACTGCAATGCCTAATGAAATCAATAAATTTAGGATAGTATTACCCCATAAAACCTGTTCTAACATACGTAATAATTTTTGCGGCAAAAATAGTGAACTCTAAAACACTACCATTACCCAAATGAAAGAAAAAGCGTTATACACGCAAATTATTTGTCTATTTTTATAATATTCTCACCAAGAACATACGAGATATCGGCAATAGTTGCAAGTGTAAAATTATGAAACCCACACATCCATTTGCTTATTTCCTGTTCTTTCTTCCCCATTTGCAGAGCAAGATCTTTTTGTGTCATACCTTTCTTTTTAAGAATTACAGAAATTCTTTCCGATACCGAATACATTAGTTCATAACGATTTCTATCCTTTTCAGGAATCTTTGCTAATTCCGAACGAAACAAAGCATTTGTAATCATAATGTGAAAATTTTCTCCTCTATATGCGTAATTATATTTTTCTCTATCGTAATTTCTCCATTTTTTTGAGCTTGTTTTAACAACGATTCAAATTTCTGAAGACTAATCACATATCCTAACAACTCTTCATCTTCTTGATATGTCCGCGTTTTCTTAACACCTCCATTCCCAACTATCAAGATTTGATCTGAAATTCTCAAACAATACAATCGTAATTTTTTAGAATTAATTGAAAGCGCACAAACAGAATCATTCATTTTTCCTTCAATTCTAAAATGCCTCTCAAATACCCCATTAGATACAATCTTGGACAGTGCAAAAAGAATTTTCTTATAATCTTCATTCACTTCACCATTATCTTTGAATTTCAAGATAAACTTCTCAAATTCACTCTCTTGTTCTTCGTTAAAGCAGATAGAATACAAGCTTACAGTATCGGTCTGCTCGATTGTTTTTAGTTTAGCTTTTGCCATAATGTTATGTTAATTGTGTTGTATGGCAAATATACACTTTTTCGTAGAAAACTAAACTTACAAGTTGATTTTTCGCAATTGTACATAAAAAAACCTCGATTCTTTCGAATCGAGGTTTTATATTTAAACAAGATTATATCTTATTTAAGGATGTAAACTGTCATAGACAAATCTTCAGCAGCTTCATCGTAGTTAGTGATTTCGAAGAAACCTTTGCATTTGTCGTTCATGAAAGCAACAGCTTTTTTACCGTTTTCAAGTTTACGGCTGATCTTAACTTCAGTATCTTTGAAATCAGATTCGTTAAGTTTAGATGCTTTTGCAACAGAAGCTTCACCGATAACAGCGAATTTAGTTTCAGAAGCTTGTTTTTTAACGATTTCGTTTTCAGCAACTGTACCAGAGATGAATTGGAAATCTTCAGCAAGAGTTGAGAAGCAGAAAATTACATTACCTGCTTGGTCACCTAGTTGTACTTTTGTTTGAACACCATTGTCACAAGTGTAGAATGAACCGTTTGCAGATTTTGCACCACCCATTACAACCATTGATTGAACTGCTTCAGCATCAGATGCGCAGAAAGCGATTTCTTCTTCATCACAAGATGCCATTCCGAATGCTGCTACAAGAGCAAGAGCGAAAAATTTTAATTTTTTCATAACTTTGTTTGTTTAATTAGTTAATAATATATTTTAGACAAGGCAAAAATACGATTTTTTTAGAAACACACATACAATAACATATTTTTTTATCACATAGCATTATACAAACACACCTGTTTTAACCTATTTCATAATTTATTCGTTGAAACAATCGTTTCCCCAATGTATTGGATTTAATCGTATATAATTCACAATACGTTCATACGACATTTGGGTACGAATTATATGTTCATAATAATTTCGTTGCCACACATTTTCACCAATTGTATGGTGCAATTCATTTATTTTTCGTGCGGAAAATGTTTTAAATCCACGAACAATTTCCGTCAACGGTTTTGTAGGGGAAGGTTTCAAACCTTCCCCGATGAATAATTTCGAATTGTTTGTTGTTGTAGGGGAAGGTTTCAAACCTTCCCCTACGGGGGATACCATATCCATAACCGATAATATTTGAACAATGCCATGAAAATGATTTGGCATCACAACATAATCATGTAACCGGATTGATGGGTAATGGTCTATTAAATGTTTCCAAACATATTCCACGATTTTTCCATTTTCATTTAAAACCATTTTGTTATTCACAATTTTCCCAAATCTATGGATACGATTACGGGTACAAATTGTTACAAAATATAATCCAGGTAATGAATAATCATATCCTTTCAATCGAATTGATTTTCTTTTTTTCATTATTGTATGCTTGCGGGTTAATACTATCACAAACATACACAAAACGCATTGTGTTTCAAATAGTTATTTTTCTAAACATACATAAATAAATAGATATAACCATAAATAAAAAAGCAGAATCTCATTTCTGAAATTCTGCTCTCTTATAAATTTGAGAATTTATCTATCCTTGTAATGCATTAGCACCACTTACGATTTCGTTCAACTCGTTCGTAATTGCAGCTTGACGAGCTTTGTTGTACTCAATCTTAAGATCTTTCAAAAGAGTACCTGCATTATCAGTTGCTTTATGCATTGCAGTCATTCGAGCACCGTGTTCCGAAGCGTATGAATCTAACAAAATGCTGTAGAACTGCGTTTTCAAAGACTTTGGAATCAATTCATTTACAATATATTCCTTATTTGGTTCAAAAATATAATCGTAGTTAAATGACGATGAAGATTCCGATTCGTCTTGAACTATTGGCAAGTATTGAGCAGTTGTAATAATTTGTGTTGCCGCATTTTTGAATTTATTATACACAACAACAACCTTATCGTAAGTACCTGCAACAAATTCGTTCATTATTTCTTCAGAAATTTTCGAAACTTCCGCATAGGTCAAAGAATCAAATATTTCTACAAACGACTTCGAAGCGACAATACCTTTACTTTTCAAAGAATCGCAAACTTTTTTACCAATTGCATACACTGTTACATTACCTGCTGCATTTTGATTTGCATAATCGGATTTTATTAAAGTAGCAACTGTTTTTCCAATATTTGAGTTGAAACCGCCACACAAACCACTATTCGAAGCAACAGCAACAATCAAAATCTTATTTTCTGGACGAGCAACTGCATAGGCATTACCTTCGCTCGACTCCAAGCCACTGCTTACATTACGCAAGATTTCTTGCAATTTCTCTGAATAAGGACGCATTTGCAATACTGCTTGTTGAGCTTTACGCAATTTTGCAGCAGACACCATTTTCATGGCGCTGGTGATTTTTTGCGTACTGCTTACCGAAGCGATTCTATTGCGTATTTCCTTAATACCTGCCATGTTATTAGTTATTAGTGTTTAGAGATTAGTTATTGGTGTTTAGTGAAGACGATAAGTGAAAAGGAAACCTAATCACTTATCATTAATCACTATCCGTTAATCACTATTTTTTATATTTTGCTGAAACTTCTTTTGCCGCAGTTGCCAAAATTGCCTTAATGTCGTCGTCGATTGCACCACCAGCAATTTTATCAAGCGTATCTTTATGTTTCAAATCAAGATATTCTAAATATTCTTTTTCGAAATCAAGAACCTTGTCGATTGGAACATCGCCCAATAAACCTTGAGTACCACAATAAATGATTGCAACTTGATGTTGAACCTTCATTGGAGAATATTGTCCTTGTTTCAAAATTTGAACGTTTCTACGACCTTTAGCCAACACAGCCATTGTTGCAGCATCCAAATCAGAACCGAATTTAGAGAATGCCTCCAATTCACGGAATTGAGCTTGATCCACACGCAATGTACCAGCAACTTTCTTCATAGCCTTGATTTGAGCGTTACCACCCACACGAGACACAGAGATACCTACATTGATTGCAGGGCGAATACCAGCGTGGAACAAACTAGATTCAAGATAAATCTGACCGTCTGTAATAGAGATCACATTTGTTGGAATATATGCCGAAACGTCACCTTCTTGAGTTTCAATAATTGGAAGAGCAGTCAAAGAACCACCACCTTTTATTTTACCTTTCAATGAAGCAGGAACGTCGTTCATATTTTGAGCAACTTCATCGTTTGCGATAATCTTAGCAGCTCTTTCTAGCAAACGAGAGTGCAAATAGAACACATCACCTGGATATGCTTCACGTCCTGGTGGACGACGAAGAAGCAAAGACACTTCACGATATGCAACTGCTTGCTTTGACAAATCATCATAGATAATCAATGCTGGACGACCAGTATCACGGAAGTACTCACCAATTGCACAACCTGCGAATGGAGCATAATATTGCAATGCTGCAGGATCAGATGCTGTAGATGATACGATAGTTGTATAAGCCATAGCACCATGAGCTTCCAATGTTTTTGCTATACTTGCTACAGTAGAACCTTTTTGACCAACTGCTACATAAATACAGTAAACAGGTTCACCTTTTTCGTAGAATTCTTTTTGATTGATGATGGTATCGATAGCAATTGCAGTTTTACCAGTTTGACGGTCACCAATAATCAACTCACGTTGACCACGACCAACAGGAATCATTGCATCGATTGGTTTAATACCAGTTTGTAATGGTTCTGTTACAGGTTGACGATACAAAATACCAGGAGCTTTTCTTTCAAGTGGCATTTCCAACAATTCTCCTGTAATATCACCTTTACCATCAATTGCTTCACCCAATGTATTTACAACACGGCCAAGAAGACCTTCGCCCACCATAATAGAGGCGATTTTTTGTGTACGTTTTACTGTATCGCCTTCGCTAATACCATCTGATTCACCAAGAAGAACGGCACCAACATTGTCTTCTTCAAGGTTTAGCACGATACCTTTTGTTCCATTCGAGAACTCGATCATTTCATTGGCTTGTACATTTGTCAAACCATGAATACGAGCAATACTATCACCTACTGAAAGTACTGTTCCAACTTCTTCTAATTCAGTTTCAGTCTTGTAGCCTTCAAGCTGTTTTTTCAAGATTTCCGAAACCTCTGCTGGTTTTATATCTGCCATAATAACTTATTTTACTTATTTGCCATTAATTCATTTTTAACTTGTTTCAATCGTGTTTTCACACTTGCATCATATTGCATATCCTCAACACGAAGCACAAAACCACCCAACAAAGAAGGATCTATGTTTGTTTGTAGTTCCACTTCGGTGTTTTTGCCTTTCTTTACAAGATCAACAATAGATGATTGTTGTTCTGCAGACAATGGAGTAGCTGATGTTAGTGTTACTGCAGTTATACCTGCTTTCTTTCTATAAATATCAAGAACATTGCGCAAAATGTCTTGAATATAGATTTCACGATTGTTTGCAATAACAAGATTGAGGAAATCTATCATTTCCTTGCTTACTTTTCCAGTTAACAAGGCAGAAACAAAAGATTTTTTCTTGCTAGGCTTTACAATAGGATTTTGGAAAACCTCAGCAAGTTCAGCAATCTCGTTCAAACTCTTCGAAAGTAGCTTTACATCGGCAATAACAGTATCAAGCACGCCTCGTTCCGAAGCGAACTCAAACAATGCCTTTGCGTAGCGTACCGAGATTTTACTTTGATTCATATGTATTGTTTTTGAATCCTAATTTAATTTCAAATTATTGATAGATTCAGAAATAATAGTATCTGAAGCTGATTTATTTTCCAATTCTTTACCAATAACTTTTTCTGCAATTTCAAAAGACAAAGCTGCAACTTGGCTTTTTAATTCCTGCATTGCCTGGTTCTTTTCATTCTCAATTGCTTGTTTTGCCGAAGCCATAATCTTATTTGCTTCCTCTGTCGCATCAACTTTGGCTTGAGAAATCATTTGTTCACGAAGTTCACGAGCTTCTTTCAACAAAGCATCGCGTTCTTTTCGTGCTTCAGCAACGATTTTTTCGTTATCGGCTTGAAGTGCTTTCATTTCTGCTTTTGTTGTTTCTGCAAGTTTCAAAGCATCTTCAATAGATTTATTACGTTCGTTTATCATTCCCAACACTGGTTTCCAAGCGAACTTAATCAAAAGGAAAACAACAAGTAAGAATGTAATCGTTGTCCAAAATACTAAACCTATACCGGGAGTTACTAAATCCATATTATATTGTTTGTTAAATTTTCCGTTTCAAAAAGGGATCTTTTAAAGCCAACCGCTCTAAAAGAGTCCCTCATTTGTTTTTTGTTACTTCGCAATCAATGCAACTACGACAGCGAACAATGCAACACCTTCTACAAGGGCTGCAGCGATTAACATAGCTGTTTGAATTTTGCTGTAAGCTTCAGGTTGACGAGCAATTGCTTCCATTGCAGATCCACCGATTTTACCAATACCGATACCAGCACCAATTACTGCTAGACCAGCTCCAATACCACCTGCTACAAATGACATAATAGTTATAATTTAAGTTAAACAAAAAATAAATTTCAATTTTAATGTCCGTGACCTTCTGGCATTGCAAGACCTATAAACAAAGCCGACAACATTGTAAATATATATGCTTGCAAAGCTGCAACGAACAATTCAAGAACATCCATGAACATCACGAAGAATACCGAAACAGGAGCAATAGCCAATGTTCCAAATATGAAAATCAGTGATGTCAAACTCAACACAATAATGTGACCTGCTGTGATGTTCGCAAACAAACGAATCATCAAAGCGAATGGTTTCGTAAAGATACCTATTACTTCTACCACAGCCATAATTGGCAACAACGGCCAAGGCAAACCTGGCATAGCAAAAATATCTTTCCAATATTCTTTATTACCACTCACATTTGTTATTATCAAAGTGAAAACTGCCAACACGAATGTAAAGGCGATATTACCAGAAACATTCGCACTACCAGGGAAGAATGGGATCAATCCCATCATGTTTGTAATCCAAATAAAGAAGAATACTGTCAACAAGTATGGCAAGTATTTATCTGTATGTTTTCCCAAATTAGGTTCTACAACATCTTCTTTTATAAACAATATCACTGGTTCCAACCATGCTTGCAATCCTTTTGGTGCTTGACCAGGACGACGTTTGTAAGCATTCGCTAAACTAATAAACATCACCAACATAATGATTGCAACCAAGAACAATGTGAACACATTCTTTGTTATAGAAAAATCAAGTGGACCATTTTCTGTAGCATTACCATTTTCATCGACATATACGATATCTTGGCCACCCATTGCCTTTGCTACCATTTTATATGTATGGTCACCTTTTGTCACCGTTTTGTGTCCATGTTCAAATTCACTAGACATAAAACAATCTATAGAAAAAGGATTTGTGTTAACTAAAATAATAGGCAAAGGGAACCCAACAGCGTGTTCTGTTCCATCTTCTTTAGTGATGTCAAACATGTGCCAATCGTGATTATCACCAATATGGCCAAAAATTGTTGAGTTTATATCAAATTCAGATTCCGCCTTTGCAGAACCTTCTTCTTGAGCAAAAGAGATACAAGAAAAAAGAATCGCAGCACAAAATGCTAAAAGTTTTCTTTTTGTAGGTTTAAAAAACATAATTCTAAAATTTTTTACCTCGTACAATTTACAATCTTACAAATGTAAAAATTTTTTCTAAAATCTTTAACAAATCATGTTTTTTTTGAAAGAAATATTTTTGATTCTATATTATAATGTATACTTAAATACAAAATCGCCATTTACGAGCTCTATTTCGAACACTTTTTTAGGGAAAGCAGTTGCAAATGAATGTTTTTGAACTAATTCTTGTGGCGAACCTATTTCTATAGTCCCACCCTTTTGCATAAGCCAAACGGTATCGGCTACATGTAATGCCAATTCCAATTCGTGAGTTGAAAGTAAAATAGCTTTATTTGTTTCGTGTGCCAATTTTCGTAGCAACAACATTGTCTCTATACGATTTGGCAAATCCAAATGTGCGGTTGGTTCGTCTAACAAAATAAAAGGTGTATCCTGTGCCAAAGACTTCGCTATCATTGTGCGTTGTTTTTCTCCATCACTCAAACAACTAAAGTCCTTATCCGCAATATCTTGCAATCCAACCATTTGTATAGCATTTTCTACATACTGCTCATCTTCGGCTGTCATTGTGCCATACCACGAAGTGTACGGAAATCGACCTAATGCCACAATAGATTTCACAGACATATTTGCAACAGAAACGGATTCCGTGAAAACAACGCTCATTGCCTTAGCACGCTGTTCCACCGTAAGCAATGACAAATCACTACCTTCAATTGAAACACTTCCTGACAACAATGGTTGCATACCAGAAATAGAACGAATTAAGGTTGATTTTCCGCAACCGTTCGTTCCCAGCAGACAAACCATTTCACCACGATTAATGCGTAAGGAAACATTCTCTGCAACTATATGTTTTGTTTGTTTGGAACAATACCCTATCGAAGCATTAGAAACGGAAAGTGTTGGTGCGTTCATCATTTTGTTCCCCAGCGTTTACAATCGTTCGACAAGCCAACCAAATCAAGCACGCGATTCACCACAGTATCACAAACTTCTTCAATAGTAGATGGTTTTGAATAAAAAGAAGGAGTCGCAGGACAAATAATACCACCAGCAAGCGTAATAGTTTCCATATTCTTAATATGTATCAAATTATATGGAGTTTCGCGAAGCAGCAAAATCAATTTTCGGCGTTCTTTTAGCATAACATCAGCCGCGCGAGCAATAAGATTATCCGCTGTTCCATTAGCAATTCTTCCCATTGTACCAGCACTACAAGGGCAAATCACCATTGCATCATACTTAGCAGAACCTGAAGCAATAGGAGCAAAAAAATCATTGTTTGCATATTCTACAAATTCAAAAATCTGTGGTTTTCCTCCCAACTCATACTTCCAGACATCTTTTGCCGTATCAGAAAAAACGACAGCAACCTCAACATCTTCTTGTTTGTGAAGTTTTTCAAACAACCGCTGTGCATAGATAGCACCAGAAGCACCAGTTACAGCGACAATGATTTTCATACAAGTTGTATATTATAGAGACGCAATTAATCGCATCTCTACATAGATTTATTTTTTTGCCTGAGCTGGTTGCGATGCATTATAACGAGCATTCATTACTTTGAGAATGTCGTTCGTAATGTTCAATTGTTCTTCGGCATACAATACACTACTTTGATATGCATTATTCAAAATAATCTTGTATTTACCATCCGCATTGTAGAACTTAATGCACGCATTCACGCTATCAATTAATTGCTCTTGTAATTTTTGTTCTTTAATAGCCAACTCTTGCTGTTTCTTTTGTTGTTCAGCATATAAATTTTGTTGGCGTTGTTCCAATTCAGTTTGTTTTGCCTGTGCATCGGCAGTCGTAATAATTCGATTTTCTACTTGATATTGAAAATCTTGTACATCTTTTTGAAATGCTTCTGCTTTTTTCTGCAATTTACTTTCTTCTGCAGAAACTAAATTTTGCAATTGTTTTTCTAACTTTTTGAAAAACAAATAGTTTTGCATAACTGAATCAACAACAACATACGCAATTGGGAAGTTAGCTTCCACCATAGGTTCGTCATTAAAAATTGTATCTAACACAGCAACAGTATCTTGTACATTTGATTTTTTCTTTTCAACCGAAGGTTTCTGAACATACAATACAAATAAAATAACAATTGCGACTCCAAAAATAATGTTTACAATAATGTTTCCGTTTTTCATGATTTTAGTATTTATCGTTTTTCTTTAAAAAAATTCTGCATTAACTCTTCACATTGTTCTTTAAGAACACCGCCAACAACAATAGTTTTTGGATGTAATATACGGCTATGTAATTCCGAAACTTTACGTTTCACATCCGATGCTCCATAGACTATTTTCCCCAATTGTTCCCAATACGATGCACCACAACACATTACACAAGGTTCAACAGTGACATACAAAGTACACTTTTGCAAGCTTTTCCCACCTAAATATTCTGTAGCCATAGTAAATGCCTGCATTTCGGCATGGGCAGTTGGATCATTCAATGTTTCAGACAGATTATAGGCACGAGCAATTATTTGGTCCTCGCAAACAATCACGCAACCAATAGGAACTTCGTCCTTTTCGTAGGCAATTTTCGCCTGCGCTAAAGCTTGTTCCATATAATATTCGTCGGTCTTTTTTTCTGCCATAATATAAAAATGGGGCGTATGGCTATACGCCCTTACATTATTCTATTGGTTTAATATCTAAGAACAATTCGTCTAATTGTTTTTGATCGATAACTGATGGTGCATCAAGCATAACATCGCGACCTGAATTATTTTTAGGGAACGCTATACAGTCGCGGATACTATCCAAGCCAGCGAACAAGCTTACCCAGCGGTCAAGACCGTATGCCAAACCTCCGTGAGGTGGTGCTCCATATTTAAAGGCATTCATTAAGAAACCAAATTGTTCTTGTGCTTTTTCTGGTGTAAAGCCTAAAATCTTAAAGATTTTTGCTTGTAATTGACTGTCGTGAATACGAATTGAACCACCACCGACTTCAACACCATTGATTACCATATCGTATGCATTTGCACGAACCGATGCAGGATCAGTATCCAACAATGGAACATCTTCTGGCTTTGGACTTGTAAATGGATGGTGCATTGCCATTAAACGGCCTTCTTCTTCACTCCATTCGTACATTGGGAAATCAATAACCCACAAGCATGCAAATTTATCTTTATCGCGAAGACCAAGTTGATTTGCTACTTCCAAACGAAGTTCACACAATTGTTTGCGTGTCTTCATTGCATCGTCGCCACTCAAGATTAAGATTAAGTCACCGGCTTCGGCACCAAATGCTTCTTTCATTTTTTGAAGCACATCTTGAGAATAGAATTTGTCAACGCTTGATTTTACCGTACCGTCTGTTTCCACACGAGCATAAACCATACCTTTCGCGCCTATTTGAGGGCGTTTTACAAATTCAGTTAATTGGTCTAATTGTTTACGAGTGTATGTAGCCGCACCTTTTGCACAGATACCACCGATATATTCTGCATTGTCGAACACGCCAAAACCATATCCTTTCAACACATCCATAAGTTCCACGAACTTCATATCGAAACGAAGATCTGGTTTGTCACTTCCATAATATTTCATAGCGTCATGCCAAGAAATACGAGGGAATGCTTCAGTAATATCAATATTACGAATTGTCTTGAACAAGTGTTTTGCCATACCTTCAAAAAGAGTAATGATATCTTCTTGTTCAACAAAACTCATCTCACAGTCTATCTGAGTAAACTCAGGTTGACGATCTGCACGAAGATCCTCGTCACGGAAACATTTCACAATCTGGAAGTAGCGGTCGAAACCGGCAACCATAAGCAATTGTTTCAACGTTTGTGGACTTTGTGGCAAAGCATAAAATTGACCAGGATTCATACGAGAAGGTACAACGAAATCGCGAGCGCCCTCTGGAGTTGATCCAATCAATACTGGAGTTTCAACTTCCAAGAAACCTTGTTTGTCAAGATAACTACGAACTTCGAATGCCATTTTATGGCGAAGTTCCAGATTTTTTCTCACTGCCGCACGACGTAAATCCAAGTAACGATACTTCATACGAAGATCATCTCCACCGTCTGTATCATCTTGAATTGTAAATGGAGGAACTTCCGAGGAATTAAGTATAGTAAGTTTGTTTACAATGATTTCTATGTCGCCAGTATCCATTTTAGGATTCTTGCTTGATCGTTCAACAACCTTACCTTCAATTTGAATTACAAATTCACGACCTAAATTCTTTGCTTGCTGACAAACATCGGCATTTTGATTTTCATCGAATACCAACTGCGTAATACCATATCTATCACGCAAGTCAACAAATGTCATTCCACCTAATTCACGAGTTTTTTGAACCCAACCGCTTAAAGTAACGGTTTCGCCAATATTTGCAGCACGCAATTCGCCGCAGGTATGAGATCTATACATAAATAGTTATTAGTTTTATCATAAACTTTTGCAAATATATTGAATTTTAGAATTATCTACTTAAATCTTACAAATGCTTTGACACACAAGAATAGTAACTCTGATTAATTTGTAATTTCACAACAAAATAAATCATACATTTGCAAGACTAAAAACTACAAAAATGAATGTATTAACAACAAAACGAGAAGTTGAAGAAAGAAATGTTATTTCTGTTCTTGAAACATACGACCTCGCCACTCAGAAACGCGAAGTCATAGCAGAATTTGACGAATTAATTGAAGCGCCAAACTGGTTAAAGGATGGCAAAACATTGATTTTTAATGGACATGGAAATCTGTATTCTTTTAATTTGGATACAAAAGAACGCAAGCAAATTGATTTAGGTTTCTGTGTTCAATGCAACAACGACCATGTTCTTTCGCCAAACCACGACAAAGTTGCTGTAAGCCATCACACAAGCGAAGACGGACAAAGTCGCGTGTATGTTATTCCATTTGAAACGGGCATTCCAGAACTTATAACACCAATTGCGCCAAGTTACTTACATGGTTGGTCTCCCGATGGAAAATCGTTAGCATATTGTGCTGAGAGAAACGGAGAATACGACATTTATACAATTCCTGCTAAAGGCGGCATTGAAACGAGACTTACTGACGCTCCAGGTCTAAACGATGGTTGTGAATATTCGCCTTGTGGAAAATACATTTGGTTTAACAGTGTTCGTACTGGATTAATGCAAATTTGGAGAATGAAAGCCGATGGTAGCGAACAAACACAAATGACTTTCGACAAAGACCGCGATAGCTGGTTTGCCCATGTATCTCCCGACGGCGAAAAGGTTGTGTATATTGCCTACAACAAAGACGACATCAATCCTGGAGACCATCCTGCGAACAAAAATGTAGAAATCAGAACAATGTCACCAAACGGTGGCGAATGCAAAACATTGTTCAAACTTTTTGGCGGACAAGGAACTATCAATGTAAACAGCTGGTCGCCAGACAGTAAAAAATTCGCTTTCGTTAGTTACAAATTGAAATAGCACTTTCGTAGAGGCTATGTAACCATAGCCTCTACAATAACAATATTGGTTATGCGTTACTCAAAAATTCCTACATCTCTTTTTGAAAAAAACAGAGAGAAAATTTTTGCAAAATTGCCAGAATCCAGTTCGGCAGTAGTTTTTTCGAATCCACAAATGCCACGAAATGGAGATTTATTCTTTCCATACAGACAAAATTCTGACTTATTTTACCTAACAGGCATAACACAAGAAAAGTCTATACTTATACTAACAAACAACAAATCAGAGAAAAAAGCCATTCTCTTCATTTTGAATCCACGTCCTGAGTTGGAGCAATGGGAAGGCAAAAAACTAAGCATTGACGAAGCAAAGGAAATTTCTGGAATATCGGAAATTCACTACACCGAAGAATTCCAAGCTATTTGGGACGAAACCGCATACAATAGCGATCATTTATTGTATGGACAAAATTGTAATCCGCGACTAAAAACAGACTTACTTCTTCCAGACAAATTATTTGGAGACCAACTAAAAGACAAATGGACAAACAAAGACATTGCCTGTCTTTCTCCTATACTTACAGCATGCAGAGTGATAAAAGAACCGGAAGAAATTGCTCTTATAGAACAAGCATGCAACATAACAAAAGAAGCATTTTTAGAAATCATACATGCAACAAAACCTGGCAGATTCGAGTATGAATTAGAGGCAATTATGACAAATGTCTTTTTACGAAATGGAGCAAATGGTCATGCGTTTGACCCAATTATTGCAAACGGAAGAAATACTTGTTATTTGCACTATGTAAAGAACGACCAACTTTTACAAGATGGCAATCTAATTCTAATGGATTTCGGTTCCGAATACGCTAATTATTCTAGCGATTGTACACGAGTTTTCCCTGTAAACGGGAAATTCTCAAAACGACAAAAAGAGATTCATTCGGCAGTGTACAAGGTCTTCACTGCAATTAAAGGCGAAATTGCTCCGGGAAAAACTATCAGTGAATTACAAAAGCTAACTTGCAGACTAATACAAGAGGAATTACTTTCTTTAGGAATTCTATCAAAGCAGGATATTGAAACAAAAGGAGAACATCCTGCATATTTTAAATACTACATGCATGGCGTATCTCATTTCATCGGATTAGACACACACGATGTTGGAGAAAGAGATGAGATATTAAAGCCAGGAATGGTACTTAGCTGCGAACCAGGCATTTACACTTTCGAAGAAGAAATCGGCATCAGATTAGAAGACACGATGTTGGTTACAGAAAAAGGTTGTTCAGATCTGATGAGTTCTATTCCAATGGAAGCAAATGAAATAGAAGAACTTATGAATTCCTAATCAAGGAAATTCATTTTTCGTTTAAACTCTTCCTTAAATGTTAAGCCAATAGGAATATCTTTTCCCGCAAGGGAAATAACACGACCTTTTACCGAGTCAATTTTATCTATTGCGACAATATAGGACTTATGAACACGCACGAAACGATCCTCAGGAAGTTTTTCTAAAATACCTTTAATGTTTGTAAGAGTAATGATTTTCTTCGTTGGTAAGACTATGCGTACATAATCCTTTAAACCTTCAATATATAGAATATCAGAGAATTTCACCTTCACATCTTGATAATCGGCACGAACATAGAAAGAATCTTCGATTTCTTGCTCTCCTTTTTTCTCCAATAACATGAGATGTTCGACCTTTTCTATAGCTTGTTTAAATCGTGCAGGCGAAATCGGTTTCATTAGATAATCAACAGCATTCACTTCAAATCCCTCAACAGCATATTGGTCATAAGCAGTTGTAAACACTATCATTGGAGGATTTTTCAAAGATTTAGCCAAATTCATTCCCGACAAGTCAGGCATTTGTATATCAAGGAACAATAAATCTACTTGTTCTTTTTCCAACAAATCAATTGCTTGCTTTGCATTCTTACATGTTGCAACTAATTGCAAATTAGAATAATCCGAAACATAACCTTCCAACACATCTCGTGCTAAAGGTTCATCATCAACAATTGCACAACGAATCATAACTTTATCTTTAAATTCACAACATACATTTCACCAGCATCATCAATGTCAAGACTACATTTAGAGCCATAAACTAGATACAATCTGTTCTTAACATTTTGGATACCGATACCATGAACCTTATCTTTTTGATTTCCAGTATATTTTTTATTTTCTATATGGAATTCTATCAGTTTATTTGTTATAGTTATATGACAATCAATATTCACAATACCCTCGGTGTCAACCCCATGTTTAAATGCATTTTCTAAAAATGGAACCAAAATCATAGGAGCGATTTCAGCTTGTTCATTTTGATTATCAACCTTTAAATTAATAACACTTTCGGGAGACAAACGAAGTTGCTGTAATTTTATATAGTCCTGTAAATAATTGATTTCCTTCTTTACATTAACCATATTTTCGTTTGAATCGTATGTAACATACCGAAGTAAATCCGACATTGTTAAAATTGTCTCCGGCAACTTATCTGACTTTTTCAACGACAATGAATACAAACTATTCATTGCGTTAAACAAGAAATGCGGACTTAACTGCGATTTTAGCAATTGCATATTCGAAGTAATCTGCTGTCTTTCCAATTCCCGCAACAATTTCTCTCTCTTCTCGTGACGAATACTTGAACCATACACCAAACTCGCCGCAAGAGTAACCATAAATGACATATATAAATGTGGTGGTATAAAATCATTTCGAATAACTTTTGGTCGCGGACGCGGAGAATCTAAAGTAAGTTCTCTTAGAAGATTCAAAAAGTCAGTATGAATTGGCTTCATACATTTGAACAAGCAGACATACAACAATGCAAGCAATACTAGCGAAATGCAGTATAAAAGATATTTTTTCCTATAAAACAGCTGCGGCATTATTAGCAATGCATGGGAATAAAACACGACAAAAGTTCCTGTCAGTGCAATAAACTCATATCCCATCAATTTAATAGAAAATGGAACAGAAAAGAATATATGTGGGATCATTAATAAAATCATCCAACCACATACATGTTTTAGAAATCTTTCCGCACCTACTTGCATATCAAAAAATTATATAGTCAAATATAAAACAATCATTTTCTTTTTATCGAAAATATAGACTAAAGCATCGAAATACCGTGCAAACGCAATTTTATTTTCAAATAATAGTTACAAAAAGATAAAAAGTGTACTTTTGTAAAAATTAAATCAGAAAAAAAATGAATTCTAAATCAAGCATCATCTTTTTAGTTATTGCAGTACTCCTAGCTTTAGGACTTGGTTATTTTGTTTGGCAAAACCAACAACTAAAAGCTGAGATAGAAACTTTACAAGATACTGTTTCGAGTGTACACATCGAAAAAGCAAAATTGTTAAACAATCTTGATTCTTTGGAAGTTGAGATAAAGAAACAAGTTGCTGCAAACGACGAAATGGACTCAGTTCTTGCTGAACGATTAGCAGAAATCGAAGAAACACGTGCAGAATTGGCTGTTGCTCAAGCTGACGCAGCATTAGTTGCTAAATACAAAAAACAAATCGAAGCTTTGAAAGCTACAGCTCAACAATTTATTCGTGAAAACGATATGCTTAAACACAGAGTTGACTCGTTGAAATTCGAAGATAGTTTGAAGAAACAAAAAATCGACACAATGACGATTTTGGATTACCAAAAGACTCAACAAATCGAACAACTAAGCGAAAAAGTTGAAAAAGGTTCTCAACTACGAATCAGCGACATTGTTGCCCGCGGTTACAACCAAACAGGTAAAATTGCCACAAAAGCTCGTAGAACAGCAAAAATCGGCGTAAGCGGTACATTACAAAAGAACTCATTGGCTGAATCTGGTTCAAAATTGCTATTCATCCGAATAATCGCTCCTAACGGAACAGTTTTGACATCAAGCAATGCAAACCAATTCGATTTCGAAGGCAAAACAATTATGTACACCGAAAAGAAAGAACTTGGCTACGACAACGAAGATGTTAAATTCGAAATCTTCTACAACGCTGAAAACGAAATGCTAGAAATTGGTACATACCAAATCTCTATTTTCTGCGACGGCAAGGAAATCGGACGATCTTCTCTAGGTTTGCAATAAAATTTACTATATTTGCAAAGAAGAAATGGGAATCCTGGAAAACAGGATTCCTTTTGTTTTATTTTATACCAAAGAAAATTTTATCACTTATGGCTATTTCTTATGTAACAGAAGAAGGCTTGCGTAAACTACAGCAAGAACTAGAACAATTGACAACTGTTGAGCGTAAAAAAATCTCTCAACAAATTGCAGAGGCTCGTGACAAAGGAGACTTGTCGGAAAACGCAGAATACGATGCAGCAAGAGAAGCACAAGGATTGTTGGAATTGCGTATTTCTAAACTGCAACAAACAATTATGAATTCTCGTATCATCGATGAATCTAAATTGGATATGTCAACAGTTCAGATTTTATCGAAGGTAAAAGTTCGTAATACAAAGACAAACAAAGAAATGCAATATACACTTGTTGCTGAATCTGAAGCAGATTTAAAAACAGGAAAAATTGCAATCAGCACACCTATAGCTAAAGGCCTACTAGGTAAAAAAGTTGGCGACATTGCTGAAATTCAAGTTCCAGCAGGCACCATTCCTTTCGAAATTATTGAAATATCTCGTTAATACTATGGCTTCTATTTTCTCTAAAATTGTAGCTGGTGAAATTCCTGCTCACAAAGTTGCCGAAAACGATGAATTTTTGGCTTTTCTTGACATCAGTCCTATGACAATGGGACATACATTAGTTATTCCTAAAAAAGAAATTTCGTACATTTTCGATGTTGACGACGATCTTTTAGGAAGAATGATGGTATTTGCAAAACAAGTGGCAAAAGCTGTTGAAAAAAGCGTTGACTGCGTTCGTATTGGCGTAGGCGTTGTTGGACTAGAAGTTCCTCACTGTCATATACACTTAATTCCGCTACACAATTCTGTTGGTGAAATGAACTTTGGCGGCCCAAAACTTTCTCCTTCAAATGAGGAATTGGCAGAAATGGCAGCAAAAATAAAATCTAACCTATAAAAATCTTTCCTGTTCCTATGGAAAAGATTGCTATTTATACAGAATCAAAATTTTTACCTGAGAAGAATTATGTCTTCAAGGTTATATTTGAGGAAATTCTTGGCATTACATACGAGGTATTCGATACATCGGTAAGCCAAGTGTATAAAATAGTACTACCGAACGAGAAATTCATAGAGTTCGCCGACGACTTTTTTACATATATTCCAGAATCAATAGGATATTGTAAAAAAGCCTATTTGCCACAAAAAGTATGGCAATTAAAAAACGACTTTGGCGAACCTATTCCTTTTTTCTACGGTTCGAATCGATATACCGACCACGGAAAATCAATTTACTGCGGCTTAGACATTATTGGTAATTCTTTCTTTATGCTCAGCCGTTGGGAAGAAATGATTGCCGACAAAAAAGATAAACACGGCAGATTTCCAGAAGAAGACGCTTGTGCGGTAAAATTCGGATTAATACAAAAACCTCTTGTACACATTTATGCGGAATTTCTACGAAGATTGTTTCAACAATTTGGCTACGAGATTCCTGTGAAACATAAGTATAAAAAAATACTTACACACGATATTGACTATTTGTACAAATGGGGAACACGCTTTGATTATGTAAAAAATTGCATAGGAGATATATGTAAACGGTTTTCAATAAAATCATTGAAAACGACTATGAATATGTACAAAAACGGTCAAGATCCGTATGATACCTATCAATATCTTATGGATTTGAGCGAACAAAATGGTCAGAAGTCATTATTTTACTTTTTAAAATCAAAGAAAAACGACTTTGAAATCATAACAGAGCGTGGTCAAAAGATAATACAATCTATTATTGCAAGAGGACACAATGTAGCTATACACTCAAACTATTTTCTTGAAGGAGAATGGCGTGAAATACAAGCCGACAAGGAATATTACGAACGCATTTTCAGTAAGAAGATTGAGCAAAACCGACAACATTATCTTAAAGTAAACATTCCGCAAACATTTCGTTTGTTGGAAGAAAATGGCATATCCCAAGACAGTAGTTTATACTACTCACATCACTTAGGATTTCGTACAGGAATGTGTATAGAACATTCTCTTTTCGATTGCGAGCGAAGAAGAATCCTAAAATTAAAAGAACTGCCGTTGACCCTTATGGATATTTCCCTACAGAATGCACGGAAATACGACGAGGCTGTAGAAATGGTTGACACATTGATAGAAACCGTAAAAAAATATAATGGAACATTTGTATGCTTATGGCATAACAGCAGTTTCAATTCTCCTGAATGGAGATATTTAGCAGGAATTTACGAGCACATTGTAGAAGCGAAATAAATTTCTACATTTACCAAAATTTTAAACGATGAAGAATATATTTGGAGACATATTTAAAGTTGTGATTTTCGGAGAAAGTCACGGAGATAAAGTCGGAGTTGTCGTAGATGGTTGTCCCGTAGGAATTGACCTATGCGAAGCAGATTTTGACACAGACATTCAACGCCGTCGTTCTGGGAAATTAGGCTCTACTCCACGTATTGAAGCTGACATTCCACATATAGTTAGCGGTGTATTCAACGGAAAGACAAATGGTTCTCCAATTACCATTCTTTTTGAAAATACAAACACAAAATCTGGCGATTACTCGAACTTGGTAAATCATCCAAGACCTGGACACGCTGATTTCACAGCAAAAGAAAAATTCAAAGGCTACAACGATCCACGAGGCGGCGGACACTTTTCGGGAAGAATTACTCTTGGACTAGTAGCAGCAGGTGTAATTGCAAAGAAAATCGTTGCACCTATTCAAATTGAAGCAACTTTGACTGAAGTTGGTGGTAGCACAAATATAGAAGAGACTATTAAGGAAGCTATTCGCCGACAAGATTCTATTGGCGGTATGGTTTCATGTAAATGTACTAATGTGCCTGTAGGACTTGGCGAACCATTTTTTGGTTCTGTTGAATCAGAAATTGCACATATTATGTTTTCGATTCCAGCAATAAAAAGTATAGATTTCGGTTGCGGCCGCGATGCCGCAAAAATGTACGGAAGCGAACATAACGATATGATTATTGAAGCCTCGGGAAAAACTGCAACAAACAATGCAGGAGGAATCAATGGCGGAATCACAAATGGCAACGATATAACGTTCTCTGTGGCCGTAAAACCAACAGCAAGCATTTCTCTACCACAAGACACGTTTAACTTCGCTGACGGCAAAATAGAACCGCTTACAATTGTGGGACGACACGACGCATGCATTGCAGTACGCGTACCAGTAATTGTTGAATGCGCAGCAGCAATTGTTCTTGCTGACTTAACGCTTAAAGCGAAAGCACAATAATTATTCCACAACAAATTCAAACACTGTTGATAGTTTAGGATGGGTGACATGAATATCACCCATTCCCATTATATCCATACCTATTATCATATCGTAACGTATTAATGGAGCTTCTACAACAGAAGTAAATCCTATTTTTAGATTTCCAAACTCTAAATCAACAATATATGATTTTGCCAGAATTGACGAGCCTACAAAACCGCTTACTCTTTTCACGTCAATAGGTATAAGTCCAAGTTCTTGAACCAAATTTGTTGATATAACACTAATTGTCGCACCGGTATCCCATAGAGCAGAAACACCCTTTTTTATTTTCAGATCAGGAGAATTTGTCTCATAATCAGAAAGATTTAATGTGCAGGGAGTTATCAAGAGATTTGAAATACCATTCTTCACGAAAGAATATCTCATATCCAATTAATAGTTATAATGAATGATATGAGTTTCTAAACTATTCTTCTCACATTTATGAAGAAGGAAATGACCGACACCAAAGTTTGTAACTCCAAAGTCGTATGCAGACCTTGCTTTTTCAAAAGGAAAAACCTGACAATTGTCCGAAATAACTAAATAACTACCCTCATAAAGAGACAATAAGTCACTCTCGTGGGCAACATAAAAATCATACTGTTTTTGCAATGGTATTATCATAATTAGGATATTTGGTTTGACAAATATATCATTTTAATAAATGATAGCCAAATTGCAAGTTGCTTTTATATAGCAAAAGAATATAAAATCATACACTGTTCATAAAAAATACCCCAACCGAATTTATCGATTGAGGTAGGACATGTCAAATACTTTTCTTTACTACAACATCTATTTAATCCAAAAACTTTTTAATTGCTTTTTCTGTTTGAACAGGTAGAGCGGTTTTATAACAAGCATATTTTTGTACTCCCATTTCTGAACACCATTTTCCTAGAAACTCTTTCATTACATCAAAATCACTTGGTCGTGACGAATTCGGGTTTAACTCAAGAAATAAAACCTTCGTATCATTAAGATCCTTTCTTGTTGCTATAAATCCTAAATCCTGTGTTGCAATAATATCTAAACACTTTGTAGGATTATCTAAACCTTTACTTCGAATAAGATTAGGAAGCAAATATGAGTATCTGTTACCTTGTTGCATCACAGAACTTTGATGATATATGTAACCATCGGTTACAACAATAAATATGTTATTATAATCATCATCTTTATATAAATCTATTTCATCTTTAAAAAATCTCCAAATATCACAACCAACCCAAGAGTTAGATTGTATGCTCATATCATAAATCTTTCGTAATGAAGAAGTAAATATACTATCCATATTGTCGTAATAATACTTTTTGGTTTTATTATCCATTGGACCTAAATCTACAACTAATGTTTTTGCGAGAGATGCGATTGTTGAATTTGATGGTGCTGGAGAAAATACTACTTGAATTTTTCCTTTTGCCATATAAGCGCCTTTTGCCCTCATATCCTCCTTAAAGTATTTTACGACATTAGACACTATTGCCAAATCTCTTTCTGTGTGATTTGGAGTATCTGTAGCTATAATTCTATCTGATAAATCAAGCAAAATAGTAACATTAAGTTGTTTTGTTGATATTTCCACAGATTCCTCTGTACCTTTACCATTTCCATCTACTTCTGATACACACGAAGAGAACAAAGAAATACCCAATGTTAAAAATGCAAATACTGTCTTTTTCATTTCAATAATTATTTAGAAATCTCACCTATTGTATTTTGACCTGTAAGCCTTATCTGTTCTTGTTCATTTTTTGCCTTGCCCACACCTGCCAAAAAATTCATCCAACCGGCCAAATAACTATTCAAACAATCGACTAAGATATTTACAGGATAAACAACATAATTCAATTCATTTTCTTTTGCTTTTATCTCAATATTTTTTGTTTTGATTTCACTTTCAATCTTTTCTATGTCGTTTTTATATTCATTACATTGTTTTTTCTTATACCGTATTTTTTCATCTAAATTATCTATTGCAACTTTTACAACATTCAACTTTGCATGTGCATCCATTACAAAATCAAAAACAAAACCCCAGATTAAATAAACAACAAAACCAGAAAAAATAATAAGCCAAAATTCAGGACTCTGAAAAGCTATTTTGAAATCATATTCTGGCATGATTTCAAAAGTACCATTTTTTACAAAATCATAAGCTTTTTTCTCAATAACATATGCAATAAGAACATCATACACAAAAGTAACGGCAACTAAGGAGCCTATTTTTATATATTTCGAGAAACCTTTCCCTTGACCAAACTTATATATTAGATAACCTAAACCCAAGAAAACAAAAGGGATACACATTATAAACAGTGCCTGTGTCCAACTTCCCGCCAATGCGTTTGGAACTGCATCAGGATCTAGTACCTTTGCTTGAAAGTTTAATTCATCATGACTTGTAAACACTCTAAACATTGCCGTATAAGTCGCAGAAGAATAAAAAAGCCATAGATATAATGTCATCGCCAATATTATTATAACTCCGATTCTAAATCCAACCTTATCAGTCGGATTTTCCACGATTAAAGTTGGATTATTTTTTATATTAGCAATTTCCGCCTTAGATTTTTCAATGTTTTCCTCCGCTAAATTTAAATCATTTACTATTTTTTCCTTTTTTATTTCAAGACCAGCTTTGTCCCCTTCCAGACTAACAATTTCATTTTTTATTCTAGTTCGCTCTCTTTCTTGAATTGCACTATCAGCAGCAAGTTCTGCTTGCAACTTTGCCTTTGCTGCATGTAAATTAGGAATTAACGCCGCTTCTGATCCTCCAACTTTTCCTGCATCAGAAAAGCCAAGCGATTTATAGTTTTGCTTACGAACAGAATTATCATCATTTACAGCACTATTAATCGATTGGTTCGTCTTATCTACTTTATCAACACCCAAAAGAGTTTTAAAAATCTTCAAATCCATAACTCTACTATGCTAATTCATTTAACAATTGTTCTTCCGTTATGCCATTTTTTACACCTTCAAAAAGAAAATCTGCAATAGAATGAATATTCTCTGTTGGAAAACCCATTTTTGCACAAATAGATTCAACCATTCTTCTTTCTTCTTCTTGAATTTCACCATCTGCCCAAGCTAATTGAACCAAATCGTATAGCATAATTACTTTTTCTTCTATAGTATCTGGCAAATAATTTGAACCACCAGGTTTCATAACTACAGCATTAATTTCTTCTGTTGTTACTCCTCTTTTTTTCCCTATTTCATAAAGAACACTTAATTCTCGAGGATCAATTCTGCCATCAGCTAACATTAAAGCATAAATTCTTAAAAAATGTGCTTTTAACTTTTCATTCATACATAAAATTTTTAATATTATCTATACCATTCACAAACACCACGATGATGAGAACAAGTTCCTTGATGATTTTGACTATAACTATACGTTCCATCACAACAACGAGCTGTTGGACCTTGATATTTATACTCCATAACTTCACTTAATGATTCCCAAGTTGTTTCCTTTGGATTGCCTGCAAAATTTGCACATGACAACAGTAACATGGTCGCAAGGCTTAAAAATTTCTTCATCTTTTTCTATATTTTTTGTTTTCACCTATGGGCATAAAAAAAGCGTGAAACTTACCGTCTCCCGCTCTATGAGGTGTTTGGCGTAACCTGAATACACGAAATAAGTAAAGCCCACGCCGTAGCATGAACATAGTCACTTATTTCTTTTGTATTCTATTATAGTCGCCAAACTTTCATAGAGAAAGAAATAAAGCTCAATGCTTCTAATATGTCAAAATCACATTTGTGATTCCTTTACAAATGTGATAATTATTTTCAAAAAAAGCAAATCAATCCGAAGATCAATTTGCTTTCATATTCTAACTATATGGTTTTCTACTATTTAAAATCCTTTAAACCAGCAAAATCAAGAGTCGCAAATAAATCTTCAACAGTTTCGGCGCGGCGAATCATTTTCACGCTACCATCTGTTCTTAACAACAATTCTGCAGAACGAAGTTTTCCATTGTAGTTGAAGCCCATTGCATGACCATGAGCGCCTGCATCGTGGATTGCAATTATATCACCAACTTCAACTTCTGGCAATTCACGATGAATAGCAAACTTATCGTTGTTCTCACAAAGCGAACCTGTTACATCATAAACATGATCGCAAGGAGCATTTTCCTTACCAAGAACTGTAATATGATGATATGCGCCATACATACCAGGACGCATTAAGTTATTCATACTAGCATCAACGCCAACATATTCACGGAAAGTATGTTTTAAGTGACGAACTGTTGTCACCAAATATCCATAAGGTCCTGTGATAAAACGACCTGACTCTAAGTATAATTTAACAGGAGCTAGACCATTTGGAACCAATATAGATTCATACTCTTTACGAATTCCTTCGCTGATTTTGAACACATCCAATTTCTTTTGTTCTGGGCGATATGGTATTCCCAATCCACCACCAAGGTTAATGAAATCGAACTTTATACCTAATTGTTTATTGATTTTCACAACAAGGTTGAAAAGTATTCGAGCTGTTTCAACGAAATATTCTTCATTCAATTCATTCGAAGCTACCATTGTATGAATACCAAAGCGTTTCACACCTTTATCCATCAACATTTTATATCCTTCGAACAATTGGTTTTCCATACAACCATATTTGGCTTCTTCAGGATTACCAATAATATCATTACCAGATTTTAAGCTACCTGGGTTATAACGGAAAGACACCAATTCTGGAATACCTGCACATTTTTCCAAGAAAGCAACATGCGAAATATCGTCAAGATTGATGATAGCACCCAATTCTTTTGCTTTCTTGAATTCGTAATCGCCAGTATCGTTCGAAGTGAACATAATGTTTTCGCCAACATTGCCAACTTGTTCTGAAATTAATAGCTCAGGATAAGAACTACAATCACAGCCGAAACCATGTTGAGCCAACAACTTTGCCAAATATGGATTTGGAGCAGCTTTTACTGCAAAATATTCATGAAAACCTTCATTCCAAGCAAATGCTTTTTTTAATTCTTCTGCATTTTCCAAAATTGCTTTTTCATCATAAATATGAAAAGGCGTTGGGAACTGTTTTATAATTTCTTGTATTTTTTCTTTTGAAAAAGGAAGTGTTTTTGCCATAATTCCAATTATTAGTAATGCAAAATTAAAATTTCTCGTTCGAAATACAACCATTTCACATGATTTATCTTAAAGTATTTAATGTTTGTCAAACGACTTGTTCGAAAAGAAATTTACATCATAAAAAAAAGATTGAAATATTTTTCACATTTCTATTGGAAATATAAAAAATAGAGTTACTTTTGCATCGTTAAAAACGGGGTATAGTACAGTCCGGTTAGTATGCTTGGTTTGGGACCAAGAGGTCGCAGGTTCGAATCCTGCTACCCCGACACTGAAAGGAACAAGAAATTGTTCCTTTTTTGTTTTTACCCCTATTGTAATTGCAACCCCGTTAGAAGCTGCACAAACGAAGGAAAGGTTACTTTACAACCAAGAGGTTTTTCCTACGGAATATATTCTCACACACTATCGTTTGAAAACAAAAAGAGACCATCGTTTCCGACAGCCTCTTATGTTATTTATAGGAATAGAAACTTCTATTTATACGAAATCTGACGAGTCATAGTTTTTGTCTTTCCATTCTCTACAACTGTTAAAGAAATCCAATTACCTTGTGCGTCGAATTCATAGGTATATTGACATAGGGAACGACCGTTCACACTTTTCACAACACAATTTTGTTCATTGTATTCACACTGAAACATTGGAGTCATCTCACCATTTTCCTGTTTTTTCTGAACCTTTACTATTCTATTCTTACCATCACGGTTCATCACACAATAATCATAACGATAACCGTCATAACTTGAATATTCGACCAAGTTTCCTACTGAGTCATACACCATAGTGTTTGTTTCGGAACTAATCAATGGAGGATTTCTCTTTGCACGTTTAAAATAACCTTTGTTTACCTTAGAAAGCTTTCCGTTTTCATAAAAGTACATAGAACTTTCAACCATTGGGCTATTTGTATATGATTTAATTTGCTGTTGTAATGCCTTGTTTTTGTATGTAAAATCAAAAACTGCATCACGAGAATTGTTGCTTGCAGTAACAATTTTCTCTTTCATTAAACCATTACCTTTATAATCGTACAAGTACATAGCATCTATAGCCCATTCACGCACACTAGAGCCTAATATTTCCAACAAATAAATTCGAGGAGAAGTAAGCGTTTTGCTCCAGCCGTCAAGGAAAATATAATCATCAGTAACTATTAACTTTGAAGAATTATAATCACCTGATAAAGTCTTTTTTTCAGAATTCGGATATAAGCAAGCCTCACTAGCCACACGACCTTTTTTATCGTAAGTAATTGCGATAATTTTATCTACAAGATTAACAACTTCCACTTGGTTGTTTTCGTTATAAGTTAGCTTACAAAGTACATTTCCTTCACTCGTAATTTCTTTTAATTGTCCAAGTTCATTATAAGCACAAGCATACTGAACTCCATCCTTTTGAACTGTGATTTTTTCAACAGAACCTGCCGCCAACGCGAACTCGAAATTAGACTGAAGTATTGCTGGCAAAGAATATTCCAGACGATTCGCCATTAAATTCTTTGGAGAAAATGTTGTTGAAACTTCATCTGCCGTAAGCATCTGTGCAAACGAACAAACAGAGAAAAACACCAATATAAAAACGCTAACTATATGTTTCATCGCTATTCTTTTTCAAAAAAACAAAAGGCCATCCTATCGGACAGCCTTTTTATTACATTACAATTATTTCTTTATAAAACTTGATCTTGCTTTTACCTTATGGTTATTTGAAACAACAATATAATATAAGCCTGATGTCAAATTATTCACTGATATTTCCTGATTTTCTGAATCTGCAGTAAGAGTCATCACTGTCTTTCCTGAAGCAGAAACGAATTGAATCAAATCACCTTCTGTAACGCCCGCAACAGTAATCATTGAACTTGCAACTGAAGGATAAGCAAGAATAGATGTTGCAACTATATCGTCAACCGCAGTAGTAGCCATGTGATATTCAAAATTAGGAACAGAAGCACCATATAATGAACTCAATGAGTTACCTTTATATTCAATAACGATATCATTTGGATCATCGATATATGAACCAAGAGAAATTACAATTCGGTTAGGATTCAATGGCCACAATGAAACATTTTTCACATTGTACATTGGGATTTCTTTTCCATAAACATATAATTCTGAATAAACATTTGGAGCAGGCTCACTCATACTTTCTGCGAAGTCAAGATATAACTGATCGCCCTTCAAACTCATTTCTACAGAGATGATTTCAGGAACCTTTGTTACAACTACAACCATTCTATCGCTTAATGCTGCATTATTTGTATAAGAAACAGAGATTGCTGTACTACCAGCTTGTTTTGCCTCAATCATACCTGAACCATATACCTGAGCAACTGAATTATTTGAAGATGTCCAAGTAAAGTTTGTATAATCTGAAGTTGCACCTACAGGATTCAAAATTAATTCTGGAGTATATTTTTGACCTTCCACCAAATAGATTTTGTCAGCCTCAAATGCAACACTTGTTAACTCATTCTTGATTTCAGAGTTCAAGAATGCTGTGATTGCATTTTGTAATGATAACACAGCCGAATTAACAATATTTTGACTTGTTGGATTGCTGTTCAACACATTATTAGCGGCAGCAATTTCATTTTGCAACATATTGAAACTTTCAGCAGGAATATTGCCAACAGAAGTTCCTTTCTTAGATTCATTTATAGAAGCAGTTGTTATAGCCTCTTGAATTTTTTGTTGCAACTTAGACAAATCTACGCCATCAATTTTGCTTGCCATAAATGCATCCATAGCAGCCTTTAAGTCAGCAACTTGCTTGTCTAAATCTGCTTGTGTATATGACATATAATCATCATAATAACTTTGTGCTACTCGAATTGCTTGATTCAATATCACCTTCGCTGACGATGGGTATAGATTGTCATCGGCATACATTGCAGAAATACTGTTTGCAAGCGTAATGGTTTGTCCCAATTCTGTTCTATCAAGAGTTGCACCTTTCGTAACAGTAATCTTTGTTGTAGCAGTGTTAGAACAACCATTCAAATCTTCGTATGTATAAGAGATAGTATAAACACCCACACCTACAGAAGGGTCAAACTTAGAACCAGTCACTCCGTTTCCACTAAATACACCACCTGCAGGAGAAGCCGAGATAGCAACAGGAGAATCGTCTGTTGTTAAAGCATCTACCGACGAAACCGAAACTAATGGTAATTCATATACATGCAAAGCAACCTTTGTTGCAGGACTTTGACAAGTTGTCTTTTGTACTACATAGTAATAATATGTACCAGCAGCAGTAACACTTGGACTAAATGTTTTTGTTGAAGCAACTGATTTCGTTAATGCAGCATCAGAATACCATACTACAGAATTTGTTGCGCTTGTTGAGAATGAAGGAGCTATTCCTTCAGCACACATTGATTGTTCGGCTTTACTAACAACAGGAGCAGTCAAATCACAATCAGATATTTGTAAACTTACTGGAGTTTTTTCAGATGAACATCCTGTCGATTTATTTGATACTACTACATAATATGTATATGTTCCTATTTCTGTTTGTTTTGTAGGGAAACTGCTTCCTGTACCAACCGAAGCATTATTGTAATACCATGTTACAGTATTATCTGTACTTGTTGCAACTTTCAAATCAGGAATAGTTGAACCAAATGTTGCAGTAACATCAGTCACAGTAAATTCAGGAGCTTCATTAATAGAATATGTAACAGTTGTTGCTTGGCTATAGCATCCATCTACATATTGTTTTACTAAATATGTTCCCGCTACAGCAGGAGAATATGTATTGCCCTTTGAAAGTTCAGTATTGTCGGCAGAATACCAAATTGAAACAACATCTGCACTAAATGTACCTTTTTCACCTTCGCAAACCGAAACATTTGATACAACTGGTTTTGCAGGAATAGCATTTTCTATCAATGTTACAGGAACCTTAGTACTTTCACAACCTGCTAATTCTTGATACACCAAGTATCTTCCTGTTGTCGCCGTAGAGAAAGAGTTTGTAGAACTTACTTTCTTACCACTTTCATCTTCCCAAATCCAAGTTGCTTTTGCATCACCTGTTGCTAAGAATGTAACCTTTTCTGATGTCCCAGCACAAATTGATTGTGTTGCATTAGTAACTCTAGGAGCAGACAAATTACAATCTTTCACAACCGTCACTGTTACTTGAGCAGACTTGCTAGAACCATCTTCGGTAGTTACAGTTACTGTAATAACGACATCAGTATTTTCCTCAACAGCCGAAGCAGAAACAACACCATCTTCTACAGAAACTATAGAAGAAGATGCAGACCATGTAATATTCTTTATTGAAGCATCGGAAGGATTTATAACAACATAATTTGATATATCTACAAAATTACCTTCTGGAACTGTCAAGTCTTTTGTATTATTGAATGACACTGATTCTACAGGAGCTACTACAGAAATCTCACAACTAACAGACTTTGTATTTGTATATGTAGATGTTGCAGTAATTGTTGCTGTACCAGCACCAACGGCAGTAATTTTTCCATTTGCATCTACAGTTACAACCTTAGGATTTGAAGAAACCCAAGAAACTGTTGTAGGTGCTTCTTTAGGAGTAATAGTTAGAACGAAGCCATCATACACATCACCTTTTTCCAAAGAAAGATTTTCTGTATTCAAAGTAATTGTTTCTACCGCAGGAGCTTCACAATTATCAATAGAGAAAGTCACTTTCGATTCACCATAGCAACCATTTTGATCTTCATAAGCATATGCTACTGTATGAGAGCCAACAGACAAACTAGAAGGAACGAAATCTTCTGCAATGATATCATCAATTGTAAAATCACCACCTGCTAAATCAGCAGAAAGAATAACTTTTGTATCAGAATCAGAGCAATATGATTTTTCGATAGAGATTACTGGTTCTGGCAAAGCATTTACCGTCAACGTTGCTGTAGCTTTTTCGCTCACACAACCATTCACGATTTGTTCTACGCTATATGTGTATTCTTTTGCAGTTGTTACTGCTACTGTTTGAATTGATTCTGTTCCTTTTGCAACGCCATTTTCGTCATACCATTGAAGAGTTGCACCAGCAGCAAGGCTACCCGACATTCTCACAATATAGTCTGCTGTTGAGTTCAAACAAGCTTTTGTTGCGTCTGTCTTTGGAGTTGCTGGTTTTGGAGCAACAGCTACTACTACAGAAGCACGTGGACCTTCGCATCCAGGATTTTGAGATGCATAATATGTACCAGCAGCTGTAGGATTGAATGTTGCACCAGTACCTAATTGTTTTCCACCAGTCACAGCATCGTACCATACAATATTCTTACCTGTTGCAGACAATGTTGGGAATTCTGTAGAGCCCTCGCAAACAGCATCTACATCTGCAATAGAAGGAGCCTCTGTAGAACAAGAAGTAACAGAGAATGTAACTGCTACAAATTCACTTTCACAAGAATTTTCCGTATTTGTTACATAAAATGTATATACTTTTTCAGCAGCTGTTGAAACAGATGGAGTATAAGTTGCACCTGTTCCTACTTTTGTTTTTGCATCATTATACCAAGTTATTATTCCAGAACCTGTTGCAGATAACTCAGGAACTGTACCATTTATTTCCACTGTTGCAGGAGTTGCAGTTGGAATAGCAGGAGTTGTTACTACAATATCAACATCTTTACTTGCACTACACAAATCTGTTGACACTGTGTATGTAATTGTACTTGATCCATTTTCAGGAGAGAAAGAAGAACCTGTAACACCAGTACCAGACCATACACCGCCAGCTGGAGTTGCAGTTAATGTTTGTGCAGCATCGGCAGCACACATAGTTGTTTTTACCGAAGTCACATCTATCACTGGAGCAGCTTCAATAGTCAAAGTTACTGCGCGACGTTCTACACTTTCGCAAGTTCCATCATTTTTAGCAACATAGAACTGATATTCTCCAGCAGCAGTTTTTCCATGTTTGAAAGCATTACCTGAATATAACGCCGTTCCACCTGTTTCTGCAGCGTACCAAACTGCAACATCTGTTTTATTTGCAAACGAAGCAGCAAGTGTTGCTGTAACATCGCTAGAGCAATATGAAGCATCTGGAATTTCTGTCGCCGTTGGAACAGAAGCTGTACAAGATTCTTGTACAAAAGTAACAGTATAGTCAGTAGTTGTTCCATCTTCTGCTGTTACCGTTATTGTCGTCACAGCCTTTCCACTTGCATCAAAAGTTGTTGCCGCATCGACAGAAGCCGTCGCTCTAGAATCTAAGGCAACAGCGGAATAAGCGCTGGCAGCAGGAAGTTTTGCTCCAAAAGGCACGGAAATTTCATATTCCGTAGTTGTCGCAGAAAAAACAGGAGTTAATGTATTCGAAGTAATCGACAACGATTCCAACTCGCTGTTTGTATTTGGTTTACCAATAATGTAATCGAAAATTTCTCCAGCAGATTGTGTCATTAACGTACCTTTAACGGTATGATTAATCAACTTACTAGCAGAATTATCCCAAACTTTGAATTCAACCTCTTCAGGTTCTGAAGTTGAGCCTGTCATATCAGAAGCATCACCACCATGAATAACTGAAGAAACATACAACTTACCATCGTACGCAAATACTTGTGCGACCATTCTACACTCATCGCCAACAAAAGCGCCGATAAAATCACCTTCTTCCACAACTATAGGGAATGTTGCATCGTACTCGTTAATTTTGACAGTACCAATAAACGCTGTCGAGCTAGTATAATTCACACGAGTCCATGTTGGATCTGACGCAAAAACTGAAACAGAAAACAAAGTAGCAAATGCTACCGAAAATGTTCTTTTAAATATCTGCAATAACTTCATACCTTTTGAAATATAAGTTTGTAAAAGTAAAAAAAATCAAAATCCCCTCCAAATCCGCATCCCACAAAAAATACATTCTAAAAGAAATTTCGATTCTTTACCAACATTAAGACAAACGAGACATGGAAATCCCTATTATTTGCGGAAACAAAAAAGGCAGGTTTTTATCGCCTGCCTTCAATTTATTTCTGTCATACACTTTCTTTGACTTATGTATCCGCTGATGTTGCAACGGATGTCCAAACATGGAAATCTCCAATTCCCTGCTTGCTTTACGATTCGCACGAAGATAATCATCCTTCGTAATTGTTTGTTTCCGTTTCATATCAAAAAATTATTTCAAACTTGAATATTGATTTTGCCAATTAGGATCCTGCATATCCTTAATAAGTTTCCACATGTCTTCTCCATAGAAGAACTGGTCAAGTCCATTATAATGGTAGTTTCGTTTCAAAAAGGCCAATTGGGCGTCACTTGGCATAAAATCCTTTCCTGCCCATCCCTTTTCATTGCTTCCCTCATAAGGATATTCGGCATAACGAAGTTTCCATAAATTATCGAATGTAGAAGCTGAAATCTTTTTTTCTTCCAACAAATTTCGTTTTTCAGGATTAGCCTTCGAAACCATTTCTCCTGCAACTTGGTGCATAAATTGATCTTTCGACAACCAGGTTATTTTTTGTTCGCCTGTTGATTTTATTTGAATAAAACCATATCGAACAAAACCCATGTGAGTTGTTATTAGACTAATTCCAAAATAGCCAGTAACGGTTATTTTCAGTTCAGGATTATTTTCTTTTTGAATGAAAATATTATTATTCTGAGCATAACCCGACACCGTCAGCAATGCGAATAAAGCGATTAATATATAACGAGTTGTTGTTTTCATAAAATTCTGCACGAAAATATCTAAAAATCAAAGAGTAAGCAAATTTCAGACCAAAATCCTACAAAAAATTATTTCCAACACTCTGCACAATATGTTTTTTCGGTTTCTTTTTCCAAATTATCGGGAAGTACCGAAAAGAAATCTATTCCAACCATTTTCTCTATCGTATCGACAGGAACCATATACGATGTCAATGGTTTATGACCGGATTCGTTCGGGAATACAAAGCCTATGCTTTCAACACCCGAATCAGTCACTCGAAGAAGTACCTTGAAAAATGCAGACGGAACAGCTATATTGTTGGGTCCTATCGTTTTATACTTCTTTTCAACAATAGGACCACACACTACATAAATTGACTTATAATACCCTGCCCACGTTCTAATTTTTTCTTCTAAAATTCTCCAATCACCACTGTTCAAATTAGGATTTTGGGGACAAATATTTGACAAATAAAAACTTTCTTGCATTGCTTGTACACTCCACTTCATATCACCCGCAGGAGCCATGTGTCCACGATCGTAACCAGATCCTGAATAATCGTAAGTAGTAATTTCCACACCATTCACAAGAGGATCCGGACAAAAATTACCATTTCCTTTACGAGGAACTGTACCCTGAACTTCCTCACTCGTAAGTTCGTAGGACACCCAATTTGGTATATGCAACCGTTCATTATAACTAACCGTATAACCAACATGTTCTATTATTTGACTCGGATTGGAATTCCGTAGCACAGCAAGGTTAGCGGGCTGTAAATCATACGTTTGTGCAACAGTTATGTTAGAAACAACTACTGCAAGCAAACAAAACAATATATGTGCAAATCTTCTCATACTAAAAAACAGAGACGACTTTACATCGTCTCCATACAAAAAATTTATTTTATTAAGCTTCCTTTAATACTAATTGGTCTCTTTAAAACTATGTGCAACACATTAAATTTCTTTTGTGCGAGCATAGTTTCTTGATTTTGTACAAAAGTATGATTTTCAACTGAGAATTAGCAATGTAGTTTTGATAATTTTTCACGTAAATTGTGAGTTTTGATAGTTAATTTGTATTTTTACCCTTAAATTTAACATTCATCATTATGAAGAAAATAATATTTCTTGGATTAGGACTACTATCTATTGCTTTTTTAGCAACAAGCTGTAATGGAAAAGACGACAGCAAACCAGTATTTACTATTGTATTTGACGGTCAAGGAAAAGTTGAAAATGATACTATCTTAGCAGAAGGGAAAATCAAAATTGCAGAACCAGCTGAACCCAAAGCTGACTATTTCAACTTTGCAGGTTGGTACAAAGAAAAAGAATGTATTAACCAATGGAATTTCAACACCGACAAGGTTGACTCGCCTATTACGCTGTATGCGAAATGGGTAAACATAGGCAATTTCACTGTTACATTTGAGACAAAACATGGAGAAACACCTGAAAGTATTACAGTAGAATGTGGTTCAAAAATCGAAAAACCAGAAAATCTTACCGACGAAGAATTCTATTTATATGGCTGGTACAAAGATGCAGCTTACATGACTGCATGGGATTTTGAAAACGACAGAATTACAGAAAACACAACATTATATGCTCGTTGGAAATCTAAAATTAGCGGTTACAAATATTATGGTGCCGAACTATACTCAAAACAATCATTTAAGTATGGCCGTTTTGAAGCAAAAATGAAAATGGCTTTTGCTCCTGGATGCATTAGTTCTATGTTCTTGTATTACAACGAATCAGATACATACAACGATACACTTTGGAACGAAATAGACATTGAAGTCATAGGAAAAGACTCAACTAAATTCCAATCTAACATTATCACAGGAAAGAAAAATGCTCAAATCACAACTGAGCAAATGCATACAACGACAACACAACCATACAATACAGATTATCACACATTTGTAATAGAATGGACTCCTGAATACATTTCATGGTCAGTTGATGGTGTTGAAATGAGAAGAACAGATGCAACAAACGATGTAAAAGACCAATTAAAGACTATGGTGCGTACAGAAAGTCTTCGCTTCAACCTATGGTCAAGTCTATCAACTAGCTGGGTTGGAAAATTCGACAACAAGAGATTACCAATCGCTCAATATATTGATTACATAAAATATTCTTCATACGATACTAACACGAAAGAATTTACAGAAAAATGGACTGACGATTTTGAAGAATTCAACACAGCAAGATGGGGAAAAGGTAACTGGGATATCGGTCAAGTTAAGTTGCGTCCTACAAATGTTACTGTTGAAGATGGTAATCTAGTTCTACAATTAACAAAAGAACCTATTTACGCTACTTTTTAAAGACAAAACAATAACAAAAAAGAAACGGGGCAGATTGTTAAGTCTGCCCCGTTTTTTTTAGAATTCTATTTGAGCTCTCATATAATCTTCTGGTACACCAATATCTATAAAATAACCATCTGACACATAAGCATAAAACGACTGCGAAGCATAGAATTTCTCCATAATGTCTTTCTCGAAAGAGAATTTTTCACCAACAGAAAAACCTACGAACAACTTTTTGTTCAACATATAAATCCCGCCATTGATATTTCCTTTTCCCGAAGCATTTTGTTTCTCAACAAAGCCAATAATTTGTCCATCTTCTGTAATAGACACACGACCATAACGAGAAGTATCGTCAACCGTACGAAGTACAATTGACAGCAAGGTTTCTTTTTGTGTAAATAACTTCTCCAATACATGGAAATCTACACGGAACAATGTATCTCCATTTAACACAACAACATTTTCCGTTTCGCACTTCTGCAATGCGTTAAGAATACCACCACCTGTTCCCAATGGAGAATCTTCGTGAGCATACGAAATTCTCATTCCATTGTATGCAAAACCAAAATACGACTCTATTTTTTCATGAAGATAGCCTGTGGATAGTACGATATGTGTAAAACCAAAAGACTGCAAATAGTCTAGTAAATAGGTAAGGAACGGTTTCCCTTTAATAGGAGCCATAGGTTTCGGTACATCGTTCACAACACTTTGTAGGCGGGTTCCAAAACCGCCAGCCAAAACAACAGCCTCTTTTTCTATATTGACCATGTTTTCAATCCTTCCGTTGTAAATTCGTATCGTTTAACTTGACCGCCAAATTGTTCCAAAGCTTCTACAACAGCATATCGCTCATTTTCAGGGCAATAAAAGAACATGAAACCACCGCCCCCTGCACCAGAAATCTTTCCACCCGTAGCACCAGCGTTGATAGCGGCAGCATACAAATCATCAATATGTTGATTGGTAATACTTTTAGCCATCTGTTTTTTATGCTGCCAGCCAAAATCAAGAATTTTACCTATAGCATCAATATCGCCTTTCAACAAAACTTCCTTCATACGAATGGCCTGTTCTTTCACTTTATGCATAGACTCAACCGATGTCGTTTTCTTTTCCGCAACATTTTGTTGTTGCTCTTTAATAATATCAGCAGAGACATGACTTGTTCCTGTATAATACAAGACCAAATTATGAGTCAACTCATCTATATTTCGTTGGCGAATTCTCAAAGGATTCACAATAACATTATCGTTTTTGAACTCCATAAAGTTAAATCCACCAAATGTAGCAGCATACTGATCTTGTTTACCACCAGCAAGACCTAAATCAACACGCTCTATTTCGTATGCCAACTGAGCAATATCATATTCTCCCAAAGGTAATTTAAGCCATTCCACAAAAGCTCCCAAAATACTTACTACCAAAGTAGAAGAAGTTCCCAATCCTGAACCTGCAGGCACATCAACATACGAAGAGATACGAAACGACAACGGTTTGTGTGTAAACTGTTTTACTATCCTATTGTAAACACCCTTATGTAAAATAAAATATCCCTCTGTATCGGTTTCCATTGCCTGTACATATTCTTCACGCAAATGTTTCTCCTGAGACTCAAACACAACCTTACCGTCTTCTGTAGGAATAATGGTTGTATGAGCGTACATGTTTATCGTTGCATTCAAAATTGCACCGCCATAAATATCTGAATATGGAGACACATCGGAGCCGCCACCAGCTAACCCGAGGCGTAAAGGAGCTTTACTTCTTATTATCATTCGAGTCAATTTCTTGAGTTAATTCATATAATGCATGCGTCATATTTGACCACGCATATTTTTGTTTTTCTATCTGTATATTTTCAACAAATTCATGCTCTTTCTCTTCCTTGAAATACTTCACCAAAGCATTTGCCACCTGTTCTGAATCAGGCTCTACAACATAACCGATTTTTCCATCAGGAACAATCTCGGCAAGACCACCGACATTTGTAACAAGCATAGGTTTTTCGAAATGGAAGGCAATTTGTGTAACACCACTTTGCGTTGCCGTTTTATATGGTTGAGCGACAATATCACAAGCGCTGAAATAAGTAGCAACCTCACTATCAGGAATAAAATCCGTACAAAGTTTTATTCTATCACCAAGTTGCAATTTTTCTATCAATTGCAAATATGGAGTAGCATCGCTATAGAATTCTCCTGCAACAATCAACGAAATATCCTCTTGTTTGACCTGTTCCATCGCCATTGCTTGAAGCAATATATCTAAACCTTTATAATCACGAATGAAGCCAAAGAAAAGAACATATTTTCCTGTTGTTGTCAGATGTAATTTTTCTCGAGCAACTGTTTTATCCATACGCATACCATAATGATCATACAACGGATGTAAACAGAGTTTTCGCGGTTTAGTTTCGTTGAACAACGACAAATCGTCCAAAACAGATTTCGACATTGCTACAAATCCTTGTGTCACATTCACGAAATATTTAGAAAAAATCTTATCGCCAATTCGATGTTCATGTGGGATAATATTATCTAATATGGACAAAATCTTAGTATGACCATTAACTGCAACCATTCGAGCAATAGAACCAAAACAAGGCGACATGAACGGCAACCAATATTTCGTAATGAGCATATCAGGATTTTTCTTTTGCAACTCTCTTCCTACAGAAAACCAATTGAATGGATTACAAGAATTTACCCTTCGTTTTATGTGTAAATGAGAAGGTGCGGTTTCCGAACTATACTGGGTTTTTCCCGGAAACAATAAAGAAGGATATTGCAATGTAAATGTATATATATCAACTTCGTGACCTTCTTTTTGCAATTCCGTAGCCAATCGTTCATTAAAAGCAGATAAACCGCCACGATATGGATAGGCTGTACCCAAAATCACTATCTTCATTTTGTTTCCTCCTTCTTACAACTATTCATACTAAATTCACAGGCACAATAACATTGACGGTATAAATCTAATTCTTTACTCAGTTCTATACTTCGTTTATAACCATCTTTTTTCTTAAAGTCATAGTGCGTATATGTGGCATATTGCTCTCCTATTTCCTTTATAACCGCAGAATTTTTATGAGGGCTTATTGTCAATGTCGTAGCAAAATGTTCAAAACCGAGTTCTGCTGTTTTCTTTGCTGTAGCTGCAAGTAACGTTTTAAAACAAGAATGACACCGAATACCACCTTCTTTTTCCGCTTCAAGTCCTTTCACCTGTTCACGCCAAAATTCGTGATTGTACTCTCCCACTATCAATTCAACGCCAAAATGTTGTGCTAATTTTTCTATATAAAATTTGCGCTTTTCCCACTCCTCAAGTGGATATATATTTGGCATATAATAATATAAAGTGACTTCCCAACCTTCGGACAAAAGTCGTTCTACCGAAGCAGAACCACAAGGTGCACAACAAATATGAAGCAATATTTCTTTCATTCTTCGTGCATCATTTTATGAATAAACGGCGAGATAAAGAACAGCAACAAACTTGCGAAAAATGCAATTACGCCAACAGTTAAAAACACTTTCGTATAACGCAATAAATTCAACAAAGAATATTTTTCTTCACCAGACATTTGTTCCAATTGTTCTTCTGCAACATAGCCATAATCAACGGCAGACTGTATATAAGCGGAAGCTTTTTCCGACGACACTATTTCATCATACGAGAACGCTTCCAAATCAGCTGTTTCTGAAATCTCTGTATTCTCAACAACATAGGCAGAATCTTCTTCTGTCGTGAGATTTGCAATCCATCCTCCAACCTGAAATGCGAGCGACGAAGACAAGTACCAAGCACCTATAACCATACCTACGATTTTGGCAGGAGCAAGACGGGTTACCATCGAAAGTCCTATCGGAGATAAGCATAACTCACCCAAAGTTTGGAACATATAACTTAAAATCAAAAAGATTGCAGGAACAGCAACTATTCGCATAACAGAATCACCTTCAGCAATTGTCTGCAATGACAGAAACTTAGGTGCCAAGCCAAGGATTAAGAAACCTACACTCAACAATAATATTCCCAGTGCAAATTTAAACGGCGTTGAAGGTTCCTTTTTACGATGAGCCAACTGCATCCAAAGGATAGACAAAGGAGATGCAAAAATCAAGATAAACATTGGATTGACAGACTGAAACAAAGAAGCAGGAATCACGCTGTCAAAGAAATTTCTATTCACATTCTCACTGGCATACAATGTCAACGAAGAGCCTGCCTGTTCGAAAAACGACCAAAACAATGTCGTAAACAACAACAAAATCAAAATCACGAACAAACGATCGCGTTCAATCTTTTCGCTACGCAATGCTATCACAAAAATAAACGCTAAAATGCCAAGAGAAAGAGGGAAAATCACATAGGACATCAGTTCATAATGTTTCACAAGCAACGAAACGCCTATAACACTTACAACGCACAATACATATATCCATATTTCTTTTGACAATCCGAAAACTTTTTGGGCAAGATTTTCCTTATCTGGGACCCCACCAAGCGGACGATATTCCAATGTTTTTTCTCCGGTTTCAGGATTAATATTCTCGTGATAGTCAATAATATTTCCAAATTTCAAGAAAATAAAAAGACCGGCAATCATTCCAATACCAGCAATAGTAAAGCCATAATGCCAGCCATAGGTTTCACCAATAATACCACAGAGAATCGGAGAAAAGAACGCGCCAAGATTTACACTCATATAATAAATAGTGAAACCGCCATCGCGACGAGGATCTTTTTCCTCATACAAACCGCTCAAAATTGTTGGCATATTTGGCTTGAAAAAGCCATTACCTATAATCAGAAACGATAATGCTATATACAAGAATGTCTCATTTTCTATCGCCATTACAAAATGACCAATGGACATCATTATTGCGCCCCAAATCACAGCCTTTCTATGTCCAAGGAATCTATCAGCAATAAAGCCACCAATGAACGGAGACATATAGACTAATGAACCATACGCAGCAAAAATGCCATACGCAACAGTTTTCGAACCTTCAAAATCAAATAATTGCTGAATAAGATACAACACAAGCAACGCACGCATTCCATAATAGCTAAAGCGTTCCCACATTTCAGTAAAGAAAAGAACGACAAGCGCACGAGGTTGTTTCATTTCTACAGATTTCATATAAACCATTGATTCTCGCAAATGTAATAAAAAGAATGTTCGCTTATTACTTATACGAAAGAGGTTTTCTTTCAAAAAATTATCTATATTTGCTAAAAACATAACAAAATGATTACGCAACTTTTTAATTTTTATTTAGAGAATCAAAACGAGCTAGTAAAGACATACAATGGGAAGTATGTCGTTATCTCGGAGCAAAAAGAAATTAGAGCTTACGACAGCGAGGAGAAAGCTTACAAAGAATCTTTACAAGATTTTGGAGAAGGAAAGTTTTTGCTACAATATTGTTCTTCTGGCAAAGAAGCATATACAAAGACCTGTTATAACCCTATGATCTCTTTTTAAATGAAAGCTGCTTGTTACACTATGACAGACAACAAATTGTTATCTGTCATAGAGACTCCCTGTTCGATATATAAGCCTTACACTAAAGAGAATAGCGTGATTGACATAAAAGGATTATGGGACACGGGAGCAATATCATCTGTAATTTCCCAAAGACTTGTCAACAAATTAAAATTATTTCCTATAAGCCTTTGTGAAATGCAGTATGCACAAGGAAGAAAGATTGTGAACACCTACAAAATAAATCTATTATTACCTAATGGGATAGAAATAAGGGGACTAACGGTTAGTGAAGGGATCTTTAACGATTTCGATATTCTAATAGGAATGGACATTATCAGATTAGGCGATTTTGCTATCACTCACAAAAATGGTGGTACTAAATTTTCATTTCAAATACCATCCACGAATGACATTGAGTTTAAATAAATTCTATTTTTGTACATTAAAGAATTACTAATGGACAAAACTTTCAAAATTGGCATAATTGGAGCTGGATGGATTGCAGAAAAAATGGCAGAAACCATAGCACCATTACAAGGTTACGAAGTAGCAGCTATAGCCTCTCGATCTATAGAAAAAGCAACAGCATTTGCAAACAAATACAATATTGCTAAAGCATACGGTTCCTACGAAGAGCTTGTAAAGGACAATGAAATTGACTTAGTCTATATTGCCACTCCACATTCACACCATTTTCAACATACAAAACTGGCTATTGAACAGGGCAAGCATTGCCTTGTAGAAAAAGCATTTACAGCAAACGCCCGCGAAGCAAAAGAATTACTGCAATTGGCAAAAGAGAAGAATGTATTCGTAACCGAAGCCATTTGGACTCGCTATATGCCTATGTCACAAAAGATTGCAGAAATAATGAATAGCGGCATAATCGGAAATCCTCGACTACTTTCAGCGACACTTTGTTATCCACTTGAAGACAAAGAACGAATAACAAATCCTGCACTTTGTGGCGGAGCATTGCTTGATGTAGGTGTGTATGTGCTGAATTTTGCCAGAATGTATTTTGGAACAGACATAATTAAAACTGTCACGAATTGCCAACTTGGTCCTACGGGAATGGATATGCAAGAAGCCATATCATTAAGCTATGCCGATGGCAAAATGGCAAACTTGCAAACTGGTGCACTATGCCTTAACGATAGACAAGGTATTATAAACGGAACAGAAGGCTACATTCGTGTTGACAATGTAAATTGCCCTGAACTTATAGAAGTATATCGTAATTACGCAAAAGTTGCCACATACGAAAAGCCGGCAGATATGATTACGGGCTATGAATATCAAGTAATTGAAAGCCGTCGTTGTATAGAAGCAGGTTTATTGGAATCACCAATGATGCCACACGCCGAAACCATTTCGGTTATGCAACAAATGGATGCGTTGCGCAAAGAGTGGGGCGTGAAATATCCGATGGATTAAATCACTTTAACGGCATTTTCTAAGCATTGTTTTACAAATGCGTTGATGGTTTCTCCTTTTTGTTGAGCAATCATCGCTATTTTGCAATGCAAGTCAGAAGAAATTCTAATGTTGAAACTGCCGCTATACGATTTTTGTGGAGTAAGTCCTTTTTTGTCGCAATAATCTAAATAATCGTCAACTGCACCCTCAAAATCTTTTCGTATTTCGGAAAGACTCTGCCCTTCGTATGTTATTGCAACTTTGCTTGGCAATCCTAATACTTTTCCGACAAGACAATCTTCTTGACTGTCGTATTCAACAGTCCCAAGATAACCTTTATATGTAAGTGTTCCCATTATTCGTCCTCCTTTTCAGATTTAAATTGTTCTTCTAATTTATTGTCTCTCACAAAGTTGATTGCATTTTTCATTATGTATTGTTTGATAATATTTGAGGGATGTGGTTTGTGCATAATAAATGTACTTTCTCCTTTAGTAAATATTACTCGCGAACCAGATGTTCCTCCTTTGTTTTCTAATGAATATCCAAATATTTCAAACAATCGTTTTAATTCGTCGAAAGTAAAATCTTTCGGATTCGACATAAATCGTCTTATCAATTTCTCTTTTGTTCCCATGACAAATGTAACTAAATTTTAGTTGCAGCAAAATGTTTTAAATAAAAACATGATACTTGTGCTACGGCAAACACAAAGATAAACAAAAAAAGCGAACCTTACGATTCGCCGTTTTCTACACAATAACTATTGTCTACAAATTTAAAAAGTTAGACAGATCCCTGGCTTTTATCTATTATACTTGTGTAAGTATTCTCTATAATGATACATGACTCCTTCATAAAAAAATTCATCGTTATTGCGAACACTAGGGTGATATGAGCATAAAATTATTGATTCGATATGGTTATCATTTTGAACGATACGGATACTATTATGTCCATCAAGAGTATGTATTGTCTTTTGCGGATATGAATTGACAACAAAATCAAAAATATACGAACTAGTGCAAACTATTATGTTTGGATTTAACAAGTCAATTTCTTTTTTCAACAAGTCACCATAATTCTGTAAATGTTTCTTCAAGATTTTGTTATCAAGACAACCATTTCCTGGCATTTTTTTACATTCAACCAAAGCGAAAGGTTGTGTGTTAAAAAATTCTTTCACCTCATTAATATGCATTGATAGCTCGTTACACCACCAATGGTGGGAATTATTTGTTTTTGACAATCCCCAAAGAAGAAACGCAATCCTTCTTATGAATTGGATCTCTAGATTACGATTTCTCTGTTTTTGTTCTATAGACCTACTATTGTCACCATCTGTATCTTTCAACCAATCTCGAATATCCTCATCCCACTTCTCTCCCCCATCTTGATTCTGATCCTTTAACAAAAACAAAATTCTCTTTGAAGATGAAAACCATGCTTGTTCTAATTGCTCATCCGATTTGTTGTTTTGTCGTAAAAGTCCATCCTTAGTAAAGCACACTCCGTCTCCATTTTCCTTGAGTCTTGCTTTCCAATCATTAAATAATATTTCTAATTCCTCATTAATCATCGTAGCATTAGCGAGAATGAATTAATTAGATTTTGCTAAAATATTATATAGCTCTCTTATATTTTCTCCTTCATAATAAAAGACACTCAATAAACACCATTTATTACCTTTTTTGTATTCACGCCATATAGCAGACATTTCGTAGCTGCCGCCATCTCTAGAAACATATAATTCATCAGTACTTCCTGAATAGTCAGCCTCACATGCATTGGGATTCAAATCCCACGGTCCTTTAGGATTTGACAATATTTCATAACTATAATATATAGAATCATCACCTATAACATAAGTGTTTTCCATCTTATTACATGGTATGAATCCATTTGGAATGAAAATATTGAAGTTATCAACTTTTATAAAGTTTGTTTTGCTGTTATTAGAACTAACAGAAGTTTTTGTTACGGCATCTTCTTCTGAACTTATTTCTACAATTTTACCACCTTTTTGAATTTTCGTTAAATACCATCCATGCTTTTTGAATGTAAATTCATATAACTTAACAAGAGAATTGTCAGACTTCTTTAATTGGTATACATATTTATCATTTGAAATCTTTATAAATTGACCATGACATAATTCATTCTTAATTCCATCTCCAGTATAATACTGAAAATCACCACCAATGATTGAGGTCATGATTTTTTTTGCCGAAAGTTCTGTCGCTTTATATGAAACTTTATCATATCCTTCTGCTACTACGGTTTTGTTTATACGTTGTTTGCAAAAATCTTCGTCTTGAGAAAATCTACTTGCAAAAGCATCAAAACTTTCAATTTTTTCTATATCAGCTGACGTGTCTGGTGCAAAATAGGAGAAGTACACATAAGCACCTATACCTAATGAGACGACTACTATAAAAGTTGCCACTGGATGTTTTGATGCAATAGGAGCGAGTATCTTAACAAAAATAAAAGTTAACACAGCTCCAATTATTGCAAGGACTATATTAAATAGTTTATCAGCCTGTTCTCTATCCTTTTTTTCCTTTTCGTACTTTGACTTCTCTTCCCAATATGATCCCATAATATTATTTTTTTATTACAATTAAATTTATTTTCGGCAAACATATTTTCCCACTGTGCAAAAATTTAGAACACATCAGCAAAAATTTGTTCTCAACATTTTTGCGTAACATATATGTTACGCGCAAATATGTTACGCAAAATAAATGGAGTATCAGGAAGAGATTCAGTTAATTACCTCCAAAATAAGGGCTTATCGAATAGAAAAGAATCTTTCGGTACAAGACCTTGCATATCTATGTGATATGGAACGTTCAAGCATGAGCAGAATTGAATCTGGCCGGGTGAACATTACAATAAAAACTCTTTTTACAATTAGTAAAGCACTTAACATCAACATAAAAGACTTACTCTAACCTACAATATAAACAAAAAACGGCGAACCTTTCGATTCGCCGTTTTCTTTATTGAAATCTAACTATTATCCGTTGATTTTAGCCCAGCTGTCTTTCAACGTACAAGCTCGGTTAAACACTAAATGTTCTGGTGTTGAATCTTTATCAACGCAGAAGTAACCAAGGCGTTCGAACTGCATTTTGTCAAGTTCTTTTACATTTGCCAAATATGGCTCCAACTTACAGTTTTGAAGAACTTGCAATGAATTAGGATTCAAGTTATCTAAGAATGTCTTACCTTCTTCTACATCTTCAGGAGATTCGGTAGCGAACAAACGATCGAACAAACGAACCTCAGCTTCGATAGCATGTTCAGCAGAAACCCAATGGATAGTACCTTTCACCTTGCGACCGTCTGGCGAATTTCCGCCTTTTGAAGCAGGATCGTATGTACAATGAATTTCTGTTATATTACCCGCAGCATCTTTTATAACTTCTTGGCAAGTAATAAAATATGCATAACGAAGACGAACTTCTTGTCCAGGAGCTAAACGGAAATATTTCTTTGGAGGATTTTCCATAAAGTCGTCTTGTTCAATATAGATTTCTCTTCCAAATGGAATTTCACGAGTTCCTGCAGTTTCATCTTCTGGGTTATTTACAGCAGTCAAATACTCTGTTTGTCCTTCTGGATAGTTGGTGATAACCACTTTCACCGGATGAAGAACTGCCATCATACGAGGAGCGACTTTATTCAAGTGCTCACGAAGACAGAATTCCAATACAGAATAATCTATCACATTGTCGCGTTTTGCAACACCAATCTTTTCGCAGAAATTTCTGATAGATTCTGGAGTATAACCACGACGACGGAAACCGCAAATTGTCGGCATTCGTGGATCGTCCCAACCACTTACATAATTTTCTTTTACTAACTGTAAAAGTTTGCGTTTACTCATCACCGTATAGTTGATGTTCAAACGAGCAAATTCGTATTGATGAGAAGGGAAAATTCCTAATTGTTGTATAAACCAATCATACAAAGGACGATGGATGTCGAATTCCAATGTACAAATTGAGTGTGTTATATTTTCGATAGAATCACTTTCACCATGAGCAAAGTCATACATAGGATAAATATTCCATTTATCGCCAGTTCTATGGTGATGAGCATGCAAAATACGATACATAATTGGATCGCGGAATTGCATATTTTGGTGAGCCATGTCAATCTTTGCACGAAGAACTTTTGAGCCATCAGGGAATTCGCCTGCTTTCATTCTTGCAAATAAATCCAAGTTTTCCTCTACGCTTCTATCTCTCCATGGACTTGGAGTTCCTGGAGTTTGTACCGTACCACGATTTTTACGGATTTCTTCCAAAGTTTGGTCATCGACATACGCCAAACCTTTTTTAATTAATTCTACAGCCCAATCATACAATTGATCGAAATAATCGGAAGCATAGTGTACACTTGCCCATTCAAATCCCAACCAACGAACATCTTCCATAATAGAATCAACATATTCCGTATCTTCTTTTACTGGATTTGTATCGTCAAAACGAAGATTGGTTTTGCCGCCATATTTCTTTGCTAATCCAAAGTTCAAACAAATTGACTTTGCATGTCCTATATGTAGATAACCATTTGGTTCTGGTGGGAAACGAGTCAAAATAGATTTGTGTTTTCCACTTGCTAAATCATTTTCGATGATTTCTTCCAAAAAGTTTAAGGTTTTCTTTTCTTCTTGCAAATTTTCTTCCATAGTACTGAATTAATGCTCAAAAGTATAAATTTAATAGATTGCTTAGACCAAAAGAGCATATTAAATCTGCTCCATTAATTTCTGTGCAATCTGCTGTGAAATATGTTCCTGAAGATTTTCGTCTGCGACTTTCTGCAAAACATCGTTTGCAAAGCCTGCTACCAACAATTTTGTGGCCATCTGTCTATTGATTCCGCGCGCCTGCATATACCACAATGCTTCCGCATCGATTTGTCCGGTGCTACTTCCATGTGTACAAACCACATCGTCGGCATAGATTTCCAACTGCGGTTCGCTATGAATATGTGCTGTCTTAGAAAGCAACATATTTCTATTTTGTTGCTTAGCCAATGTTTTTTGTGCATCGCGGGCTACATACACTAAGCCATAAAAAGATCCTTTACCTTCTTCATCGGCAATACCACGGAATAATTCTTCGGTTTCGCAATTTCCTGTTTGATGATTCACACGTGTAGCGATAGAATAAGATTCTTGTTTACTTGGGAAAAACACGCCATACAAATTCGTATTTGCTTGGTCGCCATTCTTTTCGACTAACAATTCTACAGAATCCTTCTGACCAGCCAACTGGAACATTCCACTAGTATAGACGCTATAAGATTCTTGTTTCACAACAATCTTTTGAGCAGAGTCTGCACATTGAACAATATAGTTTGTACAATGAGCATTTTCATTACACACTATCGTAATTTCTGAATCTGCATTTTGTTCGAAACAAGTATAGAATATGATTTCTGCATGTTTCTCCACAACAACGGTCAAAGATGTTTTTCCAGAGAAACATAAACAAACGCGTTGTTTTCCCGAAAAAGAAAGAGATTTTCCGCTTGCATCAATTCGATGAACCGCATCAAATTCCGTAGAAGCGAAAGAATCCACCAACAAGGTTTGTACTATTGGATTTACTTGTTCTCCCATTCCGAGTCATTTTTTGTAATCCATTCGTAACCTTTTTCTTCCAACTCAAGCGCCAACGATTTGTCTCCTGTTTTTATAATTCTTCCGTCATACAAAATATGTACAACATCAGGAACAATATAATCAAGCAAGCGTTGATAGTGAGTAATCACTATATATGAATTTTCCGGTGTTTTCAATTTATTAACACCTTCAGACACAATACGTAAGGCGTCAATATCAAGGCCACTATCCGTTTCGTCAAGAATAGATAGTTTTGGTTCCAACATTGCCATTTGGAAAATGTCGTTTTTCTTCTTTTCACCACCAGAATACCCTTCGTTCACCGAACGGCCCGACAATTTTGAAGGCAAACCAACAAGTTCGCTATTTTTCTTCATCATCTTTAGGAACTCTGTTGGCGATGGAGGTTCTATACCTAAATATTTACACTTCGACTCAATGGCAGCTTTCATAAAGTTAGTCATTGTTATTCCTGGTATTTCTACCGGATATTGAAATGCAAGGAACAATCCCTCGCAAGCACGCTGATCTGCCGAAAGCTGTAACAAATCCTTTCCGTTGAACAAAACTTCACCTTCTGTCACTTCATACAAATCACGACCAGCAAGCACGCTCGAAAGTGTACTTTTTCCTGAGCCATTAGGACCCATGATTGCATGAACTTCGCCAGGATTTATGGTCAAGTTAATACCCTTTAAGATTTCTTTGCCGTCTATCGAGGCGTGGAGGTTTTTAATTGTCAACATATTAGGTTTCTATTTTCCAAACACGATACAAAAGTATGAATTTTTCTATTTTACCACTATCTTTTTTATTATCTTTGCTTGATTAGGTACAGAATAAAAAGTGGAAGTTTTTACAATATCATATTATATCTTACTCATAGTATTGCTTGTTTTCTCTGTAATCTTCTTTTTTGTTCCCATTCCGAAAGTCGAAAGCATCAAGAATTATAAGATTTCCCTTCGGCTTTTCTCCATTTCGTATATTTTTCTTGCATTATACTGCTACCTAAAACTTTCCCAAGAACCTCAACTGCTTGGCATTCCGTTTTTAATTGCTGCAAGTTTTCAAGCGATTGTATTAGGTTTGTCGCACGTCAATCTTGTTAATTCAACAAAAATAACACCGAAGTATGTGCTCAACCACTTTATGCCATGGTTTGGATTTATCCTATTATGGATTATCGACATTGTCTTTTCTGCACATTACCAATTAGATAGCTATCAAAAACTATTGTTTTGGAAAGCCGACAATGCGTGGCACATGTACGACATCATTCTTCGCGAAGTGTGGTTTATAGCCTACTTCATCTCGGTCATTTATTTTGGGTATCGTTATTTCCGTGAAGAGCGGAGATATAAAATGAAAGCTGAAAATTTTACATCTGAATACGATATCGTTAACATTCCCATAGTCCACCATAGTTTTTTACTGGCTTTAGCTATTGCATGCACAACAGTGCTAATTACAAGCAGTTTAAGTTGGCTTGTGTGTACGATTTTGAATTATGTAATTTTGATTTTCTATATCGGAATGGGCGTACTATATATACAGTATCCCAAACGATATTTTGAAGTTTCTGCAATTATGTTGAACGAACTACAACATGCAATTCAACAGAAAGACACCAAAAACGAAGCGAAGCAAGAACTTACTTGGAACACAATACGAAATCAAATTATCGAAAAAAAGCTTTACCAACAAAAAGGGGTAACAATTGAGGACATTGCACAAGAAATCGGAGTAAACAGAACCTGTATTTCCAACATGGTAAATACCTACGAAAATGTAAATTTCAATAGTTTTATTAATTCCCTCAGAATTGCCGAAGCTCAAATCTTGTTACAAGAAAACAAATTGACTATTGCAGAAATTTCCGACCAAATTGGTTACACGGAACAAGGGAATTTCAGTCGTCAATTCAAACAAATTGTTGGCTGTTCACCTTCCGCATATAGGAAAGAAAAAGAAAAGCTACATTTTACCCCCCCGATTCTACACAACATACTGATATTCAACAACTAACAGAATATAATCACATAAATCCAACACATTGATTTTTTTGTAGATTTATCAATTTGATTGAAACATTTATACAAATTGATAAACACCCCTGTGAATTAAATTAGGATTTTCGCCAAAATTTTAATTCACACAATATGGATAAATATGTACAAAAGAAAACAAAAACGAATTGGTTCAAAACCATATTCGTTTTCGTTCTATCGAGCGTTTTTAGTTTTGCTGCTTTCGCAGGAAATGAATGGGAATTAACTGATAATGAAATCGTTATTCCTTACGATGAATATGGAGCAACAAATGCTTCAGGAGAAAGCATAGAATGGCAAGCTGGAAACCCAAGTGTTTTACCAGAAGCTGTATTTGAAGCAACAGAAAACACGGCTTGGGTTCCTGAAGTTGGTGAAGTTTTCACCGTTACTGTAGAAGGATTCGCTGACTTTACAGGCAAGATAGCTATTTCATTGGCCGACCGAAGAGAGGAGGTTGACTATTGGGCTACCTTGGCTAGCGAATACACAATGGATGTCGTTGAAGGAGAGAATTTCAGCGAAACTGTCACTTTCAAAATCACACATATCGAAAAAGACGGCAACGGACTTTATGTTCCTGAATTAGTGTTTACTGCAAGACCTAACATTACTTCTACCGACCATTCTTTCTCTAAAGACGACAAACATTTGTATTTGAACAACTTTATCGTTGAATACGCCCCTGCTAATAAATACGCAGAAGTTGTTGCTATTCCGTATTTCGTTTACGGACTTAGTTC
>JAZLFM010000015.1:0-23589 GCA_045615765.1 Bacteroidales bacterium
GTATCGTTTATGTATTTATTCTCCTTGTCATAAATGCTATTATAATTTATAAATTTTGAAATATAATGATCTTCAAGCCTCCATTTGGGTCCTGAAATATCTCCTGAACGAACAGTTAGAATTGTTATCTTTTCCTGATAATATTCTATTTTCGCCTTAATACTGACCATTATATGTTTTATCTCGGAACAACAGAAAACATTAAAGAATTTATTCCATAATTGAACCCTGTTTCTTTCTGATAAAGAATCTTCTGTCATCTCAAGATCACCCATTCTTTTAACTAAAGATTTTATAATAGGATTTGTTCTTGCTGCATCAATCAATTTATTAAACATATCTTGTTTGTCAATACTATTGTGTAATAAATTGATAAGCATATTCTTTACCTTAAAAAATTCTTTTGGTCTTTGGTAACCAAAATCATTTATATCCGGAATATAATTTCCTTCCTGGTCAAGTTTATATCCAGGTAACATTGACAACAAAAATCTTAAATTGTCATCCATAAAACCTTCTATGGATTTTTTATTTGTATTTAGAACAGATAAAATCCTCGTCTTTTCTACCAATCCCTCTTCAACATCATTGCGATTTAATTTGATAAGTTTTTGTACAGCATTTTTGAAGAATTTTGATTGTCTTGCATGAGTACCGATTATACCTTCAGGTCTTCCTTCTTTGTTTAGTCCAAGTGTATTTATATCACCAAAATTAATAATAGCTTGGTTCAATAGCATTTTTTCCCATTGAAATTCACTTTTTAATTTGTCAAATCCTTTTTCGCTACATTTATTTTCAAGAAACTCTGCTATATCTTTTGATACTAAAATGGAACTATAGATATATTTATATGCTTTTTTTAATTCTTGCGGATCTGACAATAAAGATACAATATCTACAGGTTTTGTAATTTTTATATTTGATAATATCTTTTCTGCTTTTTGTTTTTGTTCTTTAGCAAAAATTTTACTTTTATTTACAACGACTTTTGCTTGACAAATTTCTTTAAAATTTTTATATTCTTCGGATTCTGTTTTCTTGTTGTTCTGTATTGCATCTATAACGTTATCAATGTTAATTGTGCTGTTAGTTTGTAGAAAATTGATATAATCCATCAGAAATCCATCAGTCATGGTCAATAACTGTGATGATGTTTGCGGGTTAAGTTTTTCCTTTGATCCAACTTGATAAATTGATTTTTGCAACGAACTGAACATAACATTATTTATAATACCCCAGTAAATTTAGAAAACTTTTTTGCTTTGTTAATGATAAATCCATCATGATTTTTCTCTGTAAATGTACATATTTTCTTTCATTCATAATAAAATTAAAGCTGTTTCCAAAACGGAAACTCCAATCAAATTCTTACATTTGCAACAATAGTTATAACAATGGAATATCCAAAAGACTTACAATGCATTACAAATCTATTCAAACAAAAGTTTGATAAAGATTTCTCGCATATTGAGTTATTGCCTGGAGCAGGTTCTTCACGTCGGTACTACCGTATTTCGTGCGATGGTCAAGATGATGTTCTTGCTTGCGTTGGAACAAATATAGAAGAAAACGAATCATTCATATATTTCAGTTCCGTTTTTCATGAAAACGGAATAAATGTTCCTGAAATTTTGGCCCACAACGACACTAAAGAAATGTATCTTATTTCTGACTTAGGAAAATGTGATGTTCTTACAGCAAAGAAAAATCTGTCTGAGCCAGAAGTCATAGAACTATACAAACGTATTCTTTCTGATTTAATTCAAATTCAACTTTGCGGGGCAAGCAAAATTGATTTTAAACATTGTTTTGTGCGAGAAGAATTTGACCGCACGGCAATGCGATGGGATTTATATTATTTCAAATATTATTACCTAAAAATCAGCGGTTTAGAATTCAACGAGCAAAAACTTGAAGACGACTTCAATTCTTTGTTAGACTTTTTAGATACTGCCGATAGATCTTTTTTCATGTATAGAGATTTTCAATCTCGAAACATATTATTACAAAACGGCAAACTTGGATACATTGATTTTCAAGGTGGAATGAAAGGTCCTTTGCAATACGATGTTGTGTCTCTTTTATATCAGGCGAAAGCAAATTTGAGCGAAGAAACTCGCCAAGTTCTACTTTCGTACTATATTGAAGAACTAAAAAAACACATTTCCATTGACGAAGAATTATTCCGTAATCAATTTCAAGGCATCGTATTCATACGAATTCTGCAAACACTTGGAGCATACGGATTTAGAGGATACATACAACGCAAAGAACACTTTATACAAAGTATTCCACAAGCATTGCAAAATTTGAAAAAACATACGCCAATAATCAATACTATTGTGCCTATGCCGTATCTTTCTAATTTAATATACGAACTTCCAGAATTACAAATATGACAGAACCAACTTTAACGGTAGAAATAACCAGTTTTTCCTTTAAAAAAGGAATACCACAAGACGAAAGCGGAAACGGCGGAGGATTTGTGTTCGATTGTAGAGCTCTTCCAAACCCTGGTCGTTATAAGGAATATTTAGAAGTGAATGGTACGCAACAAGAAGTTATAGATTTCTTCAAACCATACACTGAATGCGACGAATTCTTTTCACATGTCTGTGCGCTTACAACACAGAGTGTAAAAAAATATGTAGAACGAGGTTTCACACATCTGATGATAAATTTCGGATGCACTGGTGGTCAACATCGTTCTGTTTATTTTGCAGAAAAAACTGCACAATTTATACACGATAACTTCCCCGTTCACGTTGTAGTAAATCATAGAGAACAAAAAATCTACAAAGAATTATAATGAAAATAAAACTTTTCATCGTATTCCTATTATGTTCCTTATGGGGATTTGCCCAGAATATAAATGTCCGCATTTATTCTGACAACAAAATCGAGACATTCGTGTTTTACGCTAAAGCAGGAAAATACGATGTCGTTTCTCAAAATAAGATTATTTGTACCGTGAGTGAAGGCGAATCGGTCACTATAACAAAACGAGGACAAAAGATTCACATCAATTCTCTTTTTGGATTTTTTTCTGCGGACACTCTCCTATTATTCAGAGGATTGAACCAAGACAATAAATTTCAGGTTCGATTCCATAGCAAGAAACCATTAGCTCGCGAATACGATAACGATTTATATGTAAAAACCTCGCCAACATCGTTACTACTCATAAACGATGTGAATTTTGAAAAATACATTGCCGGCGTCGTTGAATCCGAAGCGGGCGCAAAATCGGACCTTGAATTTTATAAAGCCCAAGCAGTGCTATGCAGAACATACGCTGCAAAATTCTACAAACGACATCTCAAGAACAACTATAACCTATGCGACGGAGTTCATTGCCAAGCTTATGTTGGTCGTTGCCGTTACAGCAATGCTATTGTAGAAGCAACAAATGCAACGCAAGGTCTTGTTTTAGTTGACCAAAGCAATGTTCTAATCGAAGCAATTTTCTCGGCAAATTCAGGTGGCGAGACATGTAACAGCGAAATGGTTTGGAGCAAAACCATACCATACCTTCGAGGCAAACCAGACCCATATAGCGTAGATAAGCCTGGTTACGAATGGACAAAAACTATCGCAAAGAATGATTGGATTCAATACCTTACCAAAAAAGGAATTGCTGTAACAGACTCAACAGACTTGAATTTTGAACAACCACAACGACGAAAATATCTATACGTAGAAGATAAAGATTCTGTACTAGCCCTTACAACCATACGAACCGATTGGAAACTGCGTTCGACTTTCTTTTGCATAGATATGCGCGATGATGTTGTTGTAATTTATGGTAAAGGATTTGGGCATGGCGTAGGATTATCACAAGAAGGAGCAATGGAAATGGCAAGACTGGGATTTCCATATAAAGAAATTCTAGAATTCTATTTCACAAATGTTTCGTTACGGAACATTTCCAAACTGAATTTTTTTCAAATAGAATAGAGATTTTATATTTTTGCAAATAATAAAATACAAGATATGCATATAGCAGTAGCAGGAAATATTGGCGTTGGAAAAACAACACTTACGACTATGTTGGCTAAGCAATATGGTTGGGAAACGAACTTCGAAGATGTTGACAATAATCCATACTTGGACGACTTCTACCAAGATATGAAAGCTTGGTCGTTCAATGTGCAGATTTCATACCTTCATAGCCGCCTACAAAATATACGAAACATACAAAATTCAGGGAAAGACGTCATCCAAGACCGTACGATTTACGAAGATGCATACATTTTCGCTCCAAACCTTCATTCCATGAATTTGATGGCTGGTCGTGATTTTGAGACATACTTTGCTCTTTTCCGCCAAGTAGAACAACTTCTAAAAGCACCAGATTTGCTTATTTACCTTAAAGCATCTGTTCCTACATTGGTACGCAGAATCCAAACAAAAGGACGCGAATACGAAAATTCTATCCGCCTTGACTATTTGGAGAACTTGAACAAACGCTACGAAACTTGGATTCAATCATATAATTTGGGTAAAATATTAATTATTGATACCGACAAATTAGATTTCTTAGAAAACAAAGAAGATTTTAGTACCATTATAGACAGAATCGACGCTGAACTTTTTGGCTTATTTAAAAACGAATAACATGGAAGACAATCGCTATTCATTTAACTCAAACGATCTTTTATATAAAGTATTCCGCTATCGAAAACCATTGTGTATCATAACAGCAATTGGTTTTATAGCCGCAGTCATCGTTTCTTTTTTAATTACACCATTATATAAATCTACAGTTGTTGTATTTCCTGCTCCATCACTATCAACTTCTCAAGAGTTGATTGCAACACGAGACGCAGCAAAGAAAGAATCAATTTTCGGTGAAGACAAAGAAACGGAACAAATCCTACAAGTTTTGAATAGTGACGAGCTCCGTAGTAGAATGATTGCAAAATATGACCTTTGGAATCACTACGACATTGACTCAGCCAATGTTTCACATCCATTGGATAAAATGTTGAAGAAATTCAAGAAACGTATTTCATTCAACCGTACAGAATATAGTGCCGTAGAAATCAGCGTATTGGATGTAAATCCGAACACTGCGGCAGATATGGCAAACGATATTGCTTCATTAATTGATACAATTATGAACAATATGGAGAAACGCCGTTCAACTAACGCTTACGCTATCGTACAACACGAATTTGACGCAAAAATCGAGCAACAAAAAATGTACGAAGACTCACTTCGTGCAATTATGGAAAAAGGCATATTCGATTTTGAATCACAATCTGAAGAATATTGTAAAGCATATGCAAACGCCATTGTTTCAGGCAACACTAAAGGAGCCGAAAAAATTAAAGAACAAATGGATACGCTTGCAAAATATGGTTCTACATATATTTCTCTTCGTGACTTCTTGTTCAACGAAAAAGAACAAATGAGTTTGCTTAACCAAAAACTTAAGGAAGCAAAAGTTGATGCCGATGCTATTTTGACACATTATTTCGTTGTAAACAAAGCTTTGCCATCCGACAAAAAAGCAAAACCACGTCGTTTGATTATCGTACTTGTTTCAACAGTGGCTACTTTTGCTTTTGCTTTTGTCGCACTTATCTTTATTGAATTAGTAAAAGACTTCCGCCGTCGCGAGGAAGAATTACAACAAGCCTAGTGGAAAAGAAGACGGTTGTTGCATTATACCTTGTTGCGATTGCTTTCATAATCGCAAGTGTTTTAGGGATTTACAACGAATCGTTTGTAATCACATTGGTTCCGTTTGCCCTTGCCATGGCATTTCTTGCCTTATTGGCATTAGACAAACTATTGCTTGTGTTGTTATTTTTTACACCACTGTCTTTAGAGCTATCGGAATTTATGCCTGGCGCGCCATTAAATATGAGTTTGCCTACAGAGCCGTTCTTATTTATGGCAATGTGCTTGTTTTTCGTCAAACTCATTACCGAACGTAAATTCGATAAGAAAGTATTGTCGCACCCTATCAGCATTTGTATCTACATTTATATTGCTTGGTTGCTATTTACGACGATTACATCAGAAATGCCTGTCGTTTCGTTTAAATACGTATTAACAAGGCTCTGGTTTATAACCGTCTTTTACTTTATTGCAACCCAAGTTGTACACGACGAGAAGAACATTGTGTACTACATTATGTCGTATGCATTAGGATTTTCCATCGTAATAGGCTATACACTTGTACACCATGCAATGTCGCGTTTTTCACATGACACATCTTATTTGGTTATGCAACCATTTTTCCGTGATCACACTTCATACGGTGCAGCTTTAGCTCTTTTAATTCCAGCGATGATTATTGTATTTAAACGCTCTCGAAAAGATTTCAGCATACAATTTTTTAACTTCTGCTTACTTGCTTTACTCTGCGTTGCATTACTTTTTTCGTACACACGAGCTGCTTGGGGAGGAATTTTTGCTGTAGCTGCCTTATGGATAGTTTTGAAAATGCGAATAAAAATAAAAACACTCATAACCATAGGATTGTTCGGCATTATAATGATTGCACCATTTTATAATGACATTATTTACAAAATGTCGAAAAACGACGAAGTTTCCAGCACAAACTTCCTTTCGCATGTAAAATCTATATCCAACATTTCTTCCGACGATTCGAATATGGAACGAATAAACCGATGGAAATGTGCTATCAGAATGTTTCAAGAAAGACCAGTAACTGGCTATGGACCTGGAACATATATGTTTTTATACGCTCCTTTTCAAAATTCACAAGACAAGACGAAAATCAGTACAAATGCTGGAGATTGCGGAAATGCCCATAGTGAATATTTAGGACTACTTGCCGACGCCGGAATAATTGGAGCCCTTTCTTTTATAGTATTACTAATAACGGTTTTAGTTATTGGTTTTAATCTTTATAATAGAACTAAAGACGAGCTTACAAAAGATACCGTACTATTTTTATTATTAGCACTTATTACATATTATCTCCACGGATTTTTGAATGATTTTCTCGATATGGACAAAATAGCCTCACTATTTTGGGGATTTATAGCCATTATCGTTATGTTAGATATAAAAGATAAAACTCAAGAAACTAATGGCATACACGATTGAAACATGCTACTCATCTGCTCTATTTGAGTTGTTCGAAAAGAAAGATGCAATTGTCATCGTTACCGATGTTTTCCGTGCAACTACTTCAATATGCACAGCTTTCGCAAATGGTGTAAAAACTATCATTCCTGTAAAAACAGAAGAAGAAGCTAAGGAATATCAGAAACAAGGATATCTTATTGCAGCAGAACGTAATGGCAAGAAATTAGACTTTGCTGACTTTGGTAATTCCCCTGAAAATTTCAGAAGAGAAATTATTGAAGGTAGAGATATTGTATATAGCACAACTAATGGCACGAGAACCATACAAATGGGAGAAAACTGTAGAGCTGTAGCTATAGGTTCTTTTGCAAACTATCATCCTCTTATAGAATGGATAAAACAACAAAAAAGTGACGTTATTCTTCTTTGTGCTGGTTGGAAAGGGAAATACAATATAGAAGATTCTATTTTTATGGGAGCAATTGCCGACGAGCTATTGAGCAGCGGCGATTACGATACTATTTGTGATTCAACCATAGCAGCACAAGACATGTGGAACAACCACAAACATAATCTTCGTGATTTTATAGAACATTGTGCACAACGAACTCGTCTTCGTAATAACGGCGTTGACGAATGCATAGATTACTGTATCACATTAGACACTTGTAATGTTGTTCCTGTTTATAAAGACGGAAAAATTACCGATGCTTTGCAAGATTGTTAATAACTCCAAGTGAAAATTAAAAACACATTACCAATAAAAAACTACATTTGAAAAAATTTAAATCGTATGGAAGCAATAGTACAAGGTAGACTAATAAAAATATCGGATCCTGTTAGCGGAGAAGGTGCAAACGGAACATGGAAAAGACAAGATTTCATTATTGAAACATTGTCACAATATTCAAGAAAAGTTTGTTTTACTATAAATAACGATAAAGTACCAACTAACGACCTACAAATTGGCGAAAATCTTACTGTTTCGGTAAATATAGAAAGCCGTGAATACAATGGCCGTTGGATGACAAACTTCCGTGCGTGGAAAATTGAAAAAGGCTTAGTTGGCGAAGTAAAACCAATTGAACTTACTGGTAAAGTAATACAAGCCTTAGAAAAACGTGAAGGCACAAGCGCTAAAGGTGCATGGTCTGTTCAAGAATTTGTGATTGAACTATTCGAACAATACAACCCAAGAGTATGTTTTTCTGTATGGAACGGTAGAATTTCAGAATCAACTTTAGCAAACGGAAATAATGTTACTGTAACTGTTGATATTGAAAGCCGTGAAGGCAGCAAAGGTGGATGGTTCAGTAGCGTACAAGCATGGAGAGGAAATATAGCTCCTGCTGCCAACACAGGTGGATATGGTGTTGCAACTCCAACAGCTGCACCTGTACAACAAGCACAAGATATAGAAAATATTCCAGCTTCGCCTTCTGCTTCTACAACGGCAACAAGTGAACCTACAAATAATGCAGATCCTTTTGCTAGCGATTCTGCATCAGATCTTCCTTTCTAATAGAATTTACTATAACAGATAGAAAAAAGCAGTCGTTTGACTGCTTTTTTTGTTAACACATACAGGTTAATTTTTTTTTTATAATTCTTACAATAGAAAACGGTGTGAAATTGTTTGAATTTTGGTAAATGAGAAATCTGGATTCTCCACATCGACAAAGTTTACATTTCCAAATAAAACACAATAACTTACGCTGAATTATAATCATTTACTCTATAAATACATTCTACGCGCCATACAAGTCTTCATTATTATTTGCGAAATCCCTTTTACGCAAATAATTATCATATCGCACCACTATAGGGCAATCCTTTTATGTAATCTTCCATCCATTGCCAATCGGGTTCGTATTCTCCTATGGAATTTTTTATCGCTGGAAGCTTTAGAAAAAAATTATTCTTTATGTGTGAATTTAGTTCTCTACCAAAGGCTACGAATTTTATTTCACATTCTTTTTCTATAATAGTTTTAATGAAAATCTTATGACAAATACCCATGTTTGATTTAGGAACTAAGACTGCAACGTTTTGGCACGTATAAAATCGTTGTGTTTGAATAAATGTTTTTCCAATGCTTCCACCCAAAGCAATTGTCATTATTCCTGCAGGATATGGTTCTATATTTTTATACTTATTCACATACATACAAACTCCATTATTGCCTGCAGTTCTTGTAACAAAAGCAATATCTGAAAACGGATTTTCTTCCATTTTTATCACATCTAATTTACTTCCATATTCAATTGTAAAAATCTCATTTAAATTGAACGTCCTCCATTTCCCTAAGTTTTCAATACTTTCAAGTTCTAATTTTTGATTGGAAACAGGAACTTTATTATATCTATTCTCCCAAACTTGTCTTGATTTTTCTGGTAATTTTGGCAACAACGTATTCTTTGTATAATCTTCCATCCATTGCCAATCGGGATTCCCTTTATCATTTATCGGAAGTTTTATCAGTGAACTTGGCATTCTTTCTGGACGCCACTTACGACCATAAGTCCAACGGAATTGTTCACATTCAATAATACCACATAAAAAAAGGGCAAGTGACGGTGTTAATGACACGGTTTTATCTTTTAAATATAATAAATTTACATCGTGAGAACAAGTAAATTGTTGTGTTTGGTAAAAAGCGTATCCGACAGAGCCGTTATTTGACACTGTGATACAAGGTGTATTAAATATTTTTTCATATAGTGGCACATTTACCGCATTTTCGGCTTTAGGTGTTAAGTCAATCTCCTCAATCGTATACCATGATGTTACCCCATTATTTGAATCTGTAGCCCCAATAAAGGGGATAGTTCCTAATCCACTTTCTTCAGGTTTTTTATTAAAGAAGCCCTTCCGTATTTCGAAAATTTCATCGTAACGAAACCATCTCCAATTCTCAGTATTCATCGCTGTCCCTCCTCACTACTAATTAAAAACGCCGCATAATCTTGCATTTTACGTATAAAATCAGCATCCATCAATGTACTATAATCTGTATCCATATAGGCTTCGGCACACCATTCTTGATTGCCACTGTCAATGCGATGCATAACAGAAAGACCGGGCTCTGTTAAACGATGTTCATACAAATAGAGCCATTCTTTCTCTATATCAGTCCAACGTCCTTTAATATCGGTACGTCCAACACCTTTGCGTTTTTCAAAACCATCATCTTTAAAATAACCAAAAAATGATTCATAATTACGTGGGTGTGGTTGTCCCAATTTAAATACCATGCAACAAGCAACAGCACTTGCGCCAGGATAAAACATTTCTGCTGGAAATGAGAAAACCGCATCAAGTGTATGGCGTCGCAACATATCAGTTTTTATATCAGCTATGATAGTATTTGTTTTTATAGCACATTGCATTGGTAAAAGTGTAAGCAAACGTCCTTGACCAATAGTATCAGACACATAACGAACAAAATAAAGTCCTTTGCTTGGGTCTTCTTTTGAGTTTCCCCAAGTATTGGCAAACTCGCGAGGTACAACCGTTTTCTGTGCATTGTAAGGTGGATTCATCAATACCAAACCAATATTTTTTTCTTTTATCCAATTTGTTTTGTCAAAGCACGATGCTTGAATTATGTTTGAATTACCATCACTGTGAATCAACATATTTGTTGTAGCTAATCCATATACATCACGGTCGTATTCAATACCATATATTTGATTTTGTTTGACTTCGCTCTTTTCGGCTTCAGTATCACATTCATCCAATATTTGCGTCATCGCTTGAACGAGAAATGTGCCAGAGCCACAAGTTGGATCAAACACTCTCAGATTCTTATTTATACCACCAACCTTGCACATGAAATGTGCTATATGATTTGGAGTAAATGCTTGATTCTTGTCACCTCGATTAACATATTTACTGAACGTAGTAAAGAAATAAGACAAAATATCCTGCCCTTTAGTTGAATCATCTTTAATGTATGGAAGTATTTTCTTATTGATAAAATCTAAAATTTCTTCAAAATGCTGTGATTCCAGTGCTTCAACATTTTGGTCTTGCAGCACATTAGTAGAAAGCAACGCTATTTTCTCGGCTTTGTTTACACTGTTCTGCAAATAATCGCCTAGTTTTGATTTTATATTTGCAAGGATTTCGCTTGTAGTTCGATCTCTATATATCAAATCATTTTTTAAAGCCAACATACAAGTTCCTACAAATTGACTGCGTTTACCTTCCTTAATACCGTTTGTATGCAAGAGCTCATTGAGTTCATTGGTGTTTTGCAATACGGCAGCAGCGTTATTATATGTTTGTCGTTCAAACAATCTTGCATATTCCTCAAACGATTTTAATATAATTTCGTCAGTAAGTTCTTCAACAGAATTTCTCCATACTTTCCATACACGAATTTTGTTAGTCAAACTTGTATCTGCCAATATGGCAACAATCTTTGTATTTCTATTTAGTCGTTGTTCCAACGCAACATAATCAAAAAGTTGTTCTTTATCAGAATCAACTTGTTTCTGTTTAGTTTCAATCAATACGGCAATGTTTTTGGCCGCATCAAAAAAACGAATGTCTAACTTCCAATGCGTTTGTGTAACATTAGACAAGACTTGTTTGTACGAAAATTCACCGCCTTCAATGTTACTGGTACAATATGATCGACCAACATGGTCTATCATTTCTATTCTTTCCATTTTCCTATGTTTTTTTTCAGCGTCAGCAACTTATCGAGGACAACGGATTACTACAAATAGAAAAGGATGCAAAAAAGCGTGGATTTCACTTATTGCATCCTAAGGTATTTGGCGTAACCCGAAAGTCAAATAAGTTCCGTCCACGCTATAGCGTAGACGTTCGCTGAACTTATTCTTCTGACCTTCATCTTCAAATCGCCAAATTTTTAGGACGTCTCGAATAAATAGCAAACGCTATGATTAGTAATATGTTAGTTTAATTTTATTTCTATATCTTTATCTACTTTATTTTTCAGTTTTATTGTTAAGTCTGTCAAGTTCTGCTTGAACCAAACTTTTTAATTCATTAATTTCTGGTAAATATAACTGATATTTTGCGACGAACAAATTAGCATCCATGCCATATGTGGCATATTGCACCATCACATCGTTTTTGTCAGCAGCAAGAATAATACCAATGGGAGGATTGTCTCCTTCTGTATTCTTGTCCATCGCAAAATAACCCAAATACATATTCATTTGCCCAATATCCTCATGCTTAACTTTACCACGCTTTAAATCAATAATCACATAGCATTTAAGTATGACATGGTAAAATACAAGGTCTGCATAATAGTTGTCATTGTCTATGGTCAACCGATACTGGCGACCAATAAAAGCAAATCCTTTACCTAACTCCAAAAGGAAATCTTCCATGTGCCTGATAAGAGCATCTTCCAAATCTCCTTCACAGTAATCAGGAGCCTTGAGACTTAGGAAATCAAAGAAATATATGTCTTTGACAATGTCTTTAGGTTGTGTGATCTGTAATCCATTATTGGAGAGAGAAAGAATATCACTTGTCTCTTTTGAGGATGCCAACTGATAAAATAGACCACGCGTCTTTTGTTCGTGTATCTGTCTGTAACTCCAATTTTGGTTTATAGCTTCAATCGTATAAAAATTCCTTTCTAACTCGTTATCTATTGAAATGATTTCAAGCAACTGTGTCCAGCTTAATTTTCCAAGCACTGCTTGGAAAATTGGAAATCGAAGATATAATAGCCTCATATTTGCCAAGTTACTTTTAGAATAACCGTTTCCCAATAAAAGCGTCAAGTCTCTTGAAAGCTGGGGTATCAGTTTGGCTCCATATTCGGCTCTAGCATTACCGTTCTGTTCAAACTCCACAATATATTTTCCAATATTCCAATTCATCTCTACCAAAGCAGAATTAACCGCACGCAGAGCCTTTTGCTTTGACAAGGCAACCAACTCTGTGATTTGCCTTACCAGAGTATCGTAATGTGAATCTTGTATTTGTGGTTTCTCATCCATGAAATGATTTCTGAATAGCAGCAAACGTTATGATTAATAATACGTTAGTTAAAATTTATTACAACACCTCAAATCCTAACAATTCGATTTCATCAACTAATTGTGAATGTATTGATTCATCGGCCAATGCAGTTGACAAATATTTTTTGTTATCATCGGCAAACACCGAAATAGCTCCATTGTAACCAGAAAGTACACAACCTAAAAAGTTTGCACCACCAGAAATACCTACTCCCAACGACAATTCTTTACAAAGTCGCTGAGCCATTCCTATTGCATCATTGTCGTCAACACGAATAATATCATCAACCATATCTCCCGGGTATAATCCTGGAATAATTTCATCAGAAAGACCTTGGATTTTATGAGGACCTAATGATTTTCCCAATGTTAAAATAGAAGATTGCAATGGTTCCAAAGCAAACATTTTTGCATTGTATTTCTCTTTAAAGAATTTTCCACAACCATGCAATGTTCCTGCTGTTCCTACACCTGCTATGAAGCAAGGATATTCAGAAATTTTTTCTGCGATCTCTGGTCCCGTCGTTTCATAATGAGCAATCATATTATACTCATTTTCAAACTGGTGAGTAAGAAAATATCCTTGTTTGCCATATTCATCTGCTTTTTTAAATGCAGAATCGAAATCTTCTGTCAACTCTAAATGAGCGCCATATAGTTTTAACAACTTAAAACGCTCTTTTGACATAAATTTAGGGATGCAGATTGTTATAGGATTACCCAATATGCGAGATATTGCAGCAAACGAAATACCCATATTACCACTAGTAACTTCGCAGATAGGTGTTTTTTCGTTTATTAATCCTGTTTCATAAGCATTTTTTAAGATATAATATGCAACCCTATCTTTAATTGACCCTGAAAGGTTATACCATTCCGCTTTTATATATGCATATTTTTCTTCGCCTTTAAAACGATAGTTTATTTTTATGAGCGGCGTGTTTCCTATTAACTTTCCTAATTGCTCAAACTTTTTCTCAAAATTCATTATAATCTTCTCTCTATCAGTTCATCAACTTTGCGATTTCTGCCAAAGAAATCTTTCCTTCATAGATAGCTTTTCCTGTTATTACACCATCTATGCCATTATCATTCAATGCTAGAATATCGTTCATATTCGAAATACCACCACTTGCAATGACAAACAATGAAGGAAATTGTTTTTTTATTTTCACATATAGATCCACATTGGCACCTTGTAACATACCATCTTTGCTTATATCTGTGCAAATAATCTTTGAAACGCCTTCTGCAGTATAATCTTTCAAAAAATCAAACAAATCTAAATTTGTGCCTTCTTGCCAACCACTTACTGCAATTTTCTCATTCATTGCATCTGCGCCAAGTATAATTTTTTCGCTACCATACTTTTGTAACCAAGAAGAAAAAACAGGACGATTTTTCACTGCAATACTTCCACCAGTAACCATACTAGCACCAGATTCAAACGCAATACGCAAGTCTTCATCAGTTTTTAAACCTCCACCAAAATCTATAGTAAGAGAAGTATGCGTTGCAATATTCTCCAAGACTTTGTAGTTGATTATCCTACTACTTTTTGCACCATCTAAATCAACCAAATGTAGGCGTTTGATTCCATTTGCCTCGAATTCTTTGGCTACTTCTAATGGATTTTCGTTATAGACTTTTTTCTGTGCATAATCACCTTGCGACAGACGCACGCACTTTGCGTCAATTATATCTATAGCTGGAATTATTTCTATCATATTATTAAAAAAGATACGCTAAATAAGCGTATCTACCTATTAATTATTTTACTATCACTCGTTTTACTAATACTTCGTTGCCTGCATACATTTTTACAACATATACACCTTCGGTCAGTTTTGTTGCAAATGTATATTGGTCTTGTCCCTCTATCGAACCAGAATTTGCAATTTTTTTTCCATTTATGTCAAACAATTCAAATGAAACAGAAGAAGCCAATGTTTCATATGATATTGAAATTTCAGAAGCCATATTTGCAAAAGCTGTCATACTTGTTGACTCACCTTTCACTTCATCCGCAGCCGTAGTTACACCCAAAATATCAATGTAATCAAATGACATCCAACCCCAACTATTCTTTATTGTGATACTATTTTCACCTTTTTTCAATGGTATAGTCATTTTTACAACATCCCAGCTTTCAGAAGTAAATTCAACTGTTCCTTGACTAGTTGAGTTCGCATATAAATATTGTTCCTTTGGAGCTTGGTAGTTACACATATACGAAATACAGATCTGATAATCTCCATCTGCAGGAGCATTGATTCCTGTAAATACAACTTGTTTGAATTCTTGCAAATCCAAATACAATTTTCCACTACACATTGCATCTGCTTTTACCGAACAACCCACACCACCTTTTACCGTAGCATTTTCCGCTTCAAATCGTGTTTTTGGTGTATTTGTTACTGAAATTATCAAATCCTCTGATTTCGCAGAATTATATTGTTCATCAGAATTATTATTGTAAACAATTGCACTAAATGTATAGTCACCGACAGTTGCCGGTGCTATCCATGTATATGAATAAGGAGCTTTTGTTAATGTTTCAACTAAAGTTTCATTCACATACAATTCTACTTTCACAACTGAGAATCCACCTGGAGCTGTAGCATTTGTTGCGATTTCCACTTCATCGGCAGGATTTGCCAATACACCAGATTTCGAAGATAATTTTACCGTTGGTTTTGCAGGCACAACAGTAAAATGAATAGTTTTTGATTCTGTCTTAGCAGTTTCTTTTTCAGTTATTTCAAAAACATAGTCTTTCGTTTCGCTTAACATTACCTTTGCAGATGTATTAGGATCAACCTCTACACCATTAAAAGTTGCTTTTTCTATATTTCCACTTGATTTCCAAGTAAATGTAACAAAAGAACCTCCTTCTGCAGTTACACTCTCTAAACCTTTTGTAGATGAGAATTCTTGAATTCCAAATTCACCTGCTTCTACTTCAAACATAAATGGCGCAACAGGCAAATACACATCACCTACTTTTGAGTATAAATTCATACCACCAGGACAACGATTCCAAGCATAATACACTGCAGCAATATCAGATTCACCTTTTGCGATTGTTACTTTATTATCCGCCAATGTAGCAGCAACTTTTGAACTTTTTCCTGCCGCATCTACAACTTGGAACCAAGTAATAGTTTCCGCCCCATCTTTTGCAACCAATCCTTCTTTTACGTTAGAAAAATCTATAGTAATCGAACCATCATCATTCTTTGTAAATGATTTATACATAGGAGAATAAGCAACATCTTCGGCATACACAAGTTTACGAACAGCCAAAGCTAAACGAGTACCTATAGTTTGTTTATCCGTTGGATGGATATTTCCCGCAAGACCAGCATCTATCGTAACTATTTGAGCAGACTTTGGAAGAATTGATAGAGATTTTGTTTGTTCTTCACGCATAATTATCCAAGGATCAGAAGCTATAGTATTTGATTCCACATTATTAACTTCCGTGCGAGTTTCAGATTTATAGTTAGGCAATTGTACCCATACAACCGGGAATTCATTATTCCATAGTTTTCTATATGAAGTAATCATATTATTAAATTGCTCGCTATATACTTTTGCATCGGCTACACCATCGCAGTTTGATTCTGCTTGATACCACAACATAGCTTTAAATGGAATACCGATAAGTGGATTAACCATTTTATTATAAATCAAAGTTGCTTGACGTTCTTTTTCACCTTGAGCCAAAGTAATGTCATAAGCATCGTAGCCAAGCATTTCCTTGCTCATCCACGCTTCTACACGAGCACCACCATACGAGTTATTCAAGATACCGAATGGTATATCCTTATATGCTTCTAATTTCTTAAGTTCCAAAACACAAAAATACGCAGCAGCAGAGAAATTGCCAACATAAGCTGAAGTTGCAGGTTTCCAAGAAACTGCAGGTAATGTTTCCGACAATTCGTAAGCCGTACCTTTTTCAACTTTCATTTGACGAATAGTTTGATCATTTGCAGCAGCTTTAACATTAGCATAGTCATCACATTGATCAACACGCAATTCCATATTCGATTGTCCTGAACAATAGAAAACTTCTCCAAAATATACATCTGTTAATATTATTGGATTTTCACCCTCTACTGAACTTGTAATAGTCATATCGAAAGGACCTCCATAGTTTGTAGCAGGAAATTCTACTTTCCAATTACCATTTGCATCAGCTGTAGATTTTGCTTCTGAACCATTCCAAGAAATAGAGATTTCTGCATTTGCAGAAGCTGTTCCCCATATAGGAACTATAACATCTCGTTGCAAAACCATACCTGATTGAAATATCTTACAAAGAGATATTTGTGCCGAAGCCGACAAACCAGCACCTAAAAAAGAGGTCATCATAATTATTTTAGCAAAACGTAATAATTTATTTTTCATATACTTACATTTTATAAATTCAGTTCTACATTTATGTTCTAAAAATATAAATTTTTATCTATATTTACCCCACAAAATAAATGCGTTTTATGAAAAATATTGAATTAGACCCTGACAAACTATACTATTCAATTGGCGAAGTTGCTGAAATGTTTGAAGTTAATACTTCATTGATTCGTTTCTGGGAAAAAGAATTTAGTGTAATTAAGCCAAAAAAGAACGCAAAAGGAAATAGACTTTTCACTCCTAACGACATTCAAAATTTTAAACTAATTCATTACTACGTAAAAGATTTAGGATTAACACTGGAAGGTGCTAAGAAAAAACTAAAAGAAGGAAACGACGATGGTGTAGCTAAAATGCAAATCGTTGAAAAATTGACGTCAATTAAAGCAAGACTCACTGCACTAAAAGAGAATATGTAAGTTTAGTGATTAGTGTTTAGATAATAGAGGGCAGATTAAAAATCTGCCTTTTTTATTTATAAAGTACGGTGAACACACTTTATTCTTCAAATGTAATATTCAAAGAATCAATTGAATAGGCATAAAAACGTCCTAACGCATCTCCTTGTAAATTAGACTTTGGATTATCGGGAGCAGAAAACATTCCAGAACTAGAATTAGACATTGCCAAGGTCTGATAAAACTCATAAGCTTGTTTATCAATATTCTTCAAATAGATCTTTACCTTATCGGTGTCTTTAAAAAGTCCCATAGAGGTTATTAATGGTATAGACTGTCCATTAAAATATCCATCATCTGTTACATCTGTTCCTACTATCGTATCATTTTTGAACCTTTCTGTTCGATAATAATTTGCTGTTCCTTGTGGATCGGTTATATATCCTTGAATTTCATATAAACGACCTAAAGTATCCGTTTTCAAAAATTCATTATACTCCGACAAACGAACAACCACACTATCCCATTTCACACATGGAGGCATATACGACTTTGCTGTTATCAATTTATCATCAACTAGCACCGCCAACTCGTACATTTGCATAGCTTCAAAATGTTGTTGTATAGAATAAAACCCTACAGAATCTTCGTGTAACGAAACAATAGTATCGCCATAAGAAATGGTAACCTGAGCTCCTGATAAATACGGTATATTGGTAGGATTCAAATATGCTGTTGTTTTCGAAAGAATTACTTGCGCATGATTCTCCGAAAGTGTGCCTTCTACAACAATCTTTGCTTCTGCCGATCCTACTTCAAAGTCATCCATTACTTCAGTACACGACACAAAGAATAAAAACAAACTAATTATATAAACAACTATTCTCATTCTTAAAACGAAAAATTCCATGCTATTGATGGGATTATTGGAAATAAGGTAATTTTTACCGCTTGCAATATATCAGGATTTTCTTCGTCAACTGATTCAAAATAAATCATATACGCATTTTTTCTATTATAGACATTATATATAGAAAATGACCATTGTGACTGGAATCGGTCTTTTTTCTCTTTTGTATATGTCACACCTATATCCATTCTGTGATATGCCGGCATACGGTAGCCATTTCGTTCTGTATAATATGCAACATATTCTCCGTCAATCAAATATTTTCCCGAAGGATAAGTAACCGCATCACCGGTAGAATACACCCAAGTTGCCGATGCTTGCCATGCTTCCGTAAATGCATACATTGCCACGATAGAAAAATCATGTGTTCTATCATATCGTACTGGATACCATGTACCTGAATTTATACCTTGAAATTGTTTTTCCGTTTTCGATAAAGTATAAGAAATCCAACCTGTCAAATTCCCAGTATTCTTTTTTGCATATAATTCCAAGCCATACGAACGGCTATGACCATATAGTAAATATGATTCAAGATTAGTATTTAGAAACAAATTAGCTCCATTCTCATAATCTATTTGATTTTGCATATTCTTATAATACACCTCTGCCGATGTTTCATAATTATTTTCCTGGAAATTACGGAAATAACCTACCGATAATTGAGAACAAGTTTGTGGTTTTGTTTTATTCGTACTCGGCATCCAATAATCTGTCGGCATTGAAATGGTAGAACTTTGAATTAAATGTACAAACTGACATGTCCGAGTGTACGCTGCCTTTATAGAACTTTGGGCATCAATACGATAATTCACACTCAAGCGTGGTTCTAAATTAGGATAATAGTTGATCAATTCTCCTTTCTTGTAAATAGAACTATCTATTATTTCATGTTCATCATTATAGTCATAGAAAACAGCCGCACCTAACCCCATAAAATTTGAGAAACGAATACCATATTGAATTTTCAACATGTCATTAATTGTTTGAGAATTATCGGCATACACATTTAGTTCTAACGCATTACGTTTTTCCATAATTATAGGTTTCTCCAACATTGATGTTGTTAATTTTCCTGGAGAAAATCTATGAAATCCTATATTTCCACCAACACGAATCGTATGTTTTTCTAAACGACATACTGCATCTTCTTTCCAATTAAATTCAGTGATACCAGACTGTAATTTCGCATCAAAAAGCGAGGTATTCATATCTACATCAGAATCAAATCGACTAAAAATCAATGAAGATTCCAATTTCCACTTCGGTGAGAATAAATGTAACCAAGAACCTGTAGCTGTTATATTTCCTCCTGCCATTCCAAACATATCACGGAAAGCAAAAACATCATTTCCAATATATCCAGAAAGACTCAATTTATCATTCTCATCTATGTCATAAACAAATTTATAATTCACATCATAGAAATGTAATTTTGTACTATGTAACGCAGTATCTCGAGCCATTTTCAGAAATATATCCGCATACGTTCTACGCCCAGCAAGTAAAAACGAACTTTTTCCTTTTTGTATCGGTCCATCTATTTCGAAACGAGATGAAATAGTTCCTATTCCTCCCTGACCATGAAAACTTTCCTTATTACCATTCTGAATATCCACATCCAAAACAGAAGACAAGCGTCCACCATATTCTGCCGACATACTTCCTTTATACAATTTTGCATCGCCAATTGCATCGGAGTTAAAAACAGAAAACATTCCCATCATGTGAGAAGCATTGTAAATAGGAGCATCATCCAACAAAACTAAATTTTGGTCAGAGCCACCGCCACGTACATAGTATCCACTACCACCTTCTCCAGCACTTTTCACTCCAGGCATCAATTGAATAGTTTTTAGTACGTCATTTTCGCCAAACAATACGGGAACAATTTTTACTGTTTGAATAGATACAGTTTGTGCACCCAACTCTGTAGATATAACATTATGATCTCGAGCTACCGATGTTACCACAACCTTGTCTATTTTCATTGCCGTTGTGGATAGTTTTACATTTTTTTTGACATTGGCTGAAGCTATAATATCGACCACCGTGGTTTCATATCCTAAATAAGAAAATTCTAATTTATAAGAACCTGGCTTCACTTGAATACTATATGTTCCTGACGGACTTGTAAAAACTCCAATGTTTGTACCGATAATAGCAACCGAAGCTCCAATCAACGCATCTCCCGTACTAGCATCTTTAACCGTACCACTAATAGAAAATTGCTGTGCCCAAAGAGAAACAGACAAAACTATACTAATTACAAAAAGAATAAAATGCCTCATTAGTACCGAATAACAAAATGTTGCTTTACTATTCCTTTTCTAAAAAAGACAAGGCCTTGCTTACAGATATCCACACTAACGCTAACATTCTGATTTTCTATAATTTGATTCCAAGCATCATTCATTCCTTCACTCCAAGAAATATCATCGAAAATAAGAATCGAACGTTCGGTACAATAAGGAAGTATTTTTTCAAAATAACGCAGTGTAGCTTCTTTTGTATGATTGCCATCTATAAAAGCAAAATCTATAGTCTGCAAATCCTGTAATGCGTTGTCTAAAGTATCATCAAATTTTCCAACTCGTATTGTAACATTACTTGAACCACAATCACAAATGGTTTCTTGAGCAATTTCTGCAATTGAACGAGAACCTTCTAAAGTAACAATTCTAGAATTCGGATTTCCTAAAGCTAAATACGAAGTGCTTACAGCCAATGAAGTTCCTAATTCTAAGATAGTTTTTGGTTGATATCGTTTTACCAAATTATATAATAAACGAGCATATTTTCCTTGAGAAAGACTAGTTCGAGCAATATAATTTATCCTACGAACATTCGAAGCATTCTTTTTCGAACCAGCACCGAAATCTTCAATTGTAATTTCTTTAGAATCACGAAGTAAGTCTTTTCTTCGCTTTTCTATTTTCGAAAATGTTGTCCGTTTATTCTTTGCACGAAACACAGTTTGTATTAGGTCATACACAAATGGAGAATGTATTCTATGTCCATATTTATGACCTGCCGTCAAAAAATATCGAGTTGTTTTCTTTATTAAAAACGTATTCATATTGGCTCAACATCTTCAGGATAGACAACATACGAATGACAATTGCAACTATGCTTAATATGTTTCCAACGTTTCTTTGCAATTTTCGTTGCCTTCTGAGATTGCGATTGTGTCTTACAAGAACACGCAAAAGCCAAAGAAAAAAGAACTATAAAAAATATTGTTATAGACTGCTTCATTCGTTTTTTTATTATACGGTATCCATAAAACTTCTTTGTACTCTATTGAATACAATTATGCCTACTGACAAAAGAATTATAGTGAAAAAGAAACTATAAGACAACCATTCCCAACCTATAAAATCTCCTGCATTTAAAAATCCATATTTGAATGTTTCAATTATCGGCGTTACTGGATTCAAACACATAAGTGTATGCAATTTTCCTTTTGCTTGACTTAACGGATAAACTATTGGAGTTGCATACATCCATAACTGTACAACAAACGTGAATAAAATCTGTAAGTCTCTATATTTTGTTGTCATTGATGATATAATGATACCAAAACCTAAGGCTAGACCTGCCAACAACAATACAAGTAACGGGAACAATAGTGCAAACATATTTGGTGCGGCATCTACTCCAATAAATGCATAAACTAAATATACAACCAAAAATAAACCGAATTGAATTCCAAATCGAACCAAGTTACTGATTGTACACGACAATGGAGTTATCAGTCGAGGAAAATATACCTTACCGAAAATTCCTGCATTGCTTACAAAAGTATTTGACGTTTTAGTTAAACAGTCTGCAAAATATTGCCACATACAAATACCCGCCATATAAAATAACGCCTGCGGAATACCATCAGTTGGGATACCAGCTATGCCACCAAAGACAACCATATACATAACAGTTGTCAATAACGGTTGAAACAAATACCAAAGTGGACCAAAAATGGTTTGCTTGTATTGAGTTATAATATCTTTCTTAACAAATAGAGACAACAAATCTCTATATTGCCACAATTCACGAAAATCAATTTCTAACAAATTGTTTTTCGGTTTTATCACAATATTCCAATCTTCGTTATCTTCTTTCATCAAAGCAATTTTTTCTGACGCAAAGTACAGAATTTCTTGCTACTTCACAACAATAGTTCTCGAAAATATAAGCAAAAGAAAAGGCTGTTCTTTTCAGAACAGCCTTTCTCTTTATTCTATCGGAACGACTATCGTACCAATGTCACGCTACCGAATTTTGTCTTCTTGCCGTTTCCATTGTCGAAGCCTTCCCAAATTTGTCCGTCTAGGAATGTTGCCTCCATCTTCCAGATATATACATCGGACTTCATCATCTTACCGTCGTACATACCGTCCCATTTTCCTACGAACTTACCGTCTTCAACTTCATCCGAGTACCATAGCAAGTTACCGCACTTGTCGTATACCGAGATTTCACAAGTCTTCAAGTTGTAGCCTTTTGGTTGGAAGGTTCTTACACTGTGTGCTGGGTTCGTTGGAGAAAATGCGTTCGGAACATACAACGATGATGTCAAGTTCACGAAGATACATTCTCTGTATTTTTCCTTACAACCGAATGAGTTCGTCACCGTCAAGATTGGACAGTTGTAACCATATACATAGTCGCCCTCGCGGATTGCTATATGGCGTTGGTTGTATGGTACTTCCAAATCTATGTCCGCATCGTTTTCTCCGATATGGCCGAAGTTCCATGCTATCGAGTAAGTAAC
>JAZLFM010000016.1:0-9810 GCA_045615765.1 Bacteroidales bacterium
ATATTTTCTTCAATATTATTTGAAAATGGAGCTGAAAAATATCCTGGACTTCTTTCTTCTTTTAAAGATTCTATAAATAAAGTTAATAAAAGATATAAGCAGTTATCAGAAGTAAATGATAATGTATTTGATGTATTGATATCTAACTTTACTGTAGATAACTTATTGTACAATATTGAATGTATATGTCTTGTTTATGGTGATGTTATGCAATATAACCATGCAAAAGAAGACTTTACAAAACGTATTGGAGCTTTTGGATCTACAGGAAAGATATTTGATGACAGCGAAAGTACAAGAAATGATCTTGATGGAATTATTTATAACACATCTTATATTGAAAAACATAAAGATGAATTACATATAAGCTCCAATACATATGCTGCTACAGGAGAACATCAAGGAGAATTACTTACATCTGTATGTGAAGATTTTACTTTTCATTCTGTTTATTTTGAAGAGTATAAGGAAATTGTTGGAGAGAAAGTTGCAAAGGATTATGATGAAATCGAAGAAGAATCTAATGCACAAGGCTTTATTTCATTTGATGCATACAGAATGTTGAAATGGAGAGAAGGAGAATGGACTCAGGAGCAAGAAAGATTATTCCAAAAGATAAACAAAGGAGAGGAAGTGAATCCTGAAGATGTAAAAAATTTCTTCCCTGTATACAAACTTCAATATATAGGTCCTCTTAGAACATCAGGTATGCCATTAACTGCATTCCATAAATATTCTTTAATGCCTTTGGTTCCAACAATGATAAAAGGAAAGAATCTTGAAAATGTTCATAAAAGAATGATGCAGGAAGGTGTTAGCTATGTAATTCCCAAATCTGGCTCAATGCTTTCAGAAAACAAAAAAAAACAATATCTCCCACAAGTATATAATAAATCAAAGATAGATGCTTCCGAAGGGAAAAATGAAGATGATTCATATAATGCGATAACGTTAAATCCAGAATTGTTAAATGATTTTAATGGTGAAGATAGATTCTTCAATGAAAACTATATCCCAATTGCGTATCTAAAAAATCAGTTTCAGTAGTGTGGCTGTGTTCTTGTAAGTGTTCCCACAGTTATTAAACAAAAAAGTTAATAAGTTTTCGTTTTTGTTTATTGTGAGTATGAAATCGAATTTGTACTTTTGCCAAAATAAAAAATACGAAAGCAATGAAGACATTCTTGGGTTTACCGATAGAGGTGATGTTGCCAAAAGGCCATCAAGAAAAAGTCTTTTTTGTTTTTGATTGTAAAATGCGTTAGTTGTTTTTCACTAACGCATTTTTTTTGTTTTACGGAATGAATGAAAAAAATTATATAGAATGAAAGATGTAAAAAAAGTGCTCTTGCTTGGTTCGGGAGCCCTAAAAATTGGTCAGGCGGGAGAGTTCGACTATTCCGGATCGCAGGCGCTAAAGGCGATGCGCGAGGAAGGAATCTCCACAGTGTTAATTAATCCGAATATTGCTACTATTCAGACTTCTGATGGTATTGCCGATAAGGTGTATTTCTTGCCAATCACTCCATATTTTGTGGAAGAGATTATTAAGAAAGAACAACCTGATGGAATTTTGTTGGCTTTCGGTGGACAAACTGCTTTGAACTGCGGTACACAATTATATCTTTCAGGTACACTTGAAAAATATGGTGTGAAAGTGCTTGGTACTTCTGTTGAAGCAATTATGATTACAGAAGACCGCGATTTGTTCGTGAAAAAATTGAATGAAATCGATGCAAAAACACCTTCTTCTCAAGCTGTTGAATCTATAGAAGATGCATTGCAAGTAGCAAATCGATTGGGCTTCCCAATTATGGTTCGTTCTGCGTATGCTCTTGGTGGTCTTGGATCTGGTATTTCTACAAACGAAAAAGAATTTGTTGACTTGTGCGAAAATGCTTTGGCTTATTCAAAACAAATTCTAGTAGAAGAGTCTTTGAAAGGTTGGAAGGAAATTGAATTTGAAGTAATTCGTGATGCAAACGACCATTGTTTCACTGTTGTTCCTATGGAAAATGTTGATCCACTAGGAATTCACACAGGTGAAAGTATTGTAATTTCTCCAATTGTTACATTAACAAAGGAGCAAATTGCAATGTTGCAAGAAATTTCTATAAAAGTTGTTCGTCATATCGGTATTGTTGGAGAATGTAATATTCAATTCGCTTTCAATGCACAAACAAACGACTATAGAATCATCGAAATCAATGCTCGTTTGAGTCGTTCATCTGCATTGGCATCAAAAGCATCTGGTTATCCTCTTGCATTTGTTGCTGCTAAGTTGGCTTTAGGTTACACACTTGACCAAATCGGTGAAATGGGTACGCCAAACTCTGCTTATGTTCCACCTTCGGTAGATTATATTATTGCAAAAATTCCTCGTTGGGATTTGACTAAATTCGTTGGTGTTGACCGCGAAATCGGTTCTTCGATGAAGTCTGTTGGTGAAATTATGTCTATTGGTAAATCATTCGAAGAAATTATGCAAAAAGGTCTTCGTATGATTGGTCAAGGAATGCATGGTTTCGTTGGTAACAATGACTTGGAATTCGAAGACTTGGACAAAGAACTTTCTCGTCCAACTGATTTAAGAATTTTCGCCATTGCCAAAGCTTTGGAAAATGGCTATACACCAGAAAGAATCGAAGAACTTACAAAAATTGATGTTTATTTCATCAAATGTTTGAAGAACATCGTTGACTATACGAAAGTTCTTTCTTCTTATAAGAAAATCGAAGATTTGCCAGCTGATGTTTTGAAAGAAGCAAAACGCTTAGGATTCTCCGATTTCCAAATAGCTCGTTATGTTGAAAATCCAGCCGGAAATATGGAAAAAGAACAATTGCGTGTTCGCGATGTTCGTAAGAAATTCAATATTTTCCCTGCAGTTCGTCGTATCAATACAATAGCTTCTGAACATCCAGAATTGACGAACTATTTATATATGACGTATGGCGAAACAGAACACAGCATTAGTTATGCGTATAAAAACGATAAATCTATCGTTGTATTAGGTTCTGGAGCATATAGAATCGGTTCTTCAGTAGAATTTGACTGGTGTTCGGTAAATGCCATTCAAACTGCTCGTAAGTTGGGTTATAAATCAATTATGATTAACTACAACCCAGAAACAGTTTCTACCGATTACGATATGTGCGACCGTTTGTACTTCGATGAATTGAGTTTTGAACGCGTACTTGATGTAATTGATCTAGAAATTCCAAAAGGTGTGATTGTTTCGGTAGGAGGACAGATTCCAAACAATTTGGCAATGAAACTTCACCGTCAAAATGTGCCAATTTTAGGAACTTCTCCAGTTTCAATTGACCGTGCGGAAAACAGAAATAAATTCTCTGCAATGTTGGATCAACTTGGAATTGACCAACCAAGATGGGAAGCGCTTACAAGCTACGATGAAATCGACAAATTCATAGATGAGGTTGGTTTCCCTGTATTGATTCGTCCTTCGTATGTGCTTTCTGGTGCTGCAATGAATGTATGCTACGATAAAGAACAAATGCATATTTTCTTAGGTGCTGCTGCAAAAGTTTCTAAGGAATATCCAGTGGTTGTTTCTAAATTTATGCAAAATGCAAAGGAAATTGAATTCGATGCAGTTGCTAAAAATGGTGAAATTATTGAATACGGTATTTCTGAACATATTGAATTTGCAGGCGTTCACTCTGGTGATGCGACATTGGTATTCCCTGCACAAAATATCTATGTTGCAACAGCTCGTAGAATAAAACAAATTAGTAAGAAAATTGCTCAAGAATTGAATATCAGTGGTCCATTCAACATTCAATTCTTAGCTAAAAATAACGATGTGAAGGTTATAGAATGTAATCTTCGTGCATCTCGTTCGTTCCCATTCGTTTCAAAGGTTTTGAAGAGAAATTTCATTGAAACGGCTACAAAGATTATGTTAGGTGAAACTGTTGAAAAACCAGACTCTGCAGTATTCGATGTAGATCATGTTGGTGTTAAGGCATCGCAATTCTCATTTGCTCGTCTTCATAGAGCCGATCCAATTTTGGGCGTAGATATGTCTTCGACAGGTGAAGTTGGTTGTTTGGGTACAGACTTCGATGATGCGTTATTGTCTTCTTTATATTCAGTTGGCTTCCACAAACCAGAAAAAGGAGTATTGGTATCTTCTGGTGATGTGAAAGGTAAGGTTGATTTGTTGGATTCTTGTAAATTGTTACAAGATAAAGGTTTGAAAATCTATGCAACTGAGGGAACTCAAAAGTTCTTGGCCGAGAATGGTGTAGCTGCTACTACAGTGAATTGGCCAGATGACTCAAAAGCAGAAGAAGACATTATGAAATTAATGCAAGAACATTTAATAGATTTAGTTATCAATATACCAAAGAATCAGACAAGACGTGAATTGACTAATGGTTATAAGATTCGTCGTGCAGCGATAGATCACAATATTCCATTGTTGACAAATGCTCGTCTTGCAAGTGCGTTCTTACATGCTGCTTGCTCAAAACAAATGAGTGATATTCAAATAAAGAGCTGGCAGGAGTATATTGTTAAATAAGTTTTGAGGTAAAATTTTATTTAATATAAGTACAATGTCAAAATTAAAAAATGCCAAATTAATCTTGGAAAACGGAAAGGAATTCGTTGGAAAGTCTTTCGGTTTCCAAGGTTCGGTTGCAGGAGAGGTCGTTTTCAATACGGCTATGACCGGATATCCGGAAAGTTTGACTGACCCGTCGTATAAAGGTCAGATTTTAGTGTCAACATATCCTTTGATAGGTAATTATGGCGTTCCTAAACAAGATGTAGAAGATGGAATGCCAAAATTCTTTGAAAGTGATAAGATACAAATTGCCGGATTGGTTATTTCTGATTATTCATTTATTCATAGCCATTGGAATGCAGAAAAAAGTTTAGCGCAATGGTTGGAGGAAAATCAGGTCCCAGCTATTTTTGATATTGATACTCGAGCACTGACAAAAATCCTTCGCGAATCAGGTTGTATGCTTGGAAAAATCATTATCGACGATGTTGATGTTGACTGGTATGATCCAAATAAAGACAACCTTGTTGATATGGTAAGTATTAAGGAAAAGGTTGTTTACGGTACAGGTAAAAATAAGATTATGCTTGTTGACTGTGGCGTAAAAAATAACATAATTCGTTGTTTGTTAAAATACGATACAACAGTTATTCGTGTTCCTTGGAATTATGATTTTACAAATGAAGATTACGATGGTTTGTTTATTTCGAATGGACCAGGTGATCCTTCAATGTGTAAGGAAACAGTTGCTCATTTAAAGACTGCAATAGAAGGTTCAAAACCAATTTTTGGTATCTGCTTGGGTAGTCAGTTGCTTGGTTTGGCTTCGGGTGCTACAACATATAAGTTGAAGTACGGACATAGAAGTCATAATCAACCAGCTCGCGAAGTAGGAACGAACCGTTGCTTTATCACGTCTCAAAATCATGGTTTTGCTGTTGATCATTCTAAGTTAACAGGCGATTGGGAACCATATTTCATCAACCTAAATGATGACACTTGTGAAGGTATTAAGCATAAATCAAAACCGATTTTTGCTACACAGTTTCACCCAGAAGCAAGTGGTGGACCAACCGATACGGAGTTTCTTTTCGAGAAATTCATTCAATTAGTAGAAGAACATAAGAAATAACTCCAAAACCATATAAATATGAACGAGATAAAGAAAGTAATCGTATTAGGCTCAGGAGCCTTGAAGATTGGAGAAGCTGGTGAATTTGATTATTCTGGTTCACAAGCATTAAAAGCATTGCGTGAAGAAGGAATTGAAACGATTCTTATCAACCCTAATATTGCAACAGTACAAACATCGGAAGGTATAGCAGATAGAATTTATTTCTTGCCTGTAACACCTGAATTTGTTGAACGTGTAATCCAAAAAGAAAAACCACAAGGAATTTTACTTGCATTTGGTGGACAAACAGCATTGAACTGCGGTACAGAATTGTATGACAGTGGCGTTTTTGAAAAATATGGCGTACAAGTATTAGGTACACCTGTACAAGCAATTAAGGATACAGAAGATCGTGATTTGTTCATTCAAAAATTGAACGAAATCAATGTGAAAACGGCTCGTAGTGAAGCGGTTTCTTCGGTAGAAGAAGCTGTTAAAGCCGTTGAAAAACTTGGTTTCCCTGTAATTGTTCGTGCAGCTTACGCTCTTGGTGGTCTTGGAAGTGGATTTTGTTCAAATGTTGATGAGTTGAAAAAACTTTGTGAAACAGCATTTGCATATTCGTCACAAGTACTTGTTGAAGAGTCTTTGAAAGGATGGAAAGAAGTTGAATATGAAGTAGTTCGTGATAAATATGATAACTGTATTACTGTTTGTAATATGGAAAACTTCGACCCGCTTGGTATCCATACTGGAGAAAGTATTGTTGTAGCTCCTTCGCAAACATTGTCAAATGCGGAATATCATAAACTTCGTGAATTAGCAATTCGTATTGTTCGTCATATTGGTATCGTGGGCGAATGTAATGTGCAATATGCTTTAGATCCAAATTCAGAAGATTATCGTGTAATTGAAGTAAATGCTCGTTTGAGCCGTTCTTCTGCGTTAGCATCAAAGGCAACAGGATATCCTTTGGCGTTTGTTGCTGCAAAATTAGGTTTGGGATATGGCTTGTTTGAATTGAAAAACTCTGTTACAAAAACGACAAGCGCATTCTTCGAACCTGCATTGGATTATATTGTATGTAAGATTCCTCGTTGGGATTTGGGAAAATTCAATGGTGTATCAAAAGAAATTGGTTCATCAATGAAGTCAGTCGGAGAAATTATGGCTATTGGTCGTAATTTTGAAGAGGTGATTCAAAAAGGTTTGCGTATGATTGGTCAAGGTATGCATGGTTTTGTGGGTAACCATGATATTGCATTTGAAGATCTTGACAAAGAGTTGCAAAAACCAACAGATATGCGAATTTTTGCAATCAATATTGCATTAGAAAAAGGTTATTCGGTAGATAAAATTCATGAACTGACAAAGATTGATAAATGGTTTTTGGAAAAATTAAAAAATATAGCCAACATCCAACATCAACTTTCAGACTATACAAGTTTGGAATCTTTGCCAGATGATTTGTTGAAGGAAGCGAAAGTTCGTGGTTTCTCAGATTTCCAAATCGCTCGTCTTGTATTGAATTCTGCTGATAGTAAAATTGAAGACAATATTGATGCTGTTCGTCAGTATCGTAAGGCTAAAGGTATAGTTCCTGTTGTAAAACAAATAGATACCTTGGCTGCGGAATATCCAGCACAAACAAATTATTTGTATTTAACATATTCAGGAAACGAAAATGACATTTCTTTCTCTAATGATAAGAAATCTGTTATTGTTCTTGGATCAGGAGCTTATAGAATTGGTTCTTCGGTAGAATTCGATTGGTGTGGTGTTAATGCATTGAATACCATAAAGAAAGAAGGATTTAGTTCTGTGATGATAAACTATAATCCAGAAACTGTTTCTACAGATTATGATTCCTGCGATCGTTTGTATTTCGACGAATTGACATTGGAACGTGTACTTGATATTTGTGATTTGGAAGCGCCTCATGGTGTAGTAGTTTCTACAGGTGGTCAGATTCCAAATAACTTGGCTATGCGTTTGTATAACCAAAAAGTAAATGTTTTAGGTACATCTCCAATCAATATAGATAGGGCAGAAGACCGTCATAAATTCTCTGAAATGTGCGACGAACTTGGTATTGACCAACCGCGTTGGAGAGAGTTGACAAGTATGGAAGACATTTATCAATTTGTTGATGAGGTAGGCTTCCCAGTATTGATTCGCCCTTCGTATGTGCTTTCTGGCGCTGCAATGAACGTTGTTTCGAACAAGGAAGAAATGGAACATTTCTTAACACTTGCAACAAAAGTATCTAAACAGCATCCAGTTGTTGTTACTCAATTTATAGAACAAGCTAAGGAAATTGAAATCGATGCTGTTGCTCAAAATGGTGAAGTTTTAAGTTACGCAATTTCTGAACATGTTGAATTTGCCGGTGTTCACTCTGGTGATGCAACTATGACATTTCCACCACAAAAACTATATTTCGAAACTATTCGTAGAATTAAGAAAATTAGTAGGGCAATTGCTAAAGGATTGCAAATTTCTGGTCCATTCAACATGCAGTTCTTGGCAAAAGACAATGATATTAAAGTTATTGAATGTAACCTTCGTGCATCTCGAAGCTTCCCATTCGTATCAAAAGTGTTGAAGAAGAACTTTATAGCTCAGGCAACACAAGTTATGTTGGGAGTTCCTGTGGAAAAATTCGATAAGTCAATTTTTGATTTGGATTATATTGGTATTAAGGCTCCACAATTTAGTTTCGCACGTTTAGCAAAGGCTGATCCTATTTTGGGTGTAGATATGTCTTCAACAGGTGAGGTTGGTTGTATCGGTGATAGTTATTATGAAGCTATCTTAAAATCAATGTTATCGGTAGGTTACAAGATTCCAAAGAAAAATATTTTCTTGAGTACAGGACCTGCAAAAAGTAAAGTTGTTTTATTGGAACCATGTCGTTTATTAGTACAAAAAGGTTATAAATTATATGGTACTAAAGGAACGGTAGAATTCTTAAATAATAATGGAGTAGAGGCTACGGCATTACACTGGCCAGATGAAGATTTGAAACCGAATGTAATGGATTTTATCCGTGAAAAAGAATTAGATTTGGTTATCAATGTGCCAAAAGACCATAGTAAGAGTGAATTGGATAATGATTATTCAATTCGTCGTGGGGCGATAGATTACAATATTCCATTGCTTACCAATGCTCGTTTGGCTACAGCATTTATAACAGCATTTTGTACTATTTCTGTAGAAGATTTAGAGATTAAGAGCTGGAATGAATATTAGTCATCATTATATGAATGAGTAAACGAAAAAGGGTAAGATTTTATTCTTACCCTTTTTTATGTATAGTTATATAGTCTCTCTGTCGATATATTCAATAAATCAGACCTTATACTTTGGAAAATCGATTATTTTTGACAACAATTATTGTAGAATTAATTTAAATAACATGAAAAAATTATTACTCACTTTAGCGGCAGCAATAGCAACTTGTACTATTGCACACTCACAAGTTGTAAACATGACAAATGCTGAGTTAAACAAACAACAAAGACCTGCGTTTACAATGCAAATGGATTATTCTAAAAAACTTGCAGTAGAAGCAATAGAGAAACGCTTCAAAAACGATAAGTTAAAAGGTAAGGCTTCTGGTGGTGTGACTTGTTATGCAAAAGCAACATATAGTGCTATGTGTGTAACAAATTGCGATATTTATACTATTATTGATGGTAATGGTAAATCATCAACAATAAATATTTTTGTTGCTCGTGAAAATGGTAACTATATTACTTCTGGTGACGACGAAGAACAATGCATAAAAAAATATATGCTTAGTTTGTATGCCGATGTTCAAGCTTTAGATTTACACTATCAAATAGAAGATCAAACAAAAGTGTATGAAAAGGCTGTAAAAGAACATGAAAAACTACTTGATAAGAAAGCTGATTTAGAAAAAGAATTGAAGAATGTGGAAAAAGACATTCAAAATGCAGATAAAGAAAAAGCTCATCAAAAAGATGTGTTGGAACAATTAAAGAAAAAACAGAAATAAGTCTTGTTCTTAATGATAACATATAACCCCCAAATCAAAAAATCCACTTTTATAAATTAAAAAGTACATTTTTGAACAAAAAACAAAGGCAACTACGAAATAGTTGCCTTTATTCTTTTAACACCTTTTAATCAATGTTCA
>JAZLFM010000017.1:0-9366 GCA_045615765.1 Bacteroidales bacterium
GTCTGTTCGAATCATTCCGAACAGACGGGTTCTGTTTCTTCCGGGAGGAATGCAGCCACTTCTTCAAGTCTGCAGTCAAGCAGCCTGCAAAGATCGTCCAGCGTATTGGTCGATACCGACATGTTTTTCTTCAGACGCTGAACGGTGCTGCCGCTGATCTTGTATTTTTCCCGCAGTGTGTAGGTAGTCACGCCGCGTTTTTTCATCGTTTCCCATAAAGGCGTATATACAATCATATTTTTTCACTCCCGAGGCTTGTATAAATCCATTATGCCCGTTATAATGAGCATAGAATATGCTCTAATATTGGGCACATCGTTCCGATATGCCGGAGGGATGAATGATGCCGGATTACCAGCAGATGTATTTGACAATGATACGTGCCACGGAAAAGCCCTGAATACACTGATCGAAGCACAGCAGAAATGCGAGGAGCTGTATATTGCCGGGGAAGAAACAAATATCGATCTGCTTCCGACCAAAAAGGATTCCGAAGAGAATTCGTAGGGAACGACGTCGGCGGGAGCAAGCCCGCGCCCTACAAGGCGTGTTTTGTGGGCCGCGATGCTCTCATCGCGCCACGTTCCCCAAAAACGTCATTCTGAACGAAGTGAAGAATCTACCTACACTAAGACAACTTATTCCTTCACAAACGGAAGAACTTTCCTACCATTCTCAGTAGCAACTACTACGTAATAGGTTCCTGAAGAAAGATTGCCGACAAAGATTTGTTCGCCATTGGTTGCAACTGCAACTTTCTTACCGAACATATCCTGTACAATAGCTGTTTTATACGTTCCCGAAACAGACACAAATTCTGTTGCAGGATTTGGATAGACATATAATTCCTTAGAAGATTCCACCATAAGTGTAATTACATCCGAGTACGAATATTCGCCATTATAATCCGTTTGTTTTAGGCGGAAATATACAACGCCATTGAATCGAGAAGCTTCTGTTGTAATTGCATATTCATTTACTTCCGAAGTTGTTCCGTTTCCTTGTACGATTTCTAGTGTTTTGAACGAAACGCCATTAGTTGAATATTCTACCGTAAAGTAATCGTTGTTTACTTCTGAATTTGTGGTCCATGCAATTTCTATTTCATCACCGTTTTGTGAAGCAGAGAAGGAAGTTAGAGAGATTGGGAGAAGGGAAGAGACTAACGAAATCAAACCATTAATAATTTCTGCATTTACTTCGGTCTTGGTATCTACGTAATTTTGAATTGTTTCCTTTGCACTACCTGTAATACTTTTCCCCCCAAAAAGACTTAAAATTCCTCCTAAGATACCAGACACATGTCCATCTTCCGACATAGAATAAGAAGACGCAGCCAATTTTATAGCATCAGAGGCATCATTATCATGAAATGACGCGCCATCAATCTGCGTTCCCCATCCAACTTTTTTTTCCGTAATAGTTAATCCCCAACAAGGATGATAAGTTGATGCTTTTTTTACCAAATCTGTATAAGTTCCTGAAACTATCAAGTCACCAGATCCTCCATTTTCCGACACAATATAAGCCTCCTCTTTTCCAATCAAATTTTTTCTTACTTCAATAATAGAAGAACCTTCCGAATACACAATTTTCGATCCATTATTTAATGTCACATCTCCACCACTCTCCCACTGATAATTGCCATCCTTGTCTAACAAATAACCTCCATTATCTTTTTGCTTGAATTTTCCAACGCGGAGAACTCCATTTTGCATGCTAACAATACCAGAAATCACAACATTACCTTCTACAATCAAATTTCCTTTTATACTTAAAGTATTACCAGAATTTATTGTCAAGTTGCCTTTTATAACTACTTGTTTGTCTTCAGGTATAGTTGCATCACCATCAATAGTAACATTTCCACTTTGATCCGTTACAATATCACCACTCAAAGCCCAACAATTGCCTCCTACCATCATCATAATGATGAAGGCTAAAACTCTTGTATATGTAAACTGCAATACTTTCATACCATTTTTGCGACGAAAGTATAGTTTTATGATATTTTATGAACGATAAGGTTGCTGAAATGCAAAGAAGAAGGACGCACAAATCTATCACAGCGAAAAACACGGGGAATACAGATTACACACATTTAGAAAATTAAACCCAAATGCAAAAACAAGAAGCCCAATGATGCACAACGTATTGAAAAAATTTATATTGTTATTTTGCTGCGTACCTACGGCACGCATTTTTTCACAAATGCTTTTTCTACCAAGCCTACGTTCCTAACGGAACGGGAATATTTTTCCATAGTGACTTCATCGAGAAATTATGTGTTATACTTTGCGAACGACTTTAGAAAAAAGACTGTACAAGAAATAACGTGTGTGTTCTTGATTTGTTCATTGTTCCGCTAGGAACTATCGCTTGGTAGAAAAACACGGTATATGGTGGTATTAGCGTGCCGTAGGTACGCCGCATTATTCCTTCGAGAAATGATTGAGACCCTTCGCTTACGCTCAGGGTGACGAACTCGTTCTTTTACAACGTCATTCTGAACGAAGTGAAGAATCCTTCTTACTCTAAGAGTGATTTTATTCTTTCACAAATGAAAGAACTTTCTTGCCGTTTTCTGTAGTAATAACTACATAATACATACCGGCGGAAAGATTACCAACATAGATTTGTTCGTCGTTAGTTGCAAATGCGACTTTCTTACCGAACATATCTTGTACAGCAGCGGTTTTATACATTCCCGAAACAGACACAAATTCTGTTGCTGGATTTGGATAAACATATAATTCGTTAGAAGATTCCACCATAAGTGTAATTACATCCGAATATGAATATTCGCCATTGTAATCTGTTTGTTTTAGGCGGAAATATACAAGACCATTGAATTGAGAAGCCTCAGTTGTGATTGCATATTCATTCACTTCCGAAGTTGTTCCGTTTCCTTGCACAATTTCTAATGTTTTAAACGAAACACCATTAGTTGAATATTCTACCGTAAAGTAATCATTGTTTACTTCTGAATTTGTAGTCCAAGCAATTTCTATTTCATCACCATTTTGTGAAGCACTGAAAGAGGTTAGTTCGATTGGGAGAAGGGAAGAAACCTCTGCAATGTATTCATTAAGCTTGATTTTATCATACCCATTCTGACTCAGTTCGGTAACTAAATTCTGTAATTTAGCTTTCGCCTCATCTGTTATTTCATCTGTACCAATAAAACTTTCAATTAACCATCTTATAAATGCACCCAATATGCTACCCCCTCCTGCAAAATCCGTATAAGACCGACCGTTAGGCGAATATGATTTTACCGCCAAATCAAATTCACTATTATTTTTCAAAAAATTCACATCTTTAGTTATAGTTTTAACACCACCTGCCCATTTTTGTTCCTCGTCTATAGTATAATACAAACCCCATGGATTACCCTCAACACCAACATAATCCTTATACACATTATATACATACAACCCTCCAGAAATACCTTCTTTTACAAAAATCGAAGCTCCTGCATTCTCCGTTAAATTGTTTCTAATTTCAACAAAAGAATTATTCCTACTAAATTGTAACAATGACTCACTATTTAATGTAACATTTCCACCACTTTTCAACTGATAATTTCCATTTGCATCCAAATCATAACTACCATCAGCCTTTCTTTTAAATTCCCCAACTCGTAGAATTCCACCTTGCAGATCTATAGTCCCATTTATTGTAACATTACCAGTAACAATCAGATCTCCTTTCACAACTAATGTTTTATCTTTATCTATAGTCAAGTTTCCCGTAATTGTAATCTTCTTATTCTCTGGCACTTCAACATTAGCCTTTATTGTTACGTTCTCATTGTAGTCAGAAACAAGATTTGTCTTCACATCTTTTGCCCACGCATTTCCCCATGCAAATAGAGCCAACACAATAAGAGCCAGTAGTTTACCAATAAAAGAAGTATATAATGATTGTGTGTTCATAAGCAAATTTTTCTTGGGCAAAATTAGTATTTTTTTGCACATACAATGGATTAAAATGTAAATTTTGAAAGATAAAACGAAAAAACATAGTTAGGGCATGCAATACGTCCCAACAAGAGGGATTTTACGCTAATTCATTTAAATCGTAATACATCAATCGAGTATAATCCCTTTCTTCATCATCGGTATTTAATAGACGAAAACCATTTTTCTCATAAAACGGGATTGCATCTTTGTAGGCATCAACGGTAATAAACCGGCAGCCAGTTTTGTTATCTGCAAGAAAATAAGCCTTTATGAAATCTAAGAAAAACGAACCTGCCGATTGTCCTCGCATAGCAACATCTACACCTAAACGACATACTTTTACAGCAGGATAACTCTTCATTCGCTTTGCTTGTGGGAAACCTTGTCGCTTACGAAAACGATTGAATTCTGTTTTATTTTCAAAATCACCTAACGAAACTCGATCATTTGCCAAACTACAAAAAGCAACTACAGCATTAGGATTTTCCTTTATCGACATTACATAAGTAACTGCAAGCAAAGCCTGTTTATACAATGCTGCATCATGTAATATAAATTCATTTAAATCTTTATCACCACAGTCAAAATTGGAAACAACATCTCCTTGTTCCAATTTTACAACTTGAAAAACAGCCATGATTTTATTCTGCTGTAAATTTAAAACCTTGAGCTCTCAACTTTTCGCCTCGTTCTAACATTTCTAATCCAAGACGATAGTTTTTCCAGATTCTTGCTTTTTCTTCAGGACTTGCTTTGTGATTTTCACGCATTCGGGCTTCAAAACGCCTTGCGTCTTCGCCGAATAAAATTGGGGTTTCTTTAATTGGTCTTGCCATAGCTTTTGTGGTTATTACTGTGTTGCAAATATAATAAAAAAACGTACCCTACAAATGAATATTATTCATCAATGGTTTGGTGTGTTCTGTAGGTACACAAACCTATGTTAAAATTCTTTACTCAACGAAAGCGTCAAGATAGAAATACATTGTTTGTCGTCGATTTCTTGGCGGAAAATGTAGCCAACATCAAGTCCAAGTTTTTTTCGGAACTCAAAGCCACAATTTGCTCCATATTTCACCGTAGAAATACGGTACATACTGCCGGCTTCTATAGGATGATATGTTTCTACAAACAACGAAGGGCGTATATGTTTACGCAACGAGTACGCTACCTTAATTTTATTCTTATCCACAACCTCTGGCTGCAATCCTTCGCTATTTTTCACATAAGTGTTTTTCGTGACATTCAATTTTGTTTGTATAGAGAAACGGAAATCATCTATTTTCTTCTTATAACCAACAACTGCAGCAACCGTGTGCATCGGGAAATAACCGTTCTTTCTATATTTTTCGGTAAACTTATAACTTAGTCCGACAAACAACGGTTTTGTAATATTGTAGCGGGCACCGACTTCGGCCAGTCCTTGTTTCAGCAAGGCTGAATTTTGTTGGAATCGCGTTTCTCCTTCAAAATCTATAGAAAATCGTTTCGAAAGGTCAACAGAAGCCCCTACTCCCGTCCAAACTTCAAAAGAATGCGACTGAGCCGACGCAAGAAACGCGACAAGCAAAGAAAAAATTATGAAAGCACAACGCTTCATCTACTATGATTCGTGCACATCCGACATAAGATTCTCGCTATTATCTGGTTCATAATAATAGATTTGAATCCAAGTAGAATCAGTTAAATAATTAATATCGCCAACTTCAAAACGTTCGATTTTTAAACCTGTACGTTTTTCCAAATCTGCTTTTAATTCAGCATAATGTTCTGGTTTTACCAAAGCGATGTTATCGTATTTCACACGTTTACGAGACTCGTGTTTAATCATCCAAACTTTTTCAAGGAAGAACGCAACCATAACGATTGCCAAGTTTGTGAACACCAACTCTGCATAACTTACTTTTTTGTTTGACAAAGCGTTAATTACCGAAACACCTATTACCAAGAATAAATATGTCATTTCTTTTATAGGCATCAATTCCGTACGGTAACGAATGATTCCGAAAATTGCAAACAAACCAAGTGCAAATCCAACTTGAATCTTAACATTGCCAAGTAAGAAACAAAGCAAGAATACTATTGCAGAAATTAAAATATAGGTAAATAAGAAATCTCTTCGTTTTGTTGCAGGATAATACAAACCTCTACCTATAATAAAGATTATCAAAAAGTTAAACACAAAGCGAATTATTAACTCTGCGAATGAAGGTGCATCAATCAATGCTATTCCAAAAAATTCTTGTTCCATATTAGTTTTTGTTAAAGTATTTTAGTTTTTCTATATATCGTAATTTCTTTTTGAATCGGTTTTTCTTTATGTTTTTGTACACAACAGCCGTTCCTATCGCATACTTACTCATACCACGTTTGAATATGCGATTTTTCAGCAACGCACTTTGCATATACGAAACGGAGCTACATTTATCACGTTTCAATTCTATAATACAAATATGACTAAAGTCTGCTTTTTCGCCAGTTTTATAATTTGTCACCATCAAGTTGGTATCGACAGTGCATCGTTCACCATGAATCAGGTCAACCAAGGTTAAACGAGTATATTCAACGACCGTTTTAGGGAATAAATCGGTTGCTGCATACGGGCAATTTTTTTCGAGAAATATGCTTGCTTCAGTCAACGGAGCAGATGCTGGAAAAGAAACGCGTTTCTTTTTAGTGCGTCGTTTATTGTTTTTGAACTTCACTTCCAAAAACTCAGCACCTGTAGATAAATAAGTACGATGACGTACTTTATAGCGATTCAACTTTCCATTTTGATGATCGATATACATCTGATCATTTGATGTGTCGAAATACACAGTTTTATAATCCTGATATGGTGTATTATTTATATGTAACACAGCATATTTGGGAGCAATTGCAGACAAAACTGCAGGCAATTGCTTACTACTGAACACGTACTTCGTATCAGTTCTGTTCTGAAGTTTTACCGAGTCCATTTCGTCAAGCGAAATCGGACGCATCGCATCAACAATATGTTGAATTTCGTCAAGCATTATTCAGTGTAATAAGTGTATTCGTAAACTTTTTTCTTGATAAGCTTACCACTTGCATCGTAGTACAATTTAGCTATGCGTTTTCCACTCTCATTGTATTGGTACACAGCCTTTTCTTTTAATTTTCCCGATGCACTATACTCATATTCAGCAACAACTTTCTTACCCTTATATTCGTAAGTATAATATTTTTTCAATTCACCATATTCATCATACGAATACTCTTTTACAACACGACCACGGTCATCGCGTTCTTCTTTTGAGTCAAGAACTTTTTTTCCTTTCGAGTCAATTTCGTAAACCGTCTTCGTTTTTACTTCTCCTGTTTGCGCAGACACTGTCATACTAAAGCAAAGTCCCGCAGCACAACATACAAGCAAATGTGATAGTTTCATAATATACTATTTTTAGTAGTTCTTAATATCAATTTTTTCTACACTCACCACAGAAGTGTTTTCTTTTATAGTAAAAGATCGGTAGCAAACAGAATCGGCACCAGCCACCTGATTTTCGCTATATACATACAAACGATAATCTCCAGGAATTAGATTACGTATGGTAAAATTACCTTCGCCATCAACGCGAGTACGATCCAAAATTTCGGAATCATTAGCAAACTGCAAATAAACATCAGCATCTTGAGCTGGTTTTTGATACAATTCTATAGATCCGCTATACTTATGTTCCACGACACTTCCCTTCACTACACCACCACCATTATCGTAGTCAACATGTTTATAGACCGTAAATGTAGGTACCGTAGCCTCATCCTTTTTTGAATCCAACGAAATTGTTTGAGACAACACTATCTTCGGATATTTTGAATTCGAAACTGAATCATCAGAGTAAACAAACACGGTATAATCACCCTTTGTTAAATTCGAAAACTGATACTTTCCATCATATCCTGTAGCTTCTTTATCGTCAGATATTCCCGTACTACCATATGATATAAACACATTACAATCAGTTGCCGGATAAGCATCACCAGATTTCTCCGATATTGCATTTATGTTTTGCATCATAACACTTCCTTGTATGGATGCCAAACCGCCCTTACCTTCTTGTGGGGCACAAGAGAACAAGAAACAAACAGCAGATGCAAACGCAAAAAATCTTTTTATATACATTTTTATAAAAAATTATTCCAACTACAAAAATAGGACTAATTTTTCATATAACAAAAAACTTTATACTAAGACGACAAAAAGGTTACAATAGAGTTACATTTTCAGTTTTTACCGCACGAAATGCAGCATTGCCTTATCGAAATAGGCAGTTATAAAAAAAGAGAGGATAGAAAGAACACCCTTCCTATCCCCTCTTTTCATTTTGTATATTCTTTACTATAAAGAAAACGCTGTAAGTTCCTTAAACTTCATTATACGTTCTTTGATAGTATCAGCAGTCAGATTTTCCAATGCCTCAGTTCCCATTTTTTCAACCGTAAACGAAGCCATAGCAGAAGCTACTATCATTGCCGTTTTCATAGTTTCGAAATCCGTATTATCTTGTTGAGCTACATAACCCAAAAACGCACCGGCAAACGTATCACCAGCACCAGTAGGATCTACAACAGTATCAAGAGGCAATGCTGGCGCAACAAAAATCTTATCGTTATTGAACAACATTGCACCATGTTCACCTTTCTTTATAATTACATATTGTGGTCCCATAGCACAAATCACTTTTGCTGCTTTTGGCAAGCTTCGTTCTCCCGAAAGTTGACGAGCTTCTTCATCATTAATAATAATGATATCGACCAAAGCAATAGTTTTTTTCAATTCATCCATTGCGATATTCATCCACAAATCCATAGTATCTAACGCAACAAATTTTGGACGTTTATTCATTTGTTCTAATACACTACGTTGTAAAGCAGGATGCAAATTTCCCAACATCACATATTCAGTATCTTTGTAAGAATCCGGAAGAATTGGTTTAAATTTCTCCAAAACATTCAATTCCGTCACCAAAGTTTCGCGTTGATTCATATTGTCGAAGTAGCGACCAGACCAAAACATAGTTTTTTCATCTGATTTTTTTTGCATACCTGCAAGATCAACACCCTTGTCCTCTAACTTCTTGATAAACTCTTCAGGAAAATCGTAACCTACCGCACAAACAGACTGAGGTTCAACAAAATACGAAGCAGAGAAACAAATATACGTACCCGAACCACCTATGATTTTATCGGTCTTTGCAACCGGTGTTTCTATTGCATCGAAAGCGATGCTACCAAAAATTATTGCCTTCATTGTAATTTTTTTTGCAAATATATTTTTTTATTCAAAAATACTCGTATATTTGCACTGCTTTTTAGGAGCAAACATATTCCCAAATAGCTCAGTTGGTTAGAGCATCTGACTGTTAATCAGAGGGTC
>JAZLFM010000018.1:0-41068 GCA_045615765.1 Bacteroidales bacterium
AAATCATTATTATCTACTTCTACAATGTTAGAAGAAATCATATTCTTCTTAGATAATTCTTCTGAGGAAAAAACCATTGAATCATTAAAAGTTTGTTCTTCATTATTTTTTTCAAAATTATTATTGTCTTCTGTTTCTGTATTCTCAGAAGATTCCGATCGAGTGTTTTTCTTAGGAGAACCTAATTTCCAACCACTTTCATTATCAAAAACAAAGGATAATTTATTCAATGACTTTGTTCCTTTTACATTTCCATTCAAGACATAACCAAATGGAGTAACTATTGAATTTTCAACGATAACTTCTGCAGAAGCGACAAAATCATTACAAACATCTTTTTTATTCTTCTTTGACTGGAAAAATTGGAAAAGTCCACAACTTTTATTTGGACATGTAACATCACATATAATATTACGAATTTTAAATATTGATCTTTGTTGTCCAATAAGTTGTACTGTATCTTTTGTAACATCCAAAGACAACAATTCATACAACGACAATTCTTTTGACACTTTTTCTAATGCCCAAACAGGTTTTTCAGGAACAACTGGCTTTGGAACAATATGCACTATAGTATCATAACATTCCGTTGGATTTATAACAACAATATCCTCTTCGTTTGATATAGAATCAGAAACATGTTTTTCCTTTTCAAAACGATTTTTCATATCAACATCTTCATTTGAAACAACAGTTGTTTTTGCACACGTCGTTTGCTTAGGACTATAAATCCATTTTGAGCCTTCTTTTGTAAGAGCGACCTTTACAAAAACATGAGGATTATTATTGTCATCCAAAACTTTCTCTGCATCATATGTTATTACACCTTCAGCAGCAAGTTTTCGAAGTAACAATCTCTGTTCAGAATTATTCTCTTCATAAAAACCAACTATTAAAGAAACAATATCACCTTTTTGTATAGAATCAACCACTGGTTTATACAACTTAGAAATTTCATTTTTTGTGATTTCTTTTACTGTTTTCTTACCATTACATGCCCCAAGAAGAAGCAAGCTAAATATGGAAAGAAAAGATATTTTCAAATATTTATTCATAGCATAATTTTATTTTAACCATACTAGTTTTATTCTTCAACAGTCTTTTCTGTTGTTTTAACATTTGCTTCATTTACAATTTTCCAACCATCTTCATATTTTTGGAATGTATAATGATATTTTTCTTTTACCCCTTTTGTTTTTCCTTCCAAAATACGACCAAACGGAGTAACATCACTTGTTTCAAAGATTACATCTGCAAATGACAAACCTTGTTCTTTCATCATATTAGTTGCAATCAAATTAGACACTTTACATACAGATTTTGTCAAAGTATTTACCATAACCTTTTTCTCAACAACTTTTTTCAATTCTAATTCATATATAGAAGGTTCTGGTTTAACAACATCTTCTTTTTCTGACAACACAGAATCAATATCATCTTCAACAACAGGATTACGAACAGGAATATTTTCGTCGACAGCAACAGCATCGGCAGGATATTTTTCATTTGCAAAATTATTCTCCATATCCGAAGGGAATATAGTTCTAGGTTCTTTCGTAACAACAGCAGAATCAACAACAACCATCGTCTTACCAGCATCAGTCAGTTCAACATTCACAAATACATGAGCAGCAGAAACATATGCTTTCCTTATTTTTTCTTTACCTTTTATAATCGTTATTGAATCAACTTCATTTATAATTTCCGCACAATATGAAATCACTCCATTAGCAGCTAACTGGCGAAGTTTATAACGAGCCTCTTTACAATTTAATTCATAATAACCTGTTTTAAATTCAACCACATGGCTACCTTTTTTAAAATCAGCAAACTGACTGACAACATTTTGTACTTCTTGTTCTGTAATCACACTCGTTTTCCCTTGTTTGGCATCTTGATTACAGCTTGAAAAAACAAAACCTGCACATATTAGTGCGCAAAACATAAAATTTTTTTTCATAGTATTACATTAAAATTAAACAAAAAATTCAATTGAAAACATCTACAAACAAATCATACACATAGAAAAAAATCAACACTTTCAAATTCTAAAAATTATTACACCTTATAGTAACCACTGAATATGATTTTCTTTAAAATTTCGTATTAAATCCACTTTTTGCAAATGTTAAAAATAATTATAAAATTGATTATCTAAAAATGTGACCATTATATTCTCGATTTGTCTTCATATTGTTCGTACATGGATAGAGTCAATACAAAACGGAATTAATCCATAGAAATAAGTATGATATAACAAGTGAATAATGGGGAAACAATGTAATTTGAAATAAAAATTTTCTCTATTTACCTCTCTCCCCTTATCAACAAGCCACCTGTCATCCTAAGTGTAACGAAGGATCTTTGAACCAAGTAACATATTATTTTCCCAAAAGATTGTACTACGCTAAAAAATCTGTTATTTTATATTTCAGCACAATAAAAAAACGGAGATGCAAATCCACATCTCCGTTTACCATATAAAAACAAAAACTTTAAATTCAACGTCTCCGTAAAAAATATTTTACAGTGTAATATAATACCACTAACAATACACCTCCCACAATCACATATCCAATTTCGTGGCTATATTGATTTATTAAATCTTGTTGTCCATGTGCGACATAACCTAATGCTGCTAAAATCACATTCCATATACCAGCACCAAGGAATGTAAACAATAAAAATATAGGTAATTTCATTTTTGCCAAACCTGCTGGTATTGAAATTAACTGTCGTATAACAGGGATTAATCGTCCTATGAATGTAGAAACAACGCCATGTTCATTAAAATAATCTTCTGCTTTCTTTAGTTTTTCTCCATTTAATGTTAGCAAATGTCCCCACTTACTATCTGCGAACTTGTAAATAATAGGACGTCCCAACCATATTGAAAGCAAATAGTTTATCATGGCTCCTAGCATAGATCCTAACGTTGCAAATAATACTACCAATATTATATTCATATCATTTCCTTCATTACAAGCAACATAAGCAGCTGGAGGAATAACTATTTCTGAAGGGAAAGGAACAAAGGAACTTTCTATGGTCATTAATGCTGTAATTGTTCCATAATTCATATTTTCACTATACCAATCTTCTACATACGAAAGGATAGATTTATCGGTTGCGACTGTATCCGAATTTGATTCTGCATAGACAGAGATTCCTAGAAATAAAAGTGTTACAATTGTCAGTATTCGTTTCATTCTGTGTATTTAATATGTATAAAAAAATAGAGACGCAAAACCTTGCGTCTCTACAAATATATATTCTTTTTTTGTTTTTAAAGAATTATCCGCCGAAGTTATCGAAACGAATCATTTCGTCTTCTACGCCAAGGCTGTGTAACAAGTCAAGCACAGTCTTTGCCATCATTGGAGGACCACACAAGTAGTATTCAATATCTTCTGGTTCTTCGTGTTGCTTCAAGTATGTATCACCCATTACTGGAGCAATGAAACCTGGAGTGTATTTAATACCTAGACCATCAGCCTTTGGATCTGGGCGGTCAAGTGCTAAGTGGAAATGGAAATTAGGGAATTCTTTTTCCAATTCTAAGAAGTCTTCCAAGAAGAATACTTCATCGATTGCACGAGCACCATAGAAATAATGCATTTCACGGTCACGAGTATTCAAAGTCTTAAGCATGTGCATAATTTGAGCACGAAGAGGAGCCATACCGGCACCACCACCAACCCAAATCATTTCACGTTTGCTGTCAAATACAGGGTGGAAATCTCCATAAGGACCACTCATCATTACTTTATCTCCAGGTTTTAAGTTGAAGATATATGTAGAAGCGATACCACAAGGAACATCCATGAAACCAGGACCTTGATCTTTTGGTTTAAATGGAGGTGTTGCAATACGAACTGTCAATGTAATGATATCACCTTCATCTGGGTAGTTAGCCATAGAATAAGCACGAACTGTAGGTTCAGTATTCTTTTGGTGTAATCCAAACAAACCGAATTTTTCCCAAGTTGGAATATACAAATCGCCAATCAAACTTCTATCGAAATCAGCATAATTGATGTCATATGCAGGAATTTTGATTTGAGCGTAAGAACCTGGTAAGAAATCCATGTGTTCACCAGCTGGCAATTTAACCTTAAACTCTTTAATGAAAGAAGCGACATTCTTGTTAGAAATAACTTCACATTCCCATTCTTTAATACCAAGAACTGATTCAGGAATTTTAATATGAATGTCATTTTTAACTTTCACTTGGCAAGCCAAACGCCAATTATCATTTTGTTCTTTACGAGAGAAGAAACCCTTTTCTGTAGGAAGAATATCTCCACCACCTTCTGTTACACGGCAACGGCACATACCACAAGCACCACCACCACCACAAGCAGAAGGCAAAAGGATATTTTGTCCTTGCAAAGTGCTCAACAAAGAGCTACCTGGATTTACTTCCATTGGTTCTTTATCGTTGATATACAACTGTACTTTTCCTGATGGCAACAATTTTGCTTTTGCCAACAAAAGAAGAGCCACCAATAATATTACTACTAGCAGGAAGACGACAACACTTGCGCCTATCATTATGCCTGCCGATGCATCTAAAATTATCATTTTGCTCAATTTTAATTATTACAATTTAATACCCATAAAACTCATGAATGCGATACCCATTAATCCTGTTACGATAAATGTGATACCTACGCCCTTCAATGCTGCTGGCACATGAGAGTATTTGATTTTTTCGTTAATGGCTGCAATACCAACGATTGCTAAAAACCATCCAATACCTGAACCTAAACCAAATACAGTTGCTTCAGCTAATGTTTCATATCCTCTTTGTTGCATAAACAATGAACCACCAAGGATGGCACAGTTTACAGCAATCAATGGCAAGAAAATACCAAGAGAAGAATACAAAGCTGGTGCAAATTTCTCAACTATCATTTCTACCAACTGTACAAATGATGCGATAACAGCAATGAAAATAATGAAACTCAAGAAACTCAAGTCAACATCGGCGAAACTCTCACCCATCCAAGACAAAGCACCTGGTTTCAATACGAATTCATTCAATAAATAGTCAATAGGAACAGTGATTGCCAACACAAATGTTACAGCTAAACCAAGACCAGCTGCTGTTTCCACATTTTTAGACACTGCAATGAATGAACACATTCCCAAAAAGAATGCGAACACCATATTGTCTATAAAAATTGATTTAATAAATAAGTTTAACAACTCCATGATCACAATCTTTTAAGGTTATTTTTTAATTAAATCTTTATTTCTTGAGCGTTGGATCCAAATGATTACAGCAACAATAATCAATGCCATTGGAGGCATCAACATGAAACCGCAGTTTTCGTATCCACATGCTGTGTAGAATGCTTCAGGAATGATTCGTAATTCACCAGCGATTGGTAAAGTAATAGTACCAGCTCCGAATAATTCACGAACTACAGCGATAATTACTAAAATCATACCGTAACCTAAACCATTTCCAAGACCATCAAGAAGCGAAGGCCAAGGTTTGTTACCTAAACCGAAAGCTTCCATACGTCCCATCACAATACAGTTTGTAATAATCAAACCAACATATACAGAAAGTTGTTTACTTACACCGTATGAGAATGCTTTTAAAATTTGGTCAACCAAGATCACCAATGTTGCAACAACCAACAATTGAACGATGATACGGATACGGTTAGGAATAGTTTTTCGTAAAAGTGATATTGCCATATTTGCAACGCCGACAACGATAGTTACCGCTAACGCCATTACTATAGCAGATTCAACTTTTGCTGTTACAGCCAATGCAGAACAAATACCTAATACTTGTACTGTAATTGGGTTTTGTGAACCAAGAGGTCCTGTTAGCAATTGTAAGTTTTTCTTTGAAAACAATGATTCTTTTTCTTCTGCCATGACCTTATTAGTTTAAAGATTGAACATTAGTAGTTGTGTCAGCAACAGGAGCAGTTTCTACTGGTGCAGAAACTTGTGATTGTAGGAATGAAGCATAGCCATTCAAGCAATCGAACAACATTGCAGTTACACCATCACAAGTTTTTGTAGAACCTGAAATAGCATCAACTTCGTTGTTTGCTTTGGCACCACCCTTTACAACCTTAACTGAAGTAAATTCGTTGTTGACAAAAATTTGTTTTCCTTTAAATGTATCGCGGAATTTTGGTTTGATGATTTCAGCACCCAAACCTGCAGTTTCACTTTCGTGATCGAAAACTGTACCTACAACAGTGCTACCATCAGCTTTGCTAACTGAGATATAACCCCAGATTTTACCCCAAAGACCATTACCTTTCAAAGGAATAACATAACAATTATTGATATCAATAACTGGCAAGCAACCATCTTTTACAGTTCCATTAGAAATATAATCTTCTATATCTCCAGAAACTTTTTCAGATGAACCATTTTTCACAAAGAAAAATTCTGTCAAGTTATCGCCAAACACTTTTTCAGCTTCACTTGCTTGAACATCTTCAATAGCTGCAGCAGATAAAATATTTTGCATCTTTTCAACTTTCATATTTGCTTGTTGAAAAGGTTTTAATGAGAAAGCTGTTACAGACAACAATGTTGCAATAACAACAACCATTACTATCGAATAAATAAATATGTATGAATTACTCTTTTCCATCGTCGTATATTATTAAGCGTTAGTAACAGTTTCTTGTGCAGCTTTTGCACGTTTCATACGTCTATTGATGTTTGCTTTTACAACCATGTGGTCGATAAGTGGAGCAAATACGTTCATCAACAAGATTGAAAGCATCATACCTTCTGGGTAAGCTGGGTTGAAACAACGAATCATGATTGCAAATACACCAACCAAGAAACCATAAATCCATTTACCAGTGTTTGTTTGTGCTGCAGTTACTGGATCTGTAGCCATAAATACTGCACCAAAAGCAAAACCACCAATCAACAAATGACTGAATGCTGGCAATTGCATAACATAATTTGTTTCTGGAGCGAATGCATTCATCAATAATCCCATTGCAAAACCACCTGCAAATACAGAAAGAATGATTCTATAACTTGCAATACCTGTGAACAATAATAATGCAGCACCAATTAAGATTGCGATGAATGAAGTTTCACCAACACAACCTGCATAGTTACCTACCATCAAATCACAAACTGAAAGTTGATTGTTTGCAACACCATGAATAGCATCAGGAGCAACACCGGCATTCAACTGACCTAAAATTGTTTCACCTGAGAATGCATCAACAGTAGCTTTACCTTCTACTGAATGAACCCATGCTGAAGAACCAGACATATTACCTGGATATGCAAAGAACAAGAAGGCACGTGCCAACAATGCTGGGTTTACGATATTCATACCTGTTCCACCGAAAGCTTCCTTACCAATTATAACAGCAAATGCTACTGCTAAAGCAAGTTCCCATAGTGGAATATCAACAGGAACGATAAGAGGAATAATCAAACCACTTACCAAATATCCTTCACTAATTTCGTGCCCACGGATATAACAGAATACAAATTCTATACCGAGACCAACAATGTACGAAACCACGATTAATGGTAAAACTTTAATGAAACCATAACCGAAAGCTTCCATCATTGTGTAATCTTCACCTATCGAAGTGTAGAACAAAGAACCTACATTGTACATACCATATAATAATGTAGGAACCAATGCGAAGATTACGATAATCAAAGCGCGTTTTAAATCTATTGCGTCGCGGACATGGCTACCTGCAGTTGTTACAGTTCCAGGAACATGTAAGAATGTCTCGAAACTTTCGTAGATAGGAAGCCATTTCTCATACTTACCACCCTTTTCAAAATTAGGCTTGGTTTTCTGTATCCAATTTTCTATTGCTTTCATATACAACTTAATTAATTAAATTCCTTTCTCATTACATTTAATCCTTGGCGTAAAATTGATTGCATTTCAATTTTAGAAGGGCATACAAATTCACAAATAGCCAAGTCTTCTGGAACAACTTCATAAATACCTAATTGTTCCATTTTGTCAACATCTTCAGCCAAAATAGCTTTGATTAATTGCATTGGATAGATATCCATTGGCAACACATCTTCGTATATTCCAGTAAATACAAATGCACGTTTACCACCGTTTGTATTTGTATTCAAAGCATATTTCTTCTTTGGCGACAACCAAGAGAAGAAAGCTCTACTGAAGCTGTATTTATCGAAACCTGGAGCTAACCAACCCATAAATGTTGGTTTATTACCTTCTTCAATTACTGTTACTTGAGAATCATAGTAACCAATAAAATCATTAGAACCAAGTTTTGTACCTGTCAAAACATTACCACTAATCACACGCATATTGTCGTCAATTTGTTCTTGTGCTAAGAACGATTGAATATTTGCGCCAAGGATTGTCTTATAGTAACGTGGATTTTTAACAGCACCTGTCAATGCAATAATAACACGAGCATCGAAAATTCCTTTTGAGAACAATCTACCAATGATTACTACATCTTGAGGATTTACAACCCAAACAACTTCTCCCTTATTAATTGGATCAATATGATGGATTTGAACGCCAACATTTCCTACAGGATGTTTTCCTGAGAAATAATTTTGTTCTACACCTGTGATATTTGTGAAAGTTGTTTTCGCACGACCTTCTTTATAAATATCAAGGTTTACTGCTCCATCTGTTAATTTCTTAAGCGCGTTTATACCAACTTGGAAATCGTCGGCATATTCTTCCAATGCGAATGTGTAGTCTGGAGCAAGTGGCGCTGTATCAAAAGCCGACACGAAGATCGATTTTGGTTTGTCATTCGGATTAGCCACAACATCATAAGGACGTTGTTTTACGAATGGCCAAACTCCAGCTTCCAACATTGCAGAAACAACTTGTTCACGCGACATTGAATCGAAATTTGCAACTTCGAATTTTTTGTACTCCGTTTCTTTGTCTGGCGTTACAGTAATATTAAGCAATGCACGTCTTTCACCACGAGTAACAGCAGACACAGTTCCACTTACAGGAGAAGTGAACTTGATTTCTGGTTGTAACTTGTTGATGAATAATGGATCGCCGGCTAAAACTTTATCGCCTTCTTTCACCATTAATTTTGCTGTCAATCCAACAAAATCCGTCGGTTTTAATGCCACTGAGTCTGGCATTGGGTTTTGTACGAAAATATGTTCGGCTGCGCCTTGCATATTTATATCAAACCCCTTTCTTAATTTGATAGTTTTTGACATTTTGTATAATTATTCTATAGAAACGATGCAAAAATAAAAATTTTCACGAATAATCAGTAAGCAGAACCGAGAAAAATACTACCATTTCAGAGTTTTTTATCACCTACCCTTTTTCTCTCACAAAAACATCTTCAAACGACAACCATACGCCTAAAAAATATTATTTTTCAATCTTTCACAAACAGCCATAAACGCCTGTTTTAGAGCATCACAAAAAATGAAGAAAAAACACTACTCCATTTTCTTTTTTTGTCTTACTTTTTTACTTTTATTTGCAAAAAAATTACAAATTTTATGATTGACAGAAAACGATGAAGAATACCTATTTTGATTTGATAGAACAAAGTTTCTACTTCCCACAGGAGGGATTTGACCTCCGCGATGGTTTCCTTACATTCCAAGGAGTTTCTCTCAAATATTTAATAGAAAAATATGGTACGCCATTTAGGTTTATTTACCTACCGAAAATTGGCGAACAAATTCGTAAATCGCGCAATCTTTTCAACAAAGCCATCAAATATTACAATTACAAAGGTAATTACGAGTATTGCTATTGTACTAAATGTAATCACTTCTACCACGTAATAAATGAAGCTTTAAAGCACAATGTCAATCTTGAGACATCTTCGTCATTTGACATTGACTTGATTCTAAAATTATACCAAGCGAAAAAAGTTGACAAGCATCTTACTGTTGTACACAATGGTTACAAAACAGACGAATATTTACGTAAAATCGTCATGCTTCGTGACCTTGGGTTCCACAATACTATTACCATCCTTGATAGTACAGAAGAACTAGACAGACTTGAAAAAGTTATGGGCAGAAAGAAACTAAAAGTTGGTATCCGTATGGCTATCAACGAAGAGTCACAATCTGCTTACTACACTTCTCGCCTCGGTATTCGTCCAAATGAGATTCTTCACTTCTACAAACGTTTGAAAACAAAAAAGAATTTGGAACTAAAAATGCTCCATTTCTTCGTTGACTCAGGTATAAAAGATAGTTTGTATTATTGGGGAGAGTTCCAAAAAGCATTGAAAGTGTACATCGACCTAAAAAAACAATGCGACACGCTTGACTCACTTGATTTAGGTGGCGGTCTTCCTATCCGAAATCACCTTGGTTTTGAATATGACTACGACTATATTATTGGTGAAATCATAAAAAACATTAAGGAAGCCTGCGCAAGAGACAAAGTTGATGACCCTAACATATTTACTGAATTCGGGAAATATACTGTTGGCGAAAGTGGTGCAATTATATTCCAAGTGCTTGAACAAAAACAACAAAACGATACTGAATGCTGGTATATCATCAATAATAGCTTGATGAACACAATTCCTGACGCCTGGAGTATTCATGAAAAGTTCATTCTACTTCCAATCAACAAATGGAAAAACGAATACAAGCGTGTAAATATCGGTGGTATTAGTTGCGATCATTCAGATTATTACAATTCTGAAGACTTGAATCAAGAAGTTATGCTTCCATCCTACTCCGAAAAAGAAAAAGAACCTTTATATATTGGTTTCTTCCATACAGGAGCATATCAAGATTCTATCAGTGGATATGGTGGCATAAAGCATTGCTTGATCCCTTCCCCAAAATATATCGTTATAGATCGAGATGATACAGGAAACATTGTAGATTACCTGTACAGAGAGGAACAATCTGCAGAAGACATGTTCAATATTCTTGGTTACAACGAAGCAGACAGAAAGAAATAAGACAGAGAGGTGCAAAAATTTGCACCTCTTCTTGTTTTTTTATGAAATAAGTCATATAATTGCACATATTAACAATCTAAAATTATTGCCTATAGGATAAATCTACTTTTCAGAAATTGTAAAATTCTTAAAACGATTTGTTATGAAAAGTATGTTATCCGACCAAGAATTGGTCCTTGCCTTCATTTCTGGCGATAATTCAGCAATGGATATTATTATTAGCAGATATAACAAGAAAATCTTGTACTATATCCGTCATTCTATAAAAGACACAATGATTTCTGAAGATTTATGCCAAGAAACCTTCATGAAAGCTATCAATTCATTACGCCAAAATGGCTACCACGATGAAGGATATTTTTCTGCATGGTTATTCCGTATTGCACACAATCTTATTATTGACCATTATCGTAAAGAAACGAAATTCAAAACTGTATCAAACGAAAGCGGCGAAGTAGATTTATTCAACAACGCAAAATTTTCTGACGAAAATATAGAAAATAAACTGATTAAGAGTCAAATAAATAGCGACCTTAAAGAACTTATTTATCTCCTACCCGAAGATCAGAAAACAACCGTCCTTATGCGAGTAAATCTACAAATGAGTTTTAAAGAAATTGCTGATGCACAAGGAATAAGCATCAATACCGCATTGGGAAGAATGCGATACGCAATAATAAACCTGCGAAAAATGATTTCTGAGAAAAATCTAACAATGATAGCATAAAAAAAAGCATCGAGAAATCGATGCTTTTTTGTTTAATACTCTCTATTTAACAATTCATCCATAAACAAGCGCAATTCTTGTTTGCGTGTTTCTGGCACTGAAATTTCATCGACCAACGACTTTGCTTTTGCAAAATACTCTTTTATCAATGTTACCGTTTGCCCTTTCACATCAGCTTTATTATACAACGAAACAACAGCTTCGAATTTTTCTTTTTCATTAGCTGACAATTCCGACATTAAAGAAGATAATTGATTTTTATCCTCTCCCTGCAATGTTTCCAAAGCTTTTATTAGCAAATATGTTTTTTTATTTACGCGAATATCTCCACCAATTTTTTTACCGAAAGTCTGCTCGTTTCCGTATGTATCAAGCACATCGTCCTGTAATTGAAAAGCAACACCAAGCAAACGACCAATCTCATACATTTTTTGTGCGTCAACGTCATTAGCTCCACCTACAATTGAACCAGCCTTTAAGCAAGCTGCAAGCAAAACTGACGTCTTTAATTCAATCATTTTTAAATATACTGATTCTGTAACTAAAGAATCTTGCAAGGTTGCTTTCTCTAAATCTATATCATATTGTTGTCCTTCGCATACTTCCAACGCTGTTTTATTTAGCAACGGAAACAATTTCATCACATTCTCTCCTGCTTCTTCAAAGAAACGGTAGGCAATAATCATTACCGCGTCACCAGAAAGAATTGCTGTATTTTCGTCCCACTTTACATGAACAGTTGGGATACCACGACGAATTGATGCTTTATCCATAATATCATCGTGAATCAATGTAAAATTATGAAATGTTTCGAATGCCAAAGCTACTGGTAAAGCACTCTCACACGAACCAGAAAACATTTTAGAAGCAAGAAGAACTAACGAAGCACGCACGCGTTTTCCGCCATTTTGTAATATGTATTTACAAGGTTCATACAATCCTGCTGGTTCATCAAAATTCGTTTGTTTCAAACGAGCAACTAAAGCATCATTCACACACGATTGATAAGACTCTAAACTCTTCATAATTACCTATTTATTCATATCAAACAAGCCTTCCGACAACATTTTTTCTATACCTTCTTCTAATGTTGTCAATGGTCTTTGCAACAATTCGTTGCACATAAAAGTATTATCAGGACAGCGTCTCTTCATATCACCATCTTTTAATGGAGCAATATGCACAATCTTTGATGAAGAGTTTGTTTTCTTCACTATTAACTCGGCAAGACTTTGTATAGTAATTTCCTGATTTCCACCAATATTGGCTACTTGATTTATCATCAAATTTTTCTCAAACGCATTTATACATGCGTCCACATTATCTTCCACATAACAGAAAGTACGAGTTTGACTACCGTCGCCATAAATTTCAATATCTTGATTTTTCATTGCTTTTATGATGAATCTACTCATCACAAAATCAAGACTTTGTCGTGGACCGTATGTATTGAAGAAGCGGAATATGGAATATTCCAATCCATATTCTTGGTTATATGAACGAAGATAAGCTTCGCCTAAATTTTTCACAACAGCATACGGCACGCGAGAATTCAACGGCGTAGTATCTACTCTTTGTGGAATTTCAAATGGTTCTCCGTACACTTCCGAAGAAGACGAGAAAAACAATCGTTTCACGCCTGTTTCTTCCGATAATTTACAAATATTACGAATGCCGTCAATATCTTCTAAAACTTGCAACGGATGCGCTTGTGTTCTTTGAACACCAACCATTGCCGCATAATGAAAGACATAATCAAATTGATATGTACGCATTATGTGAGCAATACTTTCGTAATTATTCACATCACACTTGAAAAACTTCCAATTCGGATTTTCCTTAGAAGGAAGTTTACGAATATCTCCCGTTGACAAATCATCAGCGATAACAACATAGTATGAATTGTTTGCAAGTAATTTTTCTACTAAGCAACTACCTATAAACCCTGCACCGCCAGTGACAAGAATATTGATTTTCATATCGTTATTCTATTTGCAAATCTTCTAATTCTATATCTTCTTCTTCATTATAAATATCAAGCAATGGTTCTTGAAAATGTTTTGTTGTAATTTTTTTATCTAATGTTAAAAGAAGACTTGGCAATAATAAATTATTGAATACCATAGCAAATAGCAATGTCATTGCTACTAAGCTACCCATTGCTTCGGTACCACCGAATTGCGAGAACATAAAGATTCCAAATCCAAAGAACAAAATGATTGATGTTGAAACCATACTTGGTGAAGTTTCACGGATGGCTAATTCCACCGCTTCTTTTATACTCCATCCCGATGTTTTCAAACCTTGTCTGTATCGTGACAAGAAATGGATTGTGTCGTCAACGGAAATACCAAATGCAATACTAAATACTAAGATTGTGGAAACTTTAATAGGAATACCGAAGAATCCCATCAAAGCAGCCGTAAAGAACATTGGTAGAATATTTGGTACTAACGATACAAAAACCATTCGTTTTGAACGGAATAACAATGCCATAAATAAACCAACAATCACAATAGCTAATGCAACACTACTGAAGAGGTTTTTCAAAAGATATTGCGAGCCTTTAAAATATATCACACTTGTACCGGTAATCAATGTTTTGTAACGATCTGCCGGGAAAATTGCATTCAAATCTTCCTGCAAATCTTTTTCCAACTGTGCCATTTTTGTAGTTCCGATATCCTTTACGCTACAACGAACACGAATCTTCGTTCCTGTTGAATCTACCATAGAATATTGTAAAGAACCTAAACCTTGTCCTGCCCCTTTGGCCAATTTCTTTAACTTATTCTGATAGAAAATATCTGTGGAATTTGGCAATGTGTAATAATCTGGATTTCCACCATTATGAGCTTGCCAACTAAACTTCAAGAAATCAATAATAGACAACGGTTTAGCAATTTCACTATATGTCGCAAGACTATCGACCAATTGATCAACTTTGCGAAGAAATTCTTTATCACGAATAATATTGATTTTGGCTGTATCTTCTATCTGTATTTCTAATGGAAGTACACCATTAAATTTATCTTCCGCATAATGCAAATCCACCATAATAATGTCATGTTGAGGCAAATCATCCACAACATAACCTGTACGATGTATTTTCGTCATTCCATAAACTACAACAACCAAAAGAACAAGTGTAATAGAATAAATTACAGGACGTTTTGTAGTTGTCCAACTCACAATTACATCCACTACTTTTTCGAACAACTTACTATCCAAATGTTTCAACATCTTGTCTGATGGAGGTGCCAAATAACTGAATATGATAGTTAACAATGTGATTGAAAACACAAAAATGCCAAGAATACCTAACGCTGCAACCAAACCAAATTCTTTCATTATGGTACTTTCTGTAACCAAGAATGTCAAGAAACCAACAGCTGTTGTTAAGTTCGACAAGAATAATGAATTTCCAACTTTGTAAATAACTCGCTGTAAAGCTTTTATCTTATTTCCGTGCATTGCATACTCCTGATGATATTTGTTCAAGAAGAACACACAGTTCGGAACGCTTATGACAATGATAAGTGAAGGCATCATCGCACTCAACATAGTCAATTCATAGTTGAAGATACCCATCCAACCAAGCACCCAAATTACAGAAATCAAAACCACTAACATCGAGAACATTACATTCTTAAATGAGCGGAAAATCACATACAGAATCAACGCACAAATCAACACAGCCAAAACAGCAAAAAAGCGTAATTCAGACTGTAATTTTAACGATGTTTGTGTACGAACATATGGCATGCCTGTTATAAATACAGGTATAGATGAACTTTCGGAAAATTCATGAACAATAGATTCAATTTGAGCAATCAATTCTTCACGATCAGGACTATCCAATATACTTTGACGGATAGTAAGCATAAGAACATACACATCGTGTTCTTTGCTAAAAAGCATACCTTCATACAAAGGTTGATTTAGTATCAACTTCGAAATGGAATCCAATTCCTCTTGCGTTTGCGGACGTTCTTCAAAAAATTTCTTCACACGCGTCCCCGACTCGCTAATCTGCACAGCATGAATAACGGACATAATATTATCAACGCCATCAATACTTATTAGCGTATCGCACATATCCGCAAAAGCATTGAAATTTTGCAATTTGAAGACTTCTGCAGTTTTTAAGCCAACAATCAAGCCATTGGCATCAGAGCCAAAATCGCTTTTAAATTGTTTAAATTGAATAAACGAAGAATCTGTTTCCGGCAACAACGCCGCATATTCGTACGATAAATGTACTTTTTTTGCTTCATAAGCCATTCCCACTGTGAAAATGGAAAGAGCAACTATAATTGCAACCCTATATTTGAGAATAAACCTCGCTACTTTAACCCACATGGATTTTTTACATAAAATTTGTGCTAAATTAACATTTTTCGGTGATTTTAGTCAGTATTATTTGAAAATATCTACCTTTGAACAAATAGAAACGATATTTATGCTACTTTTTATCATATCCATCCTCATTAGCTACAGTTACCTACTGCTTATTATATTTGCAATTCGTGGATGGCGAAAAAAAGACAAACTGACAGAACAAGAACACTCCTACCCGTTTTGCTCGGTTATTGTAGCAGCAAGAAACGAAGAAGAAAACATCGGACATCTTTGTCAATGCCTATACCAACAATCCTACCCAAGCGAACAGATAGAATTCGTCATCGTAAACGACCATTCGTCGGACAGAACTCTTTCAATTCTACAAGATTACGCTAAAACAGACAATCGTTTTATAATTTTAAATGCACCTGATGATTCTATAGGAAAAAAACAGGCGTTAAAATATGCGTTGGAACACGCAAACGGCGAATTATTTCTTTTTACTGACGCCGACTGTTCGCTATCGGAACAATGGGCAGAAACGTATGTAAAACACTATTATCAAACAAAAAATTCCTTTTTATTCGGCAATGTAATTCCAACCGTATCGCATAATGCAACAATAGAAAAATTCTTCCAACTTGATTTTGTAGGCATACTTGCCGTACAAGCAGGATTGGCAAAAATAAACCATGCATTTAGTTGTAACGGAGCTAATATGGCAATTAGTAAACAATTCTACAAAAACAATTATAATACAAACAGCACATACTCTTCTGGAGACGACGTATTCCTACTCCATTCGGCAAAACAAGCTGACAATAAATCAATTACATTCATACAAGATAAAGATTGCGCAATACACACAGCTCTACCAACAACAATACGAGAGTTTTTCAAGCAAAGAATCAGATGGGCATCGAAATCTGGCGGATACAAAGATTTTGATGCGATCGCTGTTGCAGTTATTGTATATAGCATCTGCCTTGCTATGACAGCATTCTTTATTGGTATGTGTTGCGGGAACATACATTCACTCATTTGTTTTATACTTTTATTCATTACAAAAAGCATTGCAGACTTTACAATTTTTGCGACAACAGCAAATTACTACAACACCAAACAATCACTATGGTTAGTGCTTCCTTTTCAGTGTATATACTTCTTTTATATTACGATAATTCCTATTTTTGCAATGGTTATTTCCACCCAATGGAAGAATAGAACGATAAAAAAATAAGCATGGCACTCAACTATATTTGGATAGCATTTTTCTTAATAGGCTTTGTTGTTGCACTAATACGACTTGTATTTTATGGAGATACTGAAATTTTCTCTCAAGTAATGCAAGGAGCATTCGCCGATGCAAGAAATGGTTTCGAGATTTCTATAGGACTCACAGGCGTTCTTGCTTTATGGCTCGGTTTTATGAAAATCGGCGAAAAAGGTGGTATTATCGACCTTTTAGCAAAACTTATAGCACCATTTTTCCGTAAAATTTTCCCGGAAATTCCCAAAGATCATCCTGTTTATGGAACTATCATGCTTAACATTGCCGCAAATATGCTTGGTTTAGACAACGCCGCTACCCCAATGGGACTTAAAGCGATGAACGAAATGCAGGAATTTAATAAGCAAAAAGATACTGCATCGAATGCCCAAATCATGTTTTTGGTACTAAACACATCTGGATTAACACTAATACCTACAACTATTATGGTTTATCGAGCCCAAACCGGTGCCGCAGATCCAACAGATGTATTTCTACCAATATTATTTGCAACATTCTTCTCTACAATCATTGGGTTTCTAACAGTTGCTGTCATACAGAAAATCAATATTTTCTGCAAAACTATCCTACTCTATTTAGGTTCACTTACAGCCATAATTCTTGGTTTGCTTTTTTACCTAAAAAGTTTGCCAGGCGAGGAATTAAGCATCATTTCAAATGTAATTGGGAATGTGATATTATTTTCTATCATTATTTCATTTATAGTTGCAGGACTTATCAAAAAAATCAATGTTTTTGATGCATTTATTGAAGGTGCAAAAGACGGTTTTGGTGTTGCAGTAAAGATTATACCTAACTTGATTGCAATATTAGTTGCCATAGGCATATTTAGAACTGTGGGCGGTTTAGACCTTATCACCGACGGACTCGCATGGTGTTTCGACAAAATTGGTGTTGACACCAGTTTTGTTCCTTCACTCCCAACTGCTTTCATGAAACCACTTAGCGGTTCTGGCGCTCGTGGCATGATGATAGATGCCATGAACACATACGGAGCCGACTCGTTTGTAGGAAAATTGTCGTGCATATTCCAAGGTTCTACCGATACAACATTCTATGTTTTAGCGGTTTACTTTGGTTCTGTTGGAATACGTAAAACAAGACATGCCGTAACTTGTGGTTTAATTGCCGATTTCGCAGGAATAATCGCAGCTATCGTAATTGCTTATATTCTTTTATAATGCAAACAAAATTTTCTAACACAACGATTAAAGGTTGCTTTTTCGGAATAGCTTCGGCTGTATGCTATGGCACAAATCCGTTAGGAGCGTTATTTTTATACGATTACGGATATTCTGTAAATTCCGTGTTATTTTACCGATATTTTCTTGCCGTAATTATTTTAGGTGGAATTTTACTCTTAAAACAAGAATCATTCAAGCTTACCTCTAAAGAGTTAGGAATAACAGCAATCTTAGGTTCTCTGTTCGCCATTTCCTCTATTACATTCTACACCAGTTTCAAGCACATGGACGCTGGAATTGCCTGTTCCATGTTATTCTTCTACCCAATATTGGTAGCACTTATTATGGCAATATTCTTCAAGGAGAAGATAAATGCTATCACTATCGTTTCAATTATTTTGGGATTAATTGGCGTTTTCCTATTGTATTTAGGTGACGGAAAAATTGTTGTTAGTACAATAGGCGGCATTTTAATTTTCATTTCCTCACTTGCATACGCGCTCTACATTGTGGTCGTAAACAAATCAGAACTAACACTTTCGTCATATAAATTGACCTTCTATGTACTCATATTTTGTTCAATTATAATTGTTCTGTATTCACTTACGACACCCAACAATCATATCCAACTGCTCACTACGGCTAAAGCCTGGGGATTTGCAACTATGCTTGCAATTTTACCTACCGTTTGTTCTTTGGTATTTATGGCAATAGCGGTAAAAAACATTGGCTCTACCCCAACTGCAATTATGGGAGCACTAGAACCAATAACAGCCGTAACAATTGGAATTACCGTTTTTGACGAAGTAATAACAATGCGTATTTTATTCGGAATCGTACTAATTCTGACTGCTGTTACTATGATCGTAATTGGAAAGCGAAAATAATTTTCCTTGTACGTACCTGAATTGATTCTCCTTATTCCATTTCAACAAATATATTGAATAAATAGAGGTACGGGCAGCTTTGAAAGCTGCCCCAACAGATATTCAATTATCCTTTCACCATAAACTTCAAGCGAGTTTCGCTGCTATATTGGTGTTTTGGAGGAAGCACAACAGTAGGAAAATTCGTATGATGTATAGAATCAGGGAAATGCTCTGCCAAGAATGCTATTCCTGCCGCATTTTCATATTTAGAGCCTTTCTTCCCGATAACGCTACAATTGTTTGCAACACACACGCGAATACCTGGTTCCAAAGTTTTTATTTCCAACACTCGTCCGGATTCTACATCTTCGTAATGTAAAACAGGTTCTTTTGCCGAAGGAACAACATAACAATGATTCAATCCACCAGCAAAGGCAACTTGCTCATTTGTTATATCCATTCCATCTTGAATATTTCTAAGTGTTTTAAAATCTAACGGAGTTCCTTCTACTTGTAAAAATTCTCCTGTAGGAACATGCACTTTATTTGATGCTAGAAAATAGTTCGTTTTTACTTGTAACTTGTGTTCAAGTACATTCGTATTACTTTTTGCAGAAAGATTAAAATACGTATGGTTTGTTAGATTTATCAATGTTTTCTTTGTGGACGTTGCCGTATAACGAAAGACAAGGCAATTATCATCTGTTAAAACATACAGAATTTCAACGTTTAATTTACCAGGGTACCCTTCTTCGCCGTCTAAACTAGTATAAGACAAACGTAGCGCTATGCCGTCACGCGTTTGTTTTTCTTGAATATGCCACCATTTTTTGCCAAAACCTCTTTTTCCACCATGGTTAGAATTTGCGCCATCATTCTTAAACAATGTATATTGACGTCCATCTAACAAAAAAGAAGCATTGGCAACCACATCAGCACAACGGCCAACAACTGATCCCATATATAGTTCATCGGCAATATATTCCTCCAAAGTATCGTAGCCAAGAACAACATCACCAAATTTTCCGTTCTTATCGGGCACATAAAGCGATGTAATAATACCACCATAATTTATAGCCGACAACGACATTCCATTTCTATTACGAATAGTGAATTTCTCCACTTCTTTTCCGTCAGGCAATACGCCAAAACTTTCTATTTTCATATTTTATGAGTGTTATTCAACCAAATAAGAGATTTCTTCTTGCGAGAACGGAATTGTTTGCTCGTCAGGAACAAAATTAGATACAAGTTGCGTCTTACGTTGTTGTAATTTTTGAATCTTCTCTTCTATAGTATTTTCGGAGATGAAACGATATACCGTTACATTGTTCTTTTGTCCAATACGATGCGCGCGGCTAACTGCTTGATTTTCAACAGAAGGATTCCACCAAGGATCAAGAATGAACACATAATCTGCTTGTGTCAAATTCAAACCAACTCCACCTGCTTTTATAGAAATCAAGAACAATTTACAGTCTTCATCTTCTTGGAATTTTCGAATTACTTCTTCACGATTCGATGTACTACCAATCAAATAAGCATATTTTAGTCCTTCTTTCTTGAAATGTTCCTTAAACAAATCCAGATGACGTACAAACGAAGAGAAAATCAACACTTTATGATGGTGGATAATGTTTGGTAGCATACGAAGAACTTCATCGAATTTACCAGAACTTCCATGTGTTCCTTCTACTAATTGCGGGTGATTTGCCAATAATCGCAAACGCATCAACGCCTGCAACACATTGATCGTAGTTTTTTGGAATGTGTCGTGTTCTATCGATTCAAAAATCATATTACGGACTTTTGACTTTTCCGTTTCATATAATTTCGATTGCACTTCCGACATTTTACAATAACGTACCTGTTCTGTCAATGCAGGAAGATCTTTGGCAACTTCCTGTTTCTCACGACGGAATATGAACGGTTTTATAATTCGGCGCAATTGGTTTGCGATATTTTCATCGTGACGTTCTATTCCTTTTACGAAATAGTCCTTAAAGAACTTCTGACTACCTAACATATCGCGGTTTACGAAGTTCAACTGCGTCCACAAATCTATCAATGTATTTTCTATAGGCGTACCTGTCAACAACAGTTTTCGGTCGGAATTTAACTTTAACACACTGCTATAGATTTTCGATCCCGGATTCTTTATCATTTGACTTTCGTCCAAAACAATATAATAGAATGGGAACTTTTCGAAACTTTCTATATCGTTACGCAACAAACCGTATGTAGTAAGAATCACATCGTAGTCGTTAAAGTACGAAAACTCACGGTTACGTTCATTACCGATATATTTAAAAACCTTGATATTCGGTGTAAATTTTTCAAACTCATTATGCCAGTTATACACAATAGAAGCAGGCGAAACTATCAAGCTTGGTTTATGCTGCCCTATCTCCTTCTGCATATTCAATACCTTTTGAATAAGCGAAATTGTTTGCAAGGTCTTTCCCAAACCCATATCATCCGCCAAACAGCCACCGAAGTTGTTAGCATTCAAAAAACAAAGCCAACGATATCCTTCAACCTGATATGGACGCAAAGTCGCTTGAATTTCCGAAGGGACCTCGTTATCCTTCAATCCATTTGTTTCGATATGAAGCAGACGAGTTTTTAGAGCATCCGTCAACGTAACAGGCAAACGTTGTATGGTTTTATAGTGAACTGTACTTACCGAGAAATATTCCTGGCTACCATTACGCGTAGAGAACAAGAACAATTCCTTATATTTAGCAAACCATTCGTTTGGAATAATACCTATCTGATTATTAGGCAATTGCACAACAGGATCCTCATTCAAAATATTCTTACGCAATTTTTTGAATGGAATCTTATATTCGCCAAAAGTTACAACCGCATGAACATCAAACCAGTCGATAGAATCAGAAACGACTTCCATCTCCAATTTTGCCTGCAAGTTTTGGACTTTCTGATCAGATTCAGCAAACACTTCTACGCCGTATGTATCCAATAATTTCTTATTAACTTGGATCCATTGCAACAAAGCAAAATAGTCATCTCCATCGCTTGAATCTTTCTTACGCCACAAACCATCTTCCTCGATCAAGCCAATCTTTTCCATATCGGAAACAAACATTTGCTCAAAAGCAAAATTTCGTTGTAAACGAGTATAGCGTGGTTTGCCACCTATCCATTGATAATCTACATCAAAATTTCTCGCAGTATTTAGATTGGTAATTTTCCAAGAACGATATGCAAAAGAAAATTCTATGTTTGCCGCTCCTTTGGTATTACGAATAATAGAAGCCGAAATCTTCGGATCGCCATATTCATCTAAAAGATCGAAACCTTTTACTGAAACTTTATAATTTCGAATACAATTCAAAACAAAGCCATCAAAAGTCTGTTGCAGATACGAAGGACTAGTTTTAGGCTTTTCTATAGTGAAGTACGTCTTTAATTTTACCGCTTCCAAATTTGGAAAATGATAAAAAGTCTGTCCGATTTTAATAACACTGGGCGAGTTAGATAACACAACATACGGTTGTTTAAACAAGCGCAATTCGGTATTTTTCACAACAACACGCACGCTTCGTTCCAAACCTTCGGGAGTATTATTAAAAACAAACGTCACATCCGGATCACCTTCATACACCATTACCCTATCTTCCGGATAGAAATTTGCACCCATAACTTTATTATAGATAGGCACATGATTTTCGCGGGCAATCATAAACGCTTCCGCCAAATTGCGTTCCACATACGGACGGATAATATTATCGAAGTGTTTATCCTTATCGGCTAATCTTCTATCACGTTCCTTAATCTTAAACAAGAACTCTTTTTGTTCATCTTTTTTATGAACCAATTTACGAGCAGTAGAAGTTTCTTTCGGATCTTGATTGTAACGTTGATACAATGCACTTTCTTCGCAATTTGCAAGAATTTCAACTATTTTTTTCTCATGAGGAGCCAAGTATTTCTTATTCGTCTCAGGCGTTAGATATTCAGAAATTTGATAGAAATTCCTGTCGTCTTCTTTCAACAATTCGAAAGAAGACAATATCCAACCTAAAGAGTCAGTTTCTTGTAATATGAGAGCAAATTGAAATTCCATAAATCTTTGCAAGAGACAAAATTAAAAATTTAGTACAAAAAAAATCATATCACAGAAAAAACTTATCAACAATTTGCGAAACCAAAATCTAATGTCTTACTTTGCAAATTGTATGAGATATTTTATCCATTTAGCATATAACGGAACTCGATTTTGTGGTTGGCAAATCCAACCTAACGCTCCTTCTGTACAAGAAACAATAGAACAAGCGTTAACGAAACTATTCGGTTCAAACATAAGTATTGTAGGCGCAGGCAGAACTGATTCTGGCGTACATGCTTCCGATTACTACGCTCATTTTGAAACAGAGAAAGCTTTCGATTGTAAAGACATAACCTACAAACTCAACCGCATACTTCCCTACGACATAGTAATTTTCGAAATATTTCCGGTAAAAGACGATTTACACGCTCGCTTTTCCGCACAACAAAGAACATATACATACACAATTACCACAAGAAAAAATCCTTTTGCGGCCGAAACCGAATACTATTACCCCCAACAATTAAATTTAGAGCAAATGAATCAAGCATGCGAGCTTTTATTGGGGACGAAAGATTTCACCAGTTTCAGCAAATTGCACACAGACGTAAACAACAACATTTGCACGATAACTTATGCAAAATGGGAACAACAAGGAGATAAATTACTATTTACAATTTCGGCTAATCGATTTTTACGAAATATGGTCCGTTCCATTGTCGGCACACTAATTGATGTCGGACGTGGAAAAATTTCAATAGAAGAATTTAGCGCTATAATTCAATGCAAAGACCGACAGAAAGCAGGCGTATCCATTCCTGCATGTGGATTATCGCTATGCGCTATAGACTACAATTTTGAGTAACTACGCACCCCAATCTACATCTTCTGGATTTTCCGGCAATTCTTCTTCGTTGACCTCCCGATTCGTGTTTTCTATCACCTCCTTATAGCCAGTAAGCGCTGCAAAAGGAGCAAATTGCGCCGCCCGTTTCTCCATAGACATACGAGGATGTTTTGTAGAAACATGATGCGGCAAATTGATTATGTCATCATAATTTTCTTCCATTATGCCTTATGCCCTCCTATTTGCTGATTTCTATCCTTTGCCGTTGCACCATCTTGTAAATTTAGCCCACGCAAGATGGAATTCTTGCCATATTTCTTTTTTATATTCAACAATGTTTGTTGTACACTGCGTTCCTTCTCCAACCGACGATTTTTCTCTTCTTCCTGCTGTTTCAAAGCATCATAATCTGTAAACAAATCCAACTGTTGTACTTGCTGACTTTGCTTAACAACCTTGGATTCCGGAATTACATGATTCGCAACAAGCGTAATGCGACGAACCAACAAATTCACATTAACTATACGAGAGAAACATTCCGCCAACAAATCCATAAATTCTTTCGAAGAAGACGAATAGCCATTTGTATTTACCGTACCTTGTGCATGTTTGGGAACTTGCCGACCATAAAAATCCGTAGTAACTTCACCATGATACAAACTTCGTATTTTAGGATTGGAAAGACACTCTGAATCATATCCAATTGTTAAGACCAACTGATTTGTTACCAAACCCTTATCGACTAAATCCAACGCAAGAGCATCTGCCATTTCTTGTACAACCACCAACGCTTTTTTGTAATCATACGGATGGTGCAAAACTTGCCCTGAACTCAACGAATTAACTTCAGGAGAATACGCCTTCACTTTATCCATCGTACAAGGTTCCCACCCCCAGGCATGGTCTATCAACAACTCTGCATTTACTCCAAACAAATTATACAATAAATCTTCATTATCTATCGAACATCGAGCAATCGCACCCATAGTACACAACCCATATTCCTCGAGTTTTTTCATATAGCCACGACCAACACGCCAAAAATCCGTCAAAGGTCTATGGTTCCACAACAATTTTCTATACGATAATTCATCTAATTCCGCAATACGAACACCATATTCGTTCGGTTCCACATGTTTAGCCAAAACATCCATGGCGACCTTACACAAATACATATTCGAACCAACACCAGCTGTAGCTACAATCTTCTTTTCACGCATGACATCCTGAATCATCCTTGATGCTAATTGTTTAGCTGTAATTTTATATGTTTCCAGATAGTTCGTAACATCCATTATCACTTCATCAATGGAATACACATGAATATCATCCGAAGAAACATAGCGAAGATATATAGAATAAATTTCTTTACTCACCTCCATATAGCGAGCCATACGAGGCGTTGCAATTTTAAAATCAATTTCCCAAGTTGGATTTTCCTTCAATTTCGAAGCGAACCAAGATTTTCCAGTAAAACATTGCCCTGGAGCCTGAGCTTTACGCACCGCATTTAACCCCTGAATTTTTTGAACAACTTCAAACAAACGAGCCCGTCCAGGTAAACCCAAAGCCTTAAGCGACGGTGAGACCGCTAAACAAATAGTTTTTTCCGTCCTACTTTCATCGGCAACAACAAGATTGAGGTCCATGGCATCAAAATCATCACCCATATCAACACATTCTACCGAAGCGTAAAATGACTTCAAGTCAATTGCAATATATGTGCGATTTTCATTCATAAATCACTCTTTTTCAATACTTAGCGAGATTGTTCGCTGCGCTCACAATGACGATTACAAAATAAAACGAGAACCTTTTTTTGTGTAATACGAAAACAAAATTATTGATTTTACCATAGCAATCAAAAAACAGCGGAAAAACTTCACTTAAATTATATTTTTCATAAAATATTTTGTACTTTTGCCCGTTAATTGTAGCGTATGAGAAAGGTCTTGTATATACTTGCTATTGTGGCCTGCATCGGATGTCAGAGCGAATACCAAAAGCTTATGAAATCTGATGACTATAACGCTATATATGAAGCTGGCGTGAAATACTTCGAACAAAAGGACTTTTACAAGAGTTACGAATTGTTTGAAAAAGCATTACCTGCTCTCCGAATGACAGAAAAAGGAGAAAACATCACCATCATGCTAGCAAAAAGTTATTTTGAAGAACAAGATTATCTAATGTCCGCATATTACTACGAACGATATGCGCTTACCTATCCTACAAGTTCGCAAATAGAATACGCATATTTCCACGATGCAGTATGCTATTACAACATGTCGCCTGCTGTGACATTAGACCAAACTTATACAGAAAAAGCAATTCAAGCATTCCAAATGTACATAAACAAATTTCCAAACGGGGCTTATATTTCGGAAAGCAACGAATACATTGGAAAATTGAGAAATAAACTTGAAGAAAAAGCATTCAAAAACAGCAAAATTTTCTACGATTTAGAAGAATATAAAGCCGCTGTTACATCTATTCAAAATTGTTTAAAACAATATCCCGACACAAAATATAGAGAAGAATTATTATACTTGCTACTTCGTTCTTCATACCTACTTGCAGAAAATAGCGTAGAAGAAAAGAAACAAGACAGATTCGATATGGCAGCAGACTCATATCGTTCATACATAGATGAATACCCTACTGGACAATGGGCTAAAGACGCAGAAAAAATTTATAATTTAATACAAAAACGAAATAAATAATTATTAATAGATATGGATTACAAAAAAACAAAAGCACCAGCTTCTACGATTACAAGAGACATTCAAACCCTAGAAAAAGGTACGAATAACATCTATGAATCAATTGCTATCATCGCAAAACGCGCTGATCAAATTGAAACAGATCTTAAAAAAGAACTTGATGCTAAATTGGAAGAATTTGCTTCGGTTAACGACACTCTAGAAGAAACTTTCGAAAACCGTGAACAAATCGAGATTTCCAAATTCTACGAAAAATTACCAAACCCTGTTCTTATGGCAATTCAAGAGTATGTTGACGACCAAGTGTACTTTAGAACGCCAGCTACTACAGAAAACGAAGACTAGTTTATGCTACAAGGAAAGCATATTATTATAGGTATAACGGGAAGTATTGCAGCCTATAAGACTGCATTACTTACTCGTCTCCTTATTAAGCAAGGTGCTACGGTTAAAATCGTAATGACACCACTTGCTAAGGAATTTATTACGCCTGTAACATTAGCCACGCTTTCAAAGAACACTGTCCTTTCTGATTTTTTCCATCACGATGATGGAAGTTGGAATAGTCACGTAGATTTAGGTCTTTGGGCCGATGTTTTTGTCGTTGCACCTTGTACCGCAAACACATTAGCAAAAATGGCTAACGGCATTGCCGACAATCTTCTTCTCACTACTTACCTTTCGGTACGTTGCCCTGTTGTTGTTGCTCCTGCAATGGATATGGACATGTATGCCCACAAAGCAACCCAACGAAACATTGCAACACTAAAAGAGGACGGAGTCTCATTTATAGAACCGACAAGCGGCGAACTTGCCAGCGGCCTCGACGGAAAAGGAAGAATGGCAGAGCCCGAAACGATAGCACAATGGCTATCAGATTTCTTTGAAACAAAGGAATCACTAAAAAAAAAATTCTAATAACCGCCGGTCCAACATATGAGGCAATAGATCCTGTTAGATTTATTGGCAACTACTCTACTGGTAAAATGGGATTTGCTATTGCCGAAGAAGCTGCAAATCGCGGAGCACAGGTCACACTTATTGCAGGACCAGTACAACTACAAACAAAACATCCAAACATTACAAGAATAGATGTAAAATCGGCACAAGAAATGCACGATGTTGCCGTAAAACTATTCCCATCTATGGATGCTGGTATTTTAAGTGCAGCTGTAGCTGACTTTACTCCAGAAACAAAATACGACATAAAGATTAAAGAAAAACAATCTTTAACTATCCATCTAAAACCTAACCCTGACATTGCACAAAAATTAGGTTCAATAAAAACAGGCAAACAAGTTCTTGCAGGCTTCGCCCTTGAAACCAATGACGAACTTGCACATGCAATGGGAAAATTAGAAAGAAAAAACTTCGACTTTATCGTTCTTAATTCTTTAGCAGACAAAGGTGCTGGTTTTGGATACGACACAAACAAAGTCACCATTATACAACGAAATGGAGAGAAAAAAGACTTTGATTTAAAATCAAAAAAAGAAGTTGCAAAAGATATTATTAGTATTTTAGCATCGTGTCTTGATAGAATATGAAAAAAATTTTACTGGCCATAGTATTTGCTTTATCTGCGGTGTTCACATTCGCTCAAGAGCTTCGTTGTAGAGTAAACATTCAATACAATGAAATTGCAAATGCCGATAAAGATATGTACAACACGTTGCGTTCTACTATGGAAGAATTTATGAACGCACAATCATGGACAAATCATTCTTACGAAGAACAAGAAAAAATAGAAGTAAAATTAAACCTTCGCGTCACTTCACAATCATCAAAAAACTTTGCCGGAACTCTACAGATACAGTCTTCCCGCCCTGTATATAATTCAACATACACAACAACATTATTCAACCATGTTGATGACAAAATTTCTTTCCAATATGAAGAAAATGAGCCTATAGAGTTTTCAGAAAATGCGTTCGTTTCAAATTTATCGTCAATACTTTCCTATTACGCCTATATAGTAATAGGTATAGATTATGACACATTCAGCCCAAATGGCGGAATTGAATTTTTCCAAAAAGCACAAAATGTTGTAACAGCAGCACAAGCAAATGACGAAGCCGGTTGGAGTTCTTCATCAAGAGACGACAAGACACGCTATTGGTTGGTCGAAAATCTACTAAACTCTTCATATTCTGCTTTTCATACAGCACTATACAAATACCACCGATTAGGATTGGACACCATGTATGACAAACCAGAAAATGGTAGAAAAGAAGTATATAATGCAGTAGCAGAACTAGAAAAAGTTTTTAAACTAAAACCAAGTTCATATCTGCTTACAGCATTTTTCTATGCAAAAAAAGACGAGATTGTGCAAATGTATTCCGAAGGCAATCCTGACGAAAAAAACAGAATGGTAACATTAGCAAAGAAACTTAATCCTGCTAATGTAAATGATTACGACAAAATTAAATCCACAAAATAACCATGCTGCATAAACTCATCATTTCAAATTATGCACTGATAGACACACTGAACATCCAGTTTGACAACGGAATGGCAACAATTACGGGTGAAACTGGTGCAGGAAAATCAATAATACTTGGTGCATTATCGCTGCTTTTAGGGAAAAGAGCAGATACTTCCGTCCTCAAAGACAAGACGCAAAAAAGTGTTATCGAAGCAACATTCAAATTTAACGATAATTGTTTACAACCATTCTTTGAAGCACAAGATATCGACTTTGACACAGAAACAATCATACGACGTGAAATAACTCCACAAGGAAAATCTCGCTCGTTTGTTAACGATACGCCCGTAGGTTTACAAGTACTAAAAGAATTAGGCGGAGTTTTACTAGATATTCATTCACAACATCAAAATCTTTTTCTAAAAGAATCGTCATTTCAATGTCAGGTTGTAGATGCCGAGGCTAACAACAATGAGATTCTGGAGAAATACCGAAATGAATTTTCTAAACTACAAAGCATAAGAAAAGAACTTGACACCTTTCTTTCCGAAACAAAACAAAAGAAAGACGATTTAGCATATTATAAATTTCGTTTAGAAGAACTTACCCAAGCACACATACAAGTTGGCGAGTTATCAGAATTAGAACAAGAATCTTCTTTGATTGAACATAGCGAAGAAATAAAAACACTTTTTTCGCAGGCCGATGACATTTTTTCTGGAGAAAATGCCATATTATCACAATTGAAATATGTAGTACAAAGTTTCGAGAAAGATAATTCCAACACAGATCAAATTAAGTCTTTTGCAGAACGATTGTCACAATCATACATTGAACTTTCGGATATTGCTGACGAAATCGCAAAATACAATGCAAACCTTGACTTTGATCCACAACAAAAAGAGACAATAGACGAACGTATTGATGTTCTAAACACCCTACTCCACAAATATTCATCGCAAGACGAGGGTGAATTGTTGCAAAAACAAGAAGAACTACAACAAATTGTTGACAATCTCGAAAACGCAGATTTTCATAGCGAAGAACTACAAAAATCTTTTGAACAGCAAAAAGAAAAAGTTAGCAAAATCGCAAAGGAAATACATACACGACGAGAAAAAGCAATACAAAAACTCTGTCCGCAAATTGTCACATTGCTTCAAAAATTGGGAATGCCATCGGTTACATTCACAATTTCCATAACAGAATCAACAGATTTCCATAGCAATGGAAAAGACGAAATTCGTATGGAATTCTCGGCAAATAAAAACATAAAGCCACAATGGTTAGGAGAAATCAGTTCCGGTGGTGAACTTTCGCGTGTTATGCTTTGTTTGAAATATATATTGGCTAAAAACAAATCCGTACAGACAGTTATTTTTGACGAAATTGACACAGGTGTTTCTGGAGAAATTGCCGATCAAATGGGTACCATGATGAAGACTATGGCAAACGATATGCAAGTCATTACTATTACCCATTTACCACAAATTGCAGTCAAGGCACAATCACAATACAAAGTATTTAAGACAGAAACTGACGAAACAACAACTTCAAATATCATTCAATTAACAAGCGAACAACGAATTGAAGAAATTGCTAAAATGTTAAGCGGAAAAACGATAACAGAAGCAGCACTTAACAATGCAAGAATGTTGTTACAAACAAGTTAGATTAAATAAAATTAAGGAGGTAATTCGATTATGAGAAAATTAATTGCAACTCTTACATTATTATCATTTGCATTTATCACCACAAATGCGCAAGTATCGCGTTGCAAAAAGGTAAATTGCACAGACAAAATAGCCCTTTGGAATCTAATTGACGGAAGCAAAAAAACAACTCGTCTATATACATATTTACCTGCATGTTACGATACAAGCGACATAAAAACTCCTGTAGTGATTATTTGTCCTGGTGGTAGTTATCATCACCTTGGTATGCCACACGAAGGCCATCAAGTAGCACAATGGTTTGTAGAACAAGGTATAGCTGCAATTGTTCTTCGTTATCGTGTTAGTAGTCATGGCGCCCACCATCCTGATATGATTCAAGACCTACAAGCAACCATTACATACCTAAAAATGTTTTCCGATGTCTATAAAATAGACACAACAAGAATTGGTGCAATTGGATTCTCTGCTGGCGGACACTTAGTTGCCCATGGAGCAATCGCAAAAGAAAACTTCATAAAGAAAGAATTCCCTGCTTCAACAAAGTATGGACTTCGACCAAATTTTGTTATGCCTATCTATCCGGTAATTTCAATGGAAGACAGTATAGCACATGTCCGTTCTCGTAAGAATTTGTTAACAAAGAATTATACAGAAGAAGACATACATAAATTTTCTTTAGAACAAAATGTTCCTGACGATATGCCACCTACATTCATTTTGGCTTGTACTGATGACGATGTTGTAGATATTCGAAATAGTCGTGCTCTTTATAAGGCATTACCAAAGAAAATTATATACGAATGCAAATACACTGAGATACCTGTTGGTGGACATGGATTTGGTGTATTCAGAACAAAATCTGAACAAACAAAAAATTGGGCTGACAAAATTTTAAAGAATTGGTTGGAACTAATTGAGGTTCTGCCAGTAACACGCATTACACCTTTGGATCCAGACTGCGATCTTGACGAAATTCCTCAAAAAGACAATGAATAGCAAACTAGTAGGACATATTTCCATTTTCTTAGCGTATGTAATTTTTGGATTCAACATTATTACATGTAAGAACCTTGCAACATACGGAATAGTGTCACCGCTTGGAATTTTTTGTTTTCGAGCAATTGGTGCAACAATCTGTTTCTGGATAGTATCTCTATTCTTACCAAAAGAAAAAATCGACAAGCAAGATTTTCCGAAAATATTTTTAGCGTCGATGTTTGGGTTATTTCTTACTCAAATAAGTTTTCTATTCGCTATAAAAATAACTACTCCTATGGATGCATCCATTTTGGCGGCACTCACTCCTGTGTTCACCATGTTTATGGCTGCATTATTTTTAAAAGAACCTATCACACTAAAGAAAGCAGGCGGCGTCGCGCTTAGTTTTATAGGGGTTACATTACTGATTATGAATAGTGTGCAAAGTTCCAATGGAGTTACGCAGACACAACCACTCGGTGTTTTTCTCATGATTTGTAATGGTTTGTTTTTCGGTATTTATCTTGGTGCCTTCCGACCACTAGTTGAAAAATATAGCACCATTACGTTTATGAAATGGATGTTTTTGTTTTCTATGCTTGTTTCTGTTCCATTTGATATACAAGAACTTTGTACTATTGACTATACAAGCATACCTTGGGGATTTATCGCAAACCTTTCCTTTACTGTTTTTTGTGCTACATTCCTATCGTATTTTCTAGTACCTATTGGTCAAAAACGACTACGACCAACCGTTGTAAGTATGTACACCTACATTCAACCATTTATTGCAGCTATAATGGGAATTATTTTGCAAATGGACATTGTAACTTGGAAGAAAGTCGTTGCTGCAATACTCGTATTTTCAGGTGTTTACTTAGTAAATAAGAGTAAAGCAAAAGAAGAGAACGCTTAAAAAGCAGCCGAAAGCAAATCAATATCTTTATAGCCTACGCCAAAATAATTGGCAACAGTTGCATTCGAAACAATGCCGTTAAACACATATATACCTTGACGAGCAACGTAGTTTTGCTTCAAGAACATAGAAAAACTGCCATATTCGCTAATACTCTTTATCATAGGTAACAAAATGTTACTCAATGCAATAGATGCAGTTCTCGCTGTTTTAGAAGTAATATTCGGAACACAATAATGAATCACATTATGCTTTACAAACAACGGATTTCCCAAATTCGTTGGACGAGATGTTTCAAAACAACCACCTTGATTCATACATAAATCAACCACAACCGTTCCAGCCTTCATACTTTGCACCAATTCATCGGACACAATAAAACGATCATCCGATTCCAATTGTGTAGCACCAATCACAACATCGGCAGAAAGCAATGCCTTACGGAAAACCGTTTCGTGATATGTAGATGTAAACAATCGTTGTGACAATGTCTGTTGAATTGCCATTAAGCGTTGTATGCTCGAATCAAAAATCTTGACACTTGCACCAAATCCTAATGCAGCACGAGCAGCAAACTCTCCTGCGGTGTTCGCTCCCAAAATCACGACTTCCGTAGGACTTACGCCCGTTTCACCACCAAGCAAAACCCCTTTCCCATATTCCACATTGCTCAAACATTCAGCGGCAACAATAATGGATAACGAACCAACCAATTCGTTCATAGAACGAAGTATTGGATAAATGTCACGTTCATCGTGTACAAATTCATATCCAAGAGCCGTAATTTTTTTACGAGTCATTTCAAGCAATACATCCTTCGAAAACTGTTGCAACGACACGCTCGAAAGTACCACTTGTTTATCATGTAGTAAAGTAACCTCCTCTTCGGTTATACAGCCAATTTTAACAAGTATGTCGCATTGAAAAACTTCAGACTTCGAAGAACAAATTCGTGCACCCGCTTCCGAATATTCAAAATCAGAATATTTTGCTTTTTTACCAGCATTCTTTTCTTTATACACAACCACACCTTGCGATGTTAATATATGTACCGCTTGAGGAGTTAAAGGAGTTCTATACTCCCATTCATTCATTTCGGCAGGAATTCCAATAGTTAATCGATTGGAACCTTTTTGTAATTCAAGCAGTTCTTCTTGCGTAGAAAAGCTATAACTCTCTTTTGAATACCACATAGAAATATCCATTGTTCGTTAAAAAGTTTATAAAAATAATAAAAAATGAAGTTGATATAGCATTTTGTAGAAAATATAGCATAGAGAAATTCTCATACTTTTCTTTGTACATTTTTCTATGCGAAAGACACTACCTTATCTTTTTAGGTTATCACTATGTAAAGACAACTAAGCCGATTCAGCTGCGCGCGTTAAGAAAATCGCCGTAGGTCGGCGTAAAGAAAAAGACGATTGTTGCGGAGTTTACGGACAACTCATAGTCTTTTTTAGCCGTCCGAAGGTGATTTTTAGCGAAGCAGGTGTTCGGCGGGGTTCTTTGGTTCTTTCTTGACCTGCAGCAAGAAAGAACAAGAACTTTTATAAAAAAATGACGAATAAACGTGTAACAAGTCCTGTTGCCAAGATGTATATTATTTCATTAATATCATTTCCTTTCCATCACACCCATCAGAACACCGCAAGTATAGAAGTTATTAACAATAAATATGTCAATAAAAAATCACCATACTCTATCGGCATATCTATAAAAAAGAACTACCTTGCGGCGATTTTAAAACGTTTTAACAAATCTACAATGAAACATATATCGGAACGCTCTGCGGATAACATGCGAATCCTAGCGCTTTCTATGGTTGAGAAAGCAAAATCAGGTCATCCTGGTGGAGCAATGGGCGGAATGGATTTCATTTCTGTTCTATATTCAGAATTCTTACAATACGATCCAACAGACCTACAATGGGTAAATAGAGACAGATTTTTCCTTGATCCAGGACATATGTCGCCTATGCTCTACTCTACATTATGTATGGTAGGTTCTCTTTCTATTGAAGATTTAAAAAATTTCCGTCAATGGGGAAGCATTACTGCAGGTCACCCAGAAGTTAATTTCAAAATAGGTATAGAAAACACTTCTGGACCTCTTGGCCAAGGACACACTATGGCTGTAGGTGCTGCTATTGCAGAGAAATTCCTTCGTCATCGTTTTGGTGATTGGATGCAACATAAAATCTACGCTTTCATTTCCGATGGTGGTATTCAAGAAGAAATTTCACAAGGTGCAGGCCGTATTGCTGGTCACCTAGGATTGGACAACTTGATTATGTTCTATGACTCTAACGACATTCAACTTTCGACTCATACAGATGCAGTTTCCAGCGAAGACACTGCGAAAAAATATGAATCTTGGGGATGGAGAGTTATCACTATAAAAGGTAATGACCACGATGAAATTCGCAAGGCATTACAATGGGCCAACGAAAAAACAGATAAACCTTCATTAATTATCGGCAAGACAACTATGGGCAAAGGCCTACTTGATGCCGAAGGAAATTCTTTTGAAGGAAAAACTTCTACTCACGGTCAACCGGTAAGCAAAGCTGGTGCGTCTGTAGAAAAAACCATCTTGAACTTAGGTGGAAATCCAGAAGATCCATTTGCTGTATTTGCAGACGTAAAAGAATATTGGGCTAATGTTAATGCAGAAAAAGCAAAAGCTGCACAAAAACGCAAAGCAGAACAAGCTGCTTGGGAAAAACAAAATCCAGAATTGGCGCAAAAATTTGCTCAATTCCAATCTGGAGAAATGCCTAGCACAATAGATTTTTCTAAAATAGAACAAAAAGAAAATATCGCAACTCGTGTTGCATCAAAAACAGTTCTTGGTTATTTCGCAGAGAATATCGAAAATATGATTTGTTCTTCTGCCGATTTATCAAATAGCGACAACACAGATGGTTTCCTAAAGAAAACCCAAGATATTACAAAAGACGATTTTTCAGGAAAATTCCTTGAAGCTGGTGTTGCTGAATTAACAATGGCTTCTATTATGAACGGTATCGTTCTTCATGGCGGTATTTTCGCATCATGTGGAACATTCTTCGTATTCTCAGAATACATGAAACCAGCAATGCGTTTGTCTGCCTTGATGGAATTGCCTGTTAAATACATCTGGACACACGATGCATTCCGTGTTGGCGAAGATGGTCCTACTCACCAACCAATAGAACAAGAAGCTCAAATTCGCTTGATGGAACAAGTGTATAACCACAGCGGCAAACGTAGTTTCGTTGTTCTTCGTCCAGCTGATGCACAAGAAGCAACTGTTTGTTGGGAAATTGCAATGAAAACAACAGACCGTCCTTCAGGTTTGATTTTCTCTCGCCAAAACATTAACGATCTTCCTGCAAAGCAAGGTTCTACACGCTACAAAGACGCACAACAAGCCATTAAAGGTGCATACATCATTAACGAACCTAAAAAAGATGTAGATGTTGTTTTGGTAGCGAACGGTTCTGAAGTAAGTACAATATATGCGGCTTCGCAAATCCTTGAATCAGAACACAAACTTTCTGTACAAGTTGTATCAGCTCCATCAGAAGGTTTATTCAGAGATCAACCTGTAGAATATCAAGAACAAGTTATTCCATCAAACAAACCTATTTATGGTGTTACCGCAGGACTTTCAACTAACTTACAAGGTTTAGTTGGACCTAAAGGTAAAATTTGGGGATTAAACCATTTCGGTTTCTCTGCTCCATATACTGTTTTGGATGAAAAATTCGGTTACACTGCTGAAAATATCGTTAAACAAGTTCTTGCATATTTACAAGAATATAAAGCATAAAAAAGAGCATAATTCTTTAATAGAAAAGCCTGAAGAAAAATCTTCAGGCTTTTCTATTTATAATGCATCGAAATAGACAAACAAAAGTTGTAGTTCCAAGAAAATTCGTAACTTTATACCGATTTTAAAAGTCTTATAATTATAGGGTTTTTAAAACAAATATTGTCTTAAAGAAGAAATTATTACTATACAGATGAAACGAAAATTAACACTTGCAATTTCGCTTTTATTTTCAGCCTATTTTTCTATAGGTCAAACATTTACTACTGGAGATTACCAAAAAGCACTTTGGATGACAACCCGTTTTTATGGTGCCCAACGAAGTAGCGCAAAAGACCACTCTGTTCCTAACTGGTTGGTTATGGACCATGATGTTGGTTATGACTTCGACAAAGATGCCGATGGCAGCGTTGACCTTACCGGTGGTTGGTTTGACTGTGGTGACCACGTAAAATTCGGTCAAACAGCATTCTATTCCGCATACATTCTTATAAAAGGATATAGTGAGTTCCCAGAAGGTTACGATGACTATTATTCATATGATTACTCTGGTTATCGTGCCGCAAAAGATTTTACTTGGGAAGGTAAAAAAGGTAAACCCAATGGCATTCCTGATATTTTGGACGAAGTTCGTGCTGCTTGCGAATGGTTTATAAAATGTACACCAAATGCGACTACATTCTACTCACAAGTTGGTGATGGTAATGCCGACCACCAACAATGGGTAACATCGGTAAAAATGGCAAAATCATCGAAAAGCCAAGGCGGTCAATCCGATGGATCACGTGCTATAACAAAAAACCCAGCCGACGGTTCAATGCCATCGTTCTGTGCTGCTACATTAGCGATTATGTCAACAGCATACGCCCCATTCGACCCTGATTTTGCAAAAAAATGTTTGGATCACGCAAAATATGCACTTGCATACGCAAAATCTAACTTAGGTAAAACTGCAGGAGCTGGTAGTTTCTACCCAGCAAATGCAAGAATGTATGATGATTATGTTTGTGCAAATGCCGAACTATATTGGGCAACCAATGATGCTACATACAAAACAGAAGCTTTAAAATATAAAGGCGAAGTAAAAGACCACAACTGGCAATTTGGTTACAACAACAATGACGATATTGCGGCTTACAACCTTGCAAAATTAGGAGACAACGACGGATTAGCATTGTTGGAAAAGTTCATCAAGAACATTTATGTAGGTAAAGCTGACGGTAGCGGCATTTATAAATCATCTGATAACTGGGGAACACTTCGTTATAATGGAAATGCAGCATTTATAATGGCTCTATATAATAAACTAAAAGGAGTTACAACATACGATAAATACATCTATGCCAATATTGATTTTATTTTGGGTAACAACTCATCAAAACTTTCTTATATAGTTGGTTTTGTTCCTAGTTCTGGTTCATACACATACTTTAGCCACCCTCACCACAGAAATGTATATCTTGATGATAGCAATCCATCTGGAAAGAACTTAAACATTCCTACTCGAAATGTACAATTTGGTTTCTTAGGTGGTGGTAAAGGTTACGATCCTACAACATTGAAAAATGCAGGAACTGCAGACTACGAAATCACAGAAGGTGGTATTGACTACAATGCCGGTCTTGTTGGTGCATTGGGATATATTGTTTCTAAAAAGGCACCTATCAACCCTAATAAATTCGGACACCCTTCACCTGATCTTGGTCCAGAACAAACACTTTGTGGAACAGGCAAGGCTACTATCAATGCTACTGTTGATTTAACAGCACTTGAATCAGGAGAAAAAATCACTTACAAATGGTACAAAGGTGAAACTTTACTTTCAGCAAACAACGGAAAAACAAGTATTACTGTTACAGAAGCAGGAACTTACACTTGCGTTGTGGAAGAAACGGCAAAAGACAAATGGACAACAAAAGGTTCTGTTGTTGTAAGCGCTACCCTACCAGATGTAACAATTGGTAAAGATGCAGCTCTTTGTAAAGAAACATCGGCTACATTCTCAACAGAAGTAGAAGGAAACGGATTGACATACACTTGGTATAAAGACAACAAAGTTATAGCAGGCGCAACAACTAAATCGTACACTGCATATACCGCTGGTGTTTACAAATTAACAGTAAGCGCTTCGGGATGTACAAGCAAATCTGCTTCGGCAACCGTAACATCTAACCTACCAGAAGTTATAAACGACACAATTTGTTCTGCAGGAAAAGCATCATTGTCTGTTAAAACTGCAGGCGACTACGAATGGTATAGCGCAGCAGAAGGTGGAACTGCTTTAGCAACAGGAACGACATACGCACCTAACATCACAAAAACAACAACATATTATGTTCAGGATGCAGGTTCTATGAATTTTACCGCTGGTCCTAAAAGAACAGACTTCAACGGAAAAACAGCTGTAAACTGGGGTGAAATATCTGCAAAATTCCAAACTTCTGCAGCATTACAGATAACCGGAATAGATATATATATTCAAAGTGCATATAACACAGGCAATCAAACATTTACTGCAACTATAGAAGGCGATGCAAAAACTACAGCCACAACTACAGCAAATGTTTCCGGAACAGGTTGGTTAACACTTTCATTCGAGAAAAATCCTATTACACTTACAAAAGCAGGTAACTATCAATTGAACATAAAACCTTCGAATGCTGCTGTCGGTTTTTATGACAATCCAGGTGTAAATTACTCATCTTATCAAGGCGACCAAAGCATTATCAAATTTACTGGTGCTTCAAACCAAGCTTCAAGTACATGTTTCCCTGCTTTGTGTAACTGGATAATTTCATCAGGTTCAACTTGTGCAAGAACTCCTGTATTTGCCATAATAGATCCTAACGCAGACTGTGGTGGAGATACAGAAGCGCCAACTGTACCAGGCACAATCACAGTTTCAAATATCACAGAAACATCTGCTACTATCTCTTGGGTTAAATCAACAGATAATACAGCAGTAACAGGTTACAATGTATTTGTAAACGGTACTAAAGTCGGTACTGCTACAACAAACACATACGAGTTAACAAAACTTACCGCAAATACAGAATACACTATTACAGTAAGCGCATTCGACGAAGCTGAAAACGTATCTGATCTTAGTACTGAAAAATCATTCACTACCCTACAAGCTACAACAAAACAAACAATAGCATTGACAGTAGGTTGGAACTTGATTTCATTCTATGCTTTACCTGAAAATGCAAGCGTAGAAAATGTATTCGGAACTAACATCAACAACATTGCTATCATCAAAAACGACAACGGTTTCTACAAACCAGGCAAAGCAGAAAACTTGCAAAGCTTAACAGAATTGAAATACGGAGAAGGTTATTTGGTTAAAGTAACAAAAGCATTCTCACTTGCAGTAGAAGGCATCGCTCCTACTTCAACAACAATTTCATTGAAAGCAGGTTGGAATTTGTTAGGTTATCCAAAAGCAACAGAAGCAACAGCTTCTACAGTATTATCAAAATACACTGAGTTAAAAGATTTGAAATCAGCTCAAACAAAATTAACTCCAGGCAAAGGATACTACATCAAAATGACTTCTGATGCAACAATTACAATCAAATAAGGCTATTTAATTGTAAATACAAAGAAAAAGCTCAACGATTTCTCGTTGAGCTTTTTCTTTACAAAGGTATTTCGTTCCGTCATTCTGAGCGATAGCGAAGAATCTTTGTTTTATATGCCATAAGACGTTTGCGGAGACGCCGCAATCTTAACGTCTTTTTTCTCACCAACAATACTTTTTGTTTCCTGAATCTTTTTATCCGCATACAAAACAACATCTTTTATTACAAGTTTTTCAACTGCTTTTATGAATGTTTCCATTATTGCGTAATCTGGTTTACTGTCTTTTGTGGGGAGTTGCATTTTTATATCAAAACTTTGAGAACTTCTAAGTTTATTTCCGTAATCAAATTTTCCAAAAAGAGATTTGCCCATAGCTGATGCAAAGAATAACATTTCATCTTTTGAGTAATTTGTATCATCATTCCAATAAACTCCAGTATCATCGCCTGCACCAAAAGCATAATTTCTATAAAAAGTATTTCCAAAAATATCAACTGTAATTGAATTTGCAGGAAAAGAAGCTACAGGATTTGAAATATATCCGACAACTCCAGTATTTGTAGTTCCTGACATTACAAAAGGTATAGTTCCTTCTTTTTGATCTTCTTTTTTTAATCTTCGTCCTTGTTTAATGTTGTTAAATATTTCTTTAAACTCAAATTCTCCCCA
>JAZLFM010000019.1:0-77776 GCA_045615765.1 Bacteroidales bacterium
CTCGCCGTCGCTCGTGGTCGCAGACAACGTTATCGTCTTGCCGGAGCATACCGCGCTCTTGTCCGAAGTCAACGTCTTGATCTCTGGCTTGGCGTTTATCGTAACAGTCACTGGCTCAGCGTCGCTCGAACAACCGTCCAAGCTTGCTGTTAACTTATACTCGCCTGTTGCACTTGGCTCTGTCAATGTTAAGCTTGCGCTCTTACCGCTTCCTTTTCCGCCCCAAGTAAATTCAGCATCTGCTTGGTCACTGCTTGCTTCCAACTTAATTGACTCGCCCTCGCAAACCTCGTCCTTGTCCGCCTTTATTGTGGCTGTCGGGATAGGCTTGATTACGATTGTGGCAGTACCTTTTACATCCTCGTTCAAGCAGTTGTTGTCGTCGTTTACCGAAGTCAACACATATTCATATGTTCCTACTGCTGTTGGTACGTCCAACTCTACCGTAGAAACTTTGCCTCTCGTCTTCTTTTGACCACTTTTACCGTTTGTTTTGTATTTTACTGTAAAACCTGGAGTTCCAGTCATGGTCATTTTCACTGGAGTTGATAAGGTCTCGCCCTCGCAAATCTCACCACCACCGGAAATCGTAACCGTTGGTAGCGCATTCTCGTACACTGTTACTGTTGCTGTCTTTTGACAAGCTACTGCTTCTGGAACCGCCTTGTCGCGGACCAAAATCGTATATTCGCCTGTTGCGGAAATCGCAAAATCGGCAGACTTCACACCAACTGTCGCTGCCTTTGCTATCGTTGCTCCCTTGTACCATATATATTCAAAAGCTGAACTATTTGCCGCCCACGCGCTCGTAGTCAATGTTGCTGATGGATTATTAGCACAAACTACTACAGAATCCATTGTCTCTGAAAAATATGCATCTTCACAATTAATAGTGAAATCTTCCGGAGCAACACATGGACAATTTTCTTTCAATTCTACAGCCAATCTATCACAAAATCCTTGTGGTGTAGTAAAATTAATATCATAAAATACACCAGCTTGATCAGTCTTGAAATTATTATCTTGAGCTGCACCTATACCAACAATATAATCACCTGTATATGTATCTTTTACACCTACAATACCTTTTGAGGCTCCATACACATAAGAACTATTCGCATCAGCAGCACCAGTTGCTGTTGCTTTTGAGAATACAAGGAAATATGTACCTGGTTCCAACTGATAATTACCAGCATCAAAAGTAACTTCATCTGTAAATTGATATTTACCTGTTGCTGTTATTTGTTTTTCCATTTCCATAGAGCCTGTAAAACTCTTTATTATTGCAGTTTTATCAGCTACTAATTTTCCGTTATCTGTTTTAGATTTACAAAGATTAACAATAAATTGTAAAGCACCTGTCAAAGTTGCAGTTCCATTAACATAATAACTTTGCATAGTACCTTGAGCTTTTAACTTGAAATCTGTAAGTTGTATAGGAGAACTTACAGTAAAACCAGGATTTGAAATATTATTAGCCTGACCTACAGATTGTGAAGAGTTAAAAGTTGCGAATGTACTTGGAAGGAAACTTCCACCACCAGCAGATGTTTCTTCAACATATATAACTTTCTTTCCTGCATTTGGAGCGATTACATCGTCGCCAACATATAATTTTATTTTTTCACTACCAACTGATGTTGCAAGCGGTGTTGCTGTTGCACCTTTTGAAGCATACCACGAATATACAGCCTTACTTCCTGCAGCAGCGTTTACATTTATTGTTGCACTATCACCACAATATTCCAATTCTGGAATTGTATAGTTTTGTTCATATGCAGAGATAGTCATTTCTGCAAAAGCAGGGTCATAACTAATACAACCTCCAGCACCACTTTCTATATGTTCAATAACTACTTTATATGTTCCAGGTTCTGTAGCTTTATACGTCACACCTTTTTCTTTTACTGTACCAGAAAGAAGTTCTGTTCCATTTTTATACCAAGTTATTTTGTAATTATCTGCTAACGTCAAATCAATCACAAAACCAGCATCCAACATTTGCCCTTTAAATGCAGATGCACATACAATCATATCCCCCGGTTTCAAATCCACAACAGGATCTGGATGACGAGGCTTACAATTTGAAGGAGGATTAATTTTCACCGCTGTATTCTGAGACATGGTACTACCAATACCAAGTTCACCATTGCTGTTACATCCCCAAGCAAACAAATCGCCATTACTTGTACCATAGAAGCCCCATAAGTCGGCACGGTTAATTAACACAACATCACTTGAAATTTTACCACCAGGTCCTACAATATATTCTGCACCTACTTTATCTTTTGACTGACCGATTTTGGAACCAGTGGCACCACCACCACCATCTCCACAACCGCCACCACCCCAGGCAACTGGTTTATTGTCTGCCGTGATAGCCATACCGAAACCTTGACCACCAGACACCCACTTAGCTAACAAAAATTCACCATCATTACTTGCACCAGTTGTTAAACCAGCACGAACACGTAATGGAGTTGCATATGTATCAGAACCAGAATACCAAGAATAATTTGCGTCCAAAACACCGGCAGAGTTATTCCAAGCACCGTTACCCCATGCCCAAATATAACCATCAGTATCCAAACCATAACCAACACCATCACCACAACCCAACATTTTAATATTGTCTAATCTAGTACCATCACCTTTTATTACAGGACGTGCATACGGATCATTAAAATCGTTTGTATTACCAATACCACCAGTAGCCGAACGACCCAATGCTCCATTTCCTTTTTGATAACCCCAGGAATAAATCGTACCTATACCATCACCATCTGGATCAACCAATGCATACGCAGCATTATCACCAGCATACACTTGTACCACACCCTTCAATGGTTGTTTTGTTGCACCATCCAACACAAACACAGGATATGCCTGGTTGTCTGTATTACCACAACCTAACTGACCGAATGCATTATCGTAACCTTGACCATCAAAACCGGTTGAGTTACCACCCCAACCAACAAGACAACCTTTATAAGGACCATCACCCAAGATAGCGAAACTATTATTATTACCAGCATACACCACGTCAACATTTGTCAAATGGTTATCTTTAGAATAAACAGTTCCTTTTAGTGATCCTCCTGCCGTACTAACTTGAATTGGAGTTGCTTGAATTTTACCTTCAGTCTTTGCTACTGTTCCACCTGTACCGCATTGGCCCAAACTATTATTACCCCAACACCAAACATTACCCTTACAATCCAAGGCAATAAAATGCGATCCAGAACCACAGTTTACCTGTTGGATGTCAATACTATTTTGGGTAAAATACACAACTTCTTGTGGAGTACTTTCATAAGCTTTTGAACTACCAGTACCCAATAGTCCAGAACCTCCTTTTTCTGTACTATTTTTACCCCACGTGTACACAACACTATTCTGACACACCATAGCAGACACACAGTTACCACCAGATATTGTCAATTCTTTTTGTGCAAACACACTCGCCGCACAAAGCAACGAGCCGACTAAAATTAACGCAATACGTTTCATTGTATGATGATAGTTTTAATTTCTATATACTTTTACAAACTTAAGACACAAAGAAACAAAAAAAAGTTACACCACTATTCGTTTTTTTCAGAAATGAGAATATTATTTTTTACAATACTTTAAAGACACTATTCGTACACTATTCAAACATCTGAAATACAAATATTTGAATAGTGTTTCAAAAACACTATTTGAATTTTATTTTAAATTACACATCGGTACCATACATTAATAATATTGTTAATGAAACAATTGCAAGAATGCACAACTCCTACGGAGTTGTTGTTGGGGCTGAATTTTATTCTACCAATAGTTATCCCCTAACGGGGAAATATAATTCACCTAACGCTAATTGTTAGGAATGGAGATTATTCGCATCACTCATAACGACGATGTACATTCATTCCACTCATAAACAGAACACTTTCGAGCTAATAAAAGAACATTGTACTAGTAAACAAAAAAAAGAGACGCAATAAATTGCGTCTCTACAGTATAGTATACATTATATATTATGTATAATTAAAACCAACTTGAACCGTCAAAGCAATGCGTACATAATTTTTCTTTTGGCAAACCAATAGCATCAACCAATTCTTGTACAGTATTAAATTTCAAAGAAGTCAAGCCAAATCTTTGACGAATATCATCAACCATTTTCTTATGTTTTTCTGATGTATCATCAACATACTCTTCAAGATTTTTATCGTGACGACCTTCATATTGTTCTATTAACGAACGAGTAATCAATTCCGTATCGTTTTTAGAAGCTGAGAAATTCAAATATTTACAAGAATAAATTAGCGGAGGACAAGCAATTCTCATATGAATTTCCTTAGCACCGCAATCAAACATTTCAACAACATTACCACGAAGTTGTGTTCCACGAACAATAGAATCATCACAGAAAACAACCTTTTGTCCTTCCAACATTTGTCTATTTGGAATCAACTTCATTTTTGCAACAAGATTACGCATTTCCTGCGATGGTGGCATAAAACTACGAGGCCATGTTGGAGTATATTTTACGATACCTCTTTTATAAGGAATACCTTTTTCAATTGCATAACCAATAGCATGTCCAATACCAGAATCTGGAATACCACAAACAAAATCTGCTTGAGTTGCATCATTTTGTGCGATTTTTTGACCAAGAGAGCAACGAACTTTATCCACATTTATGCCTTCGTAGTCAGAAGTTGGGAAACCATAGTAAACCCACATAAATGAACAAACTTGCATTTTGTCATTTGGTTTACGCAACACTTCATATCCATCAGAAGTTATCTTTACAATCTCACCAGGACCAACAAATTTTTCAATTCTATAACCAAGATTATGGAAAGCAGTTGGTTCGCTAGTAACTGCATACGCACCATCTTTCTTACCTATAGTAACAGGAGTTCTGCCCAATTTATCGCGAGCTATAATAATTCCATCTTCAGTAAGAATCAACAAAGAACATGATCCTTTTACTTTTTCATAAACATTCTCAATACCAGAAACGAAATCCGGTTTCTCACAAATCAACATAGCAGCAAGTTCTGTTTGATTTGTGTCACCTGAACTTAACTCTGAGAAATGCATATTTTTATTCAACAACTCTCCCTCCAACTCGCGCATATTGGCAAAATGAGCAACCGTTACAATTGCGAAACGACCCAAATGCGAGTTTATCGCAATTGGTTGCGCATCTGTATCACTAATCACACCAATTCCAGCTTCACCACCTAACTTAGGAAGAGATGATTCAAACTTTGTACGGAAATAAGAATTTTCAATATTGTGAATTGTACGACGCAACCCAAAATCCTTACTATAAGTTGCCATACCTGCACGCTTTGTGCCTAAGTGAGAATTGTAGTCAGTACCGTAAAACAAATCTGTTACGCAATCTGACTTTGAAATAGTTCCAAAAAAGCCACCCATTTTGATTAAAATTTTCCTCCACGAAAATAGCAGAATTTATGTAATTACAACATAAATGTGTCAATCTTTTTATTAACTATATCAATATTGAGACATAAGAGTTTTACTTATTGTTAATCATTGTTCAAAAGTATTTCTCGTAAAATGTCTAAAGAAAAACAGCAACACAAAAAAAACAATATCTTTGCGAAAAAACAATATGGGTTTCCTTTCATCTATCTACAATCCGCAAAAGCCACGAGGTTTCAATATGCCTACTCGTTATTACGACAAGCAAAAAGAAGACCGCGAGCACCGTCGCGCTGTTGTATTACAACAAGTAAAATTAGAAGAAGGCGAAGAACTGCCTAAAGGTGTTTTTGTTTCGGATTTGCATAGAAAATTTGAACAAAATAAGATATCAAACAAGCGTTCTAAAGACAGCAGTTTGAAAACACTACTCATGTTGTTTTTTCTAATATTTCTAGGTGTTTACTTTATAATGAATATGTAATATGGCAGACATCATCCATCTTCTACCCGATTCTGTGGCAAATCAAATTGCCGCCGGTGAAGTAGTACAACGCCCTGCTTCAGTTGTAAAAGAACTTGTAGAAAATGCAATTGATGCTAAAGCTACTGAAATTACTATTTCTATTATAGACGCAGGCAGAACTGCCATTCAAATAACAGATAATGGTGTTGGAATGTCGGAAACAGATGCACGTATGGCATTTGAACGACACGCTACATCAAAAATAAAAGACGCCGCTGATATCTTTACAATTCGTACTATGGGATTCCGTGGTGAAGCGCTGGCATCAATTGCTGCTGTATCTCAAACGGAACTAAAAACAAGAAAAAAAGAGAACGAACTTGGAACGAAAATAGTCATTGCAGGATCAAAAATAGAATCACAAGAAGCAGAATCTTGTCCGGTAGGAACAACTTTTACTGTAAAGAACTTATTTTTCAACACACCGGCACGAAGAAAATTTCTTAAAGCAAACAAGACAGAGTTTACATATATATTAGCAGAAATTCACCAGACAGCACTCGCAAATCCACAAATTTGCTTTACTATCATTAAAGACGGTGACTTATATGCTAAATATCCGAGTGGTACACTCAAGCAAAGAATTATCAGTATTTTCGGTAAACAAATGGACAAAGGTTTACTGTCTATCGAAGATGAATCAAGCATAGTAAAAATCCACGGGTTTGTGGGAGTTCCTGAACTAGCTAGAAAAGCCACAAACAACCAATTCTTTTTTGTAAACAATAGATTTTTCAGACAAAAAAGTTTTCTTGGTTCAATAATGCGTGCTTATGGGAACTTGGTGCCACAAAAAGAATACCCTCCTTTTTTCGTTTTTTTAGAAATTGACCCAGGAGAAATCGATGTCAATATTCATCCGACAAAAACTGAAATAAAATTTTCGGAAGAGTTTAATATCTGTCAACTACTTGAAGCAACAGTAAAATACACTTTAGGGAAAAGCAATATTGTTCCTACTTTGGATTTTAGCGATCCTGAAGATTATTCGGATATGTTCAAACCAAGTAGTAGTGTTACAGTCACGACTCCGCCCAAAATTTCAGTTAATCCGTCATATAATCCTTTCAAAAGTAATAGCGGACCTGCATATAGCAATACTCCATCTAACACTAGGAATTGGGAAAAATTATTTGAAGAATATCAAACAAAAAAAACGACTGACACTGAACAACTTATTGACTTTGGAGAAATTACCGAGCCTAGTAGTATTAACTTAGGCCAAGATTTGTTCATACAAAGTTGTACGCAAGTTCAAAAGAAATATATTGTTGCAATTATTGACGACAAAATCTATATCATAGATATTAAACGCGCACATTACCGTTTAATCTACAATACCTTCGAAGAAACAATAACGAATAGTCAAAATATCCCAAGCCAAAAAACTTTATTGCCAATACGTATAGAAGTTTTACAACAAGAAGCAGAAAGTTTAAAAGAAGCTATACCTCAATTAAATCAATTAGGAATAGACATAGAAGAATTTGGGAAACAAACATTTGTGATAAATGGAACCCCTTCGAATATAAATCCTGAGACAATACGAGATACTATTGTAGATTTCGCAACACATATAAACGAAAACGGGAAAAATTTCAAAGACAATTGGCAAGAACACATTGTAAAAACAATGGCAAAATCTGCGTCATTGTATAGAAATCCAGATATGAACAAAGAAGAAATGCATCACTTTGTTTCAAAATTATTACAAGCGAAGTCTTATACAATAACACCTGAAGGGCAACTTATAACTGTTATTGTAGAAATTAACGATTTACTAAAAAAGTTCAACTAATATGAGTTACTATAGTCCATCGGGATTTTCAATGCTTACTCCAGTAGTGAAGAACTTATTGGTGATAAATATTATATGTTTTGTCATCAGTTTCCTAGCAGAAGCATTTATTGGCATAGACATTACAAACAATTTTGGTTTACACTACATTGCCTCACCAAGTTTCCGACCTATACAATTTGTAACATATATGTTTTTACACGCAAACCTTGAACACATATTCTTCAATATGTTTGCGTTATGGATGTTCGGCAACATTCTAGAGAACTTTTGGGGTAGCAAACGATTTTTAACATACTATTTAGTAACAGGCATTGGAGCAGGAATCGCACAAATTATAGTAGCCTACTTGAAGTTACAAGCATACCCTATTACTGCTGATATGTGGGATCTAATCATAACAGAAGGCGACCAACTGATACAAACATCAAGAAATTATGTTGATGAAACATTAGGTTCTGTAAATGGAATCGTAAATGGTTCCACCATAGGTGCATCAGGTGCTGTTTTCGGATTATTAATGGCTTTTGGTATGTTATTTCCAGAGTCACAACTATACATATTCTTTTTAATGCCAATAAAAGCTAAATGGTTCGTAGTCATTTATGGAGCCATTGAACTTTTTAGCGGAATACAAAATTCCGTAGGCGACAACACCGCACATTTTGCACATCTTGGAGGTATGTTGTTCGGCTACATTCTAATACGCTATTGGCGAAAACATGGTTCTTCATTATAAATAACATGGCATTTACTGACGACATACAAAGACTTTTTAAGCAAGGAGATATCATCACAAAACTCCTTATTATAAATACTATAGCATTTATTCTTCTCTGGATTATTGAAATAGTAGGATCCATATCACACACAAACATTTATTTTGCTGTACTTCAAAACATTGCAGTACCAACAGCGGTAACTTCATTACTACGAAAGATATGGACTATAGCAACATTCTCTTTTTTTGACACCGCATTCTTTTCGTATTTCTGCAATATGATATTATTAAATTGGGCAGGAAGGATTTTCTTGAATTTCATGAACGAGAAGAAGCTATTGGCGACTTATATTTTAGGTATATTAAGCGGATTATTGGTCTCGATTATCTTCTCAAACCTAACCACTACTGACGGCGTTCTATTAGGTCCATCTGCAGCAGTACTTGCAATCATTACCGCTGCGGCTACATACGCTCCTAATTATAAAATATATTTACTGTTTTTTGGAGAAGTTTCTATCAAAGTTTTTGCTATCATCATTGCCGTATTTGAATGTTTACCATTATTGTCAACATTCGGACACTACAATCCGCAGCTACTTATCCCTACGATTTATGTACTTGGCGGTATTTTATATGGATTTTCGTGGGCTTATTTATTACGAAAGAATATTGACATTTCTCTTTGGTTATTACGAATCATAAATAATTTTGAGCAATCAAAAAATATAAAAAAAGGGCCTTCGCTTCATACCAAAAGACATCGTGACGAAGAATATATTTCATACGAAGAAATTAGTTACGACGAAGACGAGATCAATACTATATTGGAGAAAATTTCAAAATCAGGATACGATAGTTTAACAAAAGAAGAAAAAGAAAAACTATTTAAACAAAACAAAAAATGAGGCGATTTCTTAGGTGGTTTTATTTATTACTCAATGCTTTTGCCGTAATTGCATTGTTTTGTTGCTTATTTACAAGATTTGTAAATCCTGATACTTTTGCATTTTTTGAATTGTTTGGTCTGATATTCCCAATCATTTTTATCGCAAACATTGCAATATCTATTGTGTGGATAATGGCAAAAGACCACAAACACAATTTCTTATTTTCTTTTATTCCTCTACTACTAAGTTTACCTATAGCCGCTGGTTATTTTTCGGCAAAAGCACAAACAAACGAATTAAAGAAAGAGACTGAAATAAAAGTTGTATCCTACAACGTCAGAGATTTTTGTATAAATGGTTGGAAACAAAAAGCTGATATACAAGAAAAAATATTCAATTATTTAGAATCAGAAAATCCAGATATAATTTGTTTCCAAGAATTTAGCAACGACGATCAGGAGAAGTACAACATAATGCAACACATAAAAAAAGAACTTGGAATCAAACATTTCTATCATAATCAAACATATACACTACCGCCACATTATTTTATGGGTAATCTTATTTGTAGTCGTTATCCTATCATAAATTGTGGAGATATGAAATTCCAAAAGACCGGAAATTCCGCTATTTGGGTTGATATAAAAAAAGGCAATGACACCATACGAATATACAATAGCCACTTGGAATCATATCGACTTTCAAAAGAAAACAAAGAACAAATTAGTGGTGAAAATGTCGAGACATACAAAGTAAAAAGATTACTACGAAAACTATATAATGCAATGAGAAAACGAGGTGTGCAAGCCGACGAAATCGTAGAATCTATGCGACAATGTACACATCCTATCATTTCTTGTGGAGATTTCAACTCCCCTGTATGTTCTTACACTTACCAACACATTCTGCATTCCAAAGATTTCAAAGATGCATTTGTTGAATCTGGTTATGGAATTAGTTCTACTTTCGATTGGTGGCCACATCTACGCTTAGACTATATTCTTTTAGATCAAAACTATAGTTGTAGAAATTACAAAAAAGGAACAGAGCAATTTTCTGACCACTATCCTATTTCTTGTCTTATTGACATAGAAAAGAAATAATAAAATTCCTCTATTTCGATTTTATTCGTTTCTTTGTAGTCACAAAGTCGGCAGTAATGGATTTTTCTCTAAACTCAAAATATAAACCTACAGGCGATCAGCCAGAAGCAATAAAACAACTTGCAGAAGGAGTTTTAGATGGAACTAAACATCAAGTTCTTCTAGGCGTTACAGGTTCAGGAAAAACATTTACTATTGCCAATGTAATAGAAAAAGTACAAAAGCCCACTCTTATTTTGAGTCATAACAAAACATTAGCGGCACAATTGTACAACGAATTCAAACAATTTTTTCCCGACAATGCGGTGGAATACTTTGTGTCGTATTACGACTACTATCAGCCAGAAGCATATATTCCACAAACAAACACATACATCGAGAAAGACTTGGACATTAACGACGAATTGGAGAAAATGCGCTTGAGCACCACAAACACTCTCCTTTCTGGTCGAAAAGATATAATAATTGTTTCATCGGTTTCTTGTATTTATGGTATGGGGAATCCGGTGAATTTCAATGAACGAGCCTTACATTTATCTATAGGTAAAAAGATTGCTCAAGATGTTCTACTTCGTGAATTGGTAGATAATTTATATTCACGAAACGAATTGGAATTTCAACGGGGGACATTCCGCGTAAAAGGCGATAGTATCGATGTATGGGAAGCATCGCAAGACTATGCGACACATATTGAAATGTGGGACAATGAAATTGACAGAATTGCCAATATTGACCCAGAAACAGGAAAAACAATCTGCGAGATTGACGAAACAATAATTTATCCTGCCAATTTGTTCATTACCAGTAAAGGCGGATTTGAAAAAGCCATTCGCGATATTCAAGATGATTTGGTAAAACAAATCAGTTTTCTGGAAAGTATAGATAAACATTTAGAAGCACAACGACTACAAGAGCGTGTAGAATACGACCTTGAAATGATCAAGGAAATAGGCTATTGCTCTGGAATAGAAAACTACTCACGCTATTTTGACGGGAGAGCCGAAGGTGTTCGTCCATATTGCCTTTTCGACTACTTGCCTGAAGATTTTCTTTTAGTTATTGACGAAAGCCATGTAACGGTACCACAAATCCGCGGTATGCATGGTGGCGACCATTCACGAAAGGTAAATCTAGTTGACAACGGATTCCGTCTTCCTGCTGCACTAGATAATCGACCACTTAATTTTGATGAGTTTGAGTCACTTTGCAACCAAGTAATTTACATTAGTGCGACACCGGCAGATTATGAATTACACAAATCTGAAGGAATTATTGCCGAACAAGTCATTCGTCCTACAGGTCTTCTTGACCCAGAAATAGAAATTAGACCGACAGAAAATCAAATCGACGACCTTATCGAAGAAATAGCAAAACGAACCGAAGCAAACGAGCGTACATTGGTAACAACACTTACCAAACGTATGGCCGAAGAATTGCAACGCTATCTAACTCGTTTAGGAATACGAAGCGCTTATATCCACAGCGATGTCGATACATTGGAACGAATAGAAATATTGGAAAATTTACGAGCAGGAACATTTGATGTACTTGTCGGGGTAAACCTACTTCGTGAAGGTTTGGATTTACCTGAAGTTTCGCTAGTAGCAATTCTTGACGCCGACAAAGAAGGCTTCCTTCGTTGCGAGCGTTCATTAACACAAACCGCAGGTCGTGCCGCTAGAAATGTACATGGTCATGTGATAATGTATGCAGACAAAATTACAGAAAGCATGCAACGAACCATAGATGAGACAAACAGACGACGCGAGAAACAAATTCGTTACAATACAGAACATAATATTACCCCACAACCTATAGTAAAAAACACTGACAGTTCGCTAAAGAAGAAAGACGAACCAGAAATGCTTACCAATGTCGCCGCCGATCCAATTGTGAAATTTATGAGCAAAGACGGTATAAAGGAACTTATTGCAAAGACAAAGAAAGAAATGGAAGCTGCAGCAAAAGATATGGACTTTGTTACTGCCGCACGATTACGAGACGAAATGTTCGACCTGCAGAAATTACTATAAAAGAGACATTCAAATCAAATGTTTCCCTCTCACTAATCAATTGATTCAAAATATAATATCATAAACAACAATACTACAAGCGTACCGATGATACTTGTTGCTATAGATATTTTTCCCACTTTAACACATAAAAAATAAAACTAGAAAAATAGATTATTGATGCTACTAATATTATCATTTTCTAAGATTTATCGTATTAAACTCACACTACCAAATTTTGCTTTCTTACCATTTCCTACATCAAATCCTTCCCACACTTGTCCATCAAGGAATGTTGCCTCCATTTTCCAAATATAGACGCCAGATTGCATTATTTTACCATCATATTTTCCATCCCAACTACCAACAAACATACCATCTTCTACAGCATCGGAATACCATATCAAATTACCCCATTTATCATAAACAGAGACTTCGCAAGTTTTTAAGTTAAAGCCTTTAGGTTGGAATGTTCGAACGCTATGTGCCGGATTTGTAGGAGAAAACGCCGTCGGCATATACAATGAAGTGGCAATATTTACAAACACACATTCTGTATATACATCTTTACATCCAAAACTATTTTTTACCGTTAAAATCGGACAATTATAGCCATATTCATACCCTTCTTCAAGAATAGCGATATTGCGTTTTTCGTACGGAACTTCAACATCTATATTTTTCTCATTTTCACCTATATGTCCAAAATTCCAAAACAATGTATATGGAATATTCTCCCCTACTTTTTCTCCTAATTCATTAACCGTCCACAAAGAATCTTGCATAGAACTATCACGCAATTCTATCTTGTTTGATGCACCTGGTAACGACCAATTAAAATGTGCTTTCGGACTTGGTGCGATATGTACTATCAATGTATCAACCCCCTCACATCCTGCCCAAGTTTGTTCAAATACAGTAAGTGTGTCTATACCATCGTTAATCCAATCTATATAACGAACAGAACTTGACAATTGGTCTTTTGAATAATTTAAGTTATCGCCTGTAACATTCCAATAATATGTACTATTTTCTGTATATTGAGTATAATATTGTTCCGTTGCTCCAACGCACACAGAATCTGCTCCAAACAATTTTGTTTTTGCCGCTGGAGCTACCGTTAACGAAACGGTATCGTGCAAACTCTCACAACCAAGATTTTTTTCAATGTCATAATAATCAATATCATACACTTCAAATTGATACAAACCAACATTCAAATCTTTATCTTCGAATTTATACCGTGAACCCGAGCAAAATTCTGGCGATGTACCCGACAAACTTTTCCAGGTCATATTTGTACTTCCCAAAGCACGCAAATCATCAATATTTGTCCCCTGACAAATAACCGAAGAGAACACTATCGGTGTACGCGCACGCTTCTTTACCGTATAAGAAATTTCTTGACTTTCGCTACTACAATAAACATTATCATATTTATAGCGATAATAAGCAGAAATCGTATATGTTCCCACCTCGTTTATCATATCATTAGGTTGAATAAAATGTTCTGCATTATCAACATATGCTTTGGACTTTCTACCAAGAGAAACTGTCCAACCCATATATGAATTTTCTGTAATCTCTGGTTCAAAATTTGAAGCTTGAATGACTGCAACCGAATCATACACACACAATGTTATATCATCACCTATCGAGAATGTTGGTTGCGGAATAACTCGAAGCGTAACAGGAACGATATCGCTTACACAAGTATTTTGAGTTCTTTGTACATAATATGTCATAGAACCTATTACACTCGACAAATCTGGTACATAAGTTTTACCTGTATTTAAGCGAATTGTGGCACTTGCATCAGCATACCAAATATCTATATCCACATTTGAAGACAATGCAGGAACCACAGTATCGCCGGCACACATACTTGCACCTTTTACAATTGGATTTGCAGGTTTTGCATTAACTGTAAAACTTACCTTTGCTTGTGGTCCTTCGCAACCTTCAACTGTTTGTGTTGCATAAAATCTATGAGTTGTAACACTCATATCGGTAGTTTGATATAAATCACCCGTACCAATTTCGCTATTCATATCCGATGCATACCAACGAATATTTTGACCAATTGCACGCAATTGTGGAGCAGAATCGTATTCACACAAATTTGATTGTGGCACCATAGTCGGTGCGCTTGGCAATGGTTTTATCGTATATGTAGCCACAGCAGCAGGTCCTTCGCAACCATTAACTACTTGTGTTGCATAATACGAATAATTTCCCACTAGTATTTCCTTAGACTGGAAGCCACGGCTGCCACGTAGTAATTCTTTTGTGGATGATTTGTCAGCATACCAAACAATAGTAGCATCAGCTTCTCCTACAGCAGAAATTGCTGTTGCCGATTCACCATAACAAATTTCGTTATCAGTAGTTTGCGGAGCATCTGGTATAGGTTTCACAACAAATGTTGCTTCAACTGGATTGCTATAACAACCATCAAACAACTGCATTGCCCAAATTGAGTGAGTTCCTTCATCTCTCATTGAAGACATATATGTTTTTCCCGTTCCGGTTTCTATAGTTTTTGGACTTCCATCATTTCCCGGATCTTCCTCGAACCAATATGTCGTACCTTGACTTGCCTGTGACATAAACAATGGATTTTCCTTTCCATAACAAACAGAAGTTATCGCGTCTTTTGCTCCAATAATAGGAGCTGCAACATCTTTCATAGTTATTGCAACTAACTTACGAGGTCCTTCACAACCAACAGGATCAATATTTCCATTATATTCTGACACCCAATAATGATATTCACCAGCAGTTGTAACAGAAGGTGTATAAGTACCATCAGCACTTTCTTTCAATAAAGAGCCATTCTTTTCTGCATCATAAAAACGAAATACCGAACCACTTGGTCGTATATCCGTCCAAGTGCCTCCTGTTGCGACTAACATCGGAGCTCCATCGTATAAACAAGCCGATTCGTCAGAGATTACAACTGAAGGAATTGGGCAATCTATAATACGAACAAGAGCTTCAGATCTTTCACTAAAACATCCAGATTTTTCTTGCGCCGCAAAATATGTTTTACCATCTATTGCAACATTTCCTTTATCACCTGTAACCCAAGACGTACCTGTTCCAAGCTCACTGCCACCTATCAAGTTTGCAAACCAATGAATTGTCGTACCACCTTGTAATTCAGCAGCAACTACAGCATCTTTATTTTGTGTTGTCATCGTAAAATGACCTGTTGTATTCGGGGCAGGCAAATATATCACGTCTATAGTTCTATTTGCTTGATTTTCACAACCTTTCCCATCTATATAAGAATAAGAGATTGTATATGTATCGCTTATTTCTCCATTCTTTTTTGGAGAAAATACACCACTTTGGCTGATAGCATCAGCATCAGCTGTGACAGCCCATAAACCGCTACCTTTACCATTTGTACCATAGTCAACAGAAACAACAATTTCTTCTGCATCAGATGCATAACAAACAATAGATGAACTTTCTGCAAATGTTATTGCTGGCAGATTCAACACTGTTGTAGAAACAAGCGCTGGCGCACTTTCACAAGCTTCTCCACTCGTTGATTCTATCGCTGTATAGCTTACATAATAGTTTGTTGTTCCTACCGAGGTTGTCGTTGTTTGCGCATAACTATTTGTAGTAGAAGACAATGGATTCTTATTGGCATCATACCACTTCCATTCTAATGGTGTTGCATTTGCTGGAGCCGTTGCAATCATTTCCGACGCAGTCAAGTCCTTACAAACCTCAACATTCATTACCGAAGGGGCTGTCCAAGGACAATCAACAATTTCTACTGTTTGAAGAACTTTTTCACTTTCACAACCACGAACAACTTGTGATACATAATATGATGTACTCACAACTGCCGTTCCATCAATTCCCGGTTGCCAAGGATTATCCGTTGCTAATTTTTGACTTTTATTAGAATTATACCACTGTACGATTGCTGAAGGTTCTATATTTTCAGCCAAAAGTTCTACTGCTACCGGATGAGATATTATTCCTGTAAACGGAGTTGTTGTCGGTTCTTCTGCATATTCAATATCAAACACTTGACTATTTGAATTCGTACAACTATTATTATCTGTATAAGAATAAGTTACCATATAAGTTCCATCTTGTTTTCCATTTTCAGAAGTATTAATTTCACCCGAACTAGAAATGGAACCTTCTGAAACAGTCCAAATGCCGCCAGATATTGACGATGCTGGTTTACCATTTACAGTTGCTTCCATCATATAGGCTCCTGTCGAATAACATAACACACCTGGATCTGTAATTGTAATTTCTGGTAATGGATTTACAATTATTTTTGCTTCGGCATAAGCGCCCCAGCAAGTATTTCCTGCTGCATCAAGTCCATCCTGACGAACCTTAAACGTATATGTTCCAGCCTTTGATGTATATCCAGAAAGACTTGCTACAGATACTGTTTCCGTTGTTGCTACAACTGTATTTGTACTATCTATCCATTCATAACTTGGAGTTCCTGTTCCATTTGCCGCAAGTGACGGAAGTGCATCACCTTCACAAATAGAAATAGACTCAGGCATAGGTGTCGGCGTTGGACATTCAACAATTTGATATTCCGAATTTGCAATTGGACTAACGCATCCGTTCAATTGTTGAGTAACAGCAAACGAATAAGAACCAACCGATTGTATTTCTGTTGGATATAAATCTATAGGACTTGTAGTTGCGAATTCTACATTATCTGCATTTTTCACACTCAACGTTGCACCTATTCCATCAGCATATTCTATTTCCATTGCAGGAAGGCTTGCTATACTGCCAATGCTCCATAATTGTGGAGTACCTATTCCTGTTCCTGTAGGAGCAAGTACATTCGTTACCGTAACATCTTTCGTAGCAATATTCACACACGAAGCAACTACATCAGTACCCGAGCCCCACGGCACGGTTGTAGTTAAAGTAAGAGTTGTCGTTGTTGTACCTGTATGTGATGCATCAAATTGCGGAGTCCACATATTTCCAACGACACCACTACCTGTCAAAACCGATCCTGTTCCTGGCGAATATGTTACTTGTTTTGGTTCATCACCACCACATACAATTCCAAGATCATCAATATGTGGATTAGGTAAGGCATGTACCTCTACTACAACAGCTGTAGCCGGAGAGAAACATTCAGTTCCTATTGTTCCATCATATTCTGAAGCATACATTGTATATGTACCTGCAGATTTTCCGGCCAAAGAGAATGTATAAGAAGGTCCTGTTCCTTGCGGATTTCCTGCCGCAAGATTTGCAACCGTTCCTGAAGGAATATCGTTTCGCTCTGCAAACCAACCTATATTTGCTTCATCAATATGAGTAGAAACAGCTTGTATTTCTATTGATTCATCTCCTTCACAAGCATGATATTTTACGGCAATTGGTGCTTGCACAGAACAATCCGTAATCGTTAAAGTTGCTTCTGCAGGAACAGACTGACAACCATTTTTTGTCTGCGTTGCATAAGCAAGATACGTTCCCACTTTCATGTGTCCATCTTCTTCCATATACGTAGGTTGAAACGTACTATTTTCCAAAACGACAGACGAAGTAGTATCATTGAGTGCATACCATTTTATTTTTTCACCTGTAGCTTCTAAAGCAGGAACCTGAGTTTGATTCGATACATTCAATTTTGATTCACTTTTTGAAACAACAGTTGGTGCATCAGTATGATTTACTGTTATTTGAAAAGAAACCGGTTCTGCACTACAACGTGTTGCTTCATCAACATAAGAATATGTAAGATTATAAGGACCACCTGCCGTTGCTGTTTTGGGAGAAAACAAAGAACCATTCACTCCTGTTCCTGCCCAAGTTCCTTTTGAAGAAGTTACTCCATCTATAGTTACTTGCAATGGCATATTTGAAGCATAATCACATATTGAAGTTGAATTCATAGAGACATCAGCAACAGGACGAGCAATCACCTCAATCGAAAGTTCCGCAGTACCACGACAAGAATGTTCATCGGTATAAATCATTGTAATTGTATGTGTCCCTACGGTCTGATCTTCAGGCAAAAACGCACCTGTAGCAGAGTTCAGATTTTGCAGAGATTGACTTGCATACAAAAGTGTTCCTAAATTTGTTGTACCAGTAGCCGTTATAGTAACCTCATCACTATTAGAACCACCTTGACAAGGTTTATTGTTACTAGCCTTGATAGCCACAGAAGGCATTTCAAAAACAACAGCTTGTGTACTTACCACATCAGCCTCACAACCTTTGTCACTAATAAAACTATATTCTATAGTATGTGAACCTGCACCCAATCCTTTTGGCGTTACCGTTGTGGTTGTTTCTGTCGCTTTTGTCGCACCATTCCAAGTACCTGTTCCTTGCGTTCCTACTGGAGTCACTGTCGCTGTAATTGTTTGTACATCGGTAACACTTTCACATTGAGGAACAAAAGAGCTCAAAGAAACTGATGGAATCGGATTTATGGTTATTGCAGAATTTGCCGTCGCCGAGCAATTATGTTCATCTACAACAGAAACAGCAATTGTATAATTACCATTTACAGCCGTCGCCAAGAATGTTGGCGTAGCCAATGTTGTTGAATTCAAATAATTAGTCGGAGAACAAGTCCACGATTGCGACTTATAAGAATCATTTAATGACAACGAAATCGGTTGACCTTCGCATTCTTCTGGTTTGGAAAGCGTTATAACTGGAGTTGGTAATGAATGAATCGTCACAACCATAGACGCTTTTTCACTTGTACAACCTTGTTCCGTCTGGGTTACAAAATATGTTTGACTGCCAACTGTTGCCGTTGACGGAGTCGGCGCTTCTGACAATTTAGTTCCATCCGCATCATACCAAGTAAGAGTACCTGACGCCGTAGCAGACAATGGTGCAACACCCGATGTATTTTTACAATATTCTACTGGCGCTACCGTTGGAGCAACAGGAATTGCATACACCGTTACCGTAGTTGATTGACTTGTACTTTCACAACCTTTAGCACTTGTATAGACATACGAAATCGAATTATCGCCTACTGTTGTAGCCGTATAAGTCGCTGTTGTTTCAGTATTTTTCGAAGCGCCTGTCCAAACACCTGTACCACCAGTTTCACTTGGAGTTGCTGTTATTGTTGTCGATTCCAATTCACATAATTCTGTCTCTGTTGCAGCAAGAGTTACTGTTGGTGTTGGGTTTACAGTAATTGTAGCAGAAGCGTTTCCTTTACATCCTTTTGCATCCTCCACCGCAACTGAAATCACATAGTCTTGTACTGTTGTTTCATTTTTTGCAGTAAATGTTGGTGCTGACAAAGCAACATTATTCAACAAAGCAGCGGCAGTTCCAGACCAAACAATAGAAGTATATGAACTTGCTTGAGGCAAACTAATCTTTGTTGATTCCGACTCACATAAATCAGCATCATCCACAGAAATTGTTGGAGATAAATTGGAGTTTACAACAACAGACAATACACTTCTATCACTTTCACATCCGTACAATGTCTGGCTTACATAATAGTTTGTAGTTGCAGCAACTGCCGTATTCGTCTTTGGTGCCGCTCCCGCTGTACCACCAGTAGCAGAAGTTCCATACCAATTTAAAGTAGCCCCTGTAAGTGCCACAGCCGTAAGCGTTTCAACTGCATCATCAATACAAAAAGACAAATCTTTTACTATTGGAGCTATCGGTTTTGAATTTAAAGTTACTGTTGCTGTTTTATCTACAGCCTTACAACCTGCCGCACTTTCATAAGAAAGCGTCACCGTTTTTGTTTCTTGACTTGTCACACCATCATTTTCAACAATAGCTGTCAATCCTGTTCCTATTGCATTTTTCCAAGTAAAAGTTCCTGTTGCATCATCACTAACTGTTGCTGTAAGATTCGCAACCTCAGACGGACAAATAGCACTTTTATCAGACTCAAGTGTGAGAATTGTTGGCAAGTCATTTATTTTGACCGAAGTTGTCGCATTGGCTTCACACCCATTTAACGAAACAGTAACCGTATAATCCCCTGTCAATGCTGTTGTAGAAGATGTCAATGTTGGACTTACCACCGAAGAAGTATAGGAATTTGGGCCAGACCAAGAATACGCTACACCTGTCGTAGCACAAGTTGCTTGCAAAGACAGAGGTTCGCCAGCACAAACCGGGCCATCATTTGTGACAGATACCGTTGGTTGTTCTTTTATAGTAATCGTTGTTGTACTAGCTATTCCAGCCGCTTTTGCCTGGCAATACGCATCGCTTAATGCAGAAACTTTATATGAATATTCTCCAACTGCAGTTGGAACAGGAGCAGTAAAACTAGTCTCTGTTATAGTTTTCGTAACAGAGTTTTTCCCATCCGTATAAGAGAATTCAAATGGGTGCGTTCCTGTAAATGTAAAACTTGCAGCAGAAACAGTTTCACCATCACAATAATCATCTCCACCGGTTATAGCAACTGTTGGATTTTCCGCCTCTGTTATTTCTATTTCAGCTGTTTTCCAACATTTTTCCAATGTTGGATTTTCCACATCATACACTTTTACAGTATAAGTACCCGCTTCATTTGCAGAATATACCGCTTGATCTGTTGTTTTTGGATATCCAGAAAGCAAGACACCATCTTTATACCATTCTTGAGCAAACTGCGTTGCCGAGAGTTGCTTTGTTGGTGTTAATGTTGCAGCTTCTCCCGGACATAAAACATTATCTGCATCGGAACTTACAATAGTTATATCACTTGGAGCTTCACAAGTAACACCTTTACAGAAAAATCCAACAGAGTTCGTAATAAAATATACAGAACAAGGACTTGTCGGTTTACCATTTGCTGCAACCTGCTGCGCAACAGCTTTTGTTTCACCAAAAACCACACGATACAATGTTTCACCATCTTCCAAATCTTCACAATAATGATTTCGAGTTGATTCCGGTATTGTCTGCCAAGTTACGCCATCACGAGACATTTGCCACACATATCCATAATTCGGGAACTGCGAAGCCCAATCTTCCAAGCCATCAACAGTAGCCAAATGTGGCGGAGTAACCTCACAATCAAAACCACTTACATACTTCAAAGCAGGATCATTATCTACAAATAAATTTGCCTGTGGAACCGTTTCCTGACAAATCGAGACACGAAAATCATCGAATGCCACAGGAACATTCGAATTTGCATTTCCTTGATACACAACCTGAATAGTCACATCTCCCGTATAGTCAAACGGTAAAACAAAAGAATACACATATTGATTCCAAGATGGAGAACCTGTTCCCGAAACTTTTATATCTTCCGATACAAGTACATTTCCTGCGCCATCTTGTATCAAGACATTATATTTCATTTCTGTCCACGAACTCAATGTGATGGTCTTAAACGAGAAAATATAATTTTTACAATTACAGAAAGGTCCAGAAAGTTTTTTCTCTACCACAACAGATTCTTCACCAGCCAATAAACGAGTATATAACACAGCATCACCGTCGATATGGTCATAATACTTTTCTAATTGTTTTTGATCACAATCGTAATAACATTTTGGATTTGTTTGTGATCCTATTGCAGTGTAAGGATCACTCGTAATCACATAATCATTACCTTCGAACTTATTTCCTGGAGTTGTATAAGCATTTAATTTTGATATAGAACTAGTACGAAGTATAGTTTTATCCATTACCCCAAAATCTTCTTTCCAAATTGTTTTTAGATTTTCCTTAAACGAACAATCTGCAACTGGCGACACACCCGCCAACGTATTGGAAATAGAATAATACGAGCAACCATCTTGTGGTCCACCATGTATCGCAATATATTCTGCTTCGGTTTTTGCATCAGAGCCCGATGTTGAACCTGTAATAATAACACGGTACACTTCTGCAACACCAGTAGGAACCTCCCATTCTATTGTAGTCTTATCTATACCACTAACTGTCGGCATATTATGCCAAGTAAAACCACCATCATCTGAGCGTTGCCATAAAAAATAAACTTGATTGTAGATTTCCTTCCAGGTTTCTAACACTTCTGTTGGAACTGAAAATTTTGCCACAAAAGCACAACCTGTCGAACTAGACATACTTTCCTGCGACAAAGTACTTGTGGTGATAGTTGGATCAAGCACTTCCTTATCGTCAAAACGAAACAGTGAAATATCGTCAATAACAAAATCGTTTCCACAACCACCTGGTTTATGATTAACTACTTCCAACTGCAATTTATCGCCATCTCCTGCTAGGAATTCAATTTGAAACTCACTCCAATCTCTTGTTGCAAAAGGGTTTCTATAACCTTTTCCCGTTGCACTATTATCATCTGAGCCATCAGCCTTTAAAGGCATTTCCCATAAAGGAATGTCACCCGTTTCCAATGTCTTTAACAAAACAGGATTGCTCGGATCCTTTACATTATACACATTCATTGTTAAGTTCGAAAGTGTCGGACTTTTATCGCAATATCCTGGATTTGTTATACTTGCAGCATAAATCACGAACTTGTATAATTTATTTTGACACAAATCAAAATCTATCGTCTGCTCATAAATTTGTTTATCCTTACTGTCATTTCCAACATTCACTATCAGCATTGCGCCTTTTTCATTTCCTGTATGATCACGACCTCCCATAAAGTGCCAGGCTTCTTGGTTACAGGTAGCCGTTTTCGGTCGATTATAAGCCCACCAAGTACTGTTCGCTATACCATAGTACATATCGTTAATCGTTGTACATTCCGATATCGAAGAGGCACAAGTATGACCAATCACTTTTTTATTGTTATCAGCAAAGTCACGAATTACCGTATCTTCTACAACACCAAAATCCTCACGCCAAACTAAGTTCCAACTACCCGAACTTTGCGCTAACAAAGAACTTTCAAACAACAAAAGAATAATTACAGAAAGGATATATCGTTTCATTTTTTCAGAATTGTAAACCTACAAATATAAGAAAAAACTATTGTAACAAATACACTTTTATCCAAAACAACGTAAAGCTTATTGTAAAACAAACACTTTAATAATTGAAAAACAAACAAAACTTTTTGAATATACCAAAAACATCACAGACTAATTCCATACAAAAATGCGAAAAGAAAAATTCAGTTTTCTTTTGTACATTTGTAGCAAATAAAACAACGACAATGAAACAATTTTTAGCATATTTTTTCGTCTGCACTCTACTCTTTTCAGCTTGCAAAGGTGGATTTGGAGGAACTTCAATGACTGGCGAACCAGGCGATTTATTGGTGGTGATAAACGATGAATACAAAAATTCCGAAGTCGGAGAAAAAGTCACAGAAATACTAGGAGAAGAAGATTTCGGTCTCACTCAATCGGAAGCACCGTTCTCTATTGTGCTTATCAGCAGAAACAATTTTTCAAAAACGTTCCGTTCGTTCCGCAACATTTTATATTTGGAAGTCGACAAAAAATACACAAAATCACAAATCAAGTACAAAAAGGATTTATGGGCTCAACATCAAGCATTTGCAAGCCTTAGTGTTCCAAATTCCGAGGAATTACTTGCAATTCTTGAAGCACGACACGATAACATAATCGAATATTTTGTTCAATCAGAAATCGAGCGTTACCAACAATTATACAGACAAGCAAAAAATCAGATCGTAGAACAAGCCGTCTACGACAATCTTGGCGTATATGTTTCTATACCTGAAGGATACGGAGTAAATAAAATCGCAGATGATTTTATGTGGATTTCACTTGAATCGAAAGCACACAGTCAAGGTTTATTAATATACAAACGACCATATACCGATACCGCACAATTCAACAAGACTGCGTTATTAAACTATCGCGACTCGGTAACAAAAGCGTATATTCCAGGTCCAACCGATGGCAGTTACATGACAACCGAATATGTAATTCCTATCCGTCAAGACATTGGAAAATTTGTAAACAATGACTACACGGTACAACTTCGTGGAAGATGGCGCGTACAAAATGATTTTATGGCAGGACCATTCACAAGTTATTCATTTTGTAATCCTGAAAAAAATACCATAGTTACAATAGAAGGATATGTGTATTATCCAAATAAAGAAAAACGCAATTTTATGCGACAATTACAAGCTATCTGTCATTCTGCACATTTCAACAAACAAACTATAGAAAAATAAAGACATGAAAATACAAAGCTATTTTTCGCTTATAAAATTCTCACATACCATATTTGCGCTTCCTTTCGCTGCAATAGGTTTCGCATTAGCAGTCTGGTTCGACCATTATGAATTTGAATGGCACCTTCTCCTATGTGTACTTTTTTGTATGATATTCTGTCGCTCTGCCGCTATGGGCTTCAACCGTTATGCTGATTACCAATTCGATATGAAAAACGAGCGTACTGCTCAAAGAGAAATTCCTGCTGGAATTATCACTCCTCGTGCCGCACGTGATTTTGTAATAATCATGTCGGTATTATTTATTGCAACGACATGGTTTATAAATAAGCTTTGCTTTTATTTATCGCCTATAGCTTTGGCCGTTGTGCTATTTTATTCATATACCAAACGATTCACCTCATTATGCCATGTAGTTCTAGGCATTGGACAAGCACTAGTTCCTATAGGAGCCTACTTAGCAGTATCTGGAGAATTTGCTATAACACCTATATTTTTCTCATTCATTGTATTAGGTTGGATGGCTGGTTTTGACATATTATATGCACTCCAAGACGAAGATTTCGACCGAAGCGAATCACTACACAGCATTCCGGAGCATTTCGGCAGAAAAAATGCTTTACGTATTTCCATCGGCATCCATATAGTAACAGCATTGTTGGCAATCGCCGTTGGATTCTATGCAGACTTTTCGTGGTTGTATTGGATAGGATGCGCCCTATTTATTGGCTGTCTTATTTTCCAACATGCGATAGTTTCACCAAACGATATTTCAAAAGTAAATCTTGCTTTTAGCACAACAAATGGCATCGCTAGCGTAGTTTACGCAGCTATTACAATTGCAAGCTTTTTTGTATAAACTAATTCGCTCTCTCTATTCTCAGTGTAATAGAACGAATTCCGTCTAAACTATCGTTAAAAGTTGCAGGTGTAATCTGGAACATATTTTTTCCTTCACGCAAGCGTTGTGAATAAAATAATTCCTGTTCTAAATTCACGATAGTATCACCTTGCATAGTTCCCTTTACTTGTAAATCATTATCATACAAAGGAATCGCAACCGAAACCGACAACTGTTCCCCCACAGGAGAAATATATGTCAAATTCAATGGAAGATTTCCATACGATAATTTAGGCATGTGTTGTATAACCAAGACAATATTATATAACTGAAACGAGTCTTTACCATGAACATATTCGAAATTCAACGGTTGTGCGCCCGTTACTACCATATTATCAAATGAATATGTTTTTTCATAAGCGACATCTTTTCCCGCACAAGAAACTAAACAAGCCGCAACAACTGCGATAAAACAAAAAAATATCTTTTTCATAAGCGATTAGAACAATGAGAAGTCATTATTTTCTTTTTCCTCCATAGAATTATAAAACTTCACAACTATGCGAGTAGAAAAAGCTTCAAAACTTCCATAATTTTTCAACGAGAAATAAGGAACCGATAGTTCTAAATATCCCGAAGTATTGAACAACGCAATTATTTTATTTTCTTCCACCAAACCTTCATAATCTTCGGAAATAATATCGGTCCTATTCACCAAACGACCCACAGTAATAACAAAAGGTCTGTCCTTGCGAACTTCTTCAAACTGTTGTTTGGTAATATTCGTCACACCATTCCCATAAGAATCAAAATACAAGAATGTACCAAGAAGCTGATCTTCATAAACCTGAGGAGCCGGCAGTTTCGCTTTACCATAACATTCAACTCTTGTTCCAAATGTTTCCGGACTTTCACCTAATGCAAGCTTCGTTATTGCCGAAACAAACATATCAACTTCCGAAAAACTACCACAAGAACTTTTCTTACGAAGTGGCTCCAAGCTATATACTTCTTGTGGATTTTCCCCGAAAAGCATAGACCAAAAGCCATTATTCGGACCTACAAAATAATGGTCGTTATACTGCAAACAAACAAATTCTCTATTCTTCGACAGATCGTCTATCACACTAGAAGCAATACTCACAACATGAATTGTCTTTTTTTGAAAGAACTGATAACAGCCCCGAAGTGCATACACAGCGTCATTTATACGATATGGAGCAATAGAATGCGTAACATCAACAATTTGAGCTCCAGGCAACCTCTGCACAAGTTTTGCCTTAAACAATCCAGCATAACAGCCTGTTGCGCCCCAATCTGTCGTTAAAGAAATAGTAATCATTCTTTTTCTACATCTTTTTCCGTAAAGAAAAATAAATTAGTACATTTGTTCCCAAAGATATAAAAATTTCTTGCAAATAAATGGCAGAGCAAACAATATATTTGGACACGGTCGAACCAATAGACATTTTTGGCGTACAAAACGAGAAGTTTGATGCAATAAAGAACTTCTTTCCAAAACTTAAACTTATTGCTCGCGGCAACGAAATTATTACCATCGGAAGCCAAAAGGAGATTGATAATTTTGGAATTCAATTTCAAAAAATACTTTCGCACGCACAACGATATCATGGTATTTCCAAACAACAAATACATGATATTCTTTCGAATTACGAAAGCAACGAAAGTCTTTACGGCAACGAAAATCCAAACAACCAAATTTTCTTCTATGGCAATGACGGTAAGCCGATTAAAGCACGCACGCCAAACCAAAAGAAAATGGTAACACTATGTGTCGAAAACGATTTATTGTTTGCCGTTGGTCCTGCAGGAACAGGAAAAACATATACTGCGGTGGCACTTGCAGTAAAAGCGCTAAAAGACAAAGCCGTACAAAGAATTATTCTTTGCCGACCTGCTGTTGAAGCGGAAGAAAAGCTTGGTTTCCTTCCTGGCGATTTGCGCGAAAAATTAAATCCTTATTTGCAACCATTGTACGACGCATTGCAAGATATGCTGCAACCAAAGAAATTACAGGAACTTTTGGATACAAACGTAATCCAAATCGCTCCTCTTGCCTATATGCGCGGACGAACATTAAATAACGCTTTTGTAATTCTTGACGAGGCTCAAAACGCGACATTGAATCAATTAAAAATGTTTCTAACCCGTATGGGCGAACACGCCAAATTTATAGTAACAGGCGATATTACCCAAATTGACCTTCCAGACCGAAGTAAATCTGGTTTAGAAAAAACTATCAGTTTGTTGGAAAAGAAAAAAGGTATTGCCACTATCCAATTCAACGAAAAAGACATTGTGCGACATAGATTAGTTTCAACCATAATTGCCGCATTCGATAAAGAACAAAAAAAATAAATTATATATGGACGCTTTAACAAAAACTAACTTTCATTTTTCTGGTCAAACAAGTGTGTACAACGGAAAAGTTCGTGATGTTTACAGCATTAACAACGATATTCTTGTAATGGTTGCGACTGACCGTATTTCTGCATTCGACGTAATCCTTCCTAAAGGAATTCCTTACAAAGGTCAAATGCTAAATCAAATTGCTTCTAAATTTCTAGATGAAACTAAAGATATCTGCCCTAACTGGAAACTAGCGAACCCAGATCCTATGGTTACTGTAGGATTGAAATGTGAAGGTTTTCCTGTAGAAATGATTGTACGTGCATATCTTTGTGGTAGTGCTTGGAGAGCCTACAAAGCTGGCGCACGCGAATTATGTGGTATAAAACTTCCTGATGGAATGAAAGAAAACCAAAAATTCCCAACTCCTATCATCACTCCTACTACAAAAGCAGAAATCGGCGAACACGACCAAGATATTTCAAAAGAAGAAATACTTGCTCGCGGACTTGTTTCTAAAGAAGACTACGAAATTCTAGAAAAATACACTATGGCATTGTTCAACCGAGGAACTGAAATCGCTGCAAAACGTGGTCTTATCTTGGTTGACACAAAATACGAATTCGGAAAGAAAGACGGAAAAATCTATCTTATCGATGAAATCCACACTCCTGATTCTTCACGTTACTTCTATGCCGAAGGTTACGAAGAACGCTTTGCAAAAGGTGAAGCACAAAAGCAACTTTCTAAAGAATTCGTACGCGAATGGTTGATGGAAAATGGTTTCCAAGGTAAAGAAGGACAACAAGTTCCTGAAATGACACCACAAATCGTTACTTCTATTAGCGATAGATACATTGAATTGTTCGAACATATCACTGGTGACAATTTTGTGAAAAACCGCGGAACCGACAACGACATCGCTGAACGAATACGCAAAAATGTAGAATCCTACTTACAAACATTATAATTATTCTTAATAGGAACGCAAATTCGCGTTCCTATTTTTTTCTAAAAATTTCCACTTATGAAAATGACCATACGCAAAGCTATGCTTTCGCAAACACGAAGCAAATCTCCTGAAGAATTGAAAAAATATTCCGCACAGGTTTGCAACGCAATCGAAACAAACGAACGATTCCAAAAAGCAGACATAATCCTTTGGTTTTGGTCATTACCAGACGAAGTACATACACACGACATTATTCAAAAGTGGGCTCAAGAAAAAAATATCCTATTACCAAAAGTTGTTGGTGAAAAACTTGAATTATATCAATTTACAGACATCAATTCTATGGTCGTAGGTGAATTTGGAATTAGCGAACCAACAGGTGAAATTTTCACTGATTATAAAAAAATAGATCTTTGCATAATTCCTGGGCTTGCATTCGACAAAGAAGGCGGAAGAATGGGACGCGGCAAAGGTTTTTATGACAGATTTCTACCACAAACGAACTGTCACAAAATGGGAATATGTTTCCCGTGGCAAATTGTCCCTAAAATCGATTGCGCACCTTGGGACATCCGCATGGACGAAGTTGTTAGCTGTAAATTGTAGGCAATTAAATGGCTAAAAAATCCACAAAGAAGGGGAAATCTACAAGTAAGAGGAAAAGCAAGAAACATACGAACTTGCTTCCTTTTTTTCTTGCTTTAATTGTGATAGCAACCGGCGGAGCTGGCTATTATGGTTGGAAAAATTTTTCCGAAGATGATTCAACTATTCAAACACAAGAAATCCCCCCAATATGCAAAAACACTAACCAAAATTATGGTAAAGCTGTTGATTCATGTGCTAGAATATTCAACATTTCCCCAGCATATCTCAAATCGCTTATTTGCCTTGAATGTTCCGGAAAGACAGGCAACTTGAAACGATACGAAAGACATGTCTTCAAAAGGCTAAAAGCTGTACGTGATGGAAAATCAGAAAGCTACGAAGGCATAACAAAATCGATGATAGCCGACGCAAACGACGATGCACTAAAAAATCTTGCCACATCGTGGGGGCCATTCCAAATTATGGGATACAAATGTTTACATCTTGACATACACGTTGCTGATTTACGAGGTACAAATACAGTATATTGGAGCGTAAAATGGATTGCCGAAGAATATGGACATCTTTTACACAGCGGAAGATATAAAGATGCATTCCATTATCACAATACGGGAAGAACATTCCCGGCAAACGGAATCCCAACAACATACGATAAAGAGTACGTGCCAAACGGATTACACTATATGCAGTTTTTCTAATAAACCTTATTTACCGTTGTAAAACCTCCCAAAATCCTTGAGGTAAAGAAATATTTTCAACAGAAACGGCATCAGCAAACAAAGGAGCGATATCTTCAATATGAAAGCCTGCTATTCCACAACCAATGGGTGTTACAAGAAACTGTAAACCTGAATGTTCTTTTGCAAATAGAATAAATTCATCCACATACGGTTTGATTGTCTCTGGTCCACCTTGCATAGTTGGAATCGCATAGGATTTACCTTGTAAGCCAACACCTTGTCCCCAAACCGCTCCAAAATGTTCTAAAGCAGCACGAGCAGCACCTCCTCCATGCATACCGTGTAAATTACTACCAAACACAAAGATTTCGTTTTCTTGTAAATCAGAAATATGACGAGGGGTAACTCTATTACTTTCCATATTGATTCTTTTCTTTCACAACATTAAAATTCAAATTTCCCACCATCTTTTTTCAACTCTTCGTAGCGTTTTTTATTAAAGATATATTTAAAAGGAGAACGCCCTACTGAATTTTTCCTTGGAACAGATTCCACAGAACCATCTTCTTCATTATGTACTTCTGTAACTATATCTAAAGTGGTCATTTTCTTATAAAAATTCCGTCTATCGAAGGTGGTTCCAAGAATTTCTTCATATAAATGTTGTAATTCCGGCATAGTGAATTCTCGTGGCAGTAAGTCAAAACCTACTGGTTCAAAATAAATTCGTTCACGCAAATTCTTTAATGCCATTTTATAAATTTCCTCGTGATCAAACGCCAATGGTGGCAGTTCTGAGAGCGAGAACCATTTTGCACGAGCCGCATCGTCGCCACCAACAACATCTTGTGTTTTTACCAAAGCTAAAAATGCAATTGTGACAACGCGACCACGAGGATCACGTTCGATACCAGAAAATGCACAAAATTGTTCTAAATATTCAAGTTGCAATCCGGTTTCTTCTTGTAATTCACGACGAGCGCATTGTTCCAATGTCTCATTCATTTTCATAAAACCGCCAGGCAATGCCCATTTCCCTTTAAATGGTTCTATGCCCCTTTCTATCAACAAAATGCGCAAACCTTCATTTCCATCATAACCAAAAACGACACAGTCTGTCGTTACTGACGGACGAGGATATTCATAAGTATAAGGACCGTTTTCCATTGTTTTCATAACTCTAGTTTATAAACGTCAAAAAGGAGACGAAAGATACAAATTTTTCGCCTCCATAATGGTGTTATGATTATTGTTGTTTGAGAATTAAATTATGTCTATGTTCTGAAAATCTATTACCGACCAAAATTCTGCAGGTAGCCATATATTTTCAATCCTTTGATTCACAACAGGTTCAAAGAATGGAGCTACTAAAGATGGAGAAAGTCCTGCACTGCCACAACCTATCGCTGTAACATAAAATCTTTTATCAGGATTTGATTTTGCATATTCTATAAATCGTTCTACACTTTGTTGTAACTGATTTAAACTATTTCCCACTGTTGGTATGGCATACGATTTTCCCTGCATTCCTTCGGCTTGTCCCATCACTGCACCAAAATTATTTACCGCAAAAGCCGAAGCACCGCCATTGTGATCACCATTCACATTACTACCAAAAACAAAGACTTCATCATCCAAAAGTTCCATAATATGTTGCGGAGTCGTATGTGAATGACCAAAAAAGTTTTCATTATGTCTCTTTCGTTGTTTGATTCGAAATACTCGACTCTCTTCTTCAGACATAGAATTCATTTTTGCAGACGCAATTCGCTCATCTTCATCCAACGCCATATAATGGCTCATTTTTGCCCTTCTTTCACGAGCCCACATTTCCCTCATTCCAAGATCACTTTGTTCAAATTGCAAAGCACTATCTATATTCAGGCCTTCCGCCGTTTGTTTCGCATCTATATTTGCACCAATAAAAGTAAAAACCCAACCGTCTTCTTTACGCGCTTCTATCAATTTGCAAATCATAGAATGGCTAAATTCTGTCGAAGCATTCTCCATTCCATCTGTGATAATAGTAACAAGAGCGGTAGAATTTTTCTCATTTTTTATTTTTTCGTACAATTCGGTAACCGTAGTCCCTATCGCATCATACAACGGAGTACAACCTCCCGGACGATATTGTTTATTTGTTATCACATAATTTGACGACAAAGGTTCATTCTTCAGCAAATACAAATTTCTTTCTGTCTGAAAAACATAAATAGAAGCAAAATGCTGTTGAGTTGAATTTTGTTCTTGAGCAAGTCTTATTGTTTGCAATGTTTCATTACACCCGTCTATTGTTTGACGAACAACCCCACTCATAGAACCACTCTCATCTAAAATAATGAGATTATAGACTTTTACCTTATCTAACTGATCGTTAGATTTATTTTTGGTAGCCTGGCCTTCTTGCTGTGTTGCTTGAGACATAAAATTCCCCAATTTATGTTCTTCTACTGACTGTTGTGTAGTGTTGTTTCCCGACGGAAACATTGCATTCTTCAAATTCTTCAATAATCCCATAAAGCAAATTTTAATGTTTAACATTGATATTTTTTGTAATTATACCAACTAACTATTCTTTGTCAATAGTTCAATAAACAATTTGCGTATTTTTTACACTTGCAAATATATGAGTAATTTCAATACCAACAAATTGTTTTACGTATTTTTAACACAAAATAGTTCAATATATTGATTTTCAAGACAAAAGAATTTGATATATATTTCTCTCAATATAAACTATACCATCCACTCCGATAATTAACCACCAACCATTTATCACTAATCACTAATCATTTATCATTTTAAATCGTATCTTTGACACAAAATGGCACGAATCATTATCACATATCTATTATGTATTTTTTTCTTCTGCAGCTATGCTCAAGAATTTGATTTTGTTGCCGATAACACACAAGGCTGTTCGCCATTAAAGGTTGTGTTCACTAACAACACCAAACCTATCCAAGATTATACATACGAATGGACTGTAGAACAAGGAAAATTTTCAACACAACAAGATAGCGTACAAAACACATACATAAATCCTGGCACATACACCGTTACAATGAATGTGTTTGACAAAACAAAAAAACTGGTCACTAGCGTAAAAAAAGAAAAATACATTACTGTTTTCAATGATCCTGATGTACAAATAACAAGCAATAAAAATGAAGCTTGCGAAGATGACGAATTCAATTTTTCTATTGATAAACTAACAAGCGACACAACTATAGTTGCTTACACATGGATATTATCAGACGGAACTATTTATCAAACTCAAAATCCACCAGCTCACTCATTTGGTTTTGCCGATAAGTTTACCGTTTTTCTTTCTGTGCAAGACGGTCATGGTTGTACAAACCGAGAACGGAAATCTATAACTGTTACAACATACGACGACTACCCTACACTTAGCTTCAGCCTTAATCAGTCACGAGCATGCGAGCCACAACTTGAAGTCGCATTTACAAATACCACAACCGACAATAGTATTTCAGCCTTCCATTGGGATTATGGAGATGGTAATAAATTCGATGGAAAAAATCCTCCTAATCATACATATAAAGGATATGGCTCCTATTACGCAAAACTTTCTGCAAGTTCCGAACATGGCTGCGTAGGCACTGTTCTTCGTTCTATACAACTAATAGATTTTCAACCCAATATTGCAATTAACGACGAATATCCCGCAATACAATTTGTAAACACAAATTCTATAAATGCCTACAATCAGAGTTTATCTAAATATGGTTTCCCAAGTCAACAAAAATCAACGACTACACCCAAAACCGTATTTTGTCCTGGAGCAATAACATTTTCCGACGCCAGCAACACTACAAATATCTCTTGGCAATGGGACCTTAACGCTGACGGCAACATAGAATCAACAGAAAAAACATTCACCACTGAAATCCTTGAACCCGGAACGCATACAATAAAACTTACCGTTAGCAATGGAGTTTGTACCAAAGAAATTGTAAAAGAGTTTTCTATAGAGAAAAAGTTAGAAATACAAGCGAAACCAACAGACGCTTTTTTTTGCCACTCACCCGCCAATGTTGAATACAGCGTAGAAAGCAATGTCGCAGAATGCTCGTTTTTATGGGAAATAAACGATACCCTTTACAATAAAGCTACATTCAAAAAAGCACAACACGAAGGGATATACTCCGCACAAGTTTATGCTATTTCACCTAATTTTTGTACCGCAACGCAAACTTTACAAAACAATGTTGAAGTTGCCACTCCTCACATATATACAGTAAGAAATGGTATTTTCGGAAATCCGAGAAGCGGTTGCGCACCTTTAGACGTTACTTTTTCCGCCCGATATAGCTACAAAACAGAACAAGACTCTATTGTCTCTGTAAAATGGGATTATCAAAACGACAACATATTCGAAGACCAAGATATTCTTTCTACAAAAGAAAAAGAGAAAGTTCTTTCACATACATGGACATACGATAATGAAGGTCTTTACACCTATAAAATAAAATTTGAGACGGCAAAAGGTTGTTCAGTACAGAATCTATTCACAAAAACAGAAGACACCATAAGCGTTGGACGCGAGCCAAATCTTTCCTTCGACTACATTAAAGAAATCTGCGCAAGCGATCCTCTTCAAGTAGCCGTTTCATATAATGGAGAAGATGAACGATACACAAGTAAATTCGACACTCTTACTCTTATTTTTACAGAAATAAATGGTTTTAATTTCTACACCTCATTATCTATCGAAAATCCTATTCCACCTATCGCAGAAGTAACATTTTCGGATACCGTTGGAAGTCATATTCCAACATTTACAGTATCTGATAATGGCTGTTCCAAAACATATGATGATCTTGACACCGTAGAAGTAAAAGGACCTATGGTATTCATACAATCATCTCCTGCATCTTGTACAACTCCATTCGATTACGATTATACCTTCAAAAAGAACTATAGTTCAAATTCTTGGAAATGGTACATTCGAAAACAAGAAAATCCTGTTTGGCAAAATATTCCCGACAGCGACAATAAAGACAGCATACACATTGACTACACCCTATACGGAGGCCGTGGATATTATTTAGTAATGGCAACAGCAGAAAATCCAGAAACCGGTTGTACTATGAGCGACAGCATAACAACTCATGTCACAAATGTGTCTGGTAATTTTGAATTACATAAATATGAACCTTGCTTAGGAGACACTGCACAGTTTGTTATCTCACGAGAAGACAATCAAGATGTTATTTCCTGGACGTGGGTATATAATTGGAATGGCGTAAAAAAAGCATACACATTTGCAAATTTAGAAGAAGATTACATCTATCAACACTATCAAAAACAATATATTTTTGATACAGAAAACATTACATCTGTAACGGTAGAAGCACGCGACGAAAATGGATGTGTTGACACTATTACAAAACTTGTCACTGTATTCGAAGCCCATGCAGGATTTTTTGGTGACGTTCTATCCGACTGCATCCCATTCACGACAAACTTTACCGACACATCCAAATCGGAACATACTATCACAAAAAGAATTTGGAATCTTGGTGATACACTTATAACCGAAGGAAATCAAACAAGTGTACAAATAGTAAACACGAAAAAGACAACAAAACGCGTTTCGCTCATCATTATTGACGACCACGGTTGTCGTGATACTGCAAGTTTTGCAAATTATATAAAACCGGTAATACCGAACTCACAATTCATTGTTGCAAATCCCAAAGTATGTCTCGGACACGAAGCTAAATTCATACGAAATAGCAACACAGATGAACCAGGAAATAATCTTACACATTTTTCTTGGGACTTTGGAGACGGGAATATTTTCCAATCGGACAAAAATCCCAAAGACACAACAACACATACATATTCTTTAGAATCTGACAGTACCTATAGCATACAATTAACTGCATACTGCACTAGTCCAGAAGGGAATGAATGTGTTGATTCTTCTACACAAAAAATAGACATAAAAGATGTCGGCGCGAAAATAAAAATACGAGATTCTGATCAATGTAAAGAACCTGGGCAAAAATTCATTGTATATCTCGACAATACGATATACAATTCGAATATGCAAAACTTTTCTTGGTGGAAATTCGACGGAAGCGACTCTGTATATATAAGCAACAAGAAGAATCTCCAAGTTGTCACTTTTGAAAACTACGGAGAACAATCTTTATTCCTCCATAGTGAAAGTAATTATTTTGGATGCGAGGATACGACCACATTTATTACAATAAATGTAGCAGGATACGAAGCTGAAATGTTTACCGAAAAAGAAAACGCGTGCGTGCACGAGGACATTTCTTTCTTCTTAAAAGACACAGCCAATTTGTATAGATATAATGCATATTGGGAATTTGGAGATGGCGAGTCTGTCCCACTCACAAACATTGAAACCATACATTCATACAATGCATTGGCACAAACCGAAAACAACACATACAAAGTTCAATTCATTGTTGACGCAGAAGGTTGCAAGCCACGAGATATTTCAGCAAACATCACTATCTTCCCTGTAATTGCAGACTTCACACGAGGAGAGAACGACCTCGATACTATTGGCTGCGCACCATATCAAATTACATTGCACAACACATCGGTTGCAGGAGATGGCGCTACATATCTATGGGATTTCGGAGATGGCACAACCTCAACAGAAAAAAATCCTACTATAACTATAGATAAAGCAAATCTTGCACAACCTATCAGCCTAAGTGTAAGCTCAAATATTTGTAACGACACAATACGAAAAAACGTCACGACCTATCCATACGCCGACATAACAATAGATATAGACTCTGTTCTCTGTGTAGGGGAATCTATTAGTGCTAAAGCAACTGGAAATTTCAACAGCGTACAATGGAAGCCAAATGAATTATTTACAGCTCCACATGCACCTGAAACTAATGTGAACATACAAAAATCACAATATATTTACATTACAAGCTGGTCAAACAAAAACTGTAAAAATACCGACAGCATATACGTTTACGTACAACAAAGACCTCACTATTACGGTGCGCCAGATTCGGTACTGATTTATTATACCAGCGACAGCACAACAGAATATGCAAAGAAAACCACAAACAACCTAATTGTCGGACAAATTTACAATGTAAACGCAACAGAAACAGAAGGTATAAACTATTCTTGGAGTCCTGCGACATACATTTCTTGCACCGACTGTTCCAATCCAAACATAGATTTAACTTGCGGAAACGGAACAACACAAGATTGTTTTGATTTTCCAGAATTCATAAACTACACAATTTCAATGACAGACAGTCTCGGATGTTTTTCTGAAGATACTACAATACATTTCAACATTATACTCGATACGAAAATCGCAATGCCAGAAGCATTCTCTCCGAACAATGACGGGCATAATGATATAGCCTACGTACGTGGTTGGGGCGTACGAGAATTCATTGAAGTAAAAATATACAACCGCTGGGGACAAGTCGTGTTCGAAAGCAACGACATGAATATTGGTTGGGACGGCACTTTCAAAGGCGAACCACAAGGAATGGACACGTATGCTTACACAATAAAAGCTATCAATACAAAAGGAGAAGAAATTTTTACCAAGGGATATATTACCTTAATACGCTAATTTAGCATAGTAAAGAAAGAAATTTACGACACCTATCCACCAAGACATTTCTTTCCGAGAAAGAACTAATCTTACCCCAAAATCCCCCTAAAACAGCAATGCCCGCAAAGCCTAATTCACGTACTATTGGAACTTGTTCTATAGATACTCCACCCAACGCATACACTTTATTTTCAAATAACCCCTGTGCACAAGCTTTTTCCAATTCCGATTTCGTAAATGCTGCTCCATAGCCCTCTTTTGAAATACTATCAAAGATAGGGCTAAGAAACACATAATCATAGCGAGAAGCATATTGCTCCACTTCCTGAATAGAGTGACAGGAACAAGATTTAGTAAATGCTCTTTTTTTACATTCTTCATTAAACCAAACCGGAACAGTAGGATTTCTTTTATTTAAATGTATTCCACCTAAAGAGAATAATCGAGCAAGATCATGATGATCATGCAAAACTATCCTATCACGGTATGGTAAATCTATCTGCTCAATCCAATTTGCAATTTCCTGACTATCGGCATTCGGTTTACGAAGATGCAAACGTTCTAAACCATTGGCAAATAAAAAATTTACCAGAGAGGTCTCTTCCTCAAAGAAATCTGGACGAGTTATTACAACAAAATGCATATAATCCTATGAAATATAAATACTGTCGAAAGAAGCATCCCAATCTTTCCACACCGGTTCGCGACCTAATTCTTTCAAACGTTGATTGATAGTTTTGGCAGAACGTTCATCCGAAACCGTGAATTGTTCCAAAGCTTGAGGATAAGTATGATAACCACCAGGATTTACTTTAGATTCTGCAGACATAGTCGTAACACCCAACGTGCACATATTATCACGAATATAAGCAGGTTCACGAGTTGAATATGAGATATCCACATCATGATCAAAAATACGCATAGCAAATGTTACCTGAGCAAGTTCACGATCCGTCATAATACAATTAGGATTAAAACCTTCATTTTGAGCAGGACGCATACGAGGGAAATTCACCGAGTATTTTGTTTTCCAATAATGTTTCTGTAAATAACGAAGATGATAAGCCATCATTGTTACATCGGTACGCCAATCTTTCTCCAAACCAATCAAAACACCCATGCCTATTGAATGTACACCAGCTTGTCCCATACGATCAAAGCCATCGCATCGCCACTCAAATTTGGATTTCATGCCACGAGGATGGTACAATTTATAATTTTCTTGACGATATGTTTCCTGAAAACAAACTACCCCATTCATACCATGACGAGTTAATTCCTTATAGTCTTCTGCAGAAAGAGGCATTACCTCTATTTTTATGTTAGAAAAATATTTCTTTGCGATATCTATCGCATTAGCAATATAAGGAACGCCTGCCTTTGCAGGATTTTCTCCTGTTACAAGAAGTATATTTTCGAATGGAGCCAACGACTTTATTGCTCGATATTCGTTTTCGATCTGCTCCGGAGTCAATATTGTTCGTTCCATTGGATTTTCGCGATGGAAACCACAATACACACAAGAATTACTACATGAATTTGTTATATACAACGGTATAAACATCGACATTGTTTTACCGAATCGTTCTTCTGTATATTTGCGAGACAAACGAGCCATAACCTCCAAATATGGTTCTGCCGCAGGCGACAACAACGCCATAAAATCTGCAACATCGCAACGTTCCTTTGACAAAGCTCTACGCACATCACTATCTGTCATATTAGCAATGCGCTCAGTTGTTTCTTCCCAACTAATTTTTTTTAATTCGTCACTAAACATATTTATAAATCTATAACGAACGATTGAAGCGTATTTAAATCAATCGTCCAAAGTTTATCTATTAAAGGATTACCATAACCACATATAAGTTGAAGCACTTGAGAAGCTTCAACGCTACCAACCACAGCCGGAGTTACACCTACAACTTGTTTTCCAGGATGAGGCATTGACATCGTTTCCGTTTCGTTCGGAAACAAAGTCCTATAGGTTGCCTTACCTTTATTTAATACTGCAACTTGTCCTTCCAAACCACAAATCGCACCGTAAACGTATGTTTTTCCCAATAATTTACAAGTATCACTCATAATATAACGGACTGCAAAATTATCCGTTCCGTCCACAACTATATCATACTCAGAAATCAAACGACGAGCGTTTTCTGCAGAAAGTCGTTCCTGATAAGCGCAAACAGTAATAGAAGAATTCATGTTCTGCAATCGTTCACATGCACATATTGCTTTAGACTGCCCTATTTGATGTTCATCATACAACACCTGTCTATGCAAATTTGTAAGACTCACAACATCATCATCAACGACACCGATAGTCCCTACTCCCGCACCTGCTAAATATAAAGCAATAGGAGAACCTAAACCGCCAACGCCGACTATCAAAACCTTAGCTTCCGCTAGTTTTTTTTGTCCTTCCTGTCCTATTTCCGGAAGCAAAATCTGACGACTATATCGTTCTTCCGCATTACAATCCATAGCGATACTATAAGAATTTACGATGTATTGTTACATATCCAAGAAAGCTGTAAGAGGAGAACTTGCCTCGGCACTATTAGAAACAGCACCTAATCCTGCTTCATAAGCCATTCTACCAGCAATAACAGCTTGTCTAAACGCATCCGCCATTTTTACAGGATCACCGGCAACTGCTATAGCTGTGTTAACCAAGCAACAATCCGCACCCATTTCCATTGCTTCAGCGGCATGACTTGGCGCACCAATACCAGCGTCAACAACAACAGGAACAGTAGCTTGTTCTATAATAATCTGCAAGAAATCCTTCATACGTAGACCTTTATTTGTTCCTATAGGGGCAGCCAAAGGCATAACAGTAGCTGCACCAGCTTCCTCTAAATGTTTACAAAGAGTAGGATCTGCCTGACAATATGGAAGTACAACAAAACCAAGTTTCACCAACTTCTCTGTAGCTTTTAACGTTTCCACAGAATCCGGCAACAAATAACGAGGATCTGGATGTATTTCCAATTTCAACCAATTTGTACCAAAAGCTTCACGAGCCATTTGTGCCGCAAACACAGCCTCTTCTGCATTTCTTACGCCACTCGTATTTGGCAACAATTGGATGTTTTGGTTCTGTGTTATATGAGTAAGCAATTCATCATGAGCATCACCCAACTCGATACGTTTCATAGCAACAGTCACCATCTCGGTCTGTGAAACCTCGATAGCGCGCGTCATCAAATCATTATTATTAAACTTTCCAGTTCCTAAAAACAAGCGGGAACTAAACTCTCTTCCTGCAATAACTAAGTTACTCATTGTTTCTATATCATTTTTATTAATTTTCTCATTTCTTCTACGGGATTTTCCGCTCTTAGCACACTACCCGAAATTGCAATACCAGTAACACCTGTTTTCATAATCGAGGGAATATCTTCCGCTGTTATTCCACCAATTGCAACAATAGGAATTTGTATGCCTGATGTTTTCATTTTATTTACTATCTCCGTATAACCTTCCAAGCCGAGCACCGGAGCCAATCCTTTTTTCGTTGTTGTAAAACGAAAAGGACCACATCCTATATAATTTGCCGACGCATTATAATGCATCAAGACATCTTCAAATGTATTTGCCGTACCGCCTATTATATAATCATCACCCAAAATCTTCCGAGCTTGCTCTACCGGCATATCCTTCTTACCAAGATGAACACCATTCGCCCCCAGTTCCTTTACAAGTTCCACATGGTCATCCAAGATAAATGTCGCCTGAAATTTGTCACATAACTTTCTAACCTCACGTCCCACAAGAATAATATCCTCATTTGAAGCATCTTTCATTCGCAACTGCACCCATTTACAACCACCCTCAAGCGCCATACGGATGCCGTCCAAATATGAGTATTCCGAAGTATAATGTGAAATAAATTGTATCATCCCCCACAAACAGCTTTTATAATTATTATACTAACGCCTTCTTGTATTGGTGTTGTCGTCCATTCCGTATTAGGCACCATTTTCTTTTCCACAGCAATAGCAACACCTTTTTTAGGCAAATTAAGTTCCAAAGCTAATTCTTCCAGATTTTTTGCTTTTGTTATTACCTTATTATTATTAACCGTTATTTCCATACCGAGACCAATACTATTTATACAGTTAATGTATTTTCACAAATAATATAGTAATAACCAGAACATCTTTCAGAAAGACGTACGCACTTACAAATAATCAACAATTTAAATTTGAGTAAATCGATCATACTATATCTTTTGCATATTCTTTTACAATCCAACAAAAGAAGTACTCACAGAAACAAAGGTTCAGAAAACATCAAAACCTTTTGAAACATTGCAACATACGAATCAATCCCTACGGCAGTACTAACTACATCAGGTTCGAAGGTATAATCTCAGCCCTTTAGAGCACCCTTTTGATGTTCGATAAAGCAAAAATATTTCTTTTTTTCTAAACAAATAAAAAAAGTAACAAAAAGTACATCTACAGAAAATAAGACTAAACAGAAACATTTTATCGGAAAAACGTCTAATAAATTTCAAATTAGAAGCAGAATAATGTACAAAACTTATAATTTTTAATATTTTTATTAAATTTTCTTACTTTTTGTAATCATATATTAAAAATTTGATATATGTTTGCAATGTCAAAAGGAAATAAACGATGAAACTATTACTAAAAAACAAACTTTCACTTACAAATCAAAACGCTCCCGCGGGAGTGTAGTAAGAAAAAACAAAAAAGAAACGGCAATTTGTTGAACGACGGTGCACCTCGTTCGACATTCTCATCAAAAAAACAAACAAACGACAAACAAACGGTAAACAAAAATCTTAGTAATTATGAAATCAAGTATAAAAAAATTATTGTTGGCTTGCGCACTTGGTTGCGTATGTTTCAGCACTGCAATGGCTCAAGAATCTAGCTCTGAGTCAAAATTTACAACAAGTGTAGGAGGCGATGTTGTTAGCAGTTATATATGGCGTGGTCAAAACCTTGGAGGTGTTAGCATACAACCTTCTATTTCAATGGAATATGCAGGTCTTTCACTTTCTGGATGGGGTTCTGTTGGAATCGATGGAAACGACACAAAAGAATTTGACATTACTTTAGGTTATGGAATTGGCGGATTTAGCGTATCAATCACAGACTATTGGTTTGCTTTTCCTGGAGCGTTAAATCAATATCTACACTACGGTAAAGATGTTACTGCACACGTTTTTGAAGGACAAATCGGATATGACTTTGGATTCCTTTCATTAAACTGGTACACAAACTTCGCCGGTGCTATGGGTAGCAAAGACGGAAAAGACGCCTACTCTTCTTATTTCTCTGTTGCAGCTCCATTTGAATTCGGTGGCCTTGATTGGGAAGCAGAACTAGGATTCGTTCCTTGGAAAACAGACTTCTATGCTTCTGTTGATGGATTCTCTTTATCAAACTTAAGCCTAAAAGCAACTAAAACGTTGAAAATCTCCGACAGCTTTGACTTAGGAGTGTACAGCCAAGCAGTTTGGAACCCAACTTCTGAAGGAGCTTATCTTCTTGTAGGATTTAGTTTTTAATGTATAACTTTTAAATATATAGTTATGAAAAAAATTGAAGCAATTATTCGTAAAACGAAATTCGAGGATGTGAAAGAATCACTTCTTGAAGCAGACATCGAATGGTTTTCGTACTATGATGTACGTGGTGTAGGAAAAACACGCCAGGCTCGAATTTACCGTGGTGTTGCATACGACACTAGTTCTATCGAGAGAACATTGATCTCAGTAATCGTTCGTGATAAAAATGCAGAAAAAACAGTAAATGCTATTCTTAAAGCAGCTCAAACAGGAGAAGTCGGTGATGGTCGTATCTTCGTCATTCCTATAGAAGACGCTGTGAGAATCAGAACAGGAGAACGCGGTGATATCGCACTTTACAACGCTGAGCAAGAAAAATAAGCATCGAATCAAACAAAACAAATGGTAACTAAAACAAAATAATTATGAAACGATTTTTTACATATATAACAAAAGCGACGGCCGCGATAGCCTTTACGCTCGGCATACTGTCTACAGGATCCGCCTTCGCTCAAGATAGCACTGTTGCAGAATGCGCAACAGCAGTAGAAGCAGCAACTGAACCTACAGTTACAGAAGCAATTGTAGAAGCTGTTTCAGAAATAAATCCAGTTGATACAATTTGGGTTCTACTTGCCGCAATGCTTGTATTCTTTATGCAACCAGGTTTTGCTTTGGTAGAAGCTGGTATGACTCGTACGAAGAACACTGCCAACATCCTTATGAAAAACTTCATGGACTTTTCTGCAGGTTCTGTATTGTATTGGTTCTTAGGTTTTTCTATCATGTTTGGAACTGGATCGTTCTTAGGCTGGGATGGTTTCGGTATCATTGGTGTTGAAAACCCATGTCCAAACCTACCAAAAGAATGCTATTTTATCTTCCAAACTGTATTCTGTGCAACAGCTGCGACTATCGTATCAGGTGCAATGGCAGAAAGAACAAAATTCTCTATGTACTTATTGTACTCTATCATGATTTCAGCTTTCATCTACCCTATTCAAGGTCACTGGTCATGGGGTGGCGGTTGGTTAAGCGAAATGGGATTCCATGATTTCGCTGGATCTGCAGTCGTTCACTCTTGTGGTGGTTTCATCGCATTAGCTGGTGCAATCGTTCTTGGTCCTCGTTTGGGTAAATATTCCAAAACAGCTGATGGTAAAATTCGTTCTAACGCTATCCCAGGTCATAGTTTAACACTTGCCGCACTTGGTGTTTGGATTCTTTGGATGGGCTGGTTCGGTTTCAACCCTGGTTCTACTGTAGCAGCAACAGGTTCTGTTGATCCAGATTGCTATGGTGGTGGCATACTTGAAAACATGACTGCTATGTCTCACATATTCGTTACAACAAACATCGCTGCAGCTGTTGGTGCTCTTGTTGCTCTAATCTACACTTGGGTTGCATACGGAAAACCATCATTATCAATGGTATGTAACGGTATCTTGGCTGGTTTAGTTGGTATCACTGCAGGTTGTGACTGTGTTCCAATTTGGGCTGCTGCAGTAATTGGAGCCATCGCTTCTGTTGTAATGTGCTTCTGCGTAAACTTCTTCGATACAAAACTTCATATCGATGATCCTGTAGGTGCAGTTTCAGTACACGGTATGGCTGGTTTCACAGGAACTCTTCTAACTGGTGTATTCGCTTTCTCTGAATGTGGCTACAGCTTCACAACTCAATTAATCGGTGAACTTGCAATTGCAGGTTGGTCATTCGGTTGTGGTTTGATTGTATTCCTTGCCATTAAATACATCTTCGGTTTGCGAGTTGATTCAAGAATTGAAGAAGAAGGTTTGGATATCTACGAACACGGAGAATCAGCATATAACTGATAAAAACAATGAAACCATCTGGCAAAAAGTCAGATGGTTTCACTTTAAAGAAAAATACCTTTGCTTTCAAAAAATTTATAAGGTATCTTTTTGTTTTTTGCACGAGCCCGCACTACAGTACGGGCTTTTTTTTATTCTTGATTCATAACATTTACGGTATGAACAGCAGCAATAGCAGCTGTTTCCGTTCGTAAACGACTTTCCCCTAAGCTTACAGGCAACCAACCATTTCGTTTGGCCTGTTCTATCTCTTTTACAGAGAAATCGCCTTCTGGACCAATTAAAATCGTTATTGTTTTATTTTCTTGTGCAACATTGCGTAATAATTGTTTTTCCTGATTTTCACAATGAGCAATACATTTCACACCTTCGTAGTTTGCAGAAAGAATTTCTTTTATATCTGTCAACTCATGCAAGATAGGCATAGTTGCCTTATACGACTGTTTCATTGCAGAAAGTACAATTCTCTCTATCCTATCCAACTTTAAGACTTTGCGCTCCGAATTCTCAGATAAAACAGGAATAATTTCATCAACCCCAATTTCAACTGCTTTCTCCACAAAAAATTCAAATCTATCTATGTTTTTTGTAGGAGCAACGCACATTCGTACGAAATAATTATGAGTACCAAAGCTTATTGTTTTTTCAATAATAGTACAGACACAATCACGTTTATTCACCGTTTCGATACGAGTCAAATATAGATTTCCTGCTCCATCTATCACATGAACCTCATCACCTACTGTTTTTCGTAAAACCTTGGTGCAATGCTTTGCTTCTTCTTCCGGCAAAGTAATTTGCGTTTCTGTTATATCGTTTGAATAAAAAAGATTCATTGATTCATTTTATTAGAAACAAAAAAGGGTAAGTTTTCGCTTACCCTTTCTCTTCATATACTATCGTACAATTATTTTTCAGCTAATTCATTGAATTTTTCAAGACTTACTTCTTGTTCATTCAATTTGATTGCATCTTTAAAGAAAGCAATTAATTTTTTGTTTTCTTCCATTTCGTACAAACGGTTTACTTCATCGCGGTTCTTTAAGATTTCAGCGCTCCATTGTTCAACCATTTTGTCATCGGCATTAACCATACCATATTGTGCCAATTGGAAACGAGTATATTCTTTAGCAGCATTTTTTACTTCATCTGGAGTAACTTGAATATTGTTATCCTTTACGAATTTACCGCTAATTAATTGCCAACGTAAATCTTCAATGAACAATGGGAATTCTTTCTCGATTTGTTCTGGAGTGATTTTTTCATTGTCCTTGTTTGCTTCAGTTAACCAACGTTTCAAGAACTCTTCTGGCAATTCAATTTTATTTGATTCAACCAATTTTTTCTTGAAATCAGCGAAGAACTTGAAATCGCTATTCATAGCGAAGTTTGCTTCTAATTCTGATTTAATACGAGCTTTGAATTCTTCTTCACTTTTTACAGCACCTTCGCCATACACTTTGTCAAATAAATCTTGATTTACTTCACCTTTAGTATAACGTTTGATTGCTTCCAAAGTAATTTCGTAATCAGCTTCCATTGCTGCTACATTTTCTTTCTTTGCACCTGTGAAAAGTTCAGTTTCAGTTTCGTCTTCAAACGCTTTTTTAGGATTGAATGTTACTGTTTCACCTTTCTTAGCAGCTTTGAACTTAGCAAGTTCTTCCTCGTTTTTCATTTTTGTCAACAACATTGAACCTCTTTCAACAGAAGTTTCAGCGCCAACACATTTCAAAGCACCGGCAACAAATTCTGTACCTTCAATGTTTTCAACATCTTCTTGTTTTCCGAAACGACTGCAGAAACCTTCTACTCTTTCATTTACAAGCGCTTCGTCAACAGTAATTTTATAATAATCAGCTTTGTTCTTCTTTGATAACTCAACGTTGATTTCTGGAGCTACAGCAACATCGAATTTGAATTCAAAGTCTGTATCAGTGTCCCAGTTAACTTCTTTTTGATCAGCATTTGCAAGTGGTTCACCCAACACATGCATTTTGTTATCTCTAAAATATGATTGCAACGCTTCAGAAACAAGTTTATTAACTTCTTCCACTACGGCATATTTACCATACATTTGTTTTACCATACCCATTGGAACTGTTCCTGGACGGAAACCTTTCACACTAGCTTTTTTACGGTAATCTTTCAATACATTGTTTACCTTTTCTGTATAATCTGCTTGGGCAACTTGTACTGTTAAAACAGAAACTAATCCTTCTCCTTGTTTTGTAACGTTCATTTTTTTTATTTTAAATAATTCAAAAAAAAACCGCTTTTTTTGAAAGCGGTTTCGTTGTGCGGATAGGGGGACTCGAACCCACAAGCCTCGCGGCACCAGATCCTAAGTCTGGCGTGTCTACCAATTTCACCATATCCGCTTAGGGGTGCACAAAATTAATTTTTTCTTTTGTAAAACAAAGTGTTTTATAAAATTTTCTTTTGCTTTTTTGTCAGTTTTTACTCAATATACTCTATATCAAATACTTAAATTTATAATACTATTTAAAATAACGACAATTGTTCACCTGAATTTGTCTGTTTTGTTGCTTCTGGCGCGACATTTGACAGTCCAATCATCGCATAAAACTCTTGTTCTGTTATAATTTGCACTCCAAACTTAGTTGCTTTATCTAATTTACTTGGACCAATTCCGTCGCCTGCCAACAAATAATTTGTACTCTTTGAAACACCAGAAACATTCTTTCCACCATTCGCATCTATCAAATCTTTCATCTCATCACGACTATGATTTTGGAACGTTCCTGAAATAACTATACTCTTTCCTTCTAACAAATTCGACAATGACTCTGCTTTTTCCTTAACTTCCAATTGCACTCCATTTTCTCTCAATTTTTCTATGAAGGCTATATTTTCTTCATCTTGAAAAAATTGATGTATGCTTATTGCAATAACAGCTCCAACATCTTCTGTTTCCTGTAGTTCTTCTATCGTTGCGCTACGAATAGCATCTATAGAACGAAACTTTTTCGCTAACACTTTCGCACTTGCCTCACCAATATGTCGTATTCCTATTGCATAGAGCACTCTATGGAAAGGTACTGACTTCGATTCCTGAATACTATCAATAAGATTCTTCGCTGATTTTTCGGCAAAACGATCTAACTTTATTATATCGTCGTACTGCAATGAATAAAAATCAGCACTGTTTTTTAATAAACCTACATTATATAATTGTTCTATTGTCGCTCCTGCTAAAGCAATATCCATCGCTTTACGGCCAACAAAGTGTTCTATCTTTCCTTTTATTTGTGGCGGACATTGTTTAGAATTTGGACAATAATAATTTGCCTCATCTTCCATACGAACCAACTCTGCGCCACATTCAGGACAGTGAGTTATGAAATGCAATGGTTGCGAATCTGCCTCTCGTGCTTCTTCATCAACACGAACAACTTTTGGAATTATCTCCCCTCCTTTTTCGATATACACATAGTCATTCAAACGGATTCCTAACACCTGCATTTGATCTGCATTATACAAACTTGCACGACGAATCACCGTTCCTGCAAGAGGAACCGGTTCTAAATTTGCTACAGGCGTAATAGTTCCTTGTCTTCCAACTTGAAAATCAACCGACAATAATTTCGTACGGGCTTGTTCTGCTTTAAACTTAAACGCGATCGCCCATCGTGGTGTTTTTGCCGTCATACCCAATTCTTGTTGCAAAGACACTGAATCAACTTTTATTACAACACCATCGGTATCAAATGGCAAATCTTTTCGCTTGGTATCCCATTTGGTTATAAAAGCATACACATCATCTATCGTCTTACATTTTTCTGACAAATCTGGTACATTGAATCCCCAAGAGCGCGCATACGACAAGTTTTCATAATGAGAATCTGTAGGAGCCTCCGATGGTATGTAATACATATTTGCCTGCAACGGACGGCGTGCAACTTCACGGGAGTTCTGTAATTTCAACGAACCCGAGGCTGCATTACGAGGATTCGCAAATGGTTGTTCACCTTGTTCTATACGCTCCACATTTAACGCATCAAAACCTGCACGAGGCATTACAACTTCACCTCGAATTTCCAATTCTTTCGGAAAGTCGCCACGCAATTGCAACGGAATTGTCCCTATTGTTTTGGCATTATTCGTAATATTATCACCCTGAATTCCGTCACCACGAGTTAATGCGCGAGTAAGTTTTCCTTCTTTATATTGTAACGATATCGACAATCCATCATATTTCAATTCACACGTATAACTGAAATCTCGATCTCCAACAGCTCTGCGTACACGTGAATCAAATTCTCGCAAATCTTCCATAGAATAACTATTGGCTAACGAAAGCATTGGATATTCGTGTACTTCTTGAGTAAAACCTTCACCCAAATCGCTACCTACTCGCTGCGTCGGAGAAGTTGGATCATAGGCCTCAGGATGTTTGGCTTCTAAATCCTGTAATTCCTTCAACAACGTATCAAATTCAAAATCCGAAATTTCCGGATTATTCTTTACATAATAATTATAGTTATGCTTATGCAATTGTTCACGCAATTCCGCAATTCGTTCCAATTCTGTTTTTTCCATCGAATAATGATATACAATAATATTGTAATAAGAAATCCAAAAATAATAAAAATCGTCGTTCGTATGTCATCAAATATTTCGGAATCGTTTACCTGGCATACAACTAACCAATCCTCGAAATTCCATTGTCAGCAACAAACTCGACAATTTACTCATCGGCACTTTACATTGAACAGCAATGGTATCAATTGTCGCATCAGGATTTTCACTCAAAAAATCATACACCACCTGTTCTTCTTGCGATAGTTGTACAAACAATTCTCGTTGCACATTTTTTAACGGTTTTTCCGTAATATCCCAATTCAACAAATGTTCTAAATCTTTTCCTGTTTCTATCAATGCTGCCTTGTTTTCTTTAATCAAGTTATTGCAGCCTTGCGAGAACTTATTACCGACATTTCCTGGAAAAGCACAAACATCTCGATTATACTGATTTGCAAAATCTGCTGTTATTAACGCTCCACCTTTTTCTTTACTTTCAACTACAACAACTGCATCGGAAAGTGCCGCAATAATACGGTTTCTACGAACGAACAGTTTGCTATCTAATTTCATTTGGGTGTCGTATTCCGACAGAACGCAACCGTGTTGTATAATTGACCGAGCTGTATCGATATGCGAAACAGGAGATATTTTCGACAATGGTGTTCCAAGAACTGCTATTGTCTGCAATCCTGCATATAATGCTTCACGGTGAGCGCATATATCTATACCGAAGGCTAAGCCACTCACAATTACAGGATTATATTCTTTTATGTCTGCAATTAAATTCTTACAACATTGTTTCCCATATTCCGTGGCATTCCGTGTCCCTACTATACTCACAAATTTCGAAGTATTAAAATCTATATCTCCTTTATAGAAAAACAGCAAAGGGGCATCTTCACAGTTTTTCATACGATATGGATATGCCTCGTCAACATAAGTAAGAACTTTCACATCATTTTTTGCAACAAATTCCAATTCATTCTCTGCCATAGAGAGCACATTTTTCTCTCGAATTTCATTCACTATCGTCGGACCGACATTAGGAATTTTACTCAATTTCGCAGCAGACTCCTTGAAAATCTGTTCTGGACTACCTAGATAGGAAATCAATTGTTTGGCCGTAATAGGCCCCACCGATTGCAACATTGCTGTTGCAACATAATACAATAATTCTTGCGGCTTCATGGGAATTGTTATTTCCCCTTGTCGTGATTTTTTAAGTACATTACAAAGGGTATGGATTTAACTAATTGTGTTTGTGTGTCTTCGCCATTATCGTGATAGAACACTCTCACAGGAGCAATTCCCTTCACTTCTTTTATAATTTCCATAGTACTTTCGTCCAAGTACCAGTCTTCTATAAACGCAACCCCACCGATTTCACCAACATCAATGTCTTTATCGACACATATCGTATCAACTCCGCCGGTTGCTGTATTTTCTTCTTCATAACATGAAACCTCTTTGCCCAACAAATTCAAAACTTCATCCATTGTTTTCGGCATCAACGAATCGCGGAAAGAGAAGCTGTAGCATTGTGTATTGCCACAAATTGCTTTTCCCACAAGTAAATTTGCAAGTCGCTTAACGTGAATATTCTCTAAAAATTCAGGATTATCCGCATTTATAAGCGACACCTCATAGGCTACATCTTTCGCCAATAAAGTATATTTTTCTTTAGATTGAACTTGCGCTCCTGTATTTGAAAAGTCATATCGAGCTACGATAGACTTAGTTTGAACTTCACCTCTATAAGGGTCTTGACGCAAGTACGAGCGTACTAAGGAATACGAAACAACTTTTTTTCTCATCAAGAATTGAGCAGTATCCAGTTCCCAATCTTCTTCGAAAATCATCGAAGGAATTTGTTCCAAATGGAAATCATCCAAAAATTTATCTTGAATGTCTTCATCGCTGCAAACAATATCCGAAAATGGTAAAAAAGCAGATATTTCCTTTTTCACCGTTTTATTTTTCAATTTTGTAACAAACGAAGGGAAGTCTATAGACTTAAAGAAGAAATATTCCTCTGGGACATACATTTCTTGTTCGTAAACAATAGTTGCTGTCTTTGCCAACAAATCGTTTACAAATGTAGGTTCATTAGATTGATTCGTTTTAGTATCACTACAAGAAACAAGTATTGTTGAAAATACAATACACCAATAAAGTATGTGTTCCTTGAATGTCATTAATTAAGTTTATTTCTCGTAATAAAACGAAGCGTTGCTGCAACAATTGCAGTCTGTAAGCGTTCATTATTCGCGTTATTTTTTTGGAAATGTGTATAAATCACATTCAAATCGGGACGCCATTCTATTGTTGCATTCAATGGAGCTTTCTTAAAGGAATAACCAATACCCAACGCACCTGTCAAAGCAACATAAACCTGTTTCGTTCCTGTTCTCTGATAGTCAAGATCATACATTGGTTTTCCACCAGCCATAATACCACCACCGCCATACCAACGCAAACGTGAACCAATATTTGGGAAAGAAGCAACATATTTTCCAATAATACAACCTTGATAAATATTGTCAAAATTGGAAATAAACAACGTACTTAAATCAAACTTAGTTCTAAAGAAATGGTCATATTCAAAACCCATCAATTGATTTGAACTCGCACCAAATTCTATTCGAGCACCAAAACCATTCAAATACCATTTTTGGTTATCGCGTTGTGCAAACACTGAAACTGCCGAAATCCACAACAAAACTACAAGTACAAACTTTCTCATAGACACTAACAATATTGGTTCAACAAATCTTTTACTTGTTGTATTTCCTCTTCTTTTAAAGCATTCAAGCTAATTGGAGGATATTTAGCCATTTGATTTCTCTCCATTTTTTGATACAAAACCAAATCCGTATTTTTATCTGCAGACACAATTTCGTACTTCTTAAATGCATCAAAAGGTATTTTATAAGAAGTACATTTTTTCATCAACAATTGAATATGGTAAAAACGGAACACAAGATTTTGCTTGTCTTCGTCGGAAATATAAATAAAATTCAATCTCTTTTTATGACGCAACCACACAATCATCGCATATATTGCAATTACAGCTGCCATAAACAATGTACATTCAATAGCACTCAACTGTCGTGTTTCTATTCCAAATTCACGCAAAAACATTGAAGAGAGAGGAATGTACACGAGAATTGTAGTCACACCTACAATACCGAATGTTTTCCATATCTTCAGTTTACTTGCGTATTTTTCGTTATGTATTACCATCTCAATAAAATGTTCTTGCAAATATAATGTAAAAAAAGTTACTTTTGCAGAAAAAATTAATCGTATGGGATTGAAATGTGGCATCGTTGGATTACCAAATGTTGGAAAATCCACTCTTTTTAACTGTTTAACTAATGCGAAAGCGCAAGCGGCGAACTTTCCTTTTTGTACTATAGAACCTAATGTCGGAATGATTACCGTTCCAGACGAACGCTTGAACGAATTGGAAAAAATTGTTCATCCAGAAAAGGTCGTACCTACAACTGTAGAAATTGTTGACATCGCTGGACTTGTAAAAGGTGCCAGTAAAGGCGAAGGTTTGGGCAACAAATTCTTGGCAAACATTAGAGAAACTGATGCTATAATCCACGTTCTTCGTTGTTTCGAGAACCCAAACATTACTCACGTCGATGGTTCTATCAATCCTGTAAGAGACAAGGAAACCATAGATATGGAGTTGCAATTCAAAGATTTGGAATCTGTTGAATCACGACTTTCTAAATTAGAAAAACAAGCTCGCGCTGGTGGCGACAAGATGGCCAAATACACTTGCGACATTTTAACTCGCGTACGCGAAGCTTTATTAAAAGGAGAATCTGCCCGCACTTTAAATCTTGACGACGAAGAAAAAGCAGCAATTTATGATCTACATCTTCTTACATTAAAACCTGTAATGTATGTTTGTAATGTTGACGAAGCTGGAATAAACGGTAACGCATTTGTTGATGCGGTTAAAGAATCTATAAAAAACGAACAAGCTGAAGTTCTAATACTTGCCACAGCTTTGGAAGCAGAAATCGCCGAACTTGACACACAAGAAGAACGAGATATGTTTCTACAAGATGTAGGACTTACAGAACCTGGCGTTAACAAACTAATTCGCCAAGCATATTCATTATTAAATCTTGAAACATTCTTAACAGCTGGTCCTCAAGAAGTGCGTGCCTGGACATACCACAAAGGTGCAAAAGCTCCTCAAGCAGCAGGTGTAATCCACACAGATTTCGAAAAAGGTTTCATTAAGGCAGAAGTAATAAAATATGCCGACTATATCACCTATGGTTCGGAACAAGCCGTGAAAGAAGCCGGGAAAATGTCGATGGAAGGAAAAGAATATATCGTGCAAGATGGTGACATTATGCACTTTAAATTTAATGTATAATGTCGGTTTCCGATATCATCTCGGTCTTTGACTACGTAGGAACATTTGCTTTTGCTATAAGTGGCGCGTTAGCTGCCGCCCGTAAGCAATTTGATTTATTCGGAGGCATATTCCTTGGATTTGTCACAGCAATTGGCGGCGGTACACTTCGAGACATCATGTTGAACGAACCGGTTGCTTGGTTGCACGACATTTGGTATTTCTACATCGTCGTTGGCGCTGTTGCTTTCACATTCCTATCAAGGAAGACCATAGAAAAGTACTCTAAGACATTATTTTTGTTCGACACCATTGGGATTAGCGTTTTCACCATTATTGGTATGCAAAAGGGGTTATTAATGGACATCAATCCTATTCTTGCCGTAATGATGGGAATTCTTACCGCTGTTTTTGGTGGAATTGTTCGCGATATGATGTGCGTAGATATTCCATTGATTTTCCGAAAAGAAATTTATGCCACAGCGTGTTTACTCGGAGGTTTAGTCTATTTATTACTACTTTACTGCAATTGTCCCGATTTATTATCTGTTATTGTTGCAGCCATAGTAATTTTCGTAACGAGAACATTGAGCGTTATACAAAATTGGTCCTTACCTAAATTCAAATAAATCTAAACGAGGGCAACATTTTCAGTTGTATTTTCTATATTTGCAGAAACAAACATTCATTGAAGTAAAATGAAAGCACAAGTTAGTATTATAATGGGAAGCACATCGGATATGCCTGTAATGGAAAAGGCTGCGAAAGTGCTTAATAACTTTAAAATTCCGTTTGAAATTCTTGCTCTATCTGCACACAGAACTCCTGAAGCAGTAGAAGAATTCGCAAAAAACGCTGAGAAAAACGGCATTAAGGTTATCATCGCCGCAGCTGGTATGGCAGCTCACTTGCCTGGCGTTATTGCTTCAATGACAACAGTTCCTGTAATTGGTGTTCCTATCAGTGCCAGCCTACAAGGAATTGACGCTCTTCTTGCTATTGTACAAATGCCTTCAGGTATTCCAGTAGCTACTGTTGGAATCAACGGTGCAGAAAATGCAGGAATTTTGGCATCACAATTCATAGCAATGGCTGACGAACGTGTTGCAAAAGAATTAGCAGAATATAAAACATCATTAAAAAATAAAATAGAAAAAGCTAACGCAGATTTAAAAGAGATACATTTTGAATACAAGACAAATTAATTTTCTAATTTGTTCCGTATTCGTATGTTGTAGTTATTTAGAAAGTTTTAGTCAAGAGTTCCGCCACACCTCGGGACTTTTTAGTGGAAGTGCCGCAAACACCGCCTCGACAGAAACACATATTTTGGCAATGCAAAGTAACCCTGCCATGCTTCCGTATTTGGAGCATACAGAGATTGGCGTTGCGTATAGTACAAACTACAGTGCTACGGATATTACTTGCGCCCGCATAAATGCAGGTACCAAGGGGAACACCTTTTCGTATGGGGTATCAACAGAAATTTTCGGAAACACCCATTACCGTGAAAGCAACTATAGCTTTTCGCTTGCTCGTACATTGTTTAAGAGTAATAGTTTCGCTCTTTGCTTTGACGTAACTAAGCGGTTCCAAGAAGAACTTCATTCTAAATACTATGTATATCCAGAATTAGCCTATTATGCAAAAACAGGAAAAATTTCACTGGGAATACACACAATCAATCCTACATCACTACTGAAACGCAATAGCGACATAACAAGCGTTCTAAAACTGCGAACTACCTATAATATTATTGATCCCGTTCAAATTGCATTTTTATACGCACAAACGAACAATGGCGTTCAATATGTTTCGTTTGGTGCATCATATTCTATACAAGACAAGATACTATGTACAATTTCATATACCAATAACGAATCACCGCTACAAGTCGCCGTACAATTTCCTGTATGGAAATGCTTATTCACCTACGAAGCACAATATCATTTTTATTTAGGATTGTGCCATACGACGGAGATAGTGATTAGTTTGTAGTAGTCCTAATTTACACGCATTTTGTCTTTGTTTCCATGAAAATCGAACAAGAAAACGAAATCATTATTTTACTGATAAATGAACAAAGTTCTGAATATGGAATTCCTAAATATAAAGGGACAAGCATAAATACTGCGATTAGAGAATATTATTCATTTTCTACAAACCGTGAAAAAATAGCTGTTCTCAAATGGATTGTAGAACAACAACAATTTACAGAAATAAAACGATTTACCGAAGATGAAAATGCAATTTTCACATTAAACGAGAACGAATATGATGAGATTCTAAAAAATGGAGAAATGCCAAAAAACTTACAAATAGCCCAAAAGTTTGTAAAAAACAAATTTGATGTATTCTTGTTGTCAAATCCTTCAAACACAAAGAGCGCAGATTTTATTATTCGGAAAAAAGGAAAACTATTTTATGTAGAAGGGAAAACTAGCAGCGGAGGAAGCGCCCTTACAACTCGATTGTTCGATGGAGCAAAACAGTCTGATAGAATTGCATTAAATCTAATGAAAACAAGCTCAATTAAGAGTATAGCAACATCCCTAAAGAAAGCATTTGAAAAGAATCCATATCTAAAAACAATCTATCTTTTCAAAAATTCAGATATGATAGTTATTGATAGTTATTTAGCAAGATCACGCAACTTCAACAATAAACTATATAAGTTATTATCCAAAAGAAAATAAAAAAGAGAACCATAACGATTCTCTTTTTGAACTTTCACGCCGTAGCTAAAAGTTCTTCCGACCTAACGGCTTGAGTTCGAATGGTTCAGGGCTTTCGCCTTTATGTTGATACATAAGAACATGACAAATATACCATTAAAAACGTAAAAACAAAATATTTACAATGAATGATTTTGAATGTTTTGTAGAGACACGATTAATCGCATATCTACTTTTGAAGCTGCATTTTTTTGAAATCCCGTTAGGGATTTTCCATTGGTAGAATTAATCCATCACGCTCTCTCCTTTTTTTAAATCCATAGGATTTTAGCTTTATGGCTTATTCCTACGGAATGTAATGCTGGGGGAATTTATGTTTCTACCAATGGATAATGCCTACGGCATTATATCAACACATTATTATATAAATTATGTGTACTTATTTTTGCATATGTTACCTTAAAGCCATCCAAAAGAGCAAACATTTGTTCTAAGCTGTCATCTTTACGTAGCTTATTAAAAACATCATCTCTTATGGTGTCTGATTTAAACGAAGATAATACATATATTGCATTTGTAAGCATAAAATCACCTTGTGCTATTACAATTTTATCTTTCCCTGGCAGTGACGATATAAGAATATCTCCTTTTTTACAAAATCTATTTGAAGACTTTTTCTTTGATGATTTTTGAGTTTGTAAATCACCTATCTCTAAATAATCAGATGGTCTTTTTGCAAAATTCTTTTCTGTCCATTCATTTATTTGACAAAAATTGCTTAAGGGCTGCCCCGTTCTTAGTTTTATTTTAGGATAAATATCACCACTATAATTAGCAGTTTCGTTAATCGTTATATCCGATAGTTTAACTATCTTAGAAGAAACTCCTAATTTATGTTTTTGTATACTACCCATACATATAAACTCATTTGTTACAGGTATTAGGTCCTCTAAAATTGAATTTGACACCTTTGTAATACCAGAATTATTTTTGTTGCTACTAAATTTATAACCTAAAAACGATGCTTCTTTTTCCGTTAATTTAGATGCACTCGGATTTGAATATTTAGGAGATTGATGTATTAAAACTTCATAATTCTGATTAGCAACTTGTTCTTTTCTTAAAAACATAATTACAGGACTAGTAGTTGTTCCAGAAAATGTTATATCTGCTGTCAATAATAGGGATAAAATTTTAAAATGAGACTTTATAAATGTTCGCAATGAATTGTATTTATCACCAGACAAAACTGATTGAGGTAAAATTATTGCTGCTATACCTCCTTGTTTTAACAACTGCTCTGCTCGCTCAACAAAAAATACTTCTATTCTAGAGTCTTTGGGATTTATATTTCCATCTAAAAGAGTAAATGTTCCTGATTTTGAATCAATACCATTTCTTTTAAAGTTTTGCATAAACCCATCTACAGAATATGGAGGATTTGAAACTACATAATCAAAAAGTTCCACTTTGTCAGTATCACTATTCAAGATTGTTTTTTTATAATCATTACAATCAAATTTATTAATTCCATCTCCTGCAATAATTTCAGCATCCCCATCACCATTTAAGAATGTAGCAATTTTTGTTGTTTTGGCTAAACGATAATCTTTTTCGATACCTACAACGTGGAATGTATCAGCCCATGAATAAGGCACATTTAAGTATCCATCCATTTTTTTCTTTTGGCTTGAAGTTAAGGATTTCGTAGAACTAATATTAGATAAAGTTGTTTGTATCGCTGTCATTGCACTAATCAAGAAATGACCCGCCCCACATGCATAATCAATTACCTTGGGAACAAAGTCTAAATTTCTATCGTCTATAGCTTTAAGTATTCTTTGTTCTATATCTAATGAATTAACCATAAAATCCACCAAAGGGTATGGAGTAAAAAATTGACCTTCATCTTGTTTCAAACTCGTATTCAACAAATCCTCAAAAAAATCTCCTAAAAATTGTTGCTTTGCATCATATTTAAATTTAAAATTCTGTAAAAGCTTCACTATTTCTTTAACAACAATAAAATTCTCCTGGAATGTCGCTTCATCATAAACCTCTATAAACGAAAAACTATTATTTTTCTTCAATCTTAAATTATCAAATGCATCCATAAGTTTCTGACTATCTCCACCTTTAATCCAAGGTAGCAACTGAGCATCCGTATAGTCAATAACATTTTTATTTAAACATTTTTGCATTCCGGATTTATATAATTCATTCATTCGCTTCAAAAAAGATTCTGGAGTTTCGTCATCTATATATTGAAATCTTAATCCTATATGAGTAAAGCTATTCCCATTTATGTCCATAGAGCTATATTCCATATCTTGCGAGATTTCATCTTCTAATTTTGCGACAAAGAGATTTATCATTCTCATAAAAGCCGTCGGCTTATCAGAAATAGAATTCAAACGTAAAATGGTAAGAAATTGAGAAAATAAAGTCTTTGTATCATCCTGTGAAATTTCATTTAATCTATCATAAGTCAAGATGCTCTTCGTAATATTAAAAGGAGTATTATTTGAAACATAATTTGAGTTATCAAAAAACTTATTCCAACGATCATAGAAATCATCTGTATTTAAGGATACATTTCGCAAATCAGAACAAAAAATATTTGCAAAACAATGCTCTTCTTTATCAAAATCATAACTATAAAAGGATGCAATCTTTGTTGTTTGCTCTTGCATTGCATAAGAGCATAATTGTTTCACCTTTGATTCATTACTTGGATTAGAATATTTTAAAAATTCATCATATTTTTTTACTTCTAACATAAATACATCTGAATTTACAGGATTCTTCAACATAACATCCAACCATATTGGAGCATGTCCAGTCTGCCATTTTTTTTCCAAAGTAATACATGAAAAAGCATAGCCTTTCTCTAATAAATTTATCAACAACATCACAACACTATGATTCTCTGGTTTTGTAAGATCAAATGTTGTATCCCTATCTGCTTGCACAGGATTTCCATTATCGGTTAAAGAATAACTATTCTTATTTACATTAAAAGTAAATTGAATTGTTTTATTCATACAATAAACGTATTCATCCCCGAAATGAGAAAACGTTAAACCTTTGTTTTGTAGAAAATCTACCAATTCTTTAGCTGTGTGAAACATTTTCATAAAATCTGCGTTTTATCGCCTTGCCTTCTCTATTCAGTAAAAAACGAGTTCTCTATGGACAAAAAAAACGTGGAACTTGAAATATCCACGTCTTAAGGTCCTGAGAAGCCCGTTCAAACAGATAAGTCAAGCCCACGTAAACACGCAGGCATTTACTAGACTTATTCGAGTTTGAACATTTTAAATTTCTCAGGTTTAAAGACGTTACCGAATAAATAGCAAACGCTATGTTAATATTTAATTAATTCTATTTCTTTTTTCTATATAAATTTTTTCTCGTTGTAAAATTACAAAAAGCCAATAGATAACCAATAACTAACTATAGAAATATGAGTATCAACAATAACGAAATCCAACCAAACCGTAAGAAAAAAAAATGGCTGGAAGCCGCAAAAGACGACATTAGAGTATTTGTAACATTATGTGCAAACCAATGATTCGTTTGGGAAATAAAACTATATTTGCAGTAAGCATAACATCAACAAACCGAATCATTTTTTTACGTACACTTAAAACATGTAATATGGGACATGAAAAAACAAAGAGAACAAACGACTTTGACAAGCTTGTAATAAATGTAGAGCAGGTTCATTCTATTACAAGTTCACACGCACAAAACGCCATCAATCAACTTTTGACTGTTCGAAATTGGGCTATTGGCTACTATATTGTAGAGTTTGAACAAAATGGACAAAATAGAGCTACTTACGGAGAAAAACTTTTATCTAATCTTGCTTCACGCCTTAAAATAAAAGGATTAGACCGATCTATGCTTAATATTTGTCGAAAATTCTACATCACATATCCACAAATTTGTGATTCAGTGAATCACAAATTACAATCAATAGGGAATTCGTTTCCACTACAATCTCTATCGTTTTCACAAGCAATTAAGACACCTGATAAATTCACAAAATCAAACAAATTTCAAACTTCACCAGAACAACTAATAGGCAAACTGTCATTTACACATCTTAGAGAAATAATGACTATTGACGACTCTTTCGAACGTTATTTCTATGAATTTGAATGTATTCGATGTAATTGGAGTGTTCGAGAATTAAAACGTCAAATTGCAACAAATTTATTCTTTCGTGCAGGAATCAGCAAAAATCCCAAATTGTTGTTAAAAGATTTAAAACGAAAAAAAAACAACACTTCTCTTTCCATAAAAGATTCATATACATTTGAATTCTTAGGTTTGGAGGCGAAGCAAGCTGTCAACGAATCCGAATTAGAACAAGCCCTAATGAATCATTTGCAAGAATTCCTTTTAGAGAAGGGAAGAGGTTTTTGTTTTGAAGCAAAACAAAAAAGAATAATGATAGATGATGAATATTACTATGTAGACCTTGTACTATACAATCGAATTCTACATTGCAACGTAATTATTGAACTTAAAAACGACAAATTTTGCCACGAACATCTCGGACAACTCAATACATATATTTCCTACTACAAAGAAAACGAAATGACAGAAGGGGATAATCCTCCAATTGGAATTTTACTTTGTACTCAAAAAGGGAAGAAAATGGTAGAATATGCTCTTGCTGGTATGGATAATAATCTATTTGTCTCCACTTATATGCTTACCCTACCAAACACTGAAATTTTGGAAAAATTCTTATTACAAGAAATAGTCGAACAAGAAAATTCGTAATGACAATTCGTACAAATGCTTTTCCTAAGGCAGAAGATTTAGAAAGAAATGGCAGGAAGCCAATAAAGACTTTCTGCCATCTCTTGTATTTTTTGCTATATAGTGAATTCTTACAATTCCATTATTTCACTAACAGTTAGCTTTTCAAGGCTTTTATCGGGATTATTCTATTCTCTGTTCTAAAATATGCCAACATATCATTTGCCGACAAAAAAGAACAATCCTGTGTTGCACCTAAGGTTTCCTTTATAATGCTATCATTTTCTTGACCTTTTGTTTCTGCCAAACAAACTATCCTATTTTGCATCACAGATTGTAATTGGTCATTAAAAACTCCCTTACTTGCGCCACTTGATAGTATGACAAACATATTCACCAGCTTTCCTTGTGTAATTAACTGATATAACAGAGAATAGATATTTTCTAACAGATTTCCAGAGTATCTTACCTGTTCAACAAAATCATCGAATTTATCCACTATCAAAATATAGTTTCCATACGTTTTATCTGGATATTGCAAACGACTCTGTAACTCTACCACCGCAGCTTTCAAAGTCTTAATAAAATCTATAGCATTGTCAACAATAGGCTGTTGAACACAATTCTGATTTTCATATACAGAAAACTCACATAGAAAATTCTCAGCCAACACCAACAGTAGATCTGTTTTGTTTGCTTGCAATATAGAGGAAATAATTCTATGCAGGATTGTAGTTTTACCACTACCTGTAATTCCTGTTATAAAAAGACTTCCAAGTTCTGCAAAAATCTATTGAAACATCTTTCAACTCTGTAAATGTCCGACTGGTATCAAACTCTTTTCCTATAACAACCGATACCGTATTTTTATTTTCTTTCACTCGTATTAACATAAAAAAATAATTTGAGAGATAAATATATAAAAAAGCTGGAATCCTGATACTTCCAGCTTTTCGAATGTAGAAATATGGCTTTTATCAAAGGTTTGCAGTACTAAAAGTTAGGGTCTTATCCTTGAACAAAGTGCCTGTCATAGTACCTGTTGTTGCACTAAACAAATAGCCATCTTGTTGTTCCATGTAAACTGTATAACTTCCCGCTGGCATATCTTTTATATCTTGATAATACCCCTGATTCACGGTATATGTTTTATTGAATCCTGTAGTTGGATTTCTTACCGTAAACTTATATGTTCCACCATCGGAACCTGTAGCATTATTGTTCAATCTGATTATGCCCTTCGACTCTTCTTTTATTATTGTTGATACGGAATTTGCGCCTTTTACACAATATTTGTAGTATGTTCCGGATTCATTCGTTTGAGTGTCATTTTTCACATAAAAATAATAGGTTGTATTCTGATCTAAACCATTGAAAGTTACTTGTCCTTTTGAATCCGTATATTTTGAAGAGCCAACAATATTCGTTTGTTTTGCATAATCTGTACTATTTGCAAATAAACGAACCGTTGCTCCCGACACCACATTGCCACTTTCATTTTTTACAGAAATAGTCAATGTGGTTGTTGTTACAGTGAAGGTAATTCTATTCTCTCCTTTTTCTAATGTAAATTCCTCATCACAGACATAATTCTGACCTTCGTAACCTGCAATTACAAAATAATATGTTTTGCTTATGTCTAAATTCGAGAATGTAGCAATACCTTTCTCATTTGCTGCAACTATAGCAACCAACGCATCATCAGACACATTATATAAAGCCGCATTAGCTCCAGCCAAATAGGTTTTTGTCGTGTTGTCATAAAGAGTAATTATAAGCGTAGAATTTTTACTTATATGTTCTTCTTGTTTTTGTTGTTCTTCTGGTTTAATGTCTGGTTTTGTACATCCAACCATCACCCCCATTGCTACAATAGAGGTAATTAGTAAATAAATTAGTTTTTTCATTATAGTAAAGTATTAAAATTTCTGAACAAGTTTTAGTTGAGTTGTCACATATTGCACACGACCACCTATAAACGATGGGGTTCCTATTGTGTAATCAGCACTTAATCCTAAACCAAATCCGCCAAACATTTTGTATAGCTGTAATCCAAACTTTCCACCAATTTGCAAATAACCTACCGGTTCAAACACTATATTGTCTATCGTAACTGCAGGATCTTTATACACACCAACAACCAATTCATCATAGCTTTCGATAAAAAAGCCACTGTTCCCTAGTTCAAGACCTTCGACAAATCCTATTCCTATATTGTAACATCTCGATCCTTTTGCCTCTCCATTGGCAAAATATTTACCGGTAAGATCTAAATACTCATTAAGAGTTTCGTTCAAAACAATCTTATCGTATTGGAAGCCATACATATTTATGTCTGTTTTCAAGCCAAAATTTGGCGTAAAATTTCGTTGGAAAGACAAGCCGTATGCCGGGCCCGGATTATTTTCATACTCCATAACACTTATAGGAGCAACTACACCAAATTGTTCACAAATAACATTTTTCGGACTTTCTTTTTTTTGAGCAAAACAGCTCGTACCTGCCAATAACACGGCAACAACCAAGAATACTTTTTTCATAAATTCAATGTTTATTTGTTCTTATTTTATTTTCAACAAAGAAAAACGATTACAAAAAAAATTTCATAATTCGTTGTAAGTGTGTTTCTTACTGATTGTAAGATTATTTCTTACCAATCTTTTTTGTTATCACAATTTGATTTTCGGTAACCATTAGTTCACACCAATCAAAAGCTTGAGTTTGTACACTATCTGCAAGAATCGAGAAGAAATCTGTATGCAAAATGCACGAAACTTCACGGAGTCGTTCTATATCAATATTCGAACGTCCAAGCATATCATAAACAGTTTGACGATGTACGTGTAACAACTTTGCCATTTTTGTAGCCGACATATTTTGTCGTTGCATTTCCGCCTTTATAAGCGAACCAATGTTTAATTTTTTCATAACGTTTTTTTAGTTTCAAAACAGATATGATTTCCTATCAATGTCGAAAATCAACATTGCAAATATTGGTTGCAACCTCTGTGTATGTTTGTGGAAATTCAGATTATTTCACCCCTAAAAGCCTATAAATAGAGGTATAGCACAAAAAATATTACGGAAAATGTAGGACGTATGTTAAAAGTTGTCAGAACTTCTATAATTTTTCTGGATTTGCTCAAAAGTTCTTGGACCGTCAGCCAAAACTTTTGTTGTAGCATAAGCGGCATTCCGACTCCAATTCCGTCCTAATATCTTGTCAATTGCAACAATAACACTGTGAACACGTACTATATCGGAAGGTTTCTTTTCATCACCTTTATATTTATAGAAACAAGATAAATCACAATTTTTTATAATCCCCATTAATTCAAAAGTTGCCAGTTCCTCACCTATTTTATAACGGTTACAAACGGCAACAATCTCACGTTCCTGTTCTTTTGTAATTTCTAACGACAAGTCTTGTTTTTCTTCCCAAACAGTCCCTTCCCATTTTCCTTTCTTTTGTTGTTTGAGTCGTTCTATTTCGTTATGCAACACTACAAAAACTAAGAACATTCTTTTTTCTAAATTTTCGGAGACTGTAATTATAGGTTCAAAAAAATATGGACCAGTACCTTCTTTAGTAATTATGAAATTCTCTAGTTGGTTATCGGAGATTTTATCATAGTCTTGCAAGAAAAATGATGGTCGAGAGTCATGAAACGAACCAACAGAATTTTTAGACGGGAAAAGCAACACATTCCCATTTTCTGATTTTACATATATTTTGGGGCATGCAGATGCTATGTTTATGTCTTTCATCAAACCTTCCAGAACATGCATTTTTGTATCAACAGAAGACTTCTGTTGTAATGTTGCAGAAATTATATTGCAAATACCTAAAAGATTTTCTTTTGTCAAGACCATACTATCATTCATTTACAATTCAAAAATATGGAATTTTCTTCAACAAAAAAGGCGGATTATGACCCGCCTTTTTATTGATTTGATTTGTAGGGTCAGTAGAACCCTGACCCTACATTAACCTTTTACAATTAACACGTTTTAAATTGCTTCTTTTAATTTGCCGTCTTTTTTGGCATCGACATATTTCTGTAATTTTTTGTCGATTTGTACTTTGTACTTTTTATACATAGAATAGCGAACTGTTTTATCTATCGCCTGATATTGCAACTCAGACTCTTCTATTTTGAAATTGCTAGTAATTGCAGTTTGGCAAAGTGCTGCAAAATATCGAGCCGACAAAGCAGCATCATTAGAAATCGTCTTATAGAATTTCTTATTTGGTACAAAATAATAATATGGATTATTATTCATCCACTCTACAAGGAAATCAAATGCGATAAGATTATTCTCGTCGTTTTTCAAGGGAGAATTCAACAAAAATTCGCAACAATCCAACACACGAGGTTTCAGTTCGGCATATTCTGCAGAATCTTTTAGCATTTTACCTTTTAAATCAGAGAAATCTTGAGCCATTAATTGCCCTAAAGACAAAGTTGTCAACAATAGAGCTACAACAAAGTGTTTCATAGTTTCACAATTTTAGTTTAACATATCACAATGACACAAAAGTATCAAAAATCGTTCCGTAATTTTCCCACTCGAATTTTTACAAACAATGTAACAAAAGCCCATGCATTTTCATCGTTACACATTATTTGCAACTTACGCATATATGCCTGTACATTCATACCTATTTCGGCGGAAGTCAACAATGATTGTCGGCGAGAGAAATCAAATTCTGCACTTGACATTGCAATCAATCCAGGAACCAGTTTTAATTCATCCCAACCATATACAAACGACGCCTTTCCATATTTTGTATAAGTTGTCGCATCGAATCGTTCAATAACATCTTGTCCGTCTGGATATAGCACATGGTAATAAATCGGTTTTTCGAACGCTAACGCAAGTCCAGCATCATAATTCCAACAAATAGAAACGGAATTTTTATCGAATTTGCTATACTTTTCGTTACGTTTTCCTAGTAAAGCCGACAAGGCGAAAACGTGATTATCTTTCCCATAAATACTCATTCCATACGACGTTGCCATACGCACTTCCTTGGCACTACGAAGAGTATGAAATTGTATGCGATACGATGTTTTATGCAAATAATCCACATATTTCCCATAGCGAGCGCCTAAACTAAATCCGTTTGTATTTAAACCTATAGAGAAAGAATAGTCATCGGAAAACAAAACTTTGTTCACCGTTTCAACTTCGCCTTGGGAGAATACAGGCAATGCAAAAATACAGAGCATGAAAATACTCTGTATTACAATTGCGCAAGTACGAATTAAATACTTAAATTCTTGAATCAATTTGTTCAACACTTGATTCTCCAGGATATGCTGGACATGGATCTACTGTTTTACAAGAAGAAACGAATGCTGCGATAGCTGCAACAATAGCGAAAATAATACTAGCTTTTTTCATACAATTCAAATTTGAATAAATTCATTTTTCAAATGTAAAACTTTTTCTCTTACAATTGTGCTGTTTTTTCACAATTTCTATGGCAAACTCTCGTTTTTCCTTGTAAAAATTGTACATTTGTTCAAATTAAACTACTATGATACAAAGAATTCAATCAATATACTTACTACTTTCTGCAGTTATAATGGGCGTAGCGTGTGCCCTTCCTCTTGTACAATTCTTATCTCCTACCGATAGTTGTACATTATATGCTTTTACCTTACAACAAGCAACCGAGACAGCTAATTTATGGTCTTTGGGCATAGCCTTTGTCGTAACTGCACTATTAAATTGCATCATTATTTTCTTATTTACGAAAAGACGATTACAAATAAAATGTACACACTATGCATTTTTACTTAAAGTTGCAATTCTTGCGGTAATCGCATATTATTCATATTTGTTGAATGCCCCTGAAGTATCAATAAAACCTGCTTTCGGACTTATTTGTATTCCTATCGCAATGGTTTTAGATTGGATGGCCGTAAAAGCTATCCGCAAGGATGAAGAATTAGTTAGATCGGTAGATAGAATTCGTTAATACTTTGCAAGATGAAAAAGATTATTAGTATTGTTTTCGCAAGTCTTATTGCATGCTCTGTATTCGCACAAAAAAAGCCTCACAGTATTGATGTAAAAATTAATGGCGTAAAAGACACTACTCTTTTACTTGGTTACCATTATGGTGCAAAGAAATTGGTATCCGACACCATTTGGGTTGATAAAAACGGCCGTGGAACATTTAAAGGAGATTCATTACTTGATGGTGGTTTATATCTTATTTTGACACCAGACTATCGTTATTTCGAGATTGTAATTGACGATGAAAATCAAAAATTCCAATTAGAAACAGACACAACTGACCTTACCGGACATTTGAAAGTCACAGGTAGTGAATCAAATGCTGTATTCAAGAAATACCAAGAAAAAAGTGCAGAAATTTATAAAATTCGAAAACCTGCATACGATAGATTAAAAGCAGCGTATGCTGAAGACACAACAAACTTTAGCAAAAAACAATTACAAAATCGCAGAGAAAACATAGAACGCGACAGACAAACTGTTGATTCTTTAAGGGATTGTATGATAGCATACGAAAACGAGATTATTGCTAAATATCCAAAATCGTTATTAGCTTCAATTCTCGGATGTACTCACGAGATTGATATTCCTGACTATCCTCGCGACGAAAATGGCAATATTACAGATTCATTATTCAAATATGAATATGCTAAGATGCACTATTTCGACAACATAAATCTTGGCGACGAACGACTACTTCGTACTCCTGTATATGAATCAAAAATCGATGATTATTTCGATCGTCAATTGTTCCAAATACCTGATTCTATCATTCCACAAGTTGACTTCGTAATGAATAGAATTCTTGAACAAGAAGGCAAAGGCTACGAAGGGAAAATGTACTATCAAACTCTTCATCACTTATTTATGAAATGGCAAAATCCGAAATATATGGGATTCGACAACATATTCGTACACCTTATGGGCGAATATTATATAAAAGGTAAAGTTCCAGCTCGTGTATTAAACGATACGGCCTATATGAATAAAATACAAGATAGATACAATAAAACGGTACATAACAGAATCGGTGTTCAAGCACAAGATTTACTTGTATATAAAATGGGTAAAGATACACTTGACAACAATTTTGGCTGGACTCGACTAAGCTTGGTGAAATCGCCATATATCGTGTTGTATTTCTTTGATACCGATTGCGGACATTGTAAGAAGATCATTCCTGAATGGCATAAATTGTTTCAAGAAAACAAATTCAAAGAAAAAGGTGTAGAAACATTCTTGGTTTACACTCAAACCGACATGGAAAAATGGAAGAAATTCATTAGCGATCAAAACATGTTTGACTTTATCAATGTTTTTGATCCATACCAAAACACGAATTTCCGCACAACATACGATATATATAGCACCCCTGTATCGTATGTGCTTAATCCAGAACGAAAAATTATAGCAAAACGCTTACCTCCAGAAACTATAGTAGAAGTATTAAAGCATGAACTTGAAGGTAAGAACAATCAAATTGAAAAGAAGAAAAAATAATCTTTTCTGAGAGAAGTTAGAAAAATAAAAAAGGACAAGTTTACTCTTGTCCTTTTTGTTTTCTATACTTTCTTGTCCATTCAAATAAACCTATTATTGAAGTTATTATATATGACACATATAATATAAGTGTCATATATAAATCTTCAGAGCCCGAATAAATAATCGTTACGACATAAAGCAAATCTGCAGCAATCCAAAAACACCAATATTGTAGATATTTTTTAGTCAAAAGGAATGTTGCAACTGCACTTATCGCTGTAATAATCGCATCTTGAACAGCAAGTTCCGATGAAGTCTGTCTCAACACAAGTGTAAACAATATTGCCAGCACTACTATTACCGATAAAGACAATACCCATTCACGAGAGTGCATTTTTATAATCGGCATCGCATCATTATTATTTTGAGCGCCTTTCTTCCAGCAATAAATTCCATATACACTAGTAATTACATAATAGCCCTGAAAAAACGCATAGGCATAAACTTCTTTCGAGAAAAAACCTATACCTAATAAAATTGCAGAAACAATATTACAATACCATAACAATATATTTTGTTTTATTTGAAACCACATAACAAGAAATCCAGTAAGCGTTCCAAACAAAACACAGGCTTTTACGAATGTAAAATCTGTAAAATAATTACTAATAAAGTCTATCATAACAATCTATCTAATGTGTACTTTCACCACTAAATTTATGAACGAATCCCGCCAATTCTCTCTTATGTATTTCACAATCCGACCAATATTCATAAACGTCACAAACATAATAGAATACGCCATCGGAAATTCGTTTTTTTGTTTTAAAATGAGTACCATCCCAATTTAAGTCCGGATTATCCGTGGCAAACACCAACTGGCCCCAAGCATCATACAGTTTCATATCAACTCGTTGTACAAATTTATTTACAACAGGATGAAACAAATCATTCTCTCCATCAGCATTTGGTGTAAACACATTTGGTAAAGAATATTGCGGACAGTTGTACAAACAAGTATCATACACATATTTCCCGACATTTCCTGCAGAATCCTCCGCAGCCACATAGTAGCAGCCTGCCATATTTGCGACAGAATCAGCAAAAGAATGAACATAGGATGTCTGAGATGGTGACACAGTTGCTATAATTTGCCAATCTGGATATTCACAGTTTTTAAAATAGACATATACATTTTTTATTTCATCTTGTTCATCAATTTTCCAAGAGATTGTTCTCGACATTGACTCGCACGATTGCGTTACCTGCAATGGCATAGTCTTAGGAGGAACCGTGTCGGCAGGAATCGCACACAAAATCTGCGAATTATTATAGACACGTTTTGGCAACAAATGATAGTCAAAATAGCCACTAGTAGTCACGAAATAAATATATTCTTTTCCATTATCCAAACCAGAATCCCAAAATTCATCTGAATCAAAATATCCTATTCTTGTAAACGAAGACTCACTCGGTGCTTTTCTCAAAACGAACAAAGTATCATTTTCCCACCCGACCGAAGCATCTAAAGTTAGTTTTACCTTATGATTATATGCTTCGTAGCTCAAAAACGGAGACGAAGACACTGGCGGTGCACCAATTAATATAGGTGTCCCTGACGCCAATGAATAGAATTCGATTTTATACGAATATACCGAATCATTGGTATTTAGATTTTTATCGACAAATGTTGTATCGGTTAAACCATCAACTTTAGCCACTAATGATAACTGTTCCCCATACATACCTGTAGAACGATACAACCAATACTGATAAGGTTTTGGATAGGTAATTGAATCAAATTCACGAGGAATTGACCAAGCAACATACATTTCCCCATTTTTCGTATCAGTTTTTTGTACGCTTACGTTAGTCAAAACTGGTGAAGATGGTACTAATTGCGCACAAACTTCTTGAGAAATATAGCTGGAATAATTCGTTCCAAACACCGAGCACAATCTATAACAATATGTAAATCCTGGAGTTAATCCTATTCCATTATTATTATCGAAAAACTCTTTTTTAGAGGCAGCCACAGTTGCTATTTTTTCATAGTCATCCGCCAAACTATCGGGCAACCCGACTTCACAATATTCTGGCGTGTAAGAGGTTGCTTTTCGTGAACGATAAATATCGTAAGCAGTTATTTGAGGTGCACATAATGAATCTTCCCACGACAATGACACAGATACCGATTGTGGAACTGCGGAGATTCGAACTGGAGAATGACCTATTACTTTAATTGCCACAGACTTCATATCGGCAAGTGCTACTTTATCGTCATCAACAGCCTTGAACAAAACAGAATATGACTGTTCACGTATTTCCTTACAAGTAGGCACCCATACAAATTCGGCAGTAGTTTTTCCTTTTTCTGACGAAGTCTTTGTAAAAGTTGCCTTCTGCTCTACCTCAAACGGTCCACCTGTAGCTGTAAGCGATACATAATTACTATCAGCATCGGTAGCCATTACCGAAAACCGAACCGTGTCACCTACACGTACGCATACATCATGTAAGGGTTCTATTTTGGGAACCGTATTATTCGCGTCAAAAACATCTATCTGCATATCACGAACAATCTCACTTATCTTTGTACCTCTACGCCATTCTTCTACAACCATTGCAACATTATACGAGCCCAAAACTATAGGAGCATCCCAAACTAAATCACCCGTTTTTGCATCTACATAAAAATCATTACTCGTCATAGGCATAGTGTATCCAGATATGGAAAGACCATTTTCTCCCGAACAAGTCGTAAGTCTATAAGCAAGACTATCTCCATCTGCATCGTACGCCGACGGATTATGAATGAACTTTACACCAATTGCAGCATTATCAAAAGGAGGATTCGTAAGAATCGGCGTAGTATTACCTCCCAAAATCGCATCGATACGCAAGGTTGTTGAAATCGCGAAAGGAACATTTACCGACTCAACTATATTTACAACACCTTCATTACGATTAGGATCAATTATTTGAATTGTGTATGTACCAGGACCTGGATAACTATGGGTTGTTTTATAGATATTCTTTGTAAAATCATCAGGAAGAAATTCTTCCGAAATACGACGAATGGTACCCGACGAACCATCGCCCCAATCTATCGGTAAAATATCACGAGTTTTGTTTGCTTCACTTGGTGTATAGGTATAGGTTACAATTTGTATCTCGTAAATATAACCAGACACATGTCTATAAGTTATTTCTCCAGCCCTATTATGCGTTGCAAAAGCGGAAAGACAAATAAGAAATGCCAATATGGTCAAATAAAACGACCTCATTTATTCATCTGTTTCAGGAATTTCGAAAGAAAACACAGGAGAGCCATCCAACAAATTTGGATAAACAAAAATATCCTTATCTATCTGATACGATACAGCGCGAGCATTATCGCAATATGCACGGACATATACAGTAGAACCTTCAGAAAAACCATTCTCCAATAATTTATCAAATGGCTTTAACACAACAGAATGCTGTTCTTTACCACCAACCGACGAGGCTGCACCAGAATTGTATGCATAATCATAATTATCAGAAGAAACATCAGCTGTCTTACCAAAGAAATACCACGTTGAAAGGCTATACGAAGAATTTGAAGCAGTAAAATATAATGTTCTATAAATTGACAACACATTCTCTTTTACCGAAAGAGAATCAATTTCTATAGCTCCCTGCGTTGGTTTTGCCAAATACAATGTTTCCAAAGTATCAGCCGAAGTAGTATCATATCTATATGCATACAAGGCATTGCTACCATATCCATCTTTCGTGAATTCAAGGAAATACCAACCACCATGTGGTTTATACATATCCCAATATCCTTTCGAATCCGTTTTCATATAATACACACTATCCCAAATAGTGGTATCTGATATTGTATCAATACAATGAACTTTTATTGCAATATCGGAGTGATCTTTTTCTTGCGCACCTGTTTCATCATATAGAAGAACCTGCCCCCAAATACCACGGGTTGTATCAACATCTTCCACATACGCGTCTTTTCCGCACGATGTAAAGACACATGACGCAATAACATACGACAGGAAAGAAAGGACAAAAGATTTCTGAATACAATTCATATACAATGTTTTTATTGTTGTAAAAATAAACAAAAAATCCTTCACCGATACCGATGAAGGATTTTCTTATACAAAACCAAACTAGGTTATTTTGCAGACTCAAATTGTTTAATAAAACGAGTATCGTTTTTGAAGAATAAGCGAATATCTTTCACTTGATATTTAAGCATTGCAATACGTTCAACGCCCATACCAAATGCGAATCCAGTGTATTTATCGGCATCGATACCACAACTCTTCAACACATTAGGGTCAACCATACCACAACCAAGAATTTCCAACCAACCTGTTCCCTTACATACCGAGCAACCTTTTCCGCCACAAATAGAACAAGAAATATCCATTTCTGCAGAAGGTTCAGTAAATGGGAAGTAAGAAGGACGAAGACGAATTTGTGTTTTCGTTCCGAACATTTCTTTTGCGAAGTACAACAACGTTTGTTTCAAATCAGCAAACGAAACATTTGTATCAACATACAAACCTTCAACTTGATGGAAAATACAATGTGCACGAGCCGAAATCGCTTCATTACGGAATACACGACCAGGAAAAATTGAACGAATTGGTGGTTGTGTATGTTCCATCATACGAACTTGTACCGACGAAGTGTGTGTACGAAGTAAAATATCAGGATTTCTTTCGATAAAGAATGTGTCTTGCATATCACGAGCAGGATGTTCTGGTGGGAAGTTCAATGCCGAGAACACATGCCAGTCATCTTCTACTTCAGGACCTTCAGAAACAGTGAAACCGATTCGAGAGAAAATATCAATGATTTCATTACGCACAATAGAAATAGGATGATGACTACCCAATTCCATTGGCATTTCAGGAAGTGAAGTATCTACATTTAACGAATCCGAATCATCGTCATTGCAAAGATTATTTTGTAATGCTTCGAACTTTGCTTGAGCAGCTTGTTTCAAAGCATTTATCTTTTGTCCGATTTCTTTTTTCTTTTCATTTGGAACTGTACGGAATTCTTCGAAAACCTTATTTAGTTCACCTTTTTTTGAAAGATATTTCAAGCGGAACTCTTCTACCTGTTCCTTATTTTCGGCTTTGAAACTCTCTACATCCGAAAGGATTTTTTCTATTAATTGTTGTAACATAGTACTTATTTTTACTCTACCACCGCTTTAATAATCAAAACATCTTGTTCTGGACGATTTGATCTATCTGTCTTTACTTTTGCAATTTTATCTACAACATCAAGACCTTCAACAACTTCTCCAAATACAGTATAATCCATATCAAGATGAGGAGTTCCGCCTATAGTGCTATAGATATTCTTTTGTTCTTTAGTATAACTAACCGTTGGTATTGCATCCAACGCATCTTTACATGTTTCGGCAAAGGCTTGATATTTTTGCATAAATGCGTTTCTATCAGTTTGTTGCAATTGAATAAGTTCATTCAACAAAGCCTTGTTTTCTGGTTTATATAATTGATTTTGAATATATTCAGCCTTTGCTTGTTGTGCCTTATTTTGAGCCATAGCATCTAATTGATCTGCAGGAACTTGTTGTCCTACAACAATATAGAACTGAGAACCTGAAGATTCCTTATTTGGATTTTGTGGTCCACCTAAACGAGCAGCCGCCAAAGCACCTTTCTTATGAATAAATTTAGGATTGAATTCTGCTGGGATTGTGTATCCAGGGCCACCAAAACCTAATTGAGCTCCTGCAGCAGCACCTTTTGAATTTGGGTCACCAGCTTGAATCATAAAATTATCGATCACACGATGAAATAATAAACTATCGTAATAGTGTTCCTTTACTAATTTCAAGAAATTGTCTCTGTGTAATGGTGTTTCATCGTATAATTTAATTTTTATAACACCATAGTTTGTTTCAAAAGTTACAATATTTTCCATTTTACCCTTATTTATTGTTGATGGCAACACACACGCAGCAAGTAATCCTAACAATGCGCACGCAATACCAATTTTAGTAACAAGTTTCATCTCAAAAATTTTTCGCAAGTTACAAATATCGCGTTGAAAAAAGTGCAGATTTATCGTTTTTTTCCCATTTACGACACATTTCACTAATAAATACGCAAATCCCCATTATAAAAATCGCACGAAAACTCCCGCAACGGATACATGGCAGGGCCTTCTTCCATATATCTGCCACTCATATTAAACACCGAACCACACTTCGGACATACCAATAAATCAGGGAAGTGTTTGTCGATTTCCATGGCACAATCACGCGCTTCATTGGTACACGTTCTATCAAAAGCCGCAAAATCATCAACGGCACCATCATTTTTTTTACGATATAAAACAACTCCATTGCAATTGTACCCTGCACACACACCGCCAGTATGCAATAAAGCTGAGCCTCCTATCGTGCGCAACGAAACATAACGAGGATCACTTTCTATGGAAATCACTTTATAATTTAATTCTGTTACAGGTACCGGATTGTCTTTATTTCCACATGCAGAAACAAAAACTGCGACAAACGCAACAAGAATATTTCGTAAACGAGCATACATAAATGAAACTTTGTATTTTTGTGCAAAGTACATATTTTTATGAAAAGAATACTACTCATTTTATGCATTGTTTTTCTTTCGTGTTCTGCCGCCGATGCGCAACGACATAAGAAAGGTTTTATTCCAAACGACGATTCTGAAGAATACGACGAAGAAATCCAGGAAGAGGTAAAAAAAGAGGCACAAATACAACTAAATCCTTCCGACAAGGCACAGCAACGTATGATGCGCCACAGGGAAAAACGCAAGGAGAAAGAATATACTCGTCACCATAAAGAGATTCAAGACAAGAAGACACTCAAAAAAATGAAAAAGGACAAGAAAAAATCGCAAGCATACAATCAACACAAACAACCTCTAAAAAGCAGAATGAACGCAAAGAAAAAAGCACGAAGAAGGTGATTCAGAAGTTAACACATACCGAAATCAACCGACAAAAATGGGATGCACTGATTGAACAATCTGCATATTCTTCATTGTATGCCCGTTCCCAATTCTTAGACATTGTGTGCCCGAATTGGGAAGCACTCGTGTTAAACGATTATGACGCTGTCTTTCCCATTCCGACCAAGAAACGATTCGGAATTTCATATGTCGTTCAACCAATTTTTTCACAGCAATATGCTATTTACACAAATAGAGAATTAACTGCCGATGAAAAAAATGCATTTATTCAAGAAATCGGACAACACAAATTCATGCGTATTTGTCTTTCCGAACCATTATTGACACCAGCAAAAGAAAGATGCAATTTTGTGTTAAAATTAGACAAACAATATCAAGACCTACGAGCAAACTACTCACAAAACACCATTCGAAATATAGCTAAAGCACAGAAAAACAATATTTTTTGTGAGCAATTATCTGACGCTGACCAAGCAATTGAAAATGTACTGACGCACGACACGAAAAAACACTACCAACCATTTGAGCAACAAATATCTTATTTGCTACAAAACATAAACTGGGAAGCATATTCCATAACCGACGGGATACATCGTTATGCAACAGCAATTTTTCTAAAAACAGGCAATCGGCTATATTACTTATTCCCTGCAAGTTCAGACGAAGGCAAAGAAAAATCTGCAATGTTTTTACTGATAGATTTCGTTATACAAAAATATGCAAACACCGACATAATCATTGATTTTGAAGGTTCGGAACTCGAAGGAGTTAAACGATTCTATCAAGGCTGGGGTGCAGAAAATAATCCGTATTATTTTGTAAAACGAATACGGATTAATGATAAATAATTATTGATTCATTTTTCCCGTCGGGGCTGGGCTCTGCCCTGCCCTGTATATTCCATTAAATTTTAATATCTCCATAAATATAAAAAAAAATCGCAGAACCCGAAATGGATTCTGCGATTATATCAAAGGGCGTATGAATACGCCCGTACTAGGGATGGTAAATTCTACAAACTGCGCACAAGACGCACAGATTGACCGTAGCTGCGGCCGTAGTAGCGGTACACGTAGGCATTGTCGCTGCTGCAGCGCAGGTAGTACGCGTTGCTGTAGCCGTCAGCCGTAGACGACCAGTAGAACCCGTAGGAACCCACGGGATTCACGTCCGTACCGTAGCGGTTGCCAGCAGCAGGAAGAAAAACAGCACCGTTCGCTTCCATCTTTGACCATTCATTTACGGTATAAGTGTTAGAATCAAAACCATCCATACCGGCCTTAAAAGTCAGACCATCTGGTGTTGACCAATTATCTGACAACAATACCATACCTGTTACACCATTTACGGTTGCAGAACCTTTCAACACTCTTGCATCGGTTCTACCGCTTAATACATAATCCCATTCTTCATACGTTAGCGTTCTCCACTGACCTGCTACGTTTCCACCGTTGCTTATCTTATTATATACGCCCCAGTCGAAGTTTGTTCCTGCAATGTCGGCATATTTATCACCTACAACACCGTAATCATCATCATGTTCATTTGTCATATACGGATTCCTTCCATTGTATCCGCTTGTTCCCCAGCCGAACAAGTCTATCCAACCGCTGTACGTAGAAGAAATGTTTTTATTTGCCTCACCTATCATATCATATTGGTGTTCCGCAAAACGCCACGTTTTTGTACTTGCCTGATATTGCAAGTTGCCTTGCGAGAAGGAAACCGTGCTATTTGCACTAACCGAGAAACAGCCTTTTATTGCTCCTGTTGCATACGAATAACTATTATTAACGGCAAGCGTTTTAAAACTCTTTTCATTGCCGTAA
>JAZLFM010000020.1:0-121645 GCA_045615765.1 Bacteroidales bacterium
CCAACATTTGCAAAGATGAATGTCAGTTCAAGCTCTAAACTGAAGAAACTGCTTTATGTGATTGCGCAAAGCGTTCCATTCAAACCCAATTTCTCTGTTTTAGAAAGAGAGTTGGGAATATCGAGAAACGCACTGCCAGACTATTTCATGTATTTGGAAAAAGCGCAGTTGATTACCATGGTGAGAGAGAAAGCCACTGGCATTAAGATATTAGAGAAAATAGATAAAATCTATTTAAATAATCCCAACCTATCTTACGCACTCACTGATGGCGAACCAAATGTCGGGACAATAAGAGAAAATATATTTATCCAATTTCTACAGGAGTTATATCCGATTGTGTCCTCACCATCCCAAGCAGATTTTGAAGTGAACGGATATACGTTTGAAGTAGGAGGGAAAAATAAGACTTCACGTCAAATCAAAGATATTGAGAATGCATATCTTGCCAAAGACGATATCGAGTACGTCAGCATGAAAGAGATCCCTCTTTGGATGTTCGGATTCCTTTATTGAGATCTGGTGCGACGAGATTTTTGCAGAGTTGCCTAAACAAGCATACAACTGCACTTTCTTCAAACGTAGCCATAGAGGGACAAACTGGGACAACCAGCTAAAATAAAGGCTCATGAGATCTTAGAACGTTTAAAATCAACGTCTCCGCAACAATTAATATTGTTTTAACAGACTTCTTGGAAAGAGAGAAGACAAACGACTGCCACGAATGCAACAGAAGAAAGAGTGATAAATAACCCCGCAGTTCTTACAAAACATTGGGCGGTGCGTTTGTCGTTTACAGCATACCCTTTGAGCAGATAATCTTTGAGAACAGAGTTGGCCCAAATCCGGAATTTTGTGCTGGCAATGCTTTTTACACGATATACAACCGAAATGATAACGTCCAGAGCATAAAATGCCACAGGTTGTTTTACTCCATCAACACGCAAAAAATGCGTGTTGTACGTTTGTGGTAATTCTTCATCTGAAAACACATTGTTTATATGCTTTCTAATCGTCTTTTCGTCTCTTCCGAATAAGAGAGCCATCTGATTGGCTGTCAGCCAAATGGTTTCATTCTCCAGACGCACATCCAACTGGATTTTCCCGTCTTCTGTCTAATAAATTTCAATCTTATTAGTGTTCATACTTTTAAATTATTGGTATGATGCAAATTTAATATCTTTTCCCATTTTTTTGCCTTACGTGCCAATTTTCTTGTTACTTTTGACGAAACAAAATTTTAAAAGAACAAAAACAAGAAACAGAAAGATTTGAATTAACATATTGAATTTACGCTCTTATTCTCTTTACTGAAAAGTCTGGAAAACTTATGGGTGAGAATAAGTAAGTGGAGGTTCACGTTTCGAGCGTGAGCTGATTCGTACTTATTTACCCAACGGCTATTCCAGACGCCTTCAGTAAAAATAAGACTCAAACGAACGGCTAACGCTTTTTTTATGGAAGAATTCAACCAACTGCACATAGGAAAAATAATTCGGCAGGAGCTGAGGAGCCAGGGACGCAGCAATGTATGGTTTGCAAAGCAATTGGCTTGTCATCCAAGAACAATTGACAAAATTTTTCAAAAACAATTTATTGATACCCTCCTGCTGTTGCGCATTTCTAAAGCACTTCAACACGATTTTTTTAAATACTATTCTGACTCGATGCGATAGCCCGAATTGGGCTATAAAATAACGCCAAATTGGGCTATTGTTTCTTAAATGTTCTACAACCTTAGGTTTTATCTTTGTAAAAAAAAACATTTATGGGAGATTTTATAGATGATTTTTCCAAAAATTTTTGGAATCGGGCTGGTCGTAATACAGCTGATAGAGTGAGTAATGCTGTTTTTGGTGATAACTGGGCACGACCACATAAAATAATTTCAGACGAAGCACGGGCAGATGCTATTCGTCAACGAGCGGAAGCGGAAGCTTACGAAATAGAGTCAAGAGCGGATCTTGCTGAAAAAATAGCCAATAAAAACCAAATAAACGCTATCGATGCTGCTGTGCTACAAAATATTGATAAAGTAATTGCTATGCCTTTTTCAAATGACGCAAACGAACTTGCACATCAATTAAGCGGATTGGCAATACAATTGGCGACTAATTCATTTTCAAAGTCAAGCGAAGAAGACAAGGTGCGAGCAAAATATACCGAAGCAGTTTTTGAGAAATACAAACAAGGATTAAATATATTGATTGCGAAAGACCCAGACAATTCCAACATTGATTATTTGATGGATGCGTTTTATAAAGCAGAGAAAAAAAAGAATCAGAAAATAAGAAGAATAAAAATATTTCTCTTGATCTTTATGTTGATTATTTGGGCTTTCTTTTTTCTCGCGGGGCTTGACGGGGCTTCGCGTGGACGCGGATTTGGATTACTTGTTGTAACAAGTATCATAGCATTTTCTGTAATTACGATTCTTATTTATAGAGTAAAAAGAAAAAAGGAATTTCGTAAAATATTATAAGCAACCCATTAAATCAAATAATTATGAACGCTTTTAGACATGTATTAGATGTGTATGCAAATGCACGAGACCTTCAGGGAAATCCTGAATTTGTAGGATATGGAAATCCTTTTAGTGATGTGCTAATTATTGGACAAGAAAATACTATGCAGGGAGTGGATTGGGAAAAATTCGCCAGAGACAATTGTCAACAATGGATTCAAACAATAAAAGAGAATTTGCGAGCTCACGAACTTTGTGAAGTGGAAGGAGCACAACCTTCCGATTATAAGTTCCCCGAATTTTTTAATCCAAGAAATCCATTTTTTCCGAAGAAAGTTGATTTTCAAGAAAGTCATACATGGTACAACTATCAAAAAATTATGGATGTTGTGTGTCCTCACAGTGGCAATTTATACAATTTCTTTGACCATTGTTTTATAACTGAAATGAGCAATATTTGTAGTACTCATAATCCGCAGTCAAAAGACGTGGAACATAGCATAGCTCATCGTTTCGACTTGATGAAAGAAACCAAGGATTTTTGGTCGCATTTCAAGGTTGTTATTTTGGCATGTGGGCATTATGCCGATGCCATCAAAGACAAAGAAAAATTTCCGACATTGTATGAAGATATGTTTGGTTCGGCAGAAGCCTGTTTTACAAAACAGTTGTCGCAAGTGTCAAATGAAGAAATCGAACGAATCAAGTCAGTCATCGCATATAAACTAAACTTGAATGTATAGCTTGTTCTCTCTATGTAGGATTTATTCTTAAATAATAATAAAAGAACATGAAGAAGATTGTTTGGTGTATAGTTGTTTTGTCGCTTTTCGGATTGCAGGGATTTGCTCAAGAAAGCACATCTATTGATTCTGTCCGAGTTTGGCAAATGCGTGCTGAGAAAAATGATGTCGGGGCAATGATTAATTTATTCATATATTATTCTCAACAGCAAAACGAAACAGAATTCTATAAATATGCTCAGAAACTTGATGAATTCATTGAAGAATACAATGCAATAAAAATTTTTTTGGATGTTCCCTATATCATCGGATTGTATTATCTAACAGATGATTATTCTGTAACACCCCAAGACATAACTAAAGGAATAAATTACATAAAATATGCGGCAGAAAATGGTTGTACGGAAGCACAATATCAATTGGGAATAATTTATCACGAAGGTAGATATGGACAAGCAAAGGATTTAAACGAGTCCTTCAAATGGTATCAAATAGCAGCAGAATTGGGTCATAGTGGTGCTATGCTATTGCTTGGAATGGCATATAATAATGGGGATGGAGTTGCAAAAAACAATGAAGAGGGACTTCGGTGGATTACCCAAAGTGCAAATTTAGGCAACAACATAGCTGCTTATTTTCTCGGCGTATTTTACTTTGAGGCTATAGAAATTAAAGATGTGTCAAAGGCACGATATTGGTTACAAAAGGCTATTGAACTTGGAAATGAAATGGCTATACAATACAAAAAAGAACATGGGCTATAAAGGGATTTTCGCAGGGGAGTCCCTTTTTTGTACAAATTAAGATAGCGGCAAATGGCAGGGCTATAAAAAATTATAATACTCCCCAAATTTTGAACAACAATCAACTTTTCTTTATAGAAGATTCTATTAGTGAAAATAAAATTGACAACATCTACAATACAAGAGAAACGAAAGAATACTTTGTAAAAAGAGAATTAGCAATTAAAGAACAAGAGAAATGGTGTAACGGAAGAGTTAATCCAAAACCTTTAGAAGAATTCTATAGTTCATGTAATCAAATTTCAAAAGTTGTCGCCACCCCAACAGTCTCTTACGGCAAAAAAAATACTCTCCCCTTGCATCAACTATTGCAAGGGGATTTTTTGTGATATTTTCTACTGAAAACTTTTTGTGTTTTTGGCGAAAGTTTTTAGAAAATTCATAAGTTGAATAAGCGAGGACTTAATTTTAGAGATGAAAAAAAGCAATAGCGATGAAATTTTCTGTCGCAAGAATTATAACTCAACTATGCACAAAAATTTCAAGCCAATCACTACTTTTGCAATATGGCATTAACGAATATAGAAAAACATTACAACAAGCATTCGGAAGACAAACGATTGCTACGTAGGCACGGCATTGTTGAGTTCGAAACGACAATGTATCACTTGCATCGTTTCCTACAACCAGGTAACTCTATTTTAGATGTTGGAGCTGGAACAGGTCGATATTGTTCTGCACTAATGGCAGAAGGATATCAAGTAAAAGCCGTTGAACTTGTTCGTCGCAATATTGAGGTGTTTTTACAACGCGAACCTACCGCAGATGTTGTGCAAGGCGATGCCAGAAATATGCCATCTATACCGACAGATTTGGCCGACATTACGCTACTGCTTGGTCCGCTCTATCATCTTGTCAGTGATGAAGAAAAAATAAAAGCATTGAGCGAAGCAAAACGAGTAACAAAACCTGGAGGTTTGATTTTTGTAGCCTACTTAATGAATGAATACAGCATCCTCTCCTATTGTTTTGACGAAGAAAGAATAGAAAACTTATTAGCGCAAGGAGCCGTTGATAAAAATTACCATGTTCAAGTGCAAGAAGGTGAATTGTACGATTATGTTCGTCTGGAAGACATCAACCGATTAAATGAGAAAACCGGATTGGAACGAGTCACCATTTTTTCCCCTGACGGTGCGGCAGATTATATGCGCACACGCATCAATCACATGAGCGACGAGACATTCTCACGCTTCATTGAATATCAAAAATGTATATCCGAACGACAAGAACTGATTGGTGCCGGCAGCCATGTTGTAGATGTAGTACGAAGTAAATAACTTCACTTTATTCCACATAAATATTCATTTCGCATTTTTCGCAATCAAATTCAACACGAAAACGATGTGAATTATCTGCTAAATAGATAGGTTCTGCATTTCCTTTTTTACATGCTTTCATCTGATAGCGAATACAATATTTTGTAGTCATAAGCGGCACATTCAATCTATGTTCCAGTTCAAATGCACGCTGAGTAACCTCAACGCCATGTCGTTTATAGAAATCTTGAGATTTTTTATTTGCAACATTCAAGCGATAATCCAAAGGTTCACTTAACGGATATTGTAACTCGTTTTTTGTAATTGAATTTGTTTTCTTTACTTCAAATGAAGAAATTATGTTTTGTCGCAATTGTTCGCACAAATTACGGCGTAATTCATTCAGTTGGGCTATTGGAACAAATGGAACTTGTTTGAAATTTGCAGAAAACGAAGCTACTTCAAATATAGTATCCCCCATTTTCAACATTTGCGTACGAAGATTCGAAAGAGCCATAGCTTCATTCTTGGCAAAATCAACTATTGGATAAGCTATAGTTGCTTTTTCTCCTGAAACAATCGACATTTCTGCAAACATCTCGTTTCCTTCCACAGAAAAATTCAAAGAAACTGGGATTTTTCTACAAGTTGAACTTTGCTCTAATTTCTTTTGAAATTCTATATCAAAATTCCGCCAAATATCTGTACCAACAGGCACATAAATATTCTTGTTTAGCGATACCAATTGTGCGTTAACCGAATTTACCTGCACGCCAGTAAGTTCATTCTTCTCGTTGAAAAAACAAAGACCATCACCATTGTGTAATGGAATGTTCGACTTGATGCGTATGCTGTTTTTTCCTCGCTGATTACCCTTTTGTTCAAACGATTCGGTTACCTTTCCTATATATTCTCCCTGAGATTTTGGAGAACGAATATTCGCAATATCGCCATGTCGTTTTTCTACAAAATAAGTCGTAAAGCCACGAGAGAAAGTTTTTTCTATATGAGGAGCAAACGAAAACGATTCCAAACCATACGAACTTCGTTGCAAATCCTTTCTTTTCGCAAGAACCGCATCTATTTTTTTACGAAGCGCTGCTGTTACATTTTTCACATAATCAGCATCCTTCAAACGGCCTTCGATTTTAAAACTAGAAATTCCCGCATCAATCAACTGCTCTACATAATCGCCTAAATGTAAGTCTTTTGTAGAAAGGAAATAGCCTTGTTTTTCCTCACCAAGTCCTTGCAAAGAATATTTATGTCGGCACATTTGGGCACATTCGCCACGGTTTCCGCTACGGCCAGTAGTAGAGGCACTCATATAACATTGACCGTTATAGCAAACGCACAAGGCACCATGTACAAAATATTCAAGTGGAACAGTCGTTTTTTCGGCAATTTCACGAATTTGTTTCAAGTTTAATTCTCGTGCAAGAACAACCTGCGAGCAACCAATACTTTCCAAGAAAGCGACCTTTTCGGGTGTACGGTTATTCATCTGCGTACTCGCATGTATCGGAATCGGAGGCAAATTACATTCAAACAAACCCAAATCCTGCACAATCAGTGCATCGACCGAAATTTCGTACAATTTCCATATAAGTTTCTCAACCTCAACAAGTTCGTTGTCGTACAAAATTGTGTTTATCGTAACATACACTTTTGCATGAAACTGATGTGCATATTCGACCAGTTTGGCAATATCTTCCAATGAATTTGAAGCCGACACACGAGCGCCAAATGCTGACGCACCAATATACACCGCATCGGCCCCATGGTCAATGGCAGCAATACCAACGGCTAGATTTTTTGCCGGAGCAAGTAGTTCAATGAATCTCATAAATTAGAGCATTAGCATTGCAGAAGGAGAGATATGTAATAATTCACAAAGTTTCCCTGCAATCCGCAATGAAGGTTCTGCTTTACCTGTTGCGAAATCACTAATTCGAGATGGACTTATACCAATTTTTGAGGCAAGATCTTTCTGAGAAATTCCAACCTCCTCTATGCCATCGCTTATCAATTCTGCAACTGTAGGTTTTTCTATAGGGAAATGTTCTTTTTCGTATTCTATTACGACATCTGATACCATAGAAAGTTCCACCACAATAGGGTGTGTTTTTACCATAGACTCATCCACAAGTGGAAGCAATTCCTCTACTCGATTACAAGCAAATTCATATTGTTCTTTTGTTATTTTTCCCATATTGCTCTATTTAAATTGTTGCACAATCTATTGAATCATACTCTTCGTGAGTTCCAACAAAACGAATAAAAATATAGCCCATCACAAACTTCACAACCACCACCAGCCTATATTTATTACCATGAATATTAAATACATAGTGTTGATTTCCGACATAATCAGTTGCAGGAAAATTTTCTCGAATGTCTGAAAAATTCCTCCATTCTGCTTTTTCTGCTATTTCATACCATCTTTCTAATGGTATTTTAGAATCTTCTCTACCTTTGGTTTCAAAGAACTCTTTTAGTTTACGGTGTGAAACAATTCTCATTTGCGGTTTAAAATTTATACAAAAATAACAATAAATTTTATATCTTAGAATTATTCAATAATTTTATTTTAATTTTCAAAATTTTATACTCATACATCAACGCTAATGGAGGCAAGGGTCTGCTCTGCCCAATATAATACGTAGAAAATATCGTTTATGGGATAAAATGAGGCGTATGGCCATACACCTCATCGCAAACAAGAGACCATTTACTTCACTTTTATCTTCAGCGTTCGTAAATAATCTTTATGTTCCTGCGAAACGCGAAAACTTTCTATTGCTTTTTGTATCGCTTTGTTATGAATTGATATGGAAAATTTATGTTCTTCTATCAATGGTAAGGTTTTGTCATAATATTTTGCCAATGCTGTAGCCAAAGCCCAAGCAATCATCATATCGACATAATATTCGCCAGAACGAATTGTTTGTAACATTCCCAATGTATAATCCACATAATCGTCGGTTAAGCCATACGACATAAGTACATCGCCGAAAAAGCGGCGTTCAAATTCCGATCCAACCGTTTTAAAACTTTCGTAATGAGCAACAACGAGTGAGAAGTTCTTTGAAAATTGTTTGAGAGAGCTTACAAAACTATCATTTGTAGCCCAATTATCTATATATGGAATATGGCTATCGACCTCTTCAAGCAAATTTTCAATATCGGTTTTATGCAATGCAATGCAAAAACCACGAACCATCACTTCTTCATACGTTTTCGGCTCTTGTTGTATAAATGCCACATCATCCCCATTTTTCACCAACTGCTTTGCCAACACACGCATATCAGGATTCGAAACGCCAAGAATAGGATATTTGGTCGTTGTCAATTTTTCAGCAAATGCCTTCAATTTCGGAGAAGACAATTCATGCAATTTTTCTATGATTTCTTGTGGAGACATAGTCCTTCTTTTAAATAAGAAGGGCGGAGTTAGTTGAACCCCGCCCCGACATTTATTACATTACAATGTTAATGATTTTTCCAGGAACGACGATTACCTTCTTTGTAGGTTTTCCGTCTAACCATTTTATTGTTCGCTCATCGGCAAGAACAGTTTCTTGCACTTGCTGTGGAGTTGCTGTTTTTGGAAATTCCATTTCGAAACGGCGTTTACCATTAAATGAAACCGGATAAATCACATTTTCGTCAACTAATTTTGATTCATCACATACTGGCCATGGTTCGTATGCCATAGATTGTGTTCCGCCATACATATTCCATAACTCTTCAGCCAAGTGAGGAGCAAACGGAGCAAGTACTTTGAAGAAATCCTTAGCAACTTCTTCCGAAACTTTTCCTGCTTTATAACAAGCATTAGTGAACACCATCATCTGAGAAATGGCAGTATTGAAACGAAGATTTTCTATATCGTCGGCAACTTTCTTTATTGTTTTATGAAGCTCTTTTACTACAGCATTGTCATCAGAGAATCCGGCAACCACATTTTCTTTTTCGCTAAAGAAACGGAATACACGAGACAAGAAGTTAAATACCCCTTTCACGCCACTTTCTGCCCAAGGTTTTACTGCATCAAGAGGTCCCATGAACATTTCGTACAAGCGAAGGCTGTCAGCGCCATAATGAGCAATGACATCATCAGGATTCACAACATTCTTCAACGACTTCGACATTTTCGCAACAATCTGACGAAGTTCTTCACCTGTTTCTTTATGGAAGAATTTTCCATCTTTTTCTTCAACCATATCCGATGTTACTTTTGCACCTGCTTGAGTTTCGTAAGCAAAAGCCAAAATCATACCTTGGTTGAATAATTTTTGATATGGTTCGTCAGTGTGAACTATGCCCAAATCAAACAACACTTTATGCCAGAAACGGCTGTACAACAAGTGAAGCACAGCATGTTCCGCACCACCGACATATAAATCTACTGGCAACCAATAATTTTCTGCTTCTACAGAGAATGGAGCCGAATCATTTTTTGGATCAGCATAACGCAAATAATACCAACAAGAACCAGCCCATTGTGGCATAGTGTTCGTTTCGTAACGACCTTTACGACCATTTGCGTCAACAACTGTTAACCAATCGGTAGCATTAGCCAAAGGAGATTCACCTGTGTCGCTTGGTTCATATTTTGAAAGTTCAGGCAATTGGTGAGGAAGATTTGCTTCATCAACAGTTGAAACTTCGCCATCTTCCCAATGAATAATTGGGAATGGTTCACCCCAATAGCGTTGACGGCTGAACAACCAGTCACGAATTTTATAGTTAACCGTTGCCTTACCGATTTTATTTTCTGTCAACCAAGCAACCATCTTAGCGATAGCATCTTTTTTATTCAAACCATCAACAAATCCAGAGTTTACATGTACTCCATCTTCAGTCCATGCTTGTTGTTGAACATCTACTTCAGATTTCAAGACTTCGATGATAGGCAAATTGAATTTCTTCGCAAATTCCCAGTCACGGGTATCATGAGCAGGAACAGCCATAATTGCACCCGTTCCATATCCCATCAACACATAATCGGCAACCCATACAGGAATTAAAGTTCCGTTTACCGGATTCTTAGCATAACGACCAGAGAATACACCTGTTTTTTCTTTTGCCAACTCAGTTCTATCCAAATCAGACTTCATCGACGCTTGTTTTCTATAGGCATCAACTTCAGCTTTTTTATCTGCAGTTACAATCAAATCTATCATTGGATGTTCTGGAGCAATTACCATATATGTTGCACCAAACAAAGTATCGCAACGAGTTGTATAAACAGTCAATTTTGCATCAACACCGTCAAGTTGGAAATCAACTTCGGCACCAGTTGAACGGCCAATCCAGTTTCGTTGCATATCTTTAACACCCGCAGGCCAATCCAAACCTTCAAGTCCTTGAATAAGGCGTTCCGCATACAAAGGAATACGCAACATCCATTGTTTTAAGTTTTTACGATTTACCTGACAGCCACATTTTTCGTGAGAACCATCGTTCAACACTTCTTCGTTGGCACAAACAGTTTTACAATTTGGACACCACCAAACTTGCGCATTGTCGTAATAAGCCAAACGTTGAGAATTCACATATTCAGTAACGGCATCTTTACCCTTAGCTTGAATATCTTCTGGAATAGGCAATTCCGAAATAGGACGACCTTTTTGTTGTTCTTTGTCAAACCAAGTGTTATACAATTTGATGAAAATCCATTGTGTCCACTTATAATATTTTGGATCTGTTGTATTGATTTCACGATCCCAATCATAGCTCAATCCCAACGCTTTAATCTGACGACGGAAATTGTCGCAGTTTTTCTTCGTAGTGATTGCGGGATGAGTACCTGTTTGTATTGCATATTGTTCAGCAGGAAGACCGAATGCATCCCAACCCATTGGGTGAAGCACATTGAAACCTTTCATACGTTTGTAGCGGCTCATAATATCCGTTGCAGTATAGCCTTCTGGGTGACCAACGTGCAAACCTGCTCCCGACGGATATGGGAACATATCAAGCGCATAGAATTTAGGTTTTGACTTATCTAATTCTGTTTTGAAGGTTTTATTGGTTTCCCAATATTCCTGCCATTTCTTTTCAATTTCGGTAAAATTGTATTCCATAACAATATTCATAAAAACTTTTGCGAAGATACGATTTTCAATTGAGAATTGAATATAGGTTATGGATTATTGAAGATTTACATTCAAACATTTTATAAATGTTCCATAAAGTCTGAAAATAGAACATTTTCATTTTTGGGAAGGTAATGTTTACAAATAAATGAAAAACATTACTCTACCACCACTTTGAATGTCCTTCCTGCCACTATCACTATATATGTACCAAAACAAGGGACAGAGATATTAGTTATTTCAGAACCCATTGCACTATATATTTTCTGACCCATTGCTGAACAAACTACTATTGGTTGATTATCGGCATTTTCAACCATAATAGAATTTGCAGTCGAGTAAACTTTTACCGTATTTCCTACCAAGGAAGCAATCGCCGTTTCGTTTTCTATTTCGGCAATATTACTAACAGCAAGAGAGAAGGGACCAGTCTCGGCTTTCATAAACGGAACATTTACATCTATTTCTTTTGGCAATACAACTCCTACATAATACGAAATTGTTCCTTCAACCGGATTCAAATCCGTATATGTCCAGCGATCGGAAGCAACTTTGTCAATCTCCTCCACTCCATTTTTTGTGACACGAAATACAGAATAGGTTGCAAATTCAAAACCTTCGTAACCATCCCATACCAAATTGACACCACCTTCGGAAGAAATGTTCTTCGTTAAATGTATGGTTTTATGATTAGGGCTTTGTCCCGATGATTCTCCACAATAATCTGTCGCAGACAATTTGTATCGATACGACTTTTGTAAATTATTCGTATTTTCATCTACAAATATGCTGCTTTCCGAATACGGAACATCGGCAATTTTCTCATACACATCTTTTGAAGAAGTTTCGCGATAAATTGAATAATAATCTATCGTTTCTGTTTCTTCTTTTTGCCAAATCACAAGATTCGCCCCTGCTACTTCTTGACTTACCGTAACCAATGCCAACTGAGGATTGTATTTATATGATTCGGCATAGATTTCTGTTTCCCAATTCGTTACACAACCTAACGCATCGGTAACGGAAAATGAATATGTACCAGGAGCAAGTTCACTCTTTTTCAAATCAATAGAACCATCAGCCCATACACTCGAATATGGCTCAGTTCCTTTTGAGATTGTTAAACTGATTTCGCCTATATCTTGTCCACAAATCGCTTGTTTTACATCAGCGGAAACTACCGGTTTATTTATACCATCAACAGCCAAATCCGACCATTCCGTATCTTGTTGGTAAGTTGCAATAGCAACACATGGCACATAGAAATCAGCAATAATTCCAATGAAAGATGTACTTTCTATCATAGGAGGAGCCATTGCCTTACAGGTAACTTCTTTTAATTTAGAGCAATATGCAAAGGCTCTCGAACCTATAGATTCCACATTTGCAGGAAGTTCTATCGAAACTAGTTTATCACAACCAGAGAATGCATTATCTCCTATTGTAGTCAAACTTTCTGGTAACTCTATAGAAACCAGCTCCTCACAATCGTAAAACACACTTCTTGGAAGAGATTTTACACCTTCATGAATTACGACAGAATTCAAACTACTACAACCACTAAACGCATAGTTTCCAATCTTTTTTACTGTAGTTGGGAGATTTATTGATTGTAACAACACACAATCTTCAAAAGCATTCGCACCTATTGTTTCTAAACCATCAGGTAAATTAATAGTCAACAAAGCACTACAACCATCGAATGCAAAATCACCTATATATTCCAAACTATTAGGAAGAGTTACAGACTCTAAACTAATACAATCAGAAAAAATATCGTCCCATAAATCGGTGACACCTTCTGGAATGACGATAGATTTCAACTTTTTACAGCCAGTAAAAACACCTTCACCTAAATATTCCACACTTGCAGGAAGTACAACTGTTGTCAAATTCAAACATTCTTCAAACGCATAGTCCCAAATATCAACCACGCCTTCCGAAATTGTAACAGACGTCAAATCATCACAACCGGAGAACGCAGATTCATCAATGGAAACCACAGCATACGTTACATCCTCATATAGAACAGTAGAAGGAATTACAATATCACCAGAATACGTTTTGTCATAAACGACCTCAACCGTCAATTCTTCATCGTCAACAATGTCATAGTAAATTCCGTTATATTTAAAATCCTGCGCAAGTGCATTCAAAGCACAACAAAATGCAGCAAGCAAAAGAGATACAATCTTCTTCATAGCCTATATATTTTGCAAACAAAAATAGAGAATTTTATTTTCCTCTTTCAAAAACTATCTTTTTTCGTGCAAAGAAATTGAAGAAAAAAACAACTATTTGAGCAATTGTATTACTCACTAAAAAATAGACGCCTAACTTATTTGTAAGAACCGTTGTAATAGCAACATTAATCGCCAATCCAATAGCGCCTATCAGCGTAAACAGGACAAAATGATATATATTTTTATCTGCTTTCTTTTCAACTTTATGGAACACCCATACCGAACTTAGGATAAAATTAACCAAACCAGATGTCATTGAAGCAATCACAGTAGAAACCGCAAGAAACTTAGTTCCGAGCAAGACGTCGTTTAGCAACCACAATATAGCAATATTCACACTATAGCGAACACATTCAACTACTACATTTCTAAATAGTTGCACTCTTGTATCTTCTGTTTTTCCAAAGAAAAGATTAGGTTTCATCTACAAATTACTCTACTAGTCCAAACTCTCTACCCTTCTCCATCATAAATGCATAAGCTGCATCGTGGTTATTTTCAATAACACCATCAAGGATTGCTTCACGAATGGCCAACTTAATTTCTCCTACCACTTTTGATGGTTGTATATGGAACGTTTCGATAATTTCTTCACCTGTAATCGGTGGTTGCCAGTTACGCAACGCATCTTTTTCTTCGACTTGTTTTAACTTTTCACGAACCAATTGGAAATTGTCGAGAAACTTCTTGACCTTAAATTCATTCTTCGAAGTGATATCAGCCTCGCACAACAACATAAGGTCATCAATGTCGTCACCGGCATCGAACAACAAACGACGCACAGCAGAATCGCTTACAATATCGTCAACCAATGCAATCGGACGCAAATGAAGCGACACGAGTTTCTGCACATACTTCATTTTCTCGTTCATCGGCAATTTCAAACGACGGAAGATATCTACTACCATACGAGAACCTATAAAATCGTGAGCGTGGAATGTCCAGCCTATGCCCTCTACAAATTTCTTTGTGCGCGGTTTGCCAATATCATGAAGCAAAGCCGTCCATCGCAGCCAAAGATTATCGGTTTGTTTTGCTACATTATCAAGCACTTCCAAAGTATGATAAAAATTATCCTTATGACCACAACCACTCACAACCTCAACACCTTTCAACTTTGTAAGTTCAGGGAAAATCAATTCCAACAAACCAACCTTATCCAACAACAAAATTCCCATCGAAGGAGTTTTGGTCATAAGAATTTTGTTGAATTCATCCATATTACGTTCCATTGAAACAATTGAAATGCGTTCACGCATACGACGAATTCCTTCAAATGTTTTCTCCTCAATCGTAAACTGTAACTGCGATGCAAAACGAACAGCACGCATCATTCGCAATGGATCGTCGGAGAACGTAATATCCGGATCTAACGGTGTACGAATAATCTTATCGTGCATATCCTGCAAACCATTAAACGGGTCAAGTAGTTCAGCAAAGTTTTCCTTGTTAAGCGACAAAGCAAGGGCATTTATCGTAAAATCGCGACGATTCTGGTCTTCCTGCAAAGTTCCTGCCTCGACATGTGGTTTACGAGAATCGTGGGAATACGATTCTTTTCGTGCACCGACAAATTCATAATCGAAGTTTTTATACTTGAACATTGCCGTTCCAAAGTTCTTGAAAACAGAGACTGTAAGTCGTGGAGATATTGATTTTGCCGTTTTTTGTGCCAACGAGATTCCATTTCCTAAAGTAACAATATCCACATCGTGATTAGGACGGTGCAGAAAGATATCACGTACAAATCCACCAATCACATACGCTTGCACACCTTCGGCATCGGCAATCTCCGAAATCTTTTGCAAAACAAAATCGTGTAAGAATTCTTCCATCTTCGTATAAAAACGTGGCAAAGATACGAAGAAAAGTAGAGACGTAAAATTGTACATCTCCACAATTTTCCCATAAAATTAGTACATTTGCATATCGCTCAAATGTTGGAATTGGTAGACAAGCATGTTTCAGGAGCATGTGCCGCAAGGCGTACGGGTTCGAGTCCCGTTTCGAGCACTCTAACAATAATTTCATCTGCATAGGACATTTACAACAAAGTAATCTCTCACACAAAAGACTATAAACAAAAAAAGGAGAACCATTTCTGATTCTCCTTCCTTTTAGTAGCGGGAGCCAGACTCGAACTGACGACCTTTAGGTTATGAGCCTAACGAGCTACCAACTGCTCTATCCCGCGATGTAATTTCGTGGTGCAAAAGTACAAATATCTCTATACAAAGCAAATTTTTTCAAGAAAAATTTTTACCAGTCCCATTTTGTTGTTTCTGGAACGAAATATTCGCCTATTCGAAAGTCGATATTTGCCTTATGGGCTTGGCTTAATTGATGCTTACGCAAAATCCTATACATTTTCCCATCTTTTATAAAATAAGCTCCTGTTTGATGGAAACGAAATGGGACATTCTTTTCCATACATTGTCTTCGCAAATCTAATATCCAATCATAATTACAAGGACGGGCATTAACTCCCGATTCTCCTCCAACTGAAACTTCCTCTATGGTTTCATCTAAATACTGCGAGACATCTATTCGTTCCAATAACGGTGCTATAGTTAAAGACTTGTGTTTGATTGGAACTGATTTAAAAATAGGTAATCTATAATCGGCCATTGCCTGATTCTCTATAGTACAACCTACCATTACATTCGGATAGCCATCACCCCAATCTGCAGGAATACAATCCATAAACCTATCGATTCGCTTGGTAAAGAAGTAAAACATACAATCACGCCGCTCACGTATCATCGCCCAACAATCAGGACGCCACGCATCTGCATCCTGTAAAAGAAAATCTGAGGTAAAACAAGTAAACACCAGTTTCCCTGACGAAATTTTATACGATTTATCTCGCTTCCGTTTTATTGGCAAATCAAAATTAGCTGTTTTGCGAACGACATCACTTCCTATTTCGCTTCCATACATCTCGTCTTGCCTATACACATAACAATACTTACATCCAGGACTGATTTTTGTACAACCATGCCAAGGATTCCAGTCTGCATATATTTGCCAATTATCTGCCATACAAAAACAAATAGAGACGATGCACGCATCGTCTCCACATAAAATAAACGTATCGAAACTACTACATTAAAACTGATAAGAAACGAGCTCGTGCTCCATCGACAGTACGTACAGCATGTGAAATAGAAGAGTTAAAGAAAACACTATCGCCTTCGTTCAACACAACTTTTTCGTCTTTAAAATGAACCTCCATAGTGCCATCTATTACATACAAGAATTCTTGTCCTTCGTGTGAGCTAAATTGTACATTTTCATCGCTTGCATCGGCAGTAACGACAAAGAAATTTGCCTTTTTTCCAATAAAATCAGAAGCCAATGCTTGGTATTTATATCGTTTGTGGCGTTCAACGCTTACACCATCGCCACGACGGGTAACAGTATAATTACGTTCTGTTGGACCTTCACCAGTTAACAGAGTAGCCACATCCACATTATACAGATTCGCAATCTTCAAAATAGAGCTTACTGGAATATCTATTTTTCCTGACTCAAAATCTTGATATTCATATTTATTAAAACCTAATTGTTTAGCCGCTTCTTCTGCAGACATATTACAAGCTTCACGAGCAGCTATAATTCTTTCAGCTATTTCTTCTGTTTGTTCTCTCATAGTAGTATATTTTTATTTGGTAATATTTTTTCAAATAGATTAATAGCAAATATAAAAAAATCTCCTACCATAAAGAAATGGCAGGAGAAAATATTCCTATGATTTTTTTGAAGAATCTATTCCTTAACAATATTCTTTACCTCAACCATACCTGAAGCATAACGAATCTTCACGGCATACCAACCTGGCTGTAAAGCAGAGACATCTATCGTAGATTCTCCAGAGCGAAGTACCTGACGACCCATAATATCGACAATCACAACCTCAACGATATCATTACCTTGTACTGTTATTTCATTCTTGCAAGGATTTGGATAAACCATTGTAGAACTTGCCAAAACATCATCGCAAGCCAACGCTACACGCTCTTGTATTTTCAAGTTATCGATTGCCCAGCCCCATCCGAAATTTGTAGCATCAGTTTGCAAACGGAAACGAATATACACTGTATCACCTGTACGAACATATTTATTTTCAAGCAAGTTGATTGTATGGGTTCTATACAATGTTGAATCACCAACTGCAAGACTATTTTCGCTATCGCCATCTGGTTTAGTAGATGAATAGAATCGTGTTTTCCAACCTGCGAACAATTGAGAATCCCAACCTTTCTTACCAAGTGCATACCACTCTCCATCAAGACTTTTAGCAGCTTCAACAACTACATAATCCCAGAAACCGAAAGAACCATACTCTATTCCCGCTTTTCCAGGTTCAACAAGCACAACTTCATCGAAAGTAATAACAGCCGGACTTGCTGCAACAACAATTGGTCGTTTTAATGTCGCAATATACTGATTATACTTTCCATCAGCACCACTGTTAGCATACGGATGAACACTATGCAATGCGTTATTAGCAAAACCAGTTTCTTGTTTTATTGAGAATTTATCAAATGAAAAATAGTTTACAATTGTATCTGACTCAAAATCTGTCACAAAATAGCGTATAGGCGTTTGTGGTTCTTCAACAAGAACTTTTTGCCAAGCTCCTGCGCCATTGTTTTCATCATAATATGTAGTGTTTTGTGCGGCATCTTTAGCGAAAATTCTATATCGAAGAACATCGCCAACTTTCAAGCCATCAATCAACGGAATCACAGCAGTTGCAATATCACCTTCAAAATCAAAATCTTGCATAAAGATGTCTTGACCAAAATCATATTCTACCACAGCTTTTTCTATAGAAAAATTATCCGTAATTGTTGCGACTATAGTTAATGCATCTTTATTTATTGCTATCGATGAAACTGGTGTATGTTCTATTATAGGAGCTTCTACATCATCTCCAAAGAAAACTGTATTCCAAGCATACGGGAATTCCCCAGGAACTAAAATTGTATCGTTTGCAGAAGTTACAATTTGTACGGCATACGAAATAGTATGATCGAATGCAAGAGCAGGTATTTCTGCAGTCATTGCATAATAACCATCAGTGGATGAGCCTGTTGCATTCAATTCTACAATATGATTTCCTCCGTCAAATGAATATAAAACCTTTTGATTTTCTGCAACAAACAATGTATCCTTTACGGAAAACGAGACGGTTACCGGCGAAGACAAATCTGAACTATTTGCTATCGAAGCTACTGAAACAAAATAATCACTCCAACCTATATCGGCAAGTAAAGCAACAGTTGCAATATCAGGTTTGCGAAACAAATCGGCAGAACGAACCACCGGTGTCATCATTTCATAACCTGAACCAGTAGGATATTTTTCTTCATGCAAGTGATACGCCGTTGAACCACTATTAAACTTTTCCGGTGCATATAATTGCAAATTTTCACCACAATAAGCCTTTACGTATTGCCCGCCCCAAAACAATTTATCGCTTGTAAGCAAGTCATTTTTTATAGAAAAGCTCTCATCTTTTTTCGAAACAATCGGATTCATTACAGAATCACAAATGAACATATCGTAGATTGTAGGTGCTGGGAAATCACTCGTACCAAGAGTTTCTTCCGTAATGTTACCAATAAGCCCGAAGCCGTGTGCAAATTCATGCATCAACGTTGTTGCCAAATCATATTCTTTTTCTGCCGGAGCTGATTCTGTATCGACATGCCATCGAATATTTTTATTAATAACAACCTCAATATCGGCATTCGTTCCATTCAAATTCTTATGCTGAATCTTTTCTGCCAAAGCACATGGATAATAAATGCCATTAATCACATAATAATTCGTTGGCTTTGCGTATGCATTCACATTTGATTTTAGTTCCTGCCAAGAAACAGAAACGCGCACTACAACATCAGAAGAAACATAGTCAGACCAACTTGTCGCACAATACGACACGACTTTCATAATAGAATCAGGAACTTCTTTCCCCGAAATCTCGAATGTAGTTTTAGCAAAAACTTGTCCCGATACCGAAAGACCAAGTAGTAATGCGACAAAGATTTTAAATAAACGAATCACCTTTTTTAAATTTAATATCATTGACAAACTGACGAATTTTTTGTTCATCCTCGCGTTTACAAATCAACAATCTATCTGCAGAATCCACGACAATAAAGTTATCTAATCCGTCGATCACGGCAAGCTTTTTATTTGGAACAGAAATCATACAGTTTGATGCTCCGTATGTCATCACATTTGCTCCAATCACAGCATTTTGCTTATCGTCTTTTTCGGCATTGTCATACAAAGCGCCCCAAGTACCCAAATCACTCCAACCGAAACTTGATTGTAAAACAAATACATTTTCCGCTTTTTCCATAATACCGTAGTCTATAGAAATATTCGGACAATTTGCATAAATATCATCAAGTACGAACAAATCCGATTGCACATCGAACAATTCATAAACCTTTGGAAGGTACATTTTGAACGCGTTGTCTATAGCCTTTAACGACCACAAGAAAATTCCCGAGTTCCAAAAGAAATCACCACTTTTCAAGAATACCTTAGCCATTTCAAGTTCAGGCTTTTCTGTAAAAGTTTTTACCTTATTTATCTTATGCGCGTTGATTTCATCAACTTGTTCTCGCAACTGAATATAGCCATAACCAGTATCTGGACGAGTTGGTTTTATACCCAATGTCAACAAGGCTTCATTTTTCTCCGTAAATTCCCAACCAGCTTTTACCGTATTCAAAAATTCTTCTTCGTTTAGAATAAGATGATCGGAAGGAGTTACGATAATATTTGCATCTTGACAACGCTTACGAATTTCGTGGTTTCCATACGCAATACAAGGAGCCGTATTTTTACGAAGAGGCTCTTTTAGAATTTGATATGGGTACAATTCCGGAAGTTGTTGCAAAACAGTTTTTTCATACTGCGCATTGGTAACAATGTAGAAATTTTCTGGAGGACAGATTTTCTTCATTCTTTCGTACGTAAGTTGAAGCAAAGTCTTGCCTACTCCCAAAATGTCAAGGAATTGCTTCGGTGTTGCTGATGTACTCAAAGGCCAGAAGCGACTACCAACGCCACCTGCCATAATCACACAAAAGGTATTGTTTTTCATTATTGTATCTTTTTTGTTATGCTACAAAGATACTGAATTCTATTGAATTATTTAGGGTTATATTTCGCCTTGCTCATAATTTCTTTCGATGAGCGTATAGAGAACAAGTCTTTTAACGAAACTTGAGGATTGTTTTTCATATAAGATTCAACTATCTTATAGCCTATCCATTGCCCTATTCGTGCAGGAGAATCCTTGGTAAACACGACAGTAAACGGTCCGTCATCCAAGAAACGTTTTTGTACCATACGGTCAGTTGAAAACAAAAGATTTTCGGTTCCAATAAAAAATTTCCAAAACTCACCTTCCGACTTTTCACAAAACTGCAATTGTTTTTCTGTGAATCCCCACAACAATGTATCGGGCTCATCAGGAAGCATACATTTCATAAAATATTGATAGCGACCACATTGTATCATGTTCGCCAACAAATAATCTTCTTCAAACGCATCAGAAAAATCACCTTCGGCTACAGCACGCATTAAATCAGCAGGAATTTTCTCAGGATTTAAATTTCGGCGTATATACGACTCCATATTCACCGAATTGTAAAACGAACAATTTTGTCCCAAATACTTATCAACTCCTATTGCTACACATCCGGAATCAATTAACATTGAATAATTTACACCCGTAATTATTGTATAGATTTTCGGCAAATCATTTTCCGGGAAATAGTATTTATAATACTGAAACGCATTTTCTATTTTTTTTTTCAATTGCGTATCGTGTTTTTGTAGCACACTATCGCCTAAGCGATACAATTCCGCCATCCACTCATCGTGAGCGAACAATCGAGCAACAGCAATGTCCGAAACCGTGTCGGCAATCATCATAGTACGACGAATATCTTGTAAATACAACGAAAAGAACTCGCCATATTTTTGACGCATTGCTTCATATTTTTCCTGCGATGGATTCATACCCAAATCATACATCTCTGTATGAAAAGAATATTTTTCTATCGTAACTGCGATATCAGAAACAGGTTTGTGATATGGATTTCTTTCGCACGAGAAAAACAACAAACTTATTATCGCAAATATGGAGCAAATATTCAGTTTCATTTTGATTGTTCTTGTTGTTTTAAAAGTGCTTCTTGTTCTTTACGTTTCCGTCTTTTCTCCAAATGGACAGCCAATTTTTCCGGAGTCGTACTCCAACGCTTGTGCATCCATATCCACTGGTCTGGATATTCACGAACGATAGATTCTATTATGTTATTATGAATCTGCGTATTATGCTTTATATCATAATCTTTGTCACCTGTAAGTTCAAGCGGAACCTCTGGCAAAATTTTAAACAAATAACTATCGTCATCTTTACGGATAGTAGCCATAGGCACAATAGCAGCGCCGCTATCCATAGCCATTCGTGCACAACCAAGTGGAGTATATGCAGGATGACCAAAGAAATCCAAAAATTCGCCTCGAATATTCAAACTGTCCTGATCTATCATAATTATCATACAGTCACCATTTTTCAAAGCTTCTATCAACTTATCGTAACAATGGTCCTGACGAGAGAAATTCTTCATTCCCCTTGACTCACGTTTTTCTATCATAAAGCGATTCAATGCAGGATTTTTTATTTTGCTACTAACCGCAGAAGTTTCATAGCCTAAAATTGGAGGAAGAATTGCTGAAAATTCCCAACCGCAAGTATGGGGAATCAAACATAAAACTCCTTTTCCACGCTCATAAGCAGCCTTTAAGTGTTCTTCTCCTTCGACTTCGAAATGTTCAAGAAATTCTGCACGAGTTTTTTTCTTCGACCACCAAGCATAATCGGTAAAAGTCTTTGTTAAATTTACAATGATACGTTTCCCTATCTCGTATTTTTCCTTTTCCGACATGCTGTCGCCATATCCTAAAGTCAAATTTGCAATAATAATTTTATGCATTTTAACGAAAAACGGGTAAACCATTTTTGCTAACAAACCATGCCACCATAAGGCAAGTTTACGTGGAAACACAAATCGCTCCATGCAAAGTAAATTCACAGAACAATACAATATTCTGTTACGAACAGGTCTAATTATATATTTTTTTAGGATTTTCTTTCCCATTCCTTCGTTTTAGTGGCACAAAAGTAAGAATAAATTATGGGGAAAGGAAATGAAATAGCCAATAATTAGCGACGATACAACCTTTCGGAATGAATTGGCGAAGTTGGCAAGTTTGCAGCAGACTTATCACGTATCGGTGTCATAAAATCATCACCATAAATTGTACGCAACCATTGTTCCGTCTTTACTGGCATATAAAATTGATTACCAAGAAATTTCGTCTTCTTTAACTCAGATTTTTCATATTCCCATATAACACAAGGGAAACCATCAGTTTGATTTGCTTCTTTCCACTCTTTTGTCTCGTGACGGCGTCCAACATAGGAATAAATAGTACGTTCATCTTTTTCAAACTGATAAAACACATCTATTTGAACACCTTTGTATTCATATTGATCTTCGGTAATCCGACCTGTTTCTTTCACATAGAACTGTCTTTTCTTAGAAAAGCCATACGAAGCCATTATTTCGTCCATATTCTCTGGACGTTCTGAAGACAAAATCCCTACATCCAAATCAAAATCATAGGGAATAAAATTCTTTTCACGGAAAGCTCCCAACAACGTTCCAAAAGCAAAAAACATGTGTGCACCACAACTTTCAAAAGCTTTATTTGCCTGCACCAAAGTTTCCAAACCATATTTCAAAAATCGTTTTGCCATTTTCTTGTTCTCCCACTTGGTAAGTAGTTTTACAAGAGCATGATACAAACCTAATTTTTGTGCTATTGCAACTATACAATCTCTCATTTACTAAGCCTTTCTCGCTATAACTCGCATAAACGTTTCGTCACTACCGTTAAACGGTGCGAAACCTTTTTCTTCTTTTGCCAATTCCAATACGAACCCTTTGGCTTTTAATTCTGAAGTAAATACATCAAAACTTAAAAAACGACGATAATGATTGTCCAACACAAATGCGTCTGCCTCACCGGCAACAGGTTCGCCAACTTTATATATCTCGTTTTTTTGTCCTCGTACTTCTATACAGAACACACCATTTGCAGACAAGCAATCATACGCCCAATCAACAACTCGGTCTTGTTCAGCTTTCGAAATAGAATGAAGAGTAAAACGTGAATATACTACATCATACTGATTGTTTTTCGGCAAATTAGTGAAATCGCCACACACAAATTGCAGATTCTGTGCTTGGGAATATCTATTCTGCAACATTTCTATTTCTGTCGTACACTGATCTACAGCCAAAACATTATAACCATTTTGTGCAAAATATGTCGCGTCACGGCCATTTCCACAACCTAATTCAATAAGTTTCTTTGAGGAAACAGACACATTTTTCACAACATATTCGGCAAAAAGAGATGGCGCAAATTCAGCATTTTGTTTTGAATAGAACGACTCCCAATAGTTTTTGTCCATAGCAATTATTTTTCACAAAGATACATTTTAATTGCGAATGTTTATTTCTATTCTGAATCTTTCGTGAATTTTGGGAATACATTCATCGCACATTGCTTCATTTCTTTTCGATATTGAACATTTTTTCCCGCAACACATTTATCAAGCAAAGCATAAAATTCCGCACTATGATTCATGTGAATCGTATGACATAATTCATGAAGTATCACATAATCAATCAAATGAAACGGTAGAGTCATAAGATACAACGAAAACACTATACGTTTTCGAGAATTACAGCTACCCCAGCGTGTTTTTGCACTCGAAATTTTCAGTCCTGAATATGTAAATCCATACTTCTTCGCTAAAAATTCTATTCGTTTCGATAAAAACTCCTGCGCTTCTTTTCGTAAAGCTTTTTGAATGGCTTCATTTATATAATCCTGAACTTGTTCATTTTCAAGCGAAACCAAAGCCGGAATCCACAATTTTATTGTATCAGAAGTTATAGTTCCACGCAACTTGGCATCTTCGCTACGAGCAATCTCCAAATTATGGAAATGAGTAAATTTTGTTTGACTTTCAACAATTTTACGCACAGAAGCAATACGAGATTGCTGTTTTTTTTGTGCAGCCAAGATTTCATTCTTTTTCTGTAACACAAAAGCTTCGGCCAATGCCAACGGAGTTAAATATGGAACAATAACATGAACTTCACCATCTTTTATTCTGATACTGACCCGACGACTACCTTTTCGTTTCTGAAAGTGTACAAGTCCTATTTCAGAAAACAATTTATCTTTCGTCATTGCTTATACGATAATACATAACGGTCACGTTTCGAAGCATCAATATCGTTCACATTCACAAGAATACCTGTTTCCTCAACAGCACCGAATCCTTTATTTAACGAAGTTCCAAACATTTTCATTGTTTTGCTTAGCTGAATATACGAATTCACCAACGGAGGAATTGTACAATTTCGTTCACGAACCTTTTTCGACAGAATTTTATAATCTTCCTCAAATGAATCGCCGACAAACACCGAGCTTAATTCTTCTTCATTATGATGATAGCCAAGTCGCTCTTTTGGAACTACTAAATGCTCTGTATCTGCAAAATACTTATTCATAAAAAATAAGATGTAATCTCGAGCAAGTTTATCGTAATTCAAATACATGGTAACTTTACCAAACAGATATTTCACAGAAGGATTTCGCGCCAATACAGCACCAATTCCTTCCCATAAATTATCGAGAACAAATACACTTTTTTTGGCGTCACCACCAACCATAGACTCATCATACACAAAAGAACGACCAAGTTCTATAGTGACAGGCATATATTCTTTTTTAAATCGTTCGGAGTAATCGAACAACTCATTTGTTGCCAAATCGTAAGTTCCATCAAGATTACAGGCGTCACCGCAAAGTATATATCGGTAGCCACCAAGAATTTGCTGACGTTCCGGATTCCAAACAATAATTTGATCAGACGAATGAGTCGGATGAACATCAAATTCGTCTATATCGAAACTTAAACCAGTTCCACCACCAGCACGACGGAAAGCAAGCTCACGCAAACGACCAACTTCACGCAACACATGAGGCGCCTTTGAATAATTTACCGAATAGATTGTATTGCCACCAAAACGGGCATTACGCAAAAAACAATCTTGCGTCAATTCACGTACAAGTAAATCTCGGTCTATAGGATCAATTATCGGTTCCATCATTTTTGCGGTAACGAATACACAATCTTTTTTATTTCATCGGCCCACTCCACATCTGTTTTGTCTGAAGTGAGACTTGTATAAGATATTGGTTTTCCAAAATAAAGAGGAAAACTTTCATCTTTATGCTTATAAAATTCATCAACCAAATATAGCTGTTCTATATTTACTTTGATTCCTAATTTCTTGCGCCAATTTGCTAGATTATAAAAGAATTTCGAATTCTTTCCTCCGATAAAAACAGGAATAATATCTCGCTGATACCGTTTTGCATACGCAACAAACGATTTCTTCCATTGCAAATCGGTGATTTTCCCATCAACTTTACGAGAAACCAAACCAGCAGGGAAAATTATAAACTGCGAGTCCGACGACAGTGTTTGATTCAACACATCTACATATTCAGGCTTATTTCGGCCAAAACGATTTATCGGAAGAAAAACATCCTGAACATCAGGGACATTCATAAGCAAATCGTTCACCATCATTTTAACATCCGGGAACATTTTCCCAACAACAGACATAATCATAATACCATCGGGACCGCCAAAGGGATGATTCGCGACAAAAATAAAACGTCCTTGCTTCGGAACATTTTCTTGGTTACGAACATCTATCTGAATATTATTGACTTCTAAATATTTGTGGAATTTCGGTACTCCAGCAAGACCAGAAACTGCCACCAAATCGTGGTTAATTTCATCTTGATGTAATACCCGTTTAAAATATCGAATAACAAAACGAGGCAACTTATTATATAATGAAGGAGCCTTCGCCTTCAATATTTTCTCAATGTTGATAAATTCCTGCGTTTCGTCCATTGTAAACTTTTTGACAAAGATAGTTTTTTGAGATAAGATTACAAATACGAAAATAGACGTAAAAAACAAAAGCCATTTCAGAAAAAAAAGTTATCTTTCGCCCACAAAAAATTGAATGTTTAATTTTTAAAAATTACCTAATGAAATACGGTTTTTTCGATGACGCAAACAGAGAATACGTTATCACAAATCCTAAAACTCCTTATCCATGGATCAACTACCTTGGAAACGAGGATTTCTTCTCTTTAGTTTCTAACACTGGTGGTGGTTACACATTCTACAAAGACGCTAAATTCCGTCGTTTAACTCGTTACCGCTACAACAATGTTCCTACTGACGATGGAGGAAAATATTTCTACATTAAAGATGGTGATACAGTTTGGAACCCAGGTTGGAAACCTTGCAAAACTACACTTGACAGCTACGAATGCCACCATGGTATGAGTTATACAAAAATCAAAGGTGCTAAGAATGGTGTTGAAGCTGAAGTTCTTCAATTTATTCCACTTGGCTTCTGGGGTGAAGTTTTGAAAGTATCTTTGAAAAACACAACTAACGAAACTAAGAAACTTAAATTCTTCTCTTTCATAGAATGGTGTTTGTGGAACGCTTCTGACGATATGGAAAACTTCCAACGTAACTTCTCTACTGGTGAAGTTGAAATCGAAGGTTCTGTTATCTACCATAAAACTGAATTCAAAGAACGTCGTAACCACTACGCATTCTATTCAGTAAACACTCCTATCCAAGGTTATGACACTGACCGTGAATCATTCATCGGTTTGTACAATGGTTTCGATCGTCCAGATGCTGTATTCGAAGGTAAACCAAGAAACACAGAAGCTCACGGATGGTCTCCAATCGCTTCTCATTATATTGAAGTAGAACTTGCTCCAGGTGCAAGCAAAGATTTCATCTTTATGCTTGGTTATGTTGAGCTTCCAAAAGAAGAAAAATGGGAAAGCAAATTGGTTATCAATAAGAAACCTGCTAAAGCAATGATCGCTAAATATGACACAGTTGAAAAAGTAACTGCTGCTTTCAATGAACTTCGTGCATATTGGGATAACTTGCTTGGCAAGATTACTATCAAGTCTAACGACGAAAGACTTGACCGTATGGTTAACATCTGGAACCAATATCAATGTATGATTACATTCAACATGTCTCGTTCTGCTTCATTCTTCGAATCAGGTATCGGACGTGGTATGGGCTTCCGTGATTCTAACCAAGATTTGATTGGTTTCGTTCACCAAATTCCAGCTCGTGCTCGCGAAAGAATCCTTGACATCGCAGCAACTCAGTTCGAAGATGGTTCTTGCTACCACCAATATCAACCTCTTACTAAAAAAGGTAACTCTGCTATCGGTGGTGACTTCAACGATGACCCACTTTGGTTGATTCTTTCTACAACAGAATACATCAAGGAAACTGGCGACTTCTCTATCCTTGACGAAATGGTTCCTTTCGATAACGATGAATCAAAAGCAAAAACTCATTTCGAACACTTGAAGATTTCTTTCTACCATGTAGTTAACAACCTTGGTCCTCACAACTTGCCATTAATCGGCCGTGCTGACTGGAACGACTGCTTGAACTTGAACTGTTTCTCTGAAGATCCTAACGAATCATTCCAAACAACAGGTAATAAGAAAGGTAGAACAGCTGAATCATTGATGATCGCTGGTTTGTTCGTAATCTACGGTAAGGAATTCGTTAAACTTTGCAAGCAAATCGGTAAAAACGACGAAGCTGCCGAAGCTCAAAAACATGTTGACAACATGATCGAAGCCGTTAAGAAAGACGGTTGGGATGGCGAATGGTACTTACGTGCATACGACTACTTCGGACGTAAAGTTGGTTCTAACGAAAACGAAGAAGCTAAAATCTTCATCGAATCTCAAGGATGGTGTACAATGGCTGAAATCGGTAAAGAAGAAGGCCTTTGCGAAAAAGCACTTAACTCTGTTAAAGAACGCCTTGACTGTAAATATGGTATCGTATTGAACAACCCTGCATTCACTAAATACTATATTGAATATGGTGAAATCTCAACATATCCAGCAGGTTACAAAGAAAACGCAGGTATTTTCTGCCACAACAACCCATGGATTATGATTGGTGAAACAATGATTGGACGAGGTGATCGTGCTTACGAATACTACACTAAGATTGCTCCAAGTTTCTTGGAAGACATCTCAGACCTTCACAAAGTTGAACCATACGTATATTGCCAAATGATCGCTGGTAAAGATGCATATCGTCCAGGTGAAGCTAAGAACTCTTGGTTGAGTGGTACTGCAGCATGGAACTTCTATGCTATCATCCAATACATCCTTGGTTTGAAACCAGATTACGATGGTATCTCTATCAACCCTTGTATCCCAACTGCATGGGACGGCTTCTCAATGACTCGTCAATTCCGTGGTGCTACTTACGAAATTACAGTTAAGAACCCTAACCATGTAAGCAAAGGTGTTAAACAACTTATTGTTAACGGTAAAGAAGTTAGCGGTATCGTTGTTCCAATGCAAGAAAAAGGTACAACTAACAAAGTTGAAGTTATCATGGGATAATCCCTTAATAACAATAATCCCAAAAGCCCGTTGCAAATGCGACGGGCTTTTTTGTTATGTAACTCACTCTTTTCTATATTCTTAAGGCTTTTTTCATAAAAAAAAAGTACTTTTGCCCCGCAAAAAACTAAAAATACTATGGCAAAAATTACCAAAGAAGCTGCCTTAAAATATCACTCAGAAGGCAGACCTGGAAAAATCGAAGTGGTTCCTACCAAACCATATCGTACTCAAACAGATTTATCATTAGCATACTCTCCTGGCGTTGCAGAGCCTTGCCTTGAGATTCAAAAAAATCCTGACGACGCATACAAATACACAGACAAAGGAAACCTTGTAGCTGTAATCTCAAACGGTACAGCCGTTCTTGGTCTTGGTGACATTGGAGCTCTTTCGGGCAAGCCTGTAATGGAAGGTAAAGGTCTTCTATTCAAAATTTATGGTGGTATCGACGTATTTGATATCGAAGTAAACGAAAAAGATCCAGACAAGTTCATCGAAGCGGTAAAAGCTATCGCTCCTACATTCGGTGGTATAAACCTTGAAGATATCAAAGCCCCTGAATGTTTCGAAATAGAACGTCGCCTTAAGGAAGAGCTTGACATCCCTGTAATGCACGACGACCAACACGGAACTGCAATCATTTCTTCTGCCGGTCTTATCAATGCACTTGACGTAAACGGCAAAAAAATTGACGAAGTCAAAATCGTTGTAAATGGTGCCGGTGCTGCTGCTATTAGCTGTACTAAATTATATGTAGCACTTGGAGCGAAAGTCGAAAACATCGTAATGCTTGACTCAAAAGGCGTTATTACAGACGATCGTCCAAATCTTACAGAAGAAAAGAAATTCTTTGCAACTTCTCGTCGTGATGCACACACTTTGGAAGAAGCAATCAAAGGTGCAGACGTTTTCTTGGGACTTTCAAAAGGAAACGTGCTTACACAAGACATGGTTCGTTCGATGGCAAAAGACCCTATCGTGTTTGCCCTTGCCAATCCTGTTCCTGAAATAACATACGAAGAAGCTATGGCTTCAAGACCAGACGTTTTGATGTCAACCGGTCGTAGCGACTACCCTAACCAAATCAACAACGTAATTGGTTTCCCATACATTTTCCGTGGTGCCTTGGATGTTGCCGCAACTGCAATCAACGAAGAAATGAAGCTTGCAGCTGTACGTGCCATTGCTAACCTTGCAAAAGAACGCGTACCTGATGTTGTAAACAAAGTATATAATGTAAACAACTTGACTTTCGGTCGTGATTATTTCATTCCAAAGCCAGTTGATCCACGTTTGATTACCGAAGTTTCTACTGCTGTAGCGAAAGCAGCTATTGAATCTGGCGTTGCACGTAAGAAAATCGAAGATTGGGATGCGTACAAGCTTCACCTTAAACAACTTATGGGTTACGAGTCGAAACTTTCTGCTCAATTGTTTAACATCGCTAAACAAAACCCACAAAAGGTTGTATTTGCCGAAGGTATTCACCCGAACATGCTTGCTGCTGCTGTTGAATCCAAAAACGAAGGTATTTGTCAACCTATATTGTTGGGCAACAGAGAAAAAATCAAAGAAATTGCAAAACAACATAAACTAAAACTTGATGGTATAGAAATCATCAATCTTCGTGAAGACAAAGAGGCTTCTCGTCGTGAAAGATTCGCAAAAATCCTTGCAGAAAAACGTCAACGTAATGGTATGACATTCCAAGAGGCTAACGATAAGATGTTCGACCGCAACTATTTCGGTATGATGATGGTTGAAACAGGCGAAGCAGATGCATTCATTACTGGTATCTATACTCGTTACCGCGATACAATTCAAATCGCAAAAGATGTAATCGGTATTCGTGAAGGTTACAACCATTTCGGTGCTATGCACATTCTTAACTCAGAAAAAGGTACATTCTTCTTGGCTGATACACTTATCAATCGTAATCCAGACGTCGAAACATTGGTTGACACGACAAAACTTGCTGCACAAACAGTACGTTTCTTCAACAATGAACCTGTTGTTGCTATGTTGTCATACTCAAACTTCGGTGCAGACGAAACAGGAACTCCAGCGACGGTACACCAAGCAGTAGAAATAGTTCACGAACAAATGCCAGAACTTGACATTGACGGCGAAATGCAAGTAAACTTCGCTATAGACGATGAACTTCGCGATCGCACATTCCCATTCAACCGTTTAAAAGGTAAAGTGGTAAATACACTTGTATTCCCTAACCTTGGTAGTGCAAATACATCATACAAGATGTTGGCTGCAATGAACAAAAATGTGGAGCTTATCGGTCCTATCCAAATGGGTTTGAACAAACCAATTCACTTCATCGACTTTGAATCATCAGTTGACGACATTGTGAACATTGTTGCCGTAGCTGTTATTGATGCTGTTACAGAAAAACAAAAATAATAGCTAAGACCGAATAGTCTTTTCAAAACAAAAATCCCCGTTCTGAAAACAGGACGGGGATTTTTATTATGAATATATTGTTATTTTATGGAATAGCAGTAAACACGTTGTCAACGCCTTCTGTCTCGCCGTTAAGGGTGTTATTGTCATAGATGTTACCCTTGCCACAGCTCTCAAACTTCAAGCCTGAAACACCACCTACGAAAACATTTGACCAATCGCGTGAGTAGATCCACTCGTCGTCAACTACATCTAAATCTTCTTTGGTTGTTGTAGCTACTTGCAAACCATATTCCTTGGCGTTCTTAAGTGTAATATTCTCAGCCTTAAGCACTGCATCAGCATAGTTATCAACTAACAAGCAATATTCATTTCCATCGCTAATGATCACATTCTTAAAGATGCATTCATCTTCTTGTGAAGCATACAAAACACCTTTCCAGAAACCTGCTTTGTTCTCCAAACCGCAGATTGTTATAGGAGCGGCTTCTGTTCCCTCAAGTTTAACTACAGATTCTTCACCAATTCGGAATTCAGAATTCTTGGCAAATACAATTGTAGTGCCCTCCGTAACCGTCATCGTACTTCTTCCGGCAGCCCAGAAGCCATCAAAAAGGTAAGGAATACCAACATTATTAAGAACAAGTTCTTCATTCTCTGTAAGGTCACCATGCAAAAGGATATAATTCTTGCCGTTGTCTTCAAACTTATTTCCTTTACCCAAGCCATTAACCACCATAGTTCCCAAGTTCATTGCATAACCATTCACATTCTTGATTGTATTGTTCTCAAATGCCTTCAAGTTTTTGCCGTTGTCGTAGATTGTACTTACACCATCGCCTAAACCGCCATCAATAGTACAATTCTTTACAGATACTGCGCCATCCAAGTGCAAACGCAACACGCCGCCATCCTCTGATGAGCCACCATTCTTCAAGATGACATACTCCATTTGGTTGTCTGAACGGTTAGAGTGATACTCAATGTATCCCCAAGAACCCTTATTCTGATTGTTCACTGGGCCAGTAAATGTAATTGGCTTCTCAGCAGTACCTACCATCTTCAAACCAGCGTTTTCGGTAACAGTAATGCCACCATCTACACCTGTAAACGCAATGGTTACACCTGGCTCGATGGTCAAGCATGCGTTGCCTTCAATGTAAAAATAACCATCAATAATATAGTCGATTGGCAAACCAAGGTCTTTTAATGTTTTGTTTTCGTTCATAGATCCCGACAGTGTCATCGCATCGTTAATGTCAGTAACGTCGCTGCCGTTTCCGCCATTGCCTGCTCCTTCTGCAAAAATTGCAATTAAAACAAGATCCTTTGTAACAATAAGCTTTCGTGGGTTTTCAGTGTTCATATCATTCCACATAGAGAAATGATAGCCCTCATTTGCCGTAGCATACAAATTCAACTCAGTGTTTTCTTTGTATTCACCGTCAACATTGGCAACAGAACCCATTTTTGGATCATTAACAGTTACCGTAACCGAATACTTTTCTTCCTTTGTACAACTACTAAAGGCAATACACCCAGAAAGCAGGGCTACTGCGATAGTTTTTAATTTATTCATTTTTTTTATAAAATTTTGGTTAAACTTTACAAAAAAAAAAAATGAAGGACAAATACAAATTTCATAACACCTAGTTTACAAAAATCCCCGTTATAAAAATATAGCGGGGATTTTACATTAATATATAAGACTTCACATTATTTTGCATTTTCCAACACAACAACCTTAAATTCAGAATTGATCTCCATCGCATCAGGTTGGAAACCGTCCAAATCCTCTATAATAAATGTAACGGTTCCATTTTCATACTCGTAACGAATATTTTCGCCAACAGCCACTGTTTTACCCTCGTCGTTTTCATATAAATATGGATACACATACGGAAGAAGATTCCAAGAACTTGAATTTGTTTCCGCCTTATAAGTGAACCAGAAATAAGCAAGCACAACACCATTTCTCATTACATTATCTGTAATATCGGCATTATCACACTCTGCATACAAATATTTTCTTCCATCGTCATAATAGCCGACCTTCCAATCCGTCCCCTTAATCAAATAATTTGTAGTGTACATTTGCGCACCATATTCATTATGAGTATGATGTTCTTCTGTTACATAATATTCTTTCGTCACATATTGTTTTTCACAACTTGTAGCAAAAAACAAAGAAGCAATTGCCAAGGAACATGCTACCAATAATCTAGACTGTTTCATAACTATCATATTTTTTCGTTCAACAAATTTAGTATCAAAAATAAACAAATTCTGTGCCATTTAAAAAGAAATATTTTCAAAGAAAACCATATATGCAGAAATTTCGCACACCAGTAACATACTTTTGGCGAAAAACATAAATGCTATGAATTTGTTTATAAAGAAAATCACGGCCACCAGTAATCGTCTTAGGAAATTTTATCATGCTGTAAAAGTTATTATTTTGGACATGGGGAATCCACCACATTGCAAAAGATATAAAGTGATAACAGGAATGAAAATCACTTGTAAATGAGCAAAACAAAACAAGTTTTCATATATTTGAAATCATATTTAACATTACATTTTTCTCATGTCATCAGTTCACGTTCAACGACTACAATGGTTATTGGAGACAATAGACACCAATGAACCAATTACATTGAAAGAAATCAGCGACAAGTGGGAAATCAGCCCATTGAATGAAATCGGTGAAAAATATGCCCGAAGAACTTTCCACGACCATATTAAGGCGATAAGTGACGCATTCGACATAACCATAAAATGTAACAATTACCATCAATACTACATAGACCGAGAGGAAAGCAACCCAACAGCTGATTGGTTAATGGACAGTTTTTCAATCTCAACAATGACAAATGAAGCAAAAAATCTTAAAAGCCTTATTGTTTGGGAAGACGTTCCATCCGGTAGGAAATGGTTGGCAACCATTATGCGTGCCATGAAGCAAAAACAATGTTTACGCATAACCCATCAATCATTTAAGAAAACGGTACCAACAACCCGCGACATGGAGCCTTATTTCATTCAGATGCACAATAGGCGTTGGTACGTTTATGCTCTAAACAAAGAAACACAAAAAATATTTACACTTTCGTTAGATAGAATAATCAACATAGAAATGCTTGAAGAGAAATTCAAGCTTCCCAAAAACTATAACCCGAAGAAGTATCTTGCAAAAGGATATGGAGTGTCCATATACGAAGACATCGCTCCAGAAACGATACAAATAAAAGCAACGAATTATTCTGCAAAATATTTACGTTCACTACCGCTGCACGAAAGTCAGAAAGAGATTGAAACAAATGACGAATATTCTATATTTCAATTAAAAGTTCCTGCCGTAGATGAATTTTTTCTTGATGTTCTACATCAAGGGGATACAATAGAAATCATATATCCCCAACATATACGCACGCAATTCGCCGAAATAGTTATGAAATTAGCGAAAAGATATATGGAATAATTCTAAGACAAATCCAATGTGTATATAAAAAAAGCAACTTGCTAATTTCTAACAAGTTGCTTCTAAAAGATGTTGTCGTACAAGGATTCGAACCTCGACTAACTGGACCAAAACCAGTTGTGCTGCCATTACACCATACGACAATTCCGTTTTGGTGCTGCAAATATACATCTTTTTCTTATTGTGCAAGAGGTTTGATAGATTTTTTTCCAAAAATATCTTTTTTAGAGTCTAAAACAGAATTTCGGCTACAGTAAGAAAAGTAGATTTATAGCTAATAATAATTCATAAGATCAAAAACATATAATTCTGAAAAAATTTAGATTTTGGTTTTCAATTACAAATATGTATCAAAATATTTTATATTTTTGAAGGCTATTAAGCGATAACATAGTAATGTATAATTAAAAAAGGATTAAAATGATTTATTCAAACGAAGTACAACATATGTGTGTTGTACAAAAAGGTCCAAAACACGGACCAGCTCCAATTCCTGAAGAAGGAAAATGGGTAAAAGCACATGAGATTAAAGACATTTCTGGTTTTACTCATGGTATTGGATGGTGTGCTCCACAACAAGGTGCTTGTAAACTATCTTTGAATGTAAAAGAAGGTGTAATCGTAGAAGCTTTAGTTGAAACTATCGGTTGTTCTGGTATGACTCACTCAGCTGCTATGGCTGCAGAAATCCTTCAAGGTAAAACTTTATTAGAAGCATTAAACACTGACCTTGTTTGTGACGCAATCAACACTGCAATGCGTGAATTGTTCTTACAAATCGTTTATGGTCGTACACAATCTGCTTTCTCTGAAGGTGGTTTGGTTGTTGGTGCTGGTTTGGAAGATTTAGGTAAAGGTCTTCGTAGCCAAGTAGGTACTTTGTACGGAACAAAAGAAAAAGGTGTTCGTTACTTGGAAATGGCAGAAGGTTACATCAACAAAATCTTCTTGGATAAAGATGACCAAGTTTGTGGTTACGAATTCGTTCACCTTGGCAAATTCATGGAAGAAATCAAAAAAGGTACAGATGCTAACGAAGCATTGAAAAAAGTAACTGGTACTTACGGTCGTGTAACTCCAGAACAAGGTGCCGTTAAATCAATTGACCCACGTAAAGAATAGGAGGAAGCATTATGATAAGAGAAGTAAAATACGAGTCTCAAGACCGTCGTGAAAAACAAGTAAACGCTGCATTAAACGCATACGGAATCAAAGATTTAGCTGAAGCAAACGAAATCTGCGAAAAATACGGTATCGATCCATATAAAGCATGCGAAGAAACTCAACCAATCTGTTTCGAAAACGCAAAATGGGCTTATGTAGCTGGTTGTGCTATCGCTATTAAAGATGCTGAAAAAACTGGTGATAAAAGCGCTGTAAAAGCTGCAGAAAACATCGGTATTGGCTTACAAGCATTCTGTATCCCAGGATCTGTTGCTGATGATCGTAAAGTAGGTCTTGGCCACGGAAACTTGGCAGCTCGTTTGTTGAGCGAAGAAACTCAATGTTTCGCATTCCTAGCAGGTCACGAATCTTTCGCTGCTGCTGAAGGTGCTATTAAAATCGCTGCTAAAGCTGACAAAGTTCGTAAACAACCTCTACGTGTAATTTTGAACGGTCTTGGTAAAGATGCTGCTCAAATCATCAGCCGTATCAATGGTTTCACATACGTTCAAACTCAATTCGACTACTATACAGGCGAAGTAAAAGAAGTTAAGAAAATCGCTTATAGCGACGGACCTCGTTCAAAAGTTAACTGCTATGGTGCAGATGACGTACGCGAAGGTGTTGCTATCATGTGGAAAGAAGGTGTTGATGTTTCTATCACAGGTAACTCAACTAACCCTACTCGTTTCCAACACCCAGTTGCTGGTACTTACAAAAAAGAAAGAGTATTAGCTGGCAAACCTTATTTCTCAGTTGCTTCTGGTGGTGGAACAGGTCGTACATTGCACCCAGATAACATGGCTGCTGGACCTGCTTCTTATGGTATGACTGATACTATGGGTCGTATGCACTCTGATGCTCAATTCGCAGGATCTTCTTCAGTTCCAGCTCACGTTGAAATGATGGGATTCCTAGGAATTGGTAACAACCCAATGGTAGGTTGTACAGTTGCTTGCGCTGTTGACGTTGCTACAGCATTAGCAAAATAATTTTTGAATTAATACTGAAAGCCCTCCCCCATTTCTGGCGGAGGGCTTTTTTATTATATTTGTATCACTATGATTTTACGAAGAATCTCTGACTCACAAGCAGACAAACATGCCTTAAACGACATGAATGTGGAAGCATTCCCTAAAGAAGAACGTATTCCTACCCCAATACTTATACAAATGGCTCAAGATGGAGTCATTGATTTGTATTTTGCAACGGAGAACGAAGAAATTATTGGATTCTTCGTAGTTTTCCATAAGAACAAATGCGCATATCTTTTCTATTTTGCAATAGAAAAAAGTCACAGAGGAAAAGGACACGGAACAACAATGCTCAGACTTCTGCAACAAACATATAACGATTTTCACATCGTATTAGATATGGAAACGATAGATCCGAAAGCAGAAAACTACGAGCAACGACTTTCCAGAAAATCGTTCTATCTAAAAAATGGGATGAACGAAACCGGCTACAATATTTCATATATGGGAATGACATTCGAGTTACTTAGTTCCACGCTTCCATTCCAGAAAGACAATTTTCAAACAGTTCTAAATACCATTGTAGAACACGCCAGTAAATCAGGGAGAAATGTTTTCAATCCAGTTATACATCCAAAGAATATGAAAACTATACACATACAAAACGACACTTTTGAAGAATTACACTCCGCCGAATGTATCATTCAGACTCTTGAAAATTCTGCAAAAAATATTGCATCACATTATACAGAAAAAGAAATAGCAGAAGATGTGGTTTTTCTCATTCTCGCAAATGGAGGCAACTGGTTTGCAGATAAACTTTTGGGTTACTTTGACATTCCTGTACATACTGAATACGCATTAATTAAATCATACGAAAACGATACACAATCCGATATCACCATCGTCTCTATGCCAGCAAAAGAATGGTTCAAGGAAAAATCCGTAGTTGTATTAGACGACATTCTCGACACCGGCAAAACAATGCAATGGGTTCAACAATATCTTAAAGAACAAGGAGCAAAAGAAGTAAGCTGTGCGGTACTTTGTAAACGTGAAGGCAATACGATGAATACTATAAATAGCCCAATAATCGTTCCTCCTAACGCATGGATTGTCGGATGCGGAATGGACACAAACCACGCAGGCAGAAATCTACCATCTATATACAGGAAATTATAATTTAGGAGCTACGAACAAAGTTCCTAAGTCTTTTCCTTCTAAAATATCAAAAAGAATTTCTGGTTTATCGCCATTAGCAATTATTGTGTCAATACCATCTTTTTGACAGATATTCACGGCAGTTATTTTTGTTGCCATACCACCTGTGCCGAAAGCCGTACCCGCTGCACCTGCAGCTTTTGATACCTCGTCAGTAACTTCGGTCACAACAGAAACACGTTTTGCGTCAGGATTTTTGCGAGGATCCTTATCAAAAAATCCGTCAATATCGGAAAGAATGATAAGTAAATCTGCCTTACAAATTGAAGCAACCATTGCAGACAACGTATCATTATCACCAATAACAATCTCGTCTGTAGCAACAGTATCGTTTTCATTCACAATAGGCACAGCTCCCATTTCAAGAAGTTTCGCAAATGTATTTTCTGCATTACGGTGTTTTTCTTCACTCGTAATCACATCGTATGTCAACAATACCTGACCGATATTAATGGAATGAACAGAGAAAAATTTTCTATAGATTTTTGCAAGAATAGCCTGACCAATTGCAGCCATAGCCTGCTTTCCTGGAATTGTACTTGGGCGTTTACGTAAGCCCAACTTTCCAACACCAACAGCAATGGAACCAGAAGAAACAAGAACCACTTGTTTTCCTTGCGATTGCAGTTTCGCGACCACATTCGTAATGTGTTCAATACGACGAAGATTTAGTTTTCCGTTCGGAAATGTAAGAGACGACGTTCCAATTTTTATAACAATACGTCGTTTGTCTTTCAAACACTTTCTGTAATCCATTTCTTGTTCTAAATATGGCGACAAAAGTAATAATAATTCATTATTATGTATGCTTTTATAAAAATAAATCACAGAACCAGTTGAGATGATATTTTCAATATCTCTTCACATTAGCAGATAAATTCTGTTCTGCCACAGAAGAAATGCAAGGTGTTTTCATTTGAATTGTGCAAAACTATTGCATTTTATACCGATATAACAGACTGATTTTCAACACAATGCAAACAACAACCTTTAAACATCTCGAAAGTTATCAACAAAGTGGGAAAAAGTGTCAGAAAATGTCACAATGTGGGAAAATTGTACTTAATTTTACAGCGATAAAAAATCCAGAATTGTAGATGAAGATCTTCATAGGCGAACATACAGGTAAAATTGACGTGAAAGGCCGTGTACCACTGCCTTCTCAACTCAAGCGCCAAGCCGGCGACGGCGAGGAGAATGCTCGCTTTGTGCTTAAAGAAAGCATCTACAAACAATGTCTTGAACTCCATCCTATGGATTCTTGGCAAACGATGATGTCACAGTTGATGAAAAAAATCAACCCATTCGACAAGAAGCAAAACGCATTTTTAACAAATTTCAGTAGAGGAACAACAGAAATCACGTTAGATTCAATGAATCGACTTTTAATACCTAAAAAACTTTCAGATTTCGCAGGATTGCAAAAAGACGTGGTTTTTCTTGGTGTTGGAGGAATCATTGAAGTTTGGGACAAAGCTGTGTATGAAGCTAGCCAAATGTCTCAAGAGGATTTCGAGCAACTGGCAGGAAATATTTTTGGTGATGATTTTAAACTATTTGAATAATGGCAGAAAATTATCACATTCCTGTGCTATTGAATGAATCCATCGAAGGACTCAACATTGCCGATAATGGTATATATATAGACGCGACCTTTGGCGGCGGCGGACATTCTCGTGCCATTGTTTCAAAATTAAAAACTGGACATTTATTTGGCTTCGACCAAGATTCTGATGCAAAGGCAAATGCAATAGACTCTGAAAACTTCACATTTGTCTATCATAATTTCGCCTACGTTAAAAATTTTATGCAATACTACAATATTCCACAAGTTGATGGAATATTGGCAGATCTTGGTGTTTCTTCTCATCACTTTGACGATGCACAACGTGGTTTTTCATTCCGATTCAATGCTCCGCTAGATATGAGAATGGACCGTTCTGTAAAAAAATCTGCATACAATATAATAAATGAATACGACGAGCAAGAATTAACAAAAATCTTCAAAATGTACGGAGAGATTGCTAACGCCCGCCGTCTATCTCAAGAAATTATATCAAGCCGATCTATTGCACCTATCAAAACGACCGACGAATTGAAGAAAATCGGACAAAAATTCTGTAACCCTCAGACCGAAAGCAAATATTTATCACAAATATTCCAAGCTCTTCGTATCGAGGTCAACAACGAAATGCAGGCATTACAAGAATTTTTGCAAGGTGGTTTGTCAGTATTAAAACCAGGCGGAAGATTTGTTGTTATTACATATCATTCTCTTGAAGACAGAATGGTAAAAAACTTCTTTAAAACTGGAAATATCGAAGGTGACATTAAACAAGATTTTTTTGGAAATGTAAGTACTCCTTTCACAGCTGTTTCAAAAAAAGTAATTGTACCAAGCGAAGAAGAAATTCAAAGAAATAATCGAGCACGAAGTGCCAAATTACGAATTGTAGAGAAAAATGGCTGAACAAAAGGGATCCATAGTAAACAAAATACTCAATGGAGAAATTCTAAAAGCGGATTTCTTGAAGAACTATAGCCCGACTATTATAGTTGCCGTTATTCTTATAATCGGATATATAACCTATGGATACAGTATAAATTTCATAGAACAACAAAACAAAAAACTAGAAAAAGAAATTAAAGATTTACAAGCAATACAAGCTTCGACCGTTGCAGAATTCAACGACAAAATGAAATATATCAGTTTGCAACAGCAAATCGAAGATAGAAATTTAGGATTAAAAGAAGCGAACACACCTGCATATACAATATCGGCAAATGGCAAATGAAAAGAAAGACATATTAGAAGGTATTCGCAATAGATATTTAATTATACCTATTGTTACTTTTATTCTAGCTATTGCTATATGCTTTAAGGTCTTTGATATACAAATAAATCAAAAAGCAGAGCTGATCGCATTCGACAGCATACAAAACACTAAAATAATTGAACCAAAACGAGGGAATATACTTGACAGAAACGGTAAAATCCTTGCTAGTTCTGTATCGGAATACGATATTTACTTTGATCCTCGAATTGACTATTTTAAGAAAAATCCGAACTTAATTCCTCTCTATAAAGATTCTATCATCAATGGGCTAACGAAAATATTTGCAGCCGATAGCAATTACAACTACAATTATTTTTCGAAAAGAATAAATAGCGCCATTTCAGAGAATAAAATGAAAAAAATAAATAAGAAGCCTATCGACCATAGAAAACTAATGGCGGTTAAAGCGCTTCCTCTTTTCAGAAATGGTGCTTATAAAGGTGGATTAACAATAGAAGAAGAAAACAATCGTGTTTATCCATACGGACGAATGACAAAACGAACAATCGGTTATTTACGAAAAGGTGAAACACACGGTTTGACAGGTTTAGAGAAATCTTATGATTCGTATTTATACGGTACAAAAGACGTTGACGCAAACATCGACGGTTGTGACATTGTAACTACAATTGATGCTGACATTCAGACAATCACCCACGAAGAGCTTACCCAAAGACTCAAAAATATTGATGCAGAATGGGGATGCGCTGTTGTTTTGGATGTAGAAACAGGAGAAATTCTTGCTATGAGCAATCTATCACACAACAAAGATACAGCAGACAAGAATTTTTATGAAAATATGAATTTTGCTGTTTCTCAGCGTTGCGATCCAGGCTCAACCATAAAGCTTCCTTCGTTAATGATTGCCTTAGAAGACGGCTATGTACAACTTACCGACACCATAGACACAGGTAACGGACAGACTTCTTATGTAAATGGACAATTAACGGTAACCGACTGGAATCATAAAACACAAGGTGGATTCAAAAAAATCACCGTTAAAGAAGTGTTTGCACAATCATCAAACGTAGGAGTGACAAAAATTATAGACAAATACTATGTAAAACCTGGTAAGGAATGGGATTATATAGCACGACTTAAAGCAATGAATCTTGGTATGCAATCTGGCATAGACTTAATTGGTGAACCAAAACCACAAGTAAAAGATCCAAGTTGCACTGAAGGTCCAGAAAAATGGAATCCAAGAGGTGTTTCTTTGCTACAAATGTCATACGGATACGAAATAGAACTTACTCCATTACAAATACTTACATTCTATAATGGTATTGCAAACAATGGAAAAATAATGCGTCCACATTTGATGAGAGAAATTCGTCAAGGTAAAAAGGTCGAACAAAAATTTAAGCCACAAATATTGCAAAGTTCTATCTGTAAGAAAGAGACATTAGAGAAAGCAAAAAAAATGATGGAATCTGTGATAGAAATAGGAACGGCAAAAAAATTTGCTAGCAATTACTACAAAATTGCAGGTAAAACAGGTTCTGCTATGACTTTCGAAAAAGGGCAATATAACAGAAACAAATGGCGTGGTTCATTCTGCGGATACTTCCCTGCCGACAATCCTAAATATTCGTGCATAGTTGTGATTCAAGGCAAAGAATTCGGAGACTACAGTGCCGTTGGTGTATTTAAAAACATTGCAGACCGTATTTATTTCTTAGACGATGAACTGCGAAACCAACGCATTTCCGACACTGCATCGCTTGTAGCAGACTTACCAAATAGTAATGGCTACGGATATGATTTCGCATCGTTGTTTTCGCAACTTTCTATACAAAGCAATCCAATACAAGTACCTTGGATTCAATCAAAGATGAATAGTAATGTGGCAAAACACGCAACTATGGAAATGAAAAAAGGAATTGTTCCAAACTTCGATAAAATGGGATTACGCGATGTTCTTTTCATTGCAGACAGTCTGCACATCTCTGTGTCATACAGCGGAAAAGGAAGAGTGTATAAACAATCTATCAAAGCAGGAACACCATATAATCCTGGAGATATAATCATATTAAGTCTAAACTAATGAGAAACAATAACCTACAAAGTATTCTACAATCGGTTGTAACAAAAAGTATTGTTGGTAATACCGACAAGCAAATTGTTGCAATCGACAGCGATTCTCGCAAAGTTTCGTCAAATATGGTTTTTGTCGCAGTTCGTGGCGTTGCCATTGACGGACATACATTTATTTCAAAAGCAGAGGAACAAGGAGCTACAGCAATTGTATGTGAAGAACTTCCACAAGTACAGAACCCATCTGTCACATATATAGTTGTAGAAAATTCTATCATCGCATGCGGTGAGATGCTTCGTGCATTTTATGGAATAGACTTTAACAAGATGAAAATTGTTGGGGTTACCGGAACAAACGGAAAAACGACAACAGCAACATTATTATACAAAGTATTCACTGCGCTCGGCCACACTTGCGGACTTCTTTCAACGGTAGTCAATTATGTTGGCAATCAAGAATTTGCATCTACCCATACCACACCAGACATGGTACAATTGTATGGATTATTCGAAAAAATGCAAGAAGCGGGTTGCGATTACTGTTTTATGGAAGTCAGTTCACATGCAATTCATCAACACAGAGTTGCGGGTGTACAATTTGCAGGAGGTATTTTTTCAAACATAACTCAAGATCACTTAGACTACCATAAAACATTTGCTGAATATGTACGCGTAAAGAAATCATTCTTCGATAATCTTCCAGCATCTGCGTTTGCACTTACAAACAACGACGACAAGAATGGTAACATTATGCTTCAGAACACAAAAGCAAAACAATATTCTTACTCACTAAAAAGTATGAGCGACTTCAAATGTCGTGTTCTTGAGCAAGAATTTGATGGTATGTTACTTAAAATAGATGGTGTTGAAGTATGGGCGAAATTCATTGGTTTTTTCAATGCATACAATCTTCTTGCCGTATATTCCACAGCTATCCTACTTGGTCAAGAAAAACAACGCGTTTTGGAAATCATAAGTACTCTTACACCTGTTGCTGGTCGTATTGAGTTCTTTAGAAGTAACGAAGGCGTAACCGCCGTTGTTGACTACGCACACACACCTGACGCATTAGAAAACATTCTTTCGACACTCAAAGAACTTTGTCCGAAAGACAATAAAATCATTACTGTTGTTGGTGCCGGCGGAAATAGAGACAAAACGAAACGACCTATTATGGGGAAAATCTGCGCACAATTAAGTTCACAAGTTATCATTACAGCAGACAATCCTCGTAATGAAGAACCTGCCGACATAGCAAATCAAATGCTTGAAGGCATAGAACCACAATACGAACAAAAAGTGTTAACAATACTCGATAGAAAACAAGCCATAAAGACTGCCACAATGATGGCAAAAAAAGGTGATGTTATTCTAATTGCAGGTAAAGGACACGAAACATACCAAGAAATACAAGGTGTTAAACATCACTTTGATGACCGAGAAGTAGTTAAAGAATTTTTTAATCTGAAATAATATGTTATATCATTTATTCACTTACCTAGACATTTTCGATTTTCCTGGCGCAGGTGTATTTCAATACTTGTCGTTCCGCGCTGGATTTTCGTTTATCACAGCATTGTTGATTTCCATTTTCTTTGGCAAAAAAGTCATTGAATATTTGCAGAAAAAACAAATTGGTGAAATCATCCGCAACCTTGGTTTAGAAGGTCAAATGCAGAAGAAAGGTACACCTACAATGGGTGGTATTCTTATATTTATTTCTATTATAGTTCCTACCCTTTTATTTGCGAACCTAACAAATGTGTACATTCTTCTTATGTTATTCACAACCATTTGGTTCTGCCTACTTGGGTTTATGGATGACTATATTAAAGTGTTCAAGAAAAACAAAGAAGGAATGCCTGGTCGCTACAAGATTGTAGGACAAGTAATATGCGGTCTTGCAGTAGGTCTAACATTATTCTTTAACGACGACGTTGTTTTAGTACAAAAATCAAATGTTATCCAAAACACACAACAAGAATATAGCACAGGTCAAATTGAACACACACGTGTTGAACTATATGGTGAAAAATCAACAAAAACGACTATTCCTTTCGTTAAGAACCACGAATTCGACTACAAATCTATCGTAGGTTTTCTAGGTCAAAATGCCGACATTTTTGGTTGGATAATCTTCGTTTTGGTTGTTATATTCATAACAACAGCAGTTTCCAATGGTGTAAACCTCACCGACGGACTTGATGGTCTGGCGACAGGAACCACCGCCATAGTTGGAGCTGTATTAGGTATTCTTGCATACCTTTCGGGTAACGTCATTTACTCTAACTACTTGAACATCATGTACATTCCATACTCAGGAGAACTTGTTGTTTTTGCGAGTGCGTTTCTTGGAGCAACAATTGGATTCCTTTGGTATAACGCATTCCCTGCTCAAGTATTTATGGGCGACACAGGAAGTTTAATGCTTGGTGGAATCATTGGTGTATTTGCAATCCTAATACGCAAAGAGTTATTAATACCTATTCTATGTGGAATTTTCTTAGCAGAAAGTGTTTCGGTAATTCTACAAGTTTGGTATTTCAAGAAGACTAAAAAGAAGTTCGGAGAAGGACAACGTTTATTCCTTATGGCTCCACTACATCATCATTTTCAGAAAAAAGGTTTGCCTGAATCTAAAATCGTTGCCAGATTTTGGTTGATAGCCTTCATTATGGCAGCAGTAACATTGGTAACATTAAAATTGCGATAGTTTACAAAAATGAAAAGAGATAATTTCATAGTAATTCTTGGTGCCGCAGAAAGTGGCGTTGGCGCTGCTATTTTAGCAAAAGAAAAAGGGTTCGAGGTTTTTGTTTCCGACAATGGAACAATAAAGGAACAATACAAATCAATGTTGATTGAAAACAACATTGAATTTGAAGAAGGTTCACACAACCAAGAAAAGATTCTACAAGCAAGCGAAGTAATCAAAAGTCCAGGCATACGCTCGGACGCTCCACTTGTTCTTGCACTTTTAGCTCTTGGGACACCAGTAATTTCTGATCTTGAATTTGCTGCACGATACACTAACGCAAAATTAATATGCATTACTGGTAGTAATGGTAAAACAACTACGACTTTACTTACATACCACATCCTTAAACAAGCAGGCCTACATGTTGGTCTTGCAGGTAATGTAGGAAAAAGTTTCGCACTACAAGTTGCACATAATGACTTTGACTATTATGTCTTGGAAATCAGTAATTTCCAACTTGATCACATGTACGATTTCAAAGCCGATATCGCAATTCTTTTGAATATCACACCAGATCACTTGGATCGCTATGAATATAAATTCCAAAACTATATCAACTCAAAATTCCGTATTCTACAAAATATGCAGTCTAACGACACATTTATTTATTGTAGCGACGACCAAATTTTGATTGACGAAATTGGTAAGAGAACTATCGAAGCCGAAAAGGTTGCATTCACAACTACCGACGATGAAACAAAACAAGGGTATTTGAAAAACAATACCATCTATGTTGACTTGTTAGATAAAGATTCGTTTTCTATTAGCATAGATGACATTCAACTTCGCGGAAAACACAATTACGGCAACTCTATGGCCGCTATGTTAGCTGCAAAAGCGGTAAACATTAAAAATGAGAAAATCCGCGAAAGCCTACAGTCATTCCAGAATGTAGAACACCGTCTTGAAAAAATGCCATTCCTTGTAAAAGGTGTGGAATTCATCAACGACTCAAAAGCAACAAATGTCAACTCAGTTTGGTATGCACTTGACAGTATGACAAAACGAGTAGTATGGATTGCTGGTGGTACAGATAAAGGTAACGACTACTCTGAATTATATGATTTAGCAAAAGAAAAAGTCAAAGCATTAGTTTGTCTCGGTATAGACAATGAGAAACTAAAGAAATCATTTGGAGACAAAATAGAAACTATTGTCGAAGCAAGAAGTATGAAAGAAGCTATTGAATCATCATTCAAACTTGCTGAGCCAGGCGATGTTGTATTACTATCTCCGGCATGCGCTAGTTTCGACTTATTCAAAAGCTATGTAGATAGAGGTTTACAATTCAAACAAGAAGTTCGTAATCTATAATGGACAACTTTAAAGAGGACATAAAGAAATTCTTTGCAGGAAAAGGCATCAATACTTTTTCTGATCTTTTCATCGGCAACAAGGTGATATGGCTCATCTATGGTATTTTGAGCCTTATCTCTATTGTGGCTGTTTATAGTTCCTCTGGAATACTTGTCATAAAATCAAACAACGCAAGTTCTATTTTCTTTAAACAACTTGGGTTCTTACTTCTTGGTGGATTAATAGTTATTGCAGTATCACAAATAGTCTATCGATTCAAACCAGGTATTTTAAAGAATTTTGCCCCTGTTCTATACGTAATCGCAATCATAGGATTAATTATGACATTTTTCAGTGCCTTCTCGGCAGAGATAAATGGAGCAAACCGTTGGATCAGCATTTTTGGCGTAACAATTCAACCGAGTGAATTTGCAAAAGTTGCTCTTGTACTTCTTATAGCCCGCATATTCGACAGAAACGAAGAAAATGTCGGGGATAAGAACAAAGTTCTTTATCAGATTTTACTTTGGGCTGGATTGATGGCGGTAATTATCCTTATATCAAATTTTTCTACGGCACTCTTTATCGCCACAATTACATTTGTGATGATGATACTTGGCGGAATTCCATTTAAACAAATATGCGCAGTTATTGGAATTGGATTCATCGGCGTAGCAATCATGGGTGGAATTATTCTACAAAAACCTGATATTTTCCCTCGTGGTAAAACATGGCAGACGCGTTTAATTACCTATGCCCCATTCTTAGCCAATTACACTAGCGATAATTCTGCACAAAACGGAGATGGTAGCAAAGCAAAACCTACAGGTGACGATTATCAAATTACTCAATCGAAGATTGCAATAGTGAAAGGTTTTCCTTTTGGTAAAGGACCAGGCCGTAGCGAACAACGCTTTAAACTTTCACAAGCATACTGCGACTTTATTTATGCCATAATTATTGAAGAAACGGGATGGTTAGGAACGGTGTTTATCCTTATCATATTCATTTGGTTAAGCTTACAGGCACTTGTTGTCGCGAAAAAATTACAACATACATTCGACACATTGGTTGTACTTGGACTTTCATTTGTAATGACTTTCCAAGCATTTATCCACATGATGGTCGTAGTGGAACTATTCCCGGTAACTGGACAAACCTTACCTGTAATCAGTGCGGGAGGAACATCATTGCTATTCATAAGCATGCAATTTGGAATAATCCTCGGCATGTCGAAATATGCAGAAGTAAAAGCTGCAGAAAAAACTAACAAAGAAGAAAAACAAAAAAAATAAAGATATGAAAGTACTCATTAGTGGCGGTGGAACCGGCGGACATATTTTCCCAGCTGTTAGTATAGCAAACGCATTACGTGAAAAAAATCCTGACTGTGAGATTCTTTTTATTGGCGCAGAATCGCGTATGGAAATGGAACGAGTTCCTGCAGCTGGCTATAAAATTGTTGGTTTACCAATTCGTGGATTCGATCGTCAACATATCTTGAAAAACATCTCGGTTCTTTGGGATTTATGGAAAAGTATGCGTAAAGCAAAATCTATAATCAAAGAATTCAAACCTGACGTTGCTGTTGGAGTTGGTGGTTATGCCAGCGGTGCAGCAATGAAAGTCGCTGCGAAACTTGGAATTCCTGTTCTACTACAAGAACAAAACGGATTTGCTGGCGTTACAAACAAACTGCTAAAAGACGACGCTAAGAAAATATGTGTTGCATACGAAGGTATGGAAAAATTCTTCCCTGCCGAAAAACTGATTCTAACAGGTAATCCTGTTCGTCAAAATCTTGCTGGCGGAAATAAACAGGAAGCGTATGCCGAATTTGGATTCTCTGCAGAAAAGAAAACACTTTTAATCATAGGCGGAAGTCTTGGAGCACGTACAATCAACAATAGCGTGATTGCACACTTACAAGAACTTATCGACAGCGATATTCAAATTCTATGGCAAACAGGGAAAGGATATATTGAAGCAGCTCGCAAGTCAGCAGAACCATTTTTGTGCGAACGTCTTAAAGTTACAGATTTTGTAAGCCGAATGGATTTAGCATACGCAATGGCTGACGTTGTGATTTCTCGAGCTGGAGCAAGTTCTATATCTGAACTCTGCTTACTAGGGAAACCTTCTATCCTTGTACCATCTCCTAACGTAGCTGAAGACCACCAAACACATAACGCAATGGCTTTGGTTAATAAAAACGCGGCTATTTTAGTAAAAGATATTGATGCAGAAAAAGATCTTGTTGCTACAGCATTACAATTGATTGGCGATGAACAGAAACTTTCTGATTTATCTAAAAATATCTTGACTCTTGCTCAAAAAGATTCTGCAAATCGTATTGCCAATGAAGTTATTTCATTGATAAAAAATAAATAGTATGACGAAGAATTATTATTTCATAGGAATCGGCGGTATTGGTATGAGTGCTTTGGCACGCTACTTCAACCTATGTGGCGCACACGTGTATGGTTACGACCGTACAGCTTCGGAACTAACTAAAAAGTTAGAAGACGAAGGTATGCACATCCATTATGTTGATTCTATCAACGAAATTCCTAGTGAAATAAAAACAAACATACAAGATACTATTGTTGTTATAACTCCTGCAATTCCAAAAGATAATACAGAATACAATTATTTCTTGGAACATGGATACACAATTCTTAAACGCGCAAAAGTTTTAGGATTGATTTGTGAAGACAAGAAAACTATTGCTATTGCAGGTACTCACGGAAAAACCTCAACAACGACATTCACAACATATCTTATGAATCAGTCGAAACAAGGAACTAATGCATTCCTCGGAGGTATTTCTAAAAACTTCAATTCGAACTTCGTTTTCGACGGCAAGTCTGAATTCATCACTGTCGAAGCAGATGAATTCGATCGTTCTTTCCATAATTTATATCCTTCTACAGCAATTATCACAGCGATGGATGCTGATCATTTGGATATTTACGGAACACACGAAGCGGTAATTGAATCTTTCTACAAATTTGCTTGTCAAATTAAACCACAGGGCACATTAATACATAAGATCGGTCTCAATTTTGAACCTATACAAGATGAATTACAGAAAAACGGTGTGAGAATGTATAGCTATGCGTTACAAGACACTGCTGCCGATTTCTATATGAAGTCTATCAAAATAGAGAACAATGCTTTCGTGCTTTGTTTACACACACCTAACGGAGACATTGACAACCTTCACTTCGGTCTTCCAGGGAAAACCAATGTGGAAAATTTCGTAGCTGCTGCTGCTGCATCACTTATCAATGGTATAAGTGCCGAAGAATTGCGTAATGCTGCCGCAACTTTGCAAGGTGTTGTCCGCAGATTCGATGTACACGTACACACACCAAAAATCATTTACATTGATGATTATGCGCACCACCCTGCTGAATTACAAGCATGCTTCGAATCCATTCGAGAAATGTATCAGGGAAAGAAAATCACTGGCATTTTCCAACCACATTTGTACACAAGAACGCGCGACTTTGCAGAAGAATTTGCTCAAAGTCTATCGTTATTGGACGAACTTATTCTACTTGACATCTATCCGGCACGAGAACTTCCTATACCAGGAGTTACATCAGAAATCATTTTTAATTCTGTTACCTGTCGTCAGAAAGAAATGTGCAAGAAAGAACAATTACTTGAAGTATTACAAAATAAAGACTTAGAAGTGGTGCTTACTGTAGGAGCAGGAGACATTGATCGTTTCGTGCAACCTATAACTAATCTATTACAAAAGAAAGGGAATGAATAGAGCTATTTTGTCATATTTACCATTGTGTTTCATTTGCATTATTGCAATTGCCTGCATTTCGTTTTCCGAAATCAAGCAATCAGAAATGCTTTGTTCTGATGTAAATATTTCAATAGCAAGAAACCCTTATCATTCTGCATTCTTGAATAGCGATGATGTATATGCCGACCTAAATTCGAACAAGAGTATGTTTGTCGGACAAAACATTCAAACTATCAACATAAACGAAATGGAATCAACATTGAAAAACAATCCTTCTATTATCGGATGTGAGACATTTTTCAAAATGAGCGATTCCACAATGGGCAGAAGTATTCTTTGTATAAAGATAAAACAACGCACTCCAATTATGCGTGTACTTTCATCAAAAGGCAGTTTTTACATCGATGAGAATGGTATAATGCTACCGTTATCAGAACGAGGCAGTGCTCGTGTATTGGCTATTTCTGGTGACATAAACGACAAATATCTAGCGGGAGTAAATATTCTCGATGTACAAGAATATCAAAAACTACAAAATCTATTCACTTTGGTTAAGAAGATTCGAAAAGACGAATTCTTACTACCATTAATAGAACAGATTGACGTAACCCCACAACAAGAATATATTTTAGGGACAAAGATAGGTCCATCGACTATAGAATTTGGAAACAATGCAAATAGCGATGTAAAACTTTCGCATCTAAAGGCATTTTATATGTCCGAAAAAACGAAAGAGAATTGGAACAAATACAAGTCTATCTCTTTAAAGTATAAGAATCAAATAGTATGCACAAAATTTTAATATAAAAAAAGTATGGAACAACAAACAAAAACAATCGACACAGCAAAAATGTTTGCTGCAATCGATGTAGGAACTACAAAAATCGTAGCGCTTGTAGGCTACAAAAACGAAGATGGTAACATTGTAATTTCAGGAAAGAGCAATGTTCCTTCCGAAGGCGTTTGGAGTGGCGAAGTATCTCACATCGCTACTGCTACAGAATCAATTTCGCAAGCAATTAAATTGGCAGCCGATGAAGCTGGATTCTTTCCAGACAAAGTAATTGTTGGAGTTGCAGGTAAACATATTCATACGGTTCCTTATGGCGTACAAAGAAACCGTAGCACTCCTGACGAAGCAATTACCGAAAAAGAAGTCGAAGAATGGAGAAATGAAGCACGAAACATCAGCTTCTCTTCCGATGAAGAAATCATCAACATTGTTGCACAAACATATATTATTGATGGACAACAAATCAACAACCCTGTAGGTTGTTCAGGAAAACACATCGACGCAAACTACCAAGTTGTATTAGGAAGGGTAAATGCACTATCTATCCTACGCAAATGTGTAGAAAAAGCAGGCGTTTCACTTATCGACGGCAATGGTTTTTATCTTGAACCACTAGCTTCTGCAGATGCTGTTCTAACAGAAGACGAAAAGAAACGTGGCGTTGCCCTTATTGACATGGGTGGTGGTACAACCGACATTGCTATCTTTAAAGACGGTGTATTATGTCATACAGAAATAGTTCCTTTCGGAGGAAATCTTATAACAAAAGATATCGAACAAGCATTTAGTTTATCGAACGCAAATGCAGAACAAATAAAAGTTCAATATGGTAATGCTATAAAAAGTAGCACAACAAATGCTGTTCTTGATTTATCAAACGGTATAGCTACACCACAAACAAGCATACATGTAAGTTCTTTGGCTGGCGTTATTCAAGCTCGTGTTGAAGAGATTATCGACAGTGCGAAATATGTAATTGCAACTTCTGGTTATGGCAAAGCTCTTGATGCTGGTATCGTTGTAACCGGTGGTGGTTCAAAATTGGCGAACTTCTCACAATTACTTTCGTTCAAGATTTCAAACCTACATACACAAATTGGAAAACCACTTGATAGAATAATTTATAAAGATAATAATTTCTTTAACGATCCTATCTACTCTACTGCAGTTGGTTTGATTATGAAATCATGCAAAGCATGGGAATTAGCGAACACTGTTGTTGAGGCACCTGTAGATGGAGGAGCTATCAAAGAACCAGAACCAACAGCCCCTACTACAGAAAACAAAAAAGGAGACGAGAAAAAGAAATCAAACTTTATGCAAAACTTGATTGGTGCCATTACAGGAACGATGAAAAAATTAACTGATGTAGAGGAATACAAATAATCACCTAAAACATATAACTATGGAAGACGTAACAACAGTAATAGACTTCGGTGAATCAACCGATGCTGCATCAATAAAAATTATCGGTGTAGGCGGTGGCGGTGGAAACGCAGCAAACCGTATGTACAAAAAAGGCATAACAGATGTTGATTTTATCATTATCAACTCTGACAAACAAGATTTGAAAAAAAGTCCTATTCCAAACAAAATTCCTCTTGGAGACGGACGCGGATGCGGAAGTAATGTAGAAAAAGGCGAACGATACGCAAAAGAAAAAACAGCAGAAATCGAGCAAGCCGTTGAAGATACGCAAATGGTATTTATCACAGCCGGTATGGGTGGTGGTACAGGAACTGGTGCAGCTCCTGTTATTGCTGAAATCTGTAAGAAAAAAGATATCCTTACCGTAGGTATCGTTACTCTACCGTTCCGTTTTGAAGGTCCAAACAAATACGAAAGCGCACTTCGTGGTATTGAAGCATTACATCAAAATGTAGATGCATTACTTATTATCAATAACGAAACGCTTACTGAAAAATATGGCGATTACCAAATGTCCAAACTTTTTGAATACGCCGACGATATTCTTGCAGTTGCTGCAAGCGGTATTTCCGACATACTTCAAAAAACTGGTTTCCGAAACGTTGACTTCGAGGATGTACGTGCAGTAATGAAAGACAGCGGTATTGCTGTAATGTCTGCTGGTTCTGGTAGCGGTGAAAACCGTGCTTTCAACGCAATTGAAGAAGCACTTGATAGTCCATTGTTGAACAAAGCTGATATTCGTGGTGCAAAACAAATCTTGTTAAACATTAGTTCTTCTAAAGAAAACGAGCTTACTGGTAACGAAATCAATATCATCATGGAATACATTCGTCAAAAAGCAGAAACGGATGTAAATATCACATGGGGTTATATGATAGACAATCCTGATGTTGATGACGAAGTAAAAGTAACCATGATTGCGACAGGCTTCGAAATTTCTGATATTCCAGAATTGAAGAAAGAAGAAGCTCCTGAAGTTATCAAAGTTAACATTGCCAATACTGCTCAAGCTACAACTACACAAGCTAATACTACAAAAGAATACAAACCTGGTACACAAACTGAATTGAATTTGAATCAGTCCGACGAAATTACAATCAATTCAAAACCATTCAATTACGAAGCTGTACGTGGTAATTCCGACATTAGCGAATTAGAAAATATTCCTGCATACATGCGTCAACAACAAAATGTAGAAAGACAGGCGACACAAACCTTGGAACAACCTATTCACAAAACACAAGCACAAATCACAAGCGAAATTGTTGCGAATAGAATCAACAGTTCTGAGTCTTCTCGTTTCACATTAGGAAACGACGACAAAGGTTTTTCCATCAGCGAAAACAAGTATTTAAATAAAAACGTGGATTAGTTCCTCCCGTTTTGAGTATGAAACATACTTTTTGCCCGAAGGCGTGCATCCTTCGGGCTTTTTTTTTATGTTTGCGAAAACAATTAAACATTGAGAAAAACATTTGTTACGAATCTTGTACTTCTACTATTCCTTAACCTTTTGGTTAAGCCATTCTATATTTTTGGAATAGACAGAACCGTACAAAATGTCGTTGGTACCGAGACATACGGTGCCTATGCTGCAATGTTTAGCCTTTCCATTATTTTCAACATAATATTGGATATGGGAATTGCGAATTTCAACAATAGAAATATTGCAAGAGATAACTCACTCCTACCACAATATTTTTCAAGCATGGTAGTTTTAAAAAGTCTTTTAGGTATTTTATACTGCTGTATATTAGCTATTGTTGGCATTTGTTTAGGATTCACAAGAGAACAATTTGGTCTTTTCGCCGTATTGGCATGTAACCAATTTTTACTATCGTTCCTACTTTACCTTCGTTCCAATATTTCAGGACTCTATCTCTACAAAACAGATAGCTGTTTTTCTGTGATTGACCGAATACTTATGATTAGCATCTGTGGCATACTCCTTTTTACAAAGCCGAATGAATTTTCCATCAAATGGTTTGTATATGCCCAAACAATATCGTACGCTATACCATGCATAATCGCATTTATAATAGTTTTAGCAAAAGCGAAGAAATTCACATTTTCGTTTGATTTGTCGTTTCTTCTCAATATTGTAAGACAAACATACCCCTACGCATTACTTTCGCTTCTAATGGGTCTTTATACGCGCGTAGATATGGTTATGATAGAGCGTCTTCTACCTGATGGTGCTGAACAAGCAGGCATTTATGCACAAGCATATCGAATTCTTGACGCAGTAAGCATGTTCGCATACTTGTTTGCATCACTCCTATTGCCTATGTTTTCGAAAATGATCAAAAACAAAGAGCCCATGGGACAGTTTACGAAGTTCTCTTGTCTATTACTAATGTTACCTGTAACTACATTTGTAATCGCATGTTGCTCCTACAGTTGGGATTTAATGAATCTCATGTATCACGAAAGTTACGACGCATCATCGAAAATATTCGAAGTACTTATTATTGGCTTTATTCCTATTGCATCAACATACATTTTTGGCACACTACTTACAGCAAATGGAAGTTTGACTGTATTGAATAAAATGGCATTATTCGGAATGTTGTTCAACATCATTTTTAACTTTATATTCATTCCAAAATATGGAGCTTGGGGAGCAGCTGTGGTTTCAGTCATTACTCAGTTCCTAACAGGAGCGATACAAGTTTTCTTATCGTTTAAATACTTCAACTTCCATCTACATGCAAACGACACAATAAAAATCACATGCTATATCATCCTTAACATATTGCTTTTCATATTTGTAAAAGAATCTATGCAATGCTCATGGATAGTGACAATGCTTACACTTTGCGTTATAGGATTTCTGTCAGGATTTGCACTACGAATTATCAGAATCAAAGACTTTGTCTATATTCTAAAAAACGAAGACTAAAAATAACGATTAACAAATAGTGTTTTATGATTAATAAAAAAGGTCACTGATTTACATCAGTGACCTTTTTTGACGAATAATTGATAAAATATTTTCTGTTCTAGAACTGTTTCAATTTCTCTATCAACAATTTATTTTCCTTCGCTGTACCTACGGTAATTCGTAAACAGTCATCACAAAGGCGTACTTTCGTTCTATCACGGACAATAATTCCTTCTTGTACCAAATAATTATATGCTTCGTGTGCATTAGTTATTTTCACCAACAAAAAGTTTGCGTCGCTTGGATATACCTTTTGTACCGAAGGAATTGCTTCCAATTCAGGAATAAGTTTTTTTCGTTCTTCCAATATTTCCTTTACGAACGCATCTTTTTGGTTCGCACATTCGTTTAAAATCTTACAAGCATAATCCTGCATCATACCATTCATATTGTATGGCAGTTTAATTTTATTGATTACTGCAATTATTTCTTTCGAAGCGAACATCATACCTAAACGACAGTTTGCCAATCCCCATGCTTTTGAGAATGTTTGTAGGACAACAACATTTGGATATTTATCTAATTCTGTTGTCCATGAAGGTTCATCACAGAAATCTATATAGGCCTCGTCTATCACAACAATAGCATTTGTTGCTTCTATGACTTTACGAATAGATTCACGTTTATAGGCATTTCCAGAAGGATTATTTGGAGAACATATCCATATCAACTTTGTATGTTCATCAACTGCAGCTATAACTGCATCTTCCTGTAACTGAAAGTCTGCCGTAAGAGGAACCTCTTTACATACGACATCGTTAATTTCTGCCGAAACTCCGTACATTCCGTATGTTGGAGGACAAACAATAGCATTATCTTTACCCGGTTCGCAGAAAGCCGTATATAACAAGCCTATACCTTCGTCGCTACCACTACCGCCCAAGAAAATCTGGTCTATAGGCAATCCTTTAATCTTTGAAACTATTTGCTTCAAATTGTATTGGTATGGATCAGGATAACGATTATTTGCACCATTTCCTACTGAGCCAAACGAGTTTTCGTTTGCATCAAGATTCACCAAAGCAACGCCCTTGAAATCATCGCGTGCCGTAGAATATGGAGTTATATTTTTTATATTGTTCCGAAGCATGTCGGATAACACAAAATTCTTTGCCATAAATTATTGTTTTAATGAAGCCAAACGAACAGAAACCGCATTTTTGTGTGCATCAAGCATTTCTGCCTCTGCCATAGTTTCAATTGTTGGACCAAGTGTAGTAAGACCGTCTGTATTGATTTCTTGGAATGTAATTTTACGAATGAAACTATCCAAAGAAACACCACTATATGCTTTCGCATACCCATTTGTAGGTAATGTGTGGTTTGTTCCCGAAGCATAATCACCAGCACTTTCTGGAGAATAATTACCTAAGAATACCGAACCAGCATTTACCACATATTTCGTAAACTCAAATGGATCTTCCACCGACAAAATCAAATGTTCTGGAGCATATTCATTCATCATTGCAACCATATCGGCCTGAGAATCAAGAACAACTATTTTACTATTCGCCACAGAAGCTTCTACTATTTCATTTCGTTGTAACAATGCTTTCTGACGTTCAACAGCTACTTTTGTTTCATCAGCGATTCGTTTTGAAGTTGTAAGTAAAATCGCTTGACTATCTCTTCCATGTTCACATTGCGACAAGAAATCGGCAGCAATAAATTCAGGATTAGCAAAATCATCGGCAACTATCATTACCTCCGACGGACCTGCTGGCATATCAATAGCTACACCTTGCGTGCTAACCATCATTTTTGCTTTCATAACAAACTGATTTCCTGGTCCAAATATCTTATACACTCTTGGAACCGTTTCTGTTCCATATGCCATTGCTGCAATTGCTTGAGCACCGCCAACCTTAAAGATTTGCGTTACGCCCGCCTGTTTTGCTGCATATAGAATTGCAGGATGGATGGATCCAGTTTTTCCTTCTGGCGTACAAAGAACGATTTCCTTGCAACCAGCAATTTTTGCAGGAATAGCAAGCATAAGAATTGTTGAAAACAATGGAGCTAAACCACCTGGAATATACAATCCAACTTTCTCGATTCCTACACTTTTTCTCCAACATTTCACGCCGTACATCGTTTCCGTAACACATGGATATTCCTTCTGACGTTCGTGAAATTTTGTAATATTAGCAATCGCAACTTTTATCGCGGCTTTCAATTTATCGGAAACTAACGATTCTGCAACAGAAATTTCCTGTTGTGAAACCTGCAAACTTTCGATATTCGGATTATCGAACTTACGGCAATATTCTAACACAGCCTTATCGCCATTTTCTCGCACATTTTCAAGTATGCCTGCAACGATTGGCTCTAAATCTTTATTATCAAATAATGGACGTTTTAAAATACTTGTCCATTCTGATTTATCTGGATTTATGAAAACTTCCATCTTATTGTCTCTTTGTATTTTCAATTACCGACATTGCCGTAGATATAACACTACTTACATCTGTCATATTTTGCGGAATAATCATCGTATTGTTTTCTTTCGCAAGCTTACCGAACTCATTTAGGTATTGCTCTGCTATACGTAAATTCACCGCATCCTTACCATTTTCCGTTCCAATAGCTGTTGCAATTTCACGAAGACCATTGGCTGTTGCACGTGCAATTTGTTCAATTTCGCTTGCTCTACCAGCTGCTTCATTCACACGACGTTGTTGTTCACCTTCGGAACGAGCAATCAACTCTTGTTTATCGGCATTTGCAACATTTATTTTTGCCTGCATTTCACCTTCAGATTTTGCTATCAACTCTTGACGAGCAGCTTCGGCAGCATTTATTTTTGCTTGTTTAGCACCTTCTGATTCTGCGATAATAGCACGTTTTTCACGTTCCGCACGCATTTGTTTTTCCATTGCATCTTTAATACTTTGTGGAGGAGTGATGTTTTTCACTTCATAACGAGTAATCTTGATTCCCCAAGAATCACTTGCTTTATCCACAGCAGACACAATCACAGAATTGATAGAATCACGTTCTTCGAATGTCTTATCCAATTCTAACTTACCAATCACACTACGCATAGTTGTTTGAGCAAGTTGAATCGACGCAAACCCATAGTTATCAATACCATACGAAGCTTTTTGTGGATCCATCACTTGTAAATACATAATACCATCAACCTCAACAGAGATGTTATCGCGAGTAATACAAGTTTGAGAAGGAACATCAATAGCTTGTTCTTTTAACGAATGTTTGTACGAAACTTTATCAATAAACGGAATAATAATATGAAATCCTGCAAGAAGGGTTTCGTGGTACCGACCTAAACGTTCTACAATAAACGCCTCACGTTGAGGCACAATTTTCACGCTTCCTGTCAATGCAAGAAAAACTACAACGCATACAGCAATTAAAAAGATTTCCATAGTATTATTGTTTTTGAACTCGTAATGTTATGCTTTCATGTGAGACAATTGTAACAATATCTCCCGTATGAATTTCATCTGAAGAAACTGCCTCCCAACTTGTCCCTTTAAATTCTATTTTTCCTCGTCCGTTCTCAAATTCGGCAAGTGCAACTGCTTGTTTTCCAACATATTCATCAGCTAATTCATCTTTATCTGCAATAGTTTTCTGGAAAAACTTCTTTTTCAACATATTTCTGAAGACAAGAAGCAGAACGATGGACAATAAACCAAAAATAATTAGCTGCAATTCAATAGCCATAGCAGGGAACAACCAAAGGCATAAACCTGTCAGTACTGCTCCACACCCAAAGAACACGACAATAAGACCAGGAATTATCAGTTCCAAGCCTATGCCTATAACGCCACACAAAAGCCAAATTGTTACTGGACTCATATATTACAGAATCATTTGTTCGATAGGGACAACCAAAATTCCTTGGGCACCTGCTTCACGAACTTTTTCGATGATGTCCCAGAAATCGTCTTCGTTAATTACAGAATGAACAGAACTCCAACCAGCTTCTTTTAAAGGCATAACTGTAGGACTTTTCATACCTGGCAACAATTGAGCAACGGCTTCAACTTTTTCGTTAGGAACATTCATAAGAATGTATTTGTTTGTCTTTGCACGATTCACTGACTCTATACGAAGTAGCCATTTGTCAAGTATTGCTTGTTTTTCGGCAGACAAATTCTTATTTCCGATAAGAGCAGCTTCAGACTTATAGATAGCTTCAACTTCTTTCAAGCCATTGCTTAACAATGTTCCACCAGACTCAACGATATCACAAATTGCATCAGTCAAACCAATAGTTGGAGCAATTTCTACCGAACCACTAATTTCGTGTATTTCCGCATTAACCTTATTTTCTTTCAAATAGTTAGCAAGAATAGTAGGATACGAAGTTGCAATTCGTTTACCTTCCAATGAATGGATATCTTTGTAATCAAATGCATTTGGTACTGCAATAGAAAGACGACAACCTGCAAAGCCAAGTTTTTTGATGATGTTTACATCTTTATTTTGTTCATCTATTTCGTTCATTCCCAAGATACCGAAATCAGCAACGCCATCGGCTACATAACCTGGTATATCATCGTCACGAAGGAAAAGGATTTCCATTGGGAAATTAAACGCCTGAGTTTTTAGACGGCTTGAGTTTGATACAAACTTAATACCACAGTTTTTTAGTAGTTCGATTGTTTTTTCGCTCAAGCGACCTTTCTTTTGAATCGCTAATTTGATTACTGTTTGTTCCATTTTATTTTTAGTTCGTTTATTACTTAAAAAAAAAGGCTTGCCTGAAAGCAAACCTCTTATATTATGCATTCAGTATAGTTCCAAAATTATATTGAATGATGATGTATCATATTGTTTCTTTTATTTTTTGCAATAATACAAAAAAATTGATTATTGTTTAACGATTAGTGATTATTGTTTAACGATTAATTTACCACAACCTTAAATGTCTTATTGCCGACAATCACAATATATACACCTGCGGTTTTTACAGGAATACCGACATTGGCAATTCCTTCAAATACTTTCTTTCCGGTTGCTTCACAAACTATCACCTTTTGCTCACCCGAATTTTCCACAATTATAGATTTTTGACTTGCGTACACCGTAACTATATTTTCTGTAACGTTTAAGACGGATGTTTTATTTTCTAATTCGGCAAGGTTCGAAATCACAATGACAAATGGGCCTCCTTCCGCTTTATGCAAAGGTTCATTCACATCTACAACATTCGGTAATTCTACAGCAACATAATACGACAATGTGCCTTCTACAGGATTTAAATCCGTATATGTCCATTTACTAGAAGGAACTCTATCGATTTCTTGCGCTCCATCACGAGTAACTCTATATATCGAATATGTTGAAAAAGAAAAACCTTCGTAACCATCCCACGTTAAATTTATCTCACCGTTGACCCCAATATTTTTTTGTAAATGAATCGTTTTATGGTAATCACTCATAATAGACTTTTCTCCACATTTATCAGTAGCATCTATTTTATATTTATACGATTGCTTTAAGCAATTAACATTTTCATCAACGTATATACTTGTTTCCGAATATGGAACATCAGCTATTTTCTCATACACATCACCAGATGCTGTTTCCCGATAAATTGAATAAAATTCTATAGCACTCGTTTGCTGTTTTTTCCATACAACCAAATTGGCATTATCAACTTGTTGACTTACCGTAACAAGAGATATTTCAGGGTTACAAGTGAACGTGTTTAATGTTGGGACATCTATTGTGTCATACCCAAAACAACCTTTGGAATCCTTTACCAACAATGAATATGTGCCTGGTTTAAGTCCATTTCTATCTTTTAGAGTTACATTATCGTTCCACATATAGGTATATGGTTGCGTTCCACCTTTTACAGAGATAGATACAGCACCATTATCGGCTTTACAAATAGAACCGACAACTTGCGATGCCACTGCCAATTCCTCTTCTTTATATAGAATTTCTATAGATGAACTTTTTTCACATTTTGCGTCATTCGCGTCACGCACATACAAAGTATACAATCCCGACTCTTTCACAACCAATGGAGAATTCACATTTTTAACTTCCAAAAAGGTTTTATCATCCTTATACCATTCATAAATAAATGCTGCCGAACTATTTTCCTGTTCTGAAGCAGTTACGGTTATTTCACCAGAACAAAGAACGTCATTCTCAACATCTTGAGAAATAGATATTGGAGTAGGAATCGTACAAGCACAATCGGAAGAAATTGTTACAGGAACCAATGACGTAAAAGTTTGTAAACCTCCATACCTTAGATTGTATAAATTTCCATGACGATATGCATCAAAATCCTCAGAAGACATACAAATGCCATAATATTCTATAGGATCATAATTTTGAATTTTTGAACTATTAGTAGCATTTAATATTTTTAAATCTCCTGAAAAATGAAATGGATTCACATAAATAGAAAGATAATAGTGACCAGGTGCTAAATCGACGTTTCCCAAAGCTGTAACGACAACGGACTCTCCCGACTCTGTTAATGTTGCCGTCAGTGTGCCACAGATACTATTCTTATCAGGCAAATAACGGTTATTTAATTTTGTTCCATATACAAACACCGTAAAATCCACATTCACAGGTTGTGTTACACCATTTGCTAAAACAGATGGTTTTGCATATACTTTAAAATCAACCGAGCGTAATTTCACATTGGAATTAACGGTAAATCCCGTCAAATATGTACTATAACCACCAGCTGAACTTATGCGTTCAAAATTTGTTACGGAAGGAAAGCATTCTTCTTCTGTAATAATGGAACCACTCGAAGCAGATACCTCCTCTACAAACAAAGAGGTTTTTCCGTTCTTTGCCTTATGGTTCTCTACATTTACAGTTATTGGTTGATTGCCAATAGACATACCAAGTGACTTTGTCTTATTTTCATCTAACCACCAAACATATTCTGCAGTTGAATTTACATCATCCGTGATTGCAGACAACAAAACAATATCGTTACAATCTGACGAAAGTTCACCAAAGCTAAAGTTCTGAGGTTCAGCAGATATAGTCATTTCTGCACATTCTGCTTTATATGGAGTGGAACATACAGATAATTCACCATCGTATTCCACTTCAACCCGATATGTTCCTAAACTAGTCGCAATATACGACAATAGTTCTTCTGTTATTTTTCCCGATTTCAAAAGCACATCATCTTTATACCAACGAATAGTATATAACGATTGGATTGACTTATCTAAATTCAATGAAACCTGCAAAATTTGACTTTGAAACTTCAACGGATTCACTACTAATCGTTTAGGAGAAAGTACAAATGTAGGTTGCGGATTAGATATTGCACCAGGCAATGTTACTGGCACTGCATAAACCTGATTTTCTGTATTATTTAAGCCTAACTGGCCGTATTTATTATAGCCCCAGCAATAGACACTTTTATTTGTTTGTACAGCAAAACCATGACCTCCCCCACAAGAAATGGAAGTACAATGCGACAAAATTGTATTTTCATCTAATCTTGTATATACAGGAGTTGACCATGATTGCATAATCTCATTTCCTAGATATCCATTCTCATCTTTATTATTTCCCCAAGAAACGACATTTCCTTCAATAGTAATTGCACTACAAAAGCCACAACCACCAGCAATATCCAAGGCCAACAAATAATAGCCATCATTTTCGGATTCAGAAGTTTCACCTTTATCTACTCGTGCAGGAACACCTGAAGAACTAATATACGATTGGTTCCAGCCACATAAACCGTTCCAACTATTATTACCCCAAGTCCATACATAGCGATCTTCATCCAAAGCTATACCACAACCAGCAGATGCAGCAATTTTTATAATATTACTAAGAGTCTCCTTTGAATTTTTCATAATAGGACTTGCATACAAACCTGATCCATCTTGGTTCCCTGTCCAAACAGAACCATTTATATTTCTTCCTAACTCTCCTGCATGTGAATTACTTCCAAACGAATAAACAGTACCACGACCATCTCCATCATCATCAACCAATAAATATGCGGCATAATCACTTGCTGTCACAGAAATTACATGTTCTATAGGATTATTATCTGCGTCAACAACAAATACAGGCACATTAGAGGCAGCAGCAGAATTATTTCCCAAACCTGTACTATACATTTCTTTAGCAGAAGAACCCATGGAAACAACACGCCCATCTAACAACAACACATAGGCATTATTACTTTTCACAAACGCACTTTGCACACCTGTTATATAACCATCATCATCAAAAGCAGTTCCTGCAAGACAACCAGACACTACTCTTTCTGGAGAAAGCACTACCGGTGCACTATTTCCAACTCCCAATTGTCCGTATTGATTATCTCCGCATGCCCATAAATTATCATTACAATCCAATGCGAACAAACTTGAACCACCTACAAAAAGTTGTTTTATAGTAATATTATTTTCTGAAAAGAATTCTATTTCTGTAAAAGAAGAGACTGATTCAGCCGTAGAGCCAACGCACAAAACTCCACTATTATTTGAATCTTTATTCCTACCACAAACAAATACATTCCCTTCCTTACTAAGAAATGCCGAAAAACGATGTCCACCATTGACAATATTTTGAGCAAACACATTGCTACCAAACATTAAAACTACAAGAAGAGATAATATGCTTATTTTTTTCATAATGAATTCAGGTTTATTTCTTCACAAAGAAAAGGGATAAACTTGAATCTGTTTATCCCTTCATGACACTTGTTTTTATTTTACTACAACCTTATAACTCTTATTGCCGACAATCACAATATAAACACCTGCGTTTTTTACAGGAATACCGACATTGGCAATTCCTTCGAACACTTTCTTTCCTGTTGCTTCGCAAACTATGACTTTTTGATTGTCTGATCCTTCAACCATAATCTCCATACCGTTAGAATAAACCTTATAGTCTTTTTCCATAAGGTCAGAAACATCCGTTCTATTTTCCGCTTCCGCAATATTGGAAATAGTCATAACAAACGGACCGCCTTCGGCTTTCATTTGAGGATCGTTTACGTCAACAATGTTTGGCAACTCAACAGCAACATAATACGACAATGTTCCTTCTACTGGTTTCAAATCGGTATATGTCCAAGCTTGCGAAGTAACCTTTGTAATTTCTTCTACACCTGTGGTAGTGACACGATATACAGAATAAGTATCGAACTCAAAACCTTCATATCCATCCCAAATAAGGTTTATTGCCGAGCCCAACGAAACTCCTTTAGTCAAATGTATTGTTTTATGATACTCGCTTAAAGGTGACTCCTGACCACACAAATCGGTTGCCGAAATCTTATATTTGTAAGCTTGCTGCATATTATTTGTATTTTCATCTACAAATATGCTTGTCTCTGTGTAGGGAATCATTGCTACAGGCTTATAATCATTAGATTTTTCTGTTTCACGATAGATTGTGTAATAATAAATCGCTTCGGTTTGTTCTTTTTGCCACACAACAAGATTTGCTGCCTCGACTTCCTGACTTACCGATACCATTGCAATTTCAGGTTGTTGCTTAAATGTCTCTGCTATAATTTCTTTCTCGTAGTTAGTAGTACAACCATACACATCACTTACACTAAAACTATATGTTTTAGGCATCAAATTACTGCGATGCAATTCTGTTTTTCCGTCCATCCAGGCATACGTATATGGTTCCGTGCCACCAGAAATAGAAAGTTCTATTTCACCTATATTCTGACCACAAATAGCATTCGTTACCTTGGCCGCAATGATTGGCATATTGTCCTCGTTCTTTACCAACTCTATCTTCTTCTCGGATACACAGCCAGCATTATCCGTTACAGTAAAGATATATTCACCGCTTGCCAAACCGTTACGGCTTCGTTCCGTTGTCTCGCTATCGGCCCATTTGTACGTATATGGTGCAGTTCCGCCTGAAACAGAAAGATTTATGCTACCATTTTTTGTTTCACAAATTGGATTTACCACCGTTGGATAAATCTGTGCCTTGTACGATTGGTCACTTTCCAAATTGATTGTAATCTCATCGAAACGACCTATGGCATCGGTTACTTTTAACGTATAAATGCCACTTTGCAAACCAGAACGGCTTACCTCAGCTGGGCCTCCATCACTCCATTCATAAGAATAAGGTTCAACACCGGAAGAAACCGATACAGTTATTGAACCGTTGTACGCATCGCATACCGGCATTCTGGTATTTGTTACGGTTATGATAGGCTTGTCGCCGAAAATAGCCGTAAATACCGTATCTCGGTCTATCACCACCGTGCGGGGATTTTCTGTATTTCCATCGCTCCATGCGACAAATTGCGAAATCGATATTGGCGTAGCTACGAGGTTTAACTTTCCATCTGCCGCACACAAGGAACCTTCGTATGAAACAGTACCCAGAGCTTTGTTGGATGATAGTAATTCTACTTTATAATTAGTCTCTACCAAATTATATATATTCCAGTTTTCATCAGCAAGATAAGCAGCTAAGTAACCGCATGGAACATAGACCACAGCTGCTGTACAAAGCGATCCTGTTCCTTCAGGAGGAGTTTGACTTTTTATTATACAAGATTGTATGTTACAAGCAAAAAAAGCCTCAAGAGCAATTGACTCAACACTTTCAGGCAAAGTCACATTTGTCAAATTCATGCAGCCATCAAATGTTCTAAAAGGAATTTGTTCTATTCCTTCTGGAATATCTACTGAAGTTAAATTCATACAACCCATAAAAACAGATTGACCTAAATCAGTAATATTTTTAGGAAGATTTATGGTTGTTAAATTGCTACAATAACCAAACGCTTCTGTACCAAATGATGTAACACTTTCCGGCAAAGTCACATTTGTCAACTTCACACAATAATAAAATGCAGCTTCGCCAATAGAAGTTAAACCATCGGAAAGTTTTAGTGATGTTAAACTATTACAATACGCAAACGAATAAGGACCAATTTCAGTCACACTTGTTGGCAACACTACATTTGTCAAACTTGAGCATTCTTTGAATGCGCCAGTAGGAATTTGTTCTATTCCTTCTGGAATATCTACTGAAGTTAAATTCATACAATCTACAAAAACATATTGACCTAAATCAGTAATATTTTTAGGAAGATTTATGGTTGTTAAATTGTGACAAGATTTAAATGCAGCTTCGCCAATAGAAGTTAAACCATCGGAAAGTTTTAGTGATGTTAAACTATTACAATACGCAAACGAATAAGGGCCAATCTCAGTCACACTTGTTGGCAACACTACATTTGTCAGACTTGAGCAGTATAGGAATGCGCCAGTAGGAATTTTTTCTATTCCATCCGGAATAGTTATAGATGTCAAACTCGAGCATTCCTCAAACGAACGTTCACCTATTTCCTTAACGTTTTCCGGAATTTCAACATTCGCTAATTTTGAGCAGCCAGAGAATAGCGCATATGAAATTTCTTCTATACCCTTTGGGATATTTATTGTTGTTAAACTCGAACATCCCGCAAACGCCAAATCACCTATTTCCTTAACGTTTTCCGGAATTTCAACAGACGCTAATTTTGAGCAGCCATAGAATACCTCATTTGAAATTTCTTCTATACCCTTTGGAATATTTATTGCTGTTAAACTTGAACACCCACGAAATGCGGCGTTATCTATAACAGTAACTGTTTCCGGAATAGAAATAGATGTCAACGAGGAACAACCATTAAAAGCTTCTATCGGTATTACCGTAAGCGCATTCGGAAGATTTATAGAAGTCAATGACGAACAACCAGAAAAAGCATAATGGCCTATAGATGTAACACTTTCCGGAATCACTATTGATGTTAACTTTGAACATCCTTGAAATGCAACGTTACCGATGCTAAGTACACTTTCTGGAAGGACTATAGATGTCAGACTCGAACACTCTGTAAATGTGTATTGCTCTATAGCCTTTACGCCATTTGGAATATTTATTGAAGCTAACTTTGTACAAAAATAAAATGCTTCTTCATATATTTCTATAACACTTTCTGGAATTTGCACCGAGGTCAATTTGGAGCATCCTTGAAACGCGCCATAATAAATACATTTCACAATATATGTTACTCCTTCATATTCTACACTTTCAGGTATCACTAAATCTCCTGAAGGATATCTATTATACCCACTTCCCCACGGACTACCAGTTTCACAAACAACAGCAACTGTATTTTCATTCAAAATCTGGTAATACAACGTCTGTCCGCTTTCACAAACAGCAGAGAAATCGTACGCCAACGATTGTAACGAAATAATGGATAACACCAATAACAAATAGATTCTTTTCATAGTTTGACTTTTCTGCTGCAAAAATATATGTTTTTATTTTCGTAACAAATAATACAAGTACTTGCTTGGCGATTCATCTTCACGACCACCAGTTATATATCCTTCTTTTTGGAGAACTATATTTTTCTCCAAACTTTGGTTTTCCAATGGAATTGCAATATAAAATTTCCCATCTGAATTTGTTGTTGTCTTACATGTTTCGCACGTAACACTCACATCAGCCAATGGGTTACCAGACTCATCTACAACAACGCCAGCATATATCGCAAATGTGCTATCGCGCTGCAATTGTATTTCTACAGTCTTTCTCCAAAAGAATGGTAATGATAATTTGGTTTCTATTGTATTGTAATAATACGCAGAAAAGGACATTGGCACAGATTGTCCTCTACAATAGCCAGGCAATGAATTTAATTGTACTATGGTATCAGAACTGTGCAACATATAGTCTATACCATCTACCCTAAGAACCATTTGTTCAGGCATAGGCAAAGAATGTTTGGGTTCAGAGATTTTTACAGCCATTTGCACTGGCACCACAAAGAATGCCGCCAATACAAATGCAACTACTATTGCCATAGCGATTTTAGATAGTTTACTTCTACGTTCGCGCTCGTATCTATTCCATAGTCGATCAAATTCTACACCTAAAATACGAGAAACTATGCGCACCATAGACTTTTGTTTGCCTACTTCTTGCACATTTACGCCCAACAATTCTTGCTCAGGATTTTCTTTAAACAATGTACGAAGTGAACGTGGGAAACAAGCATTTTCACCATCGCTAGTAGGATCACCTGCAACTATAAACGGAATGATATTTTGTAAACGATCATGGTCAATAAAATATTGAACCTCACTACTTACCCATTCTGATTTTGCAGAATGTGGGGAACAGATTACGATTAAATATTTAGAAACAGACAAATGTTTCACTAATTCGGCATTTAAAACACCGGCACTCAAATCATCTTTATCACGAAAAATTGGTCGCAAATACTTCGAATCAATGAATTCATTTTCAATTCCCTTGGGTAACTTAAAATTCTCAAGATTTTTCCGCACCCAATCTGCCCATTTTACATCGTGATGGTTGTAGCTAATAAATGCGTATCTTTTATACTCTTCCATTGCTTTTTGTTTCCCTACTTCAACAGCCATATTTCCATTGCAAAATTTGATTGTATTCTTCGATTAAACTACTGTATTTTTTTCATCCATTCTGACTGATTTGTTTGTATAAAATCAGGATCTATTTCCAATATCTTCTCAAAAATCAACTTTGCAGCTCCATAATCATTCTTCATCACAAGAATATCCCCTTTACTATCATAATAATTTGTATATGACGGTGTTAGTGCTATCGCTTTATCAACCATCTGAATAGCCTTATCAAATTTTTCCAAATGAGCGTAAGCATACGACAGGGAATTATATGTTTCGGCTACATAAAAGACATACACATTTGGATTTTTCTCATAGAGCGGTTTAAATATATGTAATGCATTCGTATAGGCACGTTCCGCATCGGTATATCGATTAAATGCATTATAAAATCGAGCTAAATTATATCGAAGAATACCCAAATCAAAGCCATAGGCATTAGGATTTTTTTCATAGAGTTTTTCGTAATCTGTAGCAGACAATGTCCAATATTTTTCTACTTCTTCATATTTTGCCAAATCGAAACACAATGCGCCTAGATTATTTCGAGTTACAGCCAAATATCGTTGATATGAGTTAGGATTCGTTTCACACAAAAGTGTATAAGTATCAACAGCTTGGAGATAATATTTTTCGGCATCTATCATTCTCTTTTGTTTCATATACAAAATGCCCAAATTATTTTGTACACCAGCCAAATTCGGAAGGTTTTCCTTATTGCCGTTGTTTACAGATTCTTGCCATTTATTGTATGCACGCAAATAATATGTTTCCGCATCATCCATTCGTTGTTGAGAATAATAAAGAATGCCTAAATTATTTTCTGCCTTGGCTAAGTCCGAAAAATAATTTCTGTCACTTTCAAGTAGTTTCTCATATATTTCAATAGACTTACGCAAATACGTTTCACTCTCGTCGTATTGTTTCATCAAGCGACACAAATCACCCAAACAAGTATAAACAGAAGCTAATTTTTCTTTTCCATAGCCATTGACACAAATAGAGTAAAACCGATATGCATCGGAAAAATCATTCTGACCGTGGGCAAATTCTGCATACCGTTTTACGACATCGAGATTACTGGTATCGGCTAAAGCAATTTCGCGCAAAATTGAACCTATTTTCTTATAATTCTCATAACCTCCAATCAACTGATAAGAAGAAATTTGTCTTTCAATGGCCGACAAAATATTCTGCATAGATTCCTGCTTTTGAGCATCAACCTCTTCTAATCTTTTTCGAGCTTCGTTTATTTCGTGCCTATCGGAAGCTTCTTGTTTAAATTTCTCTACATATTGTTTACTTTCATAGGCTTTTATAGCTTCATCAATCTTACCTTCCTGAAGCATTTCTATGATTTTCTGCTCCGCTGACGACAATTCACTCATATCAATACGAGCAAACATATCCACATAATTTTCGAGATTTTTAAGTTGCGAATAATAGTTGTCTTCTAAGCGAAGAAGTTGTCTCTTATACTCTTCTTCCTTTAATTTTCCTTCCTGTAACTGAAGCGCCAATTTTTCCTGATCATTTTTATATTGACGAGCATAACTCGCCGAAGAAATGCGCTGATAGTTCTCTGTTAAAGCTTTAAATTTATCTACACGACACAAAACAATCTGGAAAGGTCTCTTTTCACGCGAAATATACCACTGTTCCAACGCTTGCTTGTTAAAAATCTCATATCCTGACTTTTGTATTTGCCTATAGACAACCTTGTCTCCAGGTTTTAATGTATTAAATGTCAATGTAAAATTACCATTTGCATCGGAAACGGTAGAACCTGCGTCACGAATAACAATCTCCACACCAGGTAATGGTATTTTTTCATTTTTCTCGTTGTATTCAACTGTTTGCCCCAATTGAACTGTTTGAGCAACCATCACATGAGCCATCAACAACAAAATACAATATGGAAATAGAACTTTTCGTATCATTTTTCAAGCAAATGTGATTCTATTGCAATACGTACAATATTGCGTATCATTAATGTATCATACGATTGTATTTCGTCGGTCAATTCTTCTAACGAACGAATATCGTAATGCGCATTCCGTTCATCTTTGAATTTCTTTTTATTTGAAAAGTGCTGATCAACTTCCTGCTTTTCTTCGTCATTAACAGGTCGATAGCCTTGCAACAATCTTTCTGTAACCCATCTATTGTGCTCTACTTTACCTAATTGTACTAGATTTTCATTTAAGATTGTATTCGCTTCCCCTGATAAGATATTTGAATAGTTAATACCCACAGAGCGAAATTTAGTCTTTATATGCAAGGCATTGTACAAACTTGATTTTTTATCTGAAACAGCTGCCAATTGCCATTTTTCCTCTAGTTTTTCTGCCGGGAATTCCAATTTGCCATTACCATTGCTATACACATAATTCAGCATACGACCAGCTTGAATAAACTTTTCACCATCATAATCATAGCTGTCGTCAGTCATACCAAAAGGTATAATGCTATTATATAGTGTTGAAGACTTTACTAATTCTTGCAACCATTCTGAATTTCGTTGAAAGACGTATATAGGTACCTGTCTTTCCAATAAACTTTGAGGCAAAGACAAAATAATTTGCTGATTGTTTGATTCATCAAAACAAAAAGCCATTGTAAACAATGAATTCTGCTCGTCTGACCATGTTTGAAGAGTAGATTGTATTAGGGAAGATTGAACATCAGCGTGAACAAAATGCCACTCAATATCCATAAAATCATCTTGTGGAACATATTTTTCTATCTCCACAAATTTATTGTCCACAACTTTCGACAAAGTATAATGAGAACAATCTAACACATATCGATACTTTGTTTTAATCTTGAACAAATATTCCTCGGCACAACTATCAATAAAAGTGATTCTAGTTTTCTGTTTTTCAAAATTTGGGTAATGGGCTATAAGCGCTGCAATTTTTGCCATTGCACGACCCATTTCCGTCATACCCACAATAACAAAATGTACGAAATTGCTGGATTGTTCACTTATTCCATCTCTATCAAGCGGTTGGAACACATACGAACCATATTTATTATCAACTAAAACTCGTCGTGCTATCTGTTCCTTTTCAACAAATGGTATAAATTCCGCATGCTTTTCTATAGCATTGGAATCCATACTGTTAGACGAATTTTCGTTTTTATGATACATTTCGCATGTTAATCTTTTGTAAAGAGATAGATTTTCTCTATTACTCAATCTCTTTTCTCAAAAGATTAATTTGCAACATAAAATTTATTTTTACGATACTGAAAATAACAATAAGCATATAGAAAAACATCCTTGTTCATATAGAAAAAAGTAGTACTCCCCATTTCTGCCACAATAACAACAGGATTGCAAACCGCAACGCCCTTCCTGCCAACATCCAACAAGCTGATTTAGGGAAAGAGATTTTATAAAACCCTAAAGCTATAGCAAACACATCGCCTACTATCGGCAGCCATGTAACAAAAGCGAGCAAAGCGCCCCACTTTGCAACTACATGCTGTTGGCTTTCCAATTTCTCACGACTGACTTTTGCCCACTTTTCTATCTTATCCATATTTCCCAACCAACCGATATAATAAGAAGTAAGGCCACCAAGCCAATTACCAATTGTTGCTAATAGGAAACAAGCCATTACATGTAATTTTACAGCAATACAACCAACAAATAGCGCATCGGCACTAAATGGTACAACTGTAGAGGCAAGGAACGAACCTACAAACAAACCAATATAGCCAGCCTCCTGTAACATAATTATTTTACCAAGACTAACAGAGCGCCACTTGTATATGAAATCTTTTGTTGGTCAAGCAATTGTTTCACAACAGCTTTCACTTGACATTCTTCGAATGAAGATAGAACAGTCAGCAATTCCGAAATAGTTCGTGGTTTTTCCTGTAGTTTTTGCAGAACAGATTCTAAAATTTGTTGAACAGCAAATTCTTCTTTTTTCTTACTAACGCAGGCATCGCAATTTCCGCAAGGTTCAGCATTTTTTTCACCAAAATATTCAAGCAATTGCGTACTACGACACACCGACTTATTCGTTACAAATTGAATCATTGCCAATAATCGTTTTCGTTGCTTTTCCTTTAATTCAGAAATCTTTGCAACATTGAAAACGACAATCTCCTTTGCTACCCTATCTCTCAAAAAAGTAACAAATGGCTTTTTCGATGCTGGATAATAGTCAACGACTTCCATTTCGGCAAGTTTCTTCAAATATTTCACCACAACATCCAATTGTAAACCTGTTCCACGAGCAATATCTTCCTCGTTTATATATACCGCATCGCTAAAAATTCCAGTGTAATTGCGCATCAAATACAAAATTACAGAAGAATAAGCAGGAATACTTTCTTGAAATTCATACGCATCAGTATGATTTATACCGAACTGCAACTTCGACTGCACCTCGTCACGATCACCCATGACAATAAATTCCTCAGACTCCAACAATTTCAAACAATTCAAGACATGCACAGGCGAGAATTGAAATTGTTGTGCAAATTCCAGAAGCACAAAATCACATGTTCTTCCCGTACCTTCTTCATACCCAACACGACAATACATACATAGTTTATCGTACACTTCACGAACTTCATTCAAAGGCGGAAATTTCTTTTCGAAGTTTTCTTTGAGCGTTTGAATATCAGCATCAGTATAAAAAAGGAATGCCACCGACTCTTTTTCATCACGACCAGCCCGACCTGCTTCTTGGAAATATGCCTCAATAGACTCTGGAATATTCAAATGAACGACAAAACGGACATTGGGTTTATCAATACCCATACCAAACGCATTAGTAGAGACCATTATCGCATCGGGAGCTTTCATCCATTTTTCTTGTTTTTGCACACGAGTTTTGGAGTCAAGTCCTGCATTATAAAAGTCTGCATTTATGCCATGTTGTTGTAGAATCTGGGCTATTTCTTTCGTTTCACGGCGAGTTTTAACATACACAATGCCAGTGCCTTTGTACTTATTGCACATACGAAGTAATGTTCCTATTTTATCGTGAACTTTATAGACATTGTATGTTAAATTTTTGCGTGCGAAACTTTTAACAAACACATTTTTCTTGGTAAAGCCAAGCTTATTCTGAATATCGTCAACAACTTCAGGAGTAGCTGTAGCCGTTAGTGCAAGGACAGGAACTTTCGGAAACAATTCACGAACTTTCGCAATCTCCAAATAAGAAGGTCGGAAATCATAGCCCCATTGCGAGATACAGTGTGATTCATCTATGGCTATCAGATTCACATTCATAAGTGTTAACTTCCGACGAAAAGCCTCTGTTTGTAATCGTTCAGGAGAAATGTACAAGAACTTATAATCACCATATATGCAATTTTCAAAAGTTTGACGGATTTCAAAATCCGACATTCCGGAATATATTGCAGCAGCTTTTATGTACCGTCTTTTCAAGTTATCAACTTGATCCTTCATCAATGCAATTAACGGAGTAATAACTATACAAATTCCCGGCTTTGAAAGTGCCGCAACTTGGAATATAACAGACTTACCACCACCTGTAGGCAAAAGTCCAAGCGTATCCTTTCCACTACAAACGCTTTGAATAATTTCCTGTTGTAGCGGTCTAAACTTTGGATATCCCCAATATTGTTGTAATATCTGTTCGTATTCCGTCATTTTCCGTTATGTTGAGTGCTGCAATATACGAATTTTATAAAAAAGTAGGGGCAGGATTGGATCCTGCCCCTACAATAAAATCTATTTGTCGTTTTCAACTATCGTTTCATAAACTGTTTTGTTTCAACAGTATTGTCGGCGTATTGAATCTTAGCGATATAAATACCAGCCTTTAAGTTAGAAACATCAAGAGTTGCTTCTGTTGCCTCTACATTAGCGACAAATTGTGTTGCACCTGCAAGACTAACAACTGCTATAGCATTTATTTCTTTACCAGCAGTGAAAACAACTTCGTTCACACAAGGATTTGGATAGATAGCCAAAGCAACTTCTTCTGCATCTTCGATACCAGTTGCACCAGCAAATGCATTCTTAAATGCTTCAATAGCTTCAGCCAACAATCTTGCTTGCGTGTTTACATTAGATTGAACATGAGTTTCTTTTTCATATTCAGATTTTGCATTGCTCTTACGAGTACAAAGTTCAATGTAAACAAGGAAGTTTACAGAAGGATTTCTTGTATTATCCAACAATGAATCTGCTTCAGAAATTAACTTAGCTAACTCTGTAATATCAACAAGTTCAACCACAGGATTCTTAGATCTTTCGAAATTAGCAATTGCCGCAATCAAAACAGAAACTTCACCATTTACAGTAGTTTGATCATTAGAGTTTGCATAAACCTCATTTGCATAATTAATCGCACTAGTAAATGAAGAAACTGCGTATGCTGGATATTGACCAGAACCATCACCAGTGTTACCTTCGGCTTTTGCAAGAGCAGCTGTAGCCAAATTGATTTGGTAAATCAATTGAGATTTATCAACAGAAATCATCGACGCTTTGAAAGCATCTACAGCCTTAGTCAAGGCAACTTTTGCAGCATCTACTTGTGTTTGAGAAGCAGAAGCATTAGCTTCAACAGCTTGTGCTTCAGCGATAGCAGCCATCAATGTTGCTTTTGAGCCTACAGGATAATTACCTTTGTTTATACCTTCAACAGCACCAGCATACAATGTATTCGCATTTGTAATAGCAAGTGTCAATGAAGATTTGTTTACAGTAACTTTTGCTTTCTCGAATTTATCGATTGCTGCACGTAATGCAGTTGTTGCATTATCGATTTCTGCTTGATTTGCTGAAGACTTATCGTATGCAGCTTGAGCAGCATCTATAGCATCTTGCAATGTTGCAATAGCACCAGCTTTATACTGACCGTTACCTTCTCCTTCAACAGCAGTAGCAACAGCTTTATTTGCATCAGCCAAAGCAGATTCCAAAGCATTTCTGTTGATTGAACTTGGATCGAATTTAGAATCTAAGAATGTATCGATAGCTTTCTTCAATGTTGCAGCTGCATTATCAACTTGTTTTTGAGAAACAGCCTCAGTAGCATCAACATCTTTTGCAGTTTCGATTGCATCCAACAAAATGTCTTTAGATCCAATCAAATACATACCTTCTTCATAACCTTCTTCTGCTGTAGCATAATAACCTTCAGCTTGAGCGATATAAGTTTCAAGTGTAGAACGGTCAACACCGATTACTGCTTTTGCAAAGTCAGCGATTGCTTTATTCAACACAGTAACAGCATTATCAACTTCTGCTTGAGTTTTTGCTTTCAAAGAAGTTTCTGCTGTTGTTATAGCTTTTTCCAAAGCAGTTACAGCCGATTGAGGATAATTACCATCAAGTGTTCCAACAACTGCATTTTCCACAGCTGATTGTGCTTCAGCAATTGCTGTATAAAGAGCTTCAAAATCTACGATTTCTGGCAAGTCTAAAGCTACACCCAAAATCTTAACTTCGTCAACCCAAACTTTACCAGCTTCGCCATCAGCTTCTTGAACCTTCCATTGACATTTAGTCAATTGAGCAAGATCCCATTTTACTTGTTTACCCCAACTATATTGTTCAAGGTCCGACCATGACAATTCTACTGGTTGCCATGATGGAGATGCAGGCAAATAAATGTAGAAGTCACAAGCATCACTAATAGTTGTTAATTCAACTTCGAAATAAACAGGACTATCATTTTTCATCCAGAACGAAATACCAGTAGAACCTGTCATATCGAATGCAACACCTGCTGGATCAGCGAAGTTCATACCCATACCAACAAATGGACTATAGCCAAGAGCTTTAGAACCTTCCAATGTATATTGCATCATTGCAGCTTTACCTGAACCATTGTATCCAGGTTCAGCCATAGTAAATGGTTCGTCTTCAGTAGATTTTGGAGTAATTACAGAAGAACCACATTTCTTAGGATCATCGCTTGCTGTATTATCATCGAAAGAGAACCAATATGTCGCCATATATGTCATATTCTCTTGAGCCATATCAGCATTGAATATCAATGTTTCGTTAGCATTGATAGCCTTAGCAAATGTTTTTTCTGCAGCCTTCAATGCCGCAACAGCTTCATCAAGGTCTGATTGAGATGCAGAAGCGTTATCCATTACAGATTGAGCAGCGTCGATTGCAGACTTAAATGTTGTTTTAGAACCAGCTTTGTATTCACCGATATTTGTACCTTCTTTAGCAGAAGCGTATGTAGAATTTGCAATTGCAAGTTCTGCAGAAAGAGCAGCATCGTCAACAACATCTATAGAACAAGTTGCTTTGATATATGCATCTTCGGCACTTGCCGCAGTAATTGTAGCAGAACCAGCGGCTACTGCAGTGACAACACCATTAGTAACTGTTGCTATCGTCTCCTTACTTGATGTCCAAATTACGTCTTTTACCGTTGCATTTGCAGGAGTAATAGTTGCCATCAATGTTGAAGAACCACCTAAACGAACAATTGCACTTGTATTATTCAATGTAACAGATTCTACAGAAATATTAGAAACTGTTACAACACATTTATCAGAAGTTATTTCAGTACCATCTGTAGAAGTTGCAGTAATATTTGCTGTACCAGCAGCTACTGCAGTTACTTTACCAGTTGCATCAACAGTTGCGATTGCTGGTTTATCTGATTTCCATTCTACTGTTGTTGAAGCACCAGCAGGTAAAATTGTAGCACTTATAGTTGCAGATTCACCAACTGTCAAAGATAATGCGTTATCAATAATAATATTAGTAGTAAGGATATCTGTAATTGTCACATCACAAGTTGCTGTGAAATCACCATCAACAGTTTTTACTGTAATAGTTGTTGTACCAACCTTCTTAACAGTTAAAGCGCCGTCGCTTACAGTTGCAACTGATTCATCTGAAGATGTCCAAACAACATCTTTCACAGTCGCATTTGTAGGAGCAACAGTAGCTGTGAATGTAAGATTTTCATTCAATGCGATAGATTTAGTACCCGCAGGTGAGATTGTAACACCTGTTACAGCAATTGTGTTTGCTTTCACTGTTACTTCACAAGTTGCTGTTTTCGCACCATCTTTTGTTGTAACAGTAATTGTTGCAGTACCTGCAGCAACACCAGAAACGATGCCATTTGCAACTGTTGCAACCTTTTCATCCGAAGAAGACCATGTTACCGTTTTATCTGAAGCATTTTCAGGAGCAACTGTAGGAGTAAGCGCTACACTACCACCAACAGAAACTTCAGCAGAAGTTTTATCCAATGTAACACCTGTTACAGAGATTGCACTTACCGTTACTGCACAAACAGCAGAAACAGAGCCATCAGAATTAGTAGCAGTCACATTTGCTGTACCAACTGAAACCGGAGTAACAATACCATTTACAACTGTTACAACAGTTTCATCCGATGAAGACCAAGTAATTTTATTATCTGTTGCTTCAGCAGGAGTGAATGTTGCTTCAAGTTGAACAGGAGCACTTTCCATTGACATAGTTATAGTTGTTTCAGAAAGAGCTATTGATTCTATTGCTATATGTTCTACAGAAACAGCACATGTAGCTGTTTTTGCTCCATCAACAGTAGTAACTGTGATTGTAGCAGAACCAACTTTCACACCAGTAACAACACCATTTGCGTCAACTGTTGCAACTGTTTCATCTGAAGATTTCCATGTAACAGATTTATTTGTTGCATTTGTTGGAGCTATTGTTGCTGTCAATGTTGTTGTTTTACCGAAATATACTGTAGCTGTTGCATCTAACGAAACACCTTCTACAGCAACCGTACTTGCTACGACAGACACCGCACATTCAGCTTTCACAGTACCTGCAGCAACCGAAGTAGCTGTAATTGTACATTCACCAACTCCAACAGGAGTTACAACACCATCAACAACAGTTGCAACTGTTTCATCTGAAGATTTCCATGTTACAGATTTATTTGTTGCATTAGCTGGAGCAATTGTTGGAACTAATGTTTGAGCAGCATCACCAAGAGTGAAACCTAATTCAGTAGCCATTGTAATGCTAGTTGGCAATACGTCTTCTACTGTTATAGCACATTCACCAACAACAGCACTACCATCATTTGCAGTTGCAGAGATTGTACAAGAACCAGCTTTTACAGCAGTCACAGTACCAGTAGCGTCAACAGTTGCAACAGTTTCATCCGAAGAAGACCAAGTAACTGTTTTATCGCCAGCGTTATCTGGTTTTACAGAAACAGCCAATTCTGTTTCTTCACCTACGCTCAACGTTTTTGTTGCAGGAGTAATTGTTATAGTAGCAACAGGAACTGCAGTTACTGTAACTTCATATTCATCAAATTTCGTTGCGTCTTCTGTTGAAGCAGCTTTAATAGTTACTTTACCAGTTGCGACACCTGTAACAACACCGCCTGTAACTGTTGCTATTTTAGCATCAGAAGATGTCCATGTAACAGTTTGTGCAGCAGCGGCTGGAGCAACAGCAGCAGTCAACGAAATTGTTTTGCCTACTTGTACTGTTGTCTCTGTTCCTGAGATTGTAACACCTGTTACTGAAACGCCTGTTACAGTTACAGCGATTGTAGTTGTAATTGTTTCATCAGCTTTTGATTTTACTGTTATAGTAGCCGAACCTACACCAACAGAACTAATAGTAATTGTACTACCTGACACTGATACAGTAGCGACATCTTCATCAGAAGATATTGCAATAACATCTTGACTTACAGCAGCAGGAGCCACAGTAGCTGTCACAACCTTAGAATCACCTAGTTCAAGAGCAACCTCAGATTCATCAACCGTAACAGCAGTTACAGAAACATCTTTAACCGTAACTGTTACTGTTTTCTTCACTGAACTTACCGCTGTACTAGTTGCAGTAATAGTCACATTACCTGGAGCAATACCTGTAACAACACCAGAAGAAGAAACAGTCGCCTTAGTTGGATCAGAAGATGTCCAAGTTAAACCAGTTTCCGTAACACCAGTAGGACTAAATGTTGGAATAATCGTTGCTGTTTCACCAACCGTAACTTCATACGAAGATTCTTCAAATGCAATAGCTGTTGGTTTCACAGCAGGAGCAGGAACTTTTACTGTGTATGTTGTAAATATATTTTGGTGCATTTTTGAACGAGCTGTAATAGTAGCCTCACCATAACCAACACCAATTACACGACCTTTATAGTCAACAGTAACAACATCTTCGTCAGAAGAAGACCAAAGCACAACAGGATAAGAAGCATCCTCTGGCGTAGCAGTTGTTTCCAAATATAAGGTATCACCAACAGATTCAGATGCAATAGGAATTTTCAAAGGATCTATATTCGCAGCACATTTATCATCAGCTAAATCAGCATCAGAAACTGGAGAAATTTCCAAGCCTGTTAATGCAACAGGAGGCATACCTAAAATATGTACTTCATCAATCCAAATATCACCACTTGTACCTGATGCCTCATAATCTGTAGAGAATTGCCATTGCAATTTCAACACATGTTCAGCAGAGAAAGTAATAGCTTTACCCCAAGTAGGTTGAGCCAAATCGCCCCATGTCACAGTTATTTTTTGCCAACTAGCACATGCAGGGACATCAAATTTATGGAAGCAAAAATCCGTTACTTCCGAAATAATAACTTGGAACATACATTTTGGACCTTTATACCAGAATGTCACACCAGTACCAGTTGACCAGTCCATCGAACTTGTTTCTACATCATCAACCCAAGTTCCAATACCAACATAGGCTGGGTTTGTCCAACTTGCAGCTGTACCATTATTATATGGAGTATAATTAGATCCTAATTTATATTTAGCATGAACTGCATATCCACTACCATCATAACCAGTGGTTTCCATTCTCAAAGGAGATTTTCCACTTGTCAATGGAGTTATAGTACTTTTTGTTCCTGGTTTTGCTGCAGACTCTTGGTCTGGAGTATCGTTGAACGTAAACCAAATACCACCAACATTATTGAACTCATTACCGTCTTCACAGTCATCAAGAATAGTTTCACTACCATCAACCATGTTTAAGACTTCAATTTTTGTAAATGCTTCTAAGACTGCATCATCTGAAGACTTAATATTACCATTACCATTATAAGTCAAAGCAACTGTTTGTCCAGGTTGAGGACCTGCAGACAATGTCAACACAACAGTCTTATCACTATTTGATTTTACAGCACTAATAATACCCGATTGAGCTGTACCATTATAATATATTGTAAAATTAGATGCAGACGATGTTCCCGAAGCCATTGCTTTCGACATGTTCAATGTAAGCTTATAGCCATCACTTTTATTACCTGTAACCGCAGCAGAAGAAACAGATGGAGGGAATACGAATCCAGAAGCACCTGGAGCCCAGAAGTTACCAGTCATTACAAACAAAGTAAGACAACGAACTGTTGTATTGAAGTACACATCCACATCACTAAGACTAGCTACTGCAGCATAGCACTTATTCAAACTACTTTGTGCATCCTTTGATGTCATTGTTGGCAATGCCAATGTAGTATATGAACCATTTACATACGAACCGCTACCAGGGTTAGACACATTACGATTTGAGAAAGGACCTTTTAATTGATTTTCATATCCCTTCACAAAGTTTATCAATTTAGCATTAATATCTTTTGCACCAGCAGAGCAAGAAGAACCATGCCACAAGTAGTCGATAGCCATACGCCAAGGGTTACGGCAAGCATCTGCACCATAACCTTGCGCACCAGAACCAGTATTACCACAAACATTTTCGGTACCACTATTATCACACCAGTTACTTACCAAACCTGAAGTTGCATTTCTGTTAGCTATCAAAACTTTATCAGAAGCCTCAACAGCAGTTTTACCCCAGAATGTACCGTTATCAGTATCAACTTTTGCAAATTCCGCATAGTAACCAGGAGCGAAATAACTTGGGTTACGACAAGTATTTGTGTTACCCCAAGCATCACCATTCAAAGTCTGGCCATCTGTACCCATTTCAGTTTTCTTAATAGTCTGAATAAACGATTTTGCAGTTGCACCGTATGAGCCACCCCATTGTTCCGAAGCAATAACAAGAGACATTGCAACGTCAAGTTCGGCATCGGTAGCACCATTGGAACCAGAGACTCCGCTACAGCCGTTGATTTTCCAGTTCATAACACCATTACCGTTTGAGTTAGCCTTGTAGTAAGCCCACAAGCCATCAAACAAATCTTTGTCGTCGGCGTACACTGAAAGTACCATACCGTATGCAATACCTTCCGACACAGTAGAATAGTTATCGTCGAATTTAACACGATACCCTACACTACATTTTTCAACATACGCACTTTTCCATGCGTTGTAAGCCTCAGCAGCCTTTTGTGAACCGCCGTATGTACCACCACTTGGCAAGTTTGTTGGCATAATACCATAACTGTACTGGGTATTACTACCAAATGGTACAGCACCTTTACCAGTGTTTATACCACCAGCAGCAAAAGCGCCATTACACAACATCACACCCAAAATAAGAGCGACAATGTTCAAAAAATATTTTTTCATAATCTTTAATTAGTTTACAATAAAATGTCGGTAAAATTACAAATAATTTCTATTCGTATAGACAATTTACGAGGGAAAATCCCTTTATGAAAATATAAATTTAAGCCACTCTTATTTCTTAGGTAACTATTATTCTAACGCAGATGTAATTACAAATTTGATTTTAAAATCAAACCATTTTTCCCATCTCATATGCTTTCTGCAATGATGGATGCTCTTTTATATCACCTGGATTATTAACTCCGCCAGCGAAGACGGTTCCTTTGAGTTCCGCATTCTCAAAACAGTCGATCCAACCTGTGAGACCACTTATAGCTCGCTGAGGAACAAACTCTGCATTTTCTGCAGCAGCAGTAAGCATATATACATCTCGGAAATGGTAGTTAGAAGTATATAGCGGATTACCACGGTCGATGACAACTTTCATCTGCGCACTCATCTCATAATAATAGATAGGTGTTGCCCAGCATATTACATCTGCATCGTGCATTTTTTGAATGATTTCACCCATGTCATCGTTCTTGATAATGCAGATATTTCCGCCCTCGCCACGGTTGAACTCATATGCACGATTCTTCATACTGCAAGCCAGACATCCTTTACAAAATTGGATATTCTTCTCGCGGATAGAGATTTTCTCTACCTCATGACCAGCTTCCTTTACGCCACGGATGAACTCGTCTGCCAAGGCATCAGAGTTACTTCGTACACGTGGACTTGTTGAAATTACTAATACTCGTTTCATATTGTTCAGATAGATTTAATGAATTTTGCAGGAACTCCGCCTACAACGGTTCTTGGTGCGACGTCTTTTGTAACCACGGCGCCTGCAGCAACTATGGCACCTTCACCTATTGTCACACCTTGCAGAACAGTCACATTGGCACCAAGCCAAACCTTGTCTTCGATACGAATAGGTTTGAAGGTCATGTCTCCACGATGCTCGGGATCGGGATTATGATTGATGGTGCATAGTGTGGCATTATGCCCGATAAGGCAGTCATCACCTATGAAGATGCCGCCTTGATCCTGAAACTTGCACCCCATATTTATGAATGTGCGCTCACCAACCCAAGTATTTTTTCCGCAATCTGTACCGAAAGGCGGAAACAGACCAACGGACTCGGGAATATCATGTCCCCAAAGTTCACTCAAAAGCTTACGCAGTTCGGCAGGTTCATGATACTTGCCGTTTATCTCTGCCGTGATACGAAGGGCATCCTGCGACATTTGGTGCATTAGCAGATGCGCCTCCGACCCGTTCTCAACAGGAAGGCCTTCAGCCATGTGCTTTCTGAATTGTTCTATTGTCATTTCAACTTTTCTGCTATTATTGGCTCGTTACGCTTCGTGATATAATCATTGTTTGTTAGCTTCAGCGTACTGTTCTTCATTTACTGGTTCAAGCCACTCGTTTGACTCAGGGTCACCTACATGCACATGGCTTGCAAGATGTTGGAACCAAGAATCCTTTGTAGCTCCGTGCCAGTGCTTCACACCTTCGGGAATGTCAATGATGTCACCTGCATGAAGTCTTATGGCAGGCTTGCCCCATTCCTGATAGACACCTTCGCCACTTACGCATATAAGGATCTGGAGCGCTCCATGATGAACGTGCCAGTTGTTTCGACAACCTGGTTCAAATGTTACGTTGGCATAGCTCTGAATGGTCTTTTCTCCGTCCGAAAGATTCTTTGGCTGGATAGGAGCAAGATAGCTTTGTCCAATGAAATACTTTGCGTAGGCATCGTTTGGATTGCCTTTTGGCCAAGATCCAGCACATGCATCTGCTGATGCGTCGCATTGAGACAAGCCATTCTCGGAGAGGAAATGACAGAGTTCATCGACCTGCTCCTGTGTATTTCCCATATTAACGGCTCCTGCCTTATGCGCTGACAACTGTGGAGCAACACCTTTCAATGCAGAGAGTGCTGCAACAGTAACAATCTCTCGGTCGGCTGCAGAGAGTTGGTCACCAGCGAAGATGTCTCCGAAAAGATGAGACTTTAGGTAATAGTCATTCTGTGGACAGAACTCATAGTTGAAAGGGCGACCGGAGAGTTTTGTCTGAATCTCTGTACCTACTTCAAGAGATTTGTTTGCGTCATCCCAAACAGCAGGGCGTGTCCAAGGTTTGCCGTCTGTCCACTTGCCATTACCGTTTTCAAGTACTTTGCTCAATACTCCAAGTGCATTCAATGAGCGTGGAAAGCCTGTGTATGCATAGAGTTGCGAGAAAGCCTCCTTGATTTCATTGATTGTTACGCCACCATCAAGAGCCGTAGTGATAGCTGGTTCCAGACGAACGAGATCACCCTGTGCTTCGAGTGCGGCGATAGTTGCCAGATGTTTCTGGCGGTCGGTTAATGACTGTGCTGATATTGTAGTTGCCATAGCTAATAGTAATATAAAAATGGATATTATCTGTTTCATTCTTTTGCTTTATTGAAGATCAGAGGAAGCGTTTCTGGTGCCATCTGGCGCATATCCACGAGGTCAAGGCTCTTCACCATGTGGAGCGTTCCTTGCTTGTAGGTTTGGAAATGCTCTGTCTTGATGTGGTGCTGATACGCCTCCTGCGAAGCATAGATTTCGAGGATTCGAATCTGGCAATCGTTGCGGAGTTGCTGCATAGGATAAATGCAGATTACTCCAGGTTCTTCCTTTACGGAAGTGGCTCCCACATTGTGGACAAACTCCAGATACTTTTGCAGGTATTCAGGATAGACCTCTATTTCACTAATACGAACAATCATGGTGCTGTCTGTCTTTGCCTGCTCCTGAGCCATACTTACGATAGGACAGAGAAGCAGGATGAACAATAAAATCTTCTTCATTGCTTCACTTTCTTTACTCCGTTCTCGATGTATATTCCCTTTGCAGGAACTTCGGCGAGTTTCTGACCGCTAAGAGTGTAGATGCTGTTCGCCTTTGCTTGGTTTGCAGAGACAGAGGCAATGCTTGTCGGTTTGTCAAGCGAAAGAGTAATGCTTACTTCTCCAGTTCCGAAGACATCCTTCAGCTGTTGTTTGGTCATTCCCTCAATCTTGCCAATAAGTGTGTATTCCCACGAATTACTGTCGAAGAAAATGCAGAGTTGGTTGCTGGTGTATAGCATGATGTCGCCTGGCTCAGTTGTGATGTAAGTGTCGTTTGAAGGAAGTGAAAATCCAAGTGCACCTACCTTCTCAAAACCACCGTAATCATGAGCGTTGTAGGTCACCGCACCGCCTTTCAATCGTTCCACCAATGCTTGTGTTGCCTCATTGTCAGCAAGCTTCACGTTCAGCGTGCTATTGTTGACTTTAATATTCATAGCGATATTATTATGGTTTTCGTTATCGATATCATTGTAGTTAACATCTTTCAGCCATTGCTCCAATAAAGTCCTGCGCTGAGAATGTTTAGAAGCGTTTATCCAAAGGCTCTTTGCATAGAACTTTCCATTGGGAACGAGACGCTTAGCATCTGCCTCCACGCCACTGATTCCACTACTATGGCTGCTAACAATCAAACCGATGTTCTTGCCTGCCATCTCGTTACCATACTTGAAGAGGAACGTCTGCATGTTGCTCGCCATCTGACTCCACCAAAGTGGAGTGGCAATGATGACGGTGTTGTATTTGCTCATATCCACTGTCACAGGGTCAATGGCAGGATAGCTGCTCTCATCATTTGGATTATTCTTGATTTTGTTAAGCTGTTCCGTACCTATCGCGTAGTTGTTGGCTGCATAATCGAGGTTTTTGTTTGCAGGTTCTACTTCGATTACATCCACTTGGATCATCGTTTTAAGATCATCAACAATCTGCTCTGTGTTGTTCGTATAGCTGTAATAGACAATCAGCGTCTTGTTATTACTACCTGTAGAGTTATTATCAGAAGGAGCCGTAGCATTAGCATCCTCACTCTGACATGCCATCATGACAAAAGCTATGATAGCGATATAAAGTTGTGAAATAAAATTCTTCATGTGATATTGTCATCTAGTTATGCCGCCCTCCATTGCGTAGGCGTCTTTCCCGTCAACGCCTTGAAGAAGCGGATAAAATGTTGCGGATATTCAAAACCAAGACGCTGGCTAATTTGACTAACAGACAACATATCGGATTGCAATAATTCTTTGGCCTTTGCCAATATTCGGTCATTGATTATATCCTTGGCGGTACGACCAGCTTCTGTCTTTACAAGTGTTCCGAAGTAACCCGTTGACAAGCAACATTTTTCTGCAAAATACGCTACTGTAGGCAAACCTTCATGCTCTGTCTTAGAAGCAAGATATTCATCAAGTAGAGAAAGGAATTTCTTCACCACCGAATGATTAATCTCTTCACGAGTAACAAACTGACGGTCATAAAACCGAAGACAATAGTTCAATAAAAGTTCAATATGACTAACCACCAATTCACGCGTATGTTTGTCTATAGCATGGTGTAATTCTTGCTCTATCATAGTAAGTACCCCTTGGAATATCTCGACTTCCTGAGTAGAAAGATGTAAAGCCTCATTGCTAGTATAGTCAAAGAACTCGTATCTGTCCATCTGCTTACCCAAGGATGTGCGGTTGAGTATGTCCGGATGAAAAACCAAAGCAGAAAACTTGGCAAAAGGGACATCCGGATTTGGTTCTACATTCACCACTTGACCTGGAGCAAAACTTGTTACGGTCATCTCGTCGAAGTCATATTCTGTACGGCCATACGAAAGTTTGCAGCCTTTGTTCTCTTTCAAATAGAGAGCATAAAGTCCATAGTGCATCACACACTCCTTGATGTGCTCGGTGCTATCGACATGAACAACGCTTACAAGGGGATGAAGAGTCTCTACCCCATTGTAGTCGTTGAACTGCTGAATAGTATCTATATGAATCTGTTGCATTATTTTAAGTTGCTGTTAAAGAAAGTATCAAGTTTTTCCCAAGGAATCACCTTGTCCTTGCCTCCGTCATAGAGGTCGCAATGCGAAGCTCCAGGAATTATGAGAAGCTCCTTGTTCCCTGGCACTGGATTTGGCTCGCGTACTGCATCGTAACCCTTGGCCTTGCCTGTCATCATATATTCAAAGGCGTTCTCGCCGAAATAGCGTGAATGGGCATTCTCGCCATGAACAATAAGAACTGCAGAACGAATTTCATTTATATAGTATAGGAATCGTGTGTTGGCGTATGCCTGACAACCAAAGGTGTGCCAACCATCGTTCGAGTTTCCCGAACGGGCATGATAGCCACGCGGAGTCTTATAGTAGTCATAGTAATCCTTTACAAACTGAGGTGCGTCCTCTGGCAAGGGATCAACAACACCACCGCCAGAAGTTGTTTTTCCGTTCTTGAGTGCGTTCATGCGTTCGTCCGCAAGAGTTTTGCGAGCAGAAAGACGAGCCTCTTCGTTATCATCTGTATCAAAATAACCATTACCGTTCACCCGGCTCATATCATACATAGTCATCGCAGCAGTCGCCTTGATACGAGGATCTGCGGATGCAGCATTAAGTGCAATACCGCCCCAACCACAAATGCCTATGATACCTATCTTATCGGCATCTACATCTTCACGCATAGAAAGGAAGTCAACTGCGGCAAGGAAATCCTCGGTATTGATGTCTGGTGAAGCTGTACGGCGTGGTTCTCCCGAGGACTCACCAGTAAACGAAGGATCGAAAGCCAAAGTAACAAATCCACGCTCTGCCATAGTCATTGCATAAAGACCTGAACATTGTTCTTTAACAGCTCCAAAAGGACCACTTACAGCAATAGCTTTCATCTTACCATTGGCATTCTTTGGAACATAAAGGTCTGCTACCAATGTAAATCCATACTGATTCTTAAAAGTTACTTTTTCATGAGTAACCTTTTCGCTAAGGGGAAATGTTTTATCCCATTCTTGAGTCATAGATTTTTTTTCATCCATAGTTTTTGAATTGTTTTGTGTGCAAGCACTAAACAAAAGAGCTGAGAGCACTGTGATTATAAATTGTTTCATTTTCTACATATAATTATTCATTACAAAGGTAGTTTCAATATTTACAATCTATCATACCCGTTTTTTTGGAAAAATAACCTACATTTTGGAATCATGAAGATTTTATCTTCAACAGCAACAATCTTTAGCACCTACAGGGGACAACAAAAATCCAATAAACTATAAATACATAACGAACATATTCATAGCACATACGCGTTCCACACAACCTTAACTATAATATACCTAAGACATATTGTGTGATTTTTTGTGAAGCGCCCTTACTTGCGTACAAGAAATCCTGATTTTTCTTTCCAGCTTCTTTTCTAAACGATTCGTCTTTCACTAAGCGAGAAAGTATTTCGTAGCATTCAGTTTCATTAGACACAGGGAAACCACCCGCTTTTTCCTTCAACTGCATTGCTTCATACGAATTCACATGTTTTGGACCATACATTACTGGATTTGCAAACGCCGACGGTTCCGCGACATTATGTACACCAGTAGAAAAAGCTCCACCTACATAGGCTAAGTCCGTATTTTTATACAACTTGGCAAGCATACCTATCGTATTGATAATTGCAACACGGCACTTCGTTTTTTTCGAATCCGTTTTTGAAAAATCTGAATAACGTTCTGTAGCAATACCTTGCGCTGCAAATGTTTGTTCTATGGCTTGAATATGAGATTCATGTAGTTCATGAGGCACCAACAACAATTGCAAATCATCATTTTCCTTAAACACTCGTAGCAATGCAGGGAACAAGTGTTTTTCATCTGCTGGCCACAAACTGCCACCTATAAACGTAACAGGAAGTGGATTTTCAAAGATTTCAACATCAGGTTGTTCCTTTACTGCTTCGGCTTTTGCAATAATCTGATCGTAGCGAGCATCACCAACAACTTCCAATCTATCTTCGAACGGATAGATATTCAAGAAACGCTGCTTGTAATCTTCAGAAACAGGGAAAATATATGATATATATTTATAGAACAATCTATTTACAACTGCACCAAGTCCGCTATATCGTTTCGAATCTTTTGCTAATTCTGCAGAGCACAATAAAACAGGCACATTTGCCCAATGAGCAGCAAGCAAACTTCCCGGCCAAATATCATATTTCGACACTATCCAAGCTTTTGGTTTTATTCTCTTAAAGAACAAATAATTTGTTAAGCATACATCAAACGGTAAATAAATCGCACAATCAACATCATCTTTCTTTGCATGATGCATTCCCGAAGGCGAAAAGAAAGACGCTAACACCACTACATCGGGGCGAGATTGTTTCAATACTTTTATAATAGGTATAGACTGTTCCCATTCACCAACCGACGCACTATGAAAAAATACTATAGTATCATTTTCATGCTCTTTTGCAAATTGACGGATACGTTTTGGTTGCGTTAATCTTCCTACTAAACCATCACGCATTTTCGCATTAAAAATTGCACCAATACAAAAAATCGGAATAAATAGAAAAATGTATCCTATTGTATAAATGAATAAGAATATATAAACCATAACACCTTTTTTAACATATCGAGACGTTCTACAGAACGTCTCTGCCATGAAACATTTCACAAATGTAATGTTTATTTCACAACTGCAGCCGGTTTTTCTGCTTCAAAATAAGCAAGAACTTTCTTTGCTTTACTTTCACCCAACACCAATGATAAATCTTCAAGAGATGCCGATTTTATAGCAGAAATTGTCTTGAACTGTTTAAACAATTGTTCTATTGATTTTGGTCCAATTCCTTCTATTGCTTCAAGTTCCGAAGACGTAAAATGACGAGAACGCTGATTTCTATGGAAGGTTATTCCAAAACGGTGCGCCTCATCACGCATGTGTTGAATTATCTTTAGAGTCTCACAGTTTCTACTTAAATATAAAGGTATAGGATCGTTTGGAAAATAGATTTCTTCCAATCGTTTTGCCAATCCTATCAGCGGAACTTTTCCAAAAATTCCCATTTCTTTAAATACTTTTACCGCAGAACTTAACTGACCTTTTCCACCATCTACTATCACCAACTTCGGCAATTCCTGTCCTTCATTCATAAGACGAGTATAACGACGAGTTAGGATTTCTTCCATTGAAGCAAAATCGTCGGGACCGACAACTGTTTTTATATTAAAATGACGATAATCGCTTTTACTTGGTTTGCCGTTTTTAAACACAACGCATGAAGCAACAGGGAAAGCACCTTGTATATTGGAGTTATCAAAACATTCCATGTGCGTCGGCAATTCATCGAGTTGCAAATCGCGGCGCATCATTTCCATAAGTTTTTTACTATGAAGTTCCGGATCGAGTCGTTTCATTTGCTTTAACTTCTCGACCTTATACAAATGAGCATTTTGTTCCGACAATTTTAACAATTGCAATTTATCACCTCTTTGTGGAATATGAAATCCAACGCCTTCTATTTGAAACTCAGGGATTAGCGGAACAACTATTTCCTTCGCGTCACTTGGAATTTGCTGGCGAATTTCTGTTATTGCAATAGCCAACAATTCTTCAGGAGATTCATTTAATTGCTTTCGTATCTCCAAAGTTTGTAACTGTACCACAGCACCGTTCACAATTTTTAGGAAATTCACATACGCCGAATCAACATCGTCGAGAATAGAAAACACATCAAGGTTATTTATGCTCGGATTCACAACAGTTGAATGGCTTTGATATCGTTCCAATTCTTCCAATTGTTCCTTTACTACGCCAGCTTCCTCGTATCGCATTTCCGAGGCATACTTCAACATCTTATTTTTCAAAATTCGTATAACCTCCCCAATATTGCCTTTCAAAATATCTTTTATATCGGCTATAGCTTGTAAATATTCCGTTTCCGACTGTTTTGCAACACAAGGAGCATTACAATTCTTTATATGATATTCCAAACAAGTATTGAATTTCCCTTTAGCAATATCGCCCATATTCAAAGCAAGCGAGCAAGTACGCGGCTTATATAACTGCTTTACCATGGTAAGCAAATGTTTCGCCATTTTCACATTTGCATAAGGTCCAAAATATTGCGACCCATTTTTCACCAAATGACGAGTAAAAAACACGCGAGGGAACGGCTCATTTTTTATCACGATCCACGGATATGTTTTGTCGTCCTTCAACATAACATTATACCGTGGCTTATACTTCTTAATAAGGTTATTTTCAAGCAATAACGCATCTTGTTCACTAGCAACAATAAAATGTTTTATTGTCACAATTTTACTAACCAAGATACGAGTTTTGGGATGTGTTTGTTCTTTATTGAAATACGAAGACACACGGCGTTTTAGATTTTTCGCCTTACCAACATAAATCAAAGTTCCATTTTTATCAAAATATTGATACACACCAGGATTCGTAGGCAATGTTGCCAATTGTTCCCAGATGGATTCAAGCCGTTGTTCTTCTTTTGTTTTCACAATACAAAAATAATTGACAATTAATAATTGGCAATTGATAATTAGGATTTTATTTTTCGGAATTGGCCCATCAACCCTGATCATCATTTTTCGGAATTCATATAGCGGCAGAGTAAAACCCTGCCGCTACTGTTAATAACTTTTTAACAACTAACAATCAATACGTTAGAGGCATTTATATGCTATGGCAGACAGAATGCCGAAACAGACTCCAAATTATTTTGTAATTTTGGGGTCTAATGTCAAAAGATAAGACAATGGGAAAAGTAATTGCAATAGCGAATCAAAAAGGTGGTGTTGGAAAAACAACCACAAGCATTAACTTGGGAGCAAGTCTTGCTGTACTTGAATACTCTGTATTAATCGTAGATTTCGACCCTCAAGGTAACGCATCTACCGGACTTGGTATAGATATACAAGAAAGAAACCTTAAAGGAATCTATCAATGTATTATGGGAAGCTGCACTCCACAAGAAGCAATTCAACAATATGAAGATATTGAGAAACTTCACATATTGCCAGCAACTATCGACCTTGTAGGTGCAGAAATTGAGCTTGCAAACAAAGACGACAGAGATGCGTATCTAAAAAAAGTCATCGATCAAGTTCGCAACAATTACGATTTCATAATTATTGACTGTACTCCTTCGTTAGGTATTTTAACATCCAACGCACTTGCTGCTGCCGATTCTGTTCTTTTGGCTATACAATGTGAATACTTCGCTTTGGAAGGACTTTCACAACTATTGAATACTATCCGTATTGTTCAAGACAACATCAATCCTTCTCTTATGATTGAAGGATTTCTTATTACAATGTTTGATGTCCGCCTAAAACTTTCGACACAAGTTGTTGAAGAGGTACACAAACATTTCCAAGAACTTACATTCGACACTATCATCCAACGAAATGTAAAGCTTGCAGAAGCTCCAAGTTTCGGAAAACCAGTTATCACATACGACATAAATTCTGTCGGTGCTAAAAACTATTTGAACTTAGCACAAGAAATTTTACGTAGAAACCACTTACCTGAAACAAAACAATAATGGCAGCAGAAAAAAAAGCTTTAGGCAAAGGATTAGACGCTCTTTTAGGCGGCAACAAATCGGTAACACAAGCGGTTGCAAGCCGTCCTGGTGTTTCTGAAATTGAAATATCTAAAATCGTTGCAAATCCAAACCAACCTCGTAAAACGTTCGAAGAAAATGCTCTACAAGAACTTGCAGAGTCTATTAAAGCATTAGGTGTTATTCAACCTATCACATTGCGAGAAAGCGATACTGTTGTCGGTTCATACGAGATTATCGCTGGAGAACGTCGTTTTCGCGCTTCACAAATTGCAGGACTAACAAAAATACCTGCACACGTACGTAAAGCCGACGACGAAACTACACTTATCATGGCTTTGGTCGAAAACCTACAACGCGAAGGTCTTGACCCAATAGAAATTGCCACTACCTATCAACGCCTTATAGAAGAAGGAAAACTTACCCAAGAAGAAATGGGGAAAAAAGTGGGGAAAAACCATGCAACTATTGCAAACTCACTCCGTTTATTAAAACTTCCACCTGAAATTCAAACAGGATTAATCAATGGCGTTATTTCCGAAGGTCACGCAAAAGCAATTCTTTCGTTAGATAACGAGGCGAAACAACGAGAACTATATACAGAAATTGTTGACAAAGGTTTATCCGTTCGTGCTGCTGAGGAACTAACAAGAAAGATGAAAGATGTAAAGAAGCCTACAAAAACATCTAAGTCTTTGGAACAAAAAGAAATGCAAGCAAAACTTTCCGAAAAATTAAATTCAAAAGTATCTATTTCTATAACGGGAAAGGGAAGCGGAAAAATTTCAATTGCCTTCAAAAACGAACAAGGCATGAAAGACATAATTGCATTGCTAGAGAAAATTCAATAACGAATGCGGAACACCTTTTTCATAGGTTTATTTTGTTTGTTGTGCACGACAACATTTGCACAAATTGATTTACGCGATTCTGTTGACATTGAAGCAGGTAACAAAACCACCAACGATGCACTTGTTACCATAGATGGATTACAAACAGAACAAAAAGACTCTGTGGAGAAAAAACATTCACCTAGAACTGCAGCAATTCTTTCTACTATTCTACCTGGCGCAGGACAAATATACAATGGTTCATGGTGGAAAACACCTATTATATATGCAGGTTTCGCGGGAATTGGATATGGTCTTTACTTTTATCAAGACTATTACAAATCATTTAAAACGGCCTATAACAATTATAGAAATCCTTATCTAGAAAAAGGACTCACTCCCCCAACCGACACAGTGCTCACGGTTCGTGGCGAAGCCGGCTACTCTCCTATCAACGTACAACAAGGACGAGATTATTATAGAAAATATCGTGATCTATGCATATTCGGCATTGGTGCACTTTACATACTCAACATTCTTGACGCCTATGTGGAAGCCCACTTATTCGAATTTGACGTAAGTGACGTCTTAACCATACAATGGCAACCAACTGTAAACTACACAGCACTAAAGGACAGCAAAACACTGCCTGCCGGCATACGATTTAGCATACAATTCTAACGAATAATCGTATCGCCACCTTTATAGGATTTTACTTCCATACCTTTTTCAGAAAGTATGGCATAGGTAGAATTCCAAATCCAATTTCCAAGATTGACATACCGAGAACCTGGTGCAATTTCTCTATCGGCAGCAACGTGACGATGGCCAAACACAAAATAATCGTAAAAATCTTTTTGCAGAACATCTTTTGCATACAGCACCAAATATTCTTTATCGTCGCCACAGTAATCAGGTAATCGATTTTCTGGAGAACGTTTTTCTCGTTTTTTACGATTGTGTCTCGACCACGCTCTACCAAAACCATACGCCCAATTGGTCGGAACAAACGAGAACAAAAATTGTAGAAAAGAACTACTAAAAAAAGCATTTAGAAAATTCATACCCTTATCGTATGGTCCAAGAGCATGTCCGTGATGAATATAGAGTTTCTTTCCAAAATATTCACGAACAATTGGTTCTGTATAGATAGTCGCACCTATTTCCCGAGTAAGATAATCGCCATACCACATATCGTGGTTGCCACGAAAAATATTGACAGGAATACCCGACGCCACAAATTCAGCCAACTTTGATAAAAAACGAATATGACCTTGCGGAGCGACATATTTGTATTCAAACCAAAAATCAAACACATCACCAACTAAGAACAATTCTGCACAATCCGGTTTAATTTCGTCAAGCCATTTGATAACCAAAGCCTCACGCTCTGCACTTTCCTCTTCTGTAGGAAAGCCAAAATGAAAATCCGATGCAAAATAAATATTCTTCATACTTTTGCAAAGATAAGGAAATTGACAATTAGTAGTCAATGATTAGTGATTAATAGTGATTACAATGAATCCTATTATTCAATTAATCTCAACTTAGTGAGACCGCTTTTGCATCCTGCGATATACGATATAGGTTGCATACCATCGTGAACAACATTATTCAACAATAAAGGTTTTTCCAATATAAGAAGCTGTTTAAATTTTTCTAAAATATTTTGTTAAGCATCAGAAAACAGAAGGCTAATTGAATCATAGTCACTGCGGTTTCCGCATGAAACTCGTAGTCGATGGCCAGCCTTCTGAAGTTTTCCAACCAAGCGAAGGATCTTTCAACTATCTATCGTTTGGGTATCACTTGGAATTTCGAGGAGCACTCGTCTGGACGAAGGACAACCTCCAAATCGCAACCCAAAGTGGCTTTTAGCGTGTTGGACAGATGCTCACCTCTGTAACCTCCGTCGGCGATGATAGATGTGCAGTTTAATGAACAAATCCTCAAAAACACCTTCGTTCTTCCATTTGGAGAAATAGTAGTAAACAAGGTTGTAAGGAGGAAAATCTTTTGGGAGCATCCTCCACTGACACCCTGATTTGAGAAGGTAATTGATCGCATTTACAATGTTTCTGAGAGGATACTTGCGCTTTCGCACTTGCACATCTAAAAACTTTTCTATAACTTGCCACTAATTATCGGTGAGATATTGTTGGATAAATGTTCATTTCTTTATTTTTTGTACCCTTAAAGTTACGAATTTTTACCCACTTATCAAACTGACAATCAATATTTTAAGTGTATTTTTTTGGAGGGATTTTTTGTCTCTCAAATTAGTTTTAAATTAAATTTAAACAGTTTCTAAAAAGAAAATATTATGATATCTGAAAAAAAAAGACTTAGTAGATATAGCTATTGCAGATGGTAAAATTGTAAAACAAGAAAGAACTGGTATACTACAAAAAGCCTTTGTTAGGATATCAAATGTATATCTTACCAATGATTTTAACGTTTTAGCATAAAGGATATTAGAACAGATGTTATCTAAATCAAAGTACACCACCTATTGCCAGTGCCCAAAGGCGCTGTGGCTTAAGACATATGATCCAGACAAGGCCGCACCTTTCGACGAGGGTGCTATGGCTCGTTTCTCTACCGGCAATGAGGTCGGAGACCTCGCTATGCAGCTCTTCGGAGACTTCGTAGAGGTTACCACGCTGAAGGAAGACGGCTCGCTCGACTTGCCAGCCATGATCGAGAAGACCAATGAGTGTCTGTCCGATGGCACACAGAACATCGCTGAGGCCTCATTTGCCTGGCAGGGCAACTATTGCGCCGTGGACATTCTGCATAAGACCGAAACCGGCTGGGCCATCTATGAGGTAAAGAGCAGCACAGGCTCAACAGATCCGAAGAAGAACACACGTAAAATCCTGCAGAAATATGCCTACGACATCGCCTATCAGAAGTATGTGCTCGATCAGTGTGGCGTCAACGTTACAGGCGTCTATCTCGTCCGTCTCAATAGTGACTATGTGCGAGGGGAGGAGCTCGACCTGCAGCAGCTGTTCCATATTACCGAGATGAGCGAGCTCGTGGCAGAGGAGTATGCTGTTATCGAGCAGAAGATTGCAGCTGCCAACTATATGCTCAGTCAGAGTTTTGCGCCAAGCATCGAGATTGGCAAGCAGTGCAAGAAACCATACCTGTGCGGATTCTTTGACTACTGCCGTGGCAAACTGCCAGAGAATTCTGTCTTTGAACTCTATCGCCTGTCTTTTGCCAAGAAACTGGAACTATTCAAGCAAGGCAAGATCACTATCAGCCAGCTTGAACCAGACGATGCGCGTAATATGATCCAGCAGATTCAGTTGGCCACCTACCTCGTTGGCGAACCAGGATCCGTTGATCATGAGAATATTCAGAAATTCCTTGACGAGAAGATTCACTACCCGTTGTATTTCCTCGACTTCGAGACCTCGCAGTACGCCATTCCTCAGTTCAAGAACTCCAAGCCTTATCAGCAGATTCCGTTCCAGTACTCGCTGCATTACATAGAGAAGCCAGGAGGCAAACTTGAGCATACTGAGTATTTAGGCGATGGTGTCAACGATCCTCGCCGCGCCTTGGCTGAGCAACTCGTGCACGACATCGCTTTAGGAGCCTGCACAACAGCCTATAACAAGGGATTTGAGTGCGGACGTATCAAGGAGCTTGCAGAGCTTTACCCAGACCTTCGTGACCACTTGCTCGATATCCGTGACCACATCGTCGATTTCCTCGATCCTTTCCGCCAAGGCTACTTCTATAAGGAGAGCATGCATGGCTCATTCAGCATCAAGAAGGTACTCCCAGCCCTCTTCCCCAATGATCCTGATCTCGACTATCATAACCTCACCGGTGGTGTGCAGAACGGTGGCGATGCCATGACCATATATCCAAAGATGGGCAAGATGACACCCGAAGAACGCGAAAAGACTCGTCGCGCCCTCCTCGACTACTGCGGCCTCGATACCTACGCTATGGTTAAGGTTTGGGAGAAACTGGTGGAGGTGAGTAAGTAAAGTCACTTGAATAATTGAATTTTGAGAAAACAATTACCATATTATTAATAGTTATGCGCACACTATTATTACAAGCACCAAGAGATTTCAAGTCATAACAGCCAGCACAGGCACTCCAAGTCCTGCCGAAGTTCGTGAAGCCCTGCACCGCGCAGGTTTCTCCGAGCGTGCCGACAGCTATGTGGCTGCAGGCAACTGGATAATAAAGGAAATAAAATAATGTAAAACCAACCTCTCCATCGCAGAGATGATTGTAGTTGAGTGGGAAAATAAAAATAACAATGAACAAAGACATAGAAAATTTTAAAAATGTGCTAAGTTATTTCATTGCGCATTTAGAGTATTTTAGAAAAGAAAAGGTGAGTCCGAATAGTAATTATACGACTTATTCCACACCTGCAATAGCATCTAAAATCAATGCTCAAACACCAAAGACAGGAAAAGGTTATTCGGGCAGTAATACAATACAAAATCAGATTTCTGGCTGGGATACATTTACTATATTTATTCCCATTTTAGGTCAATGTACATGCAAAATAGGTATAACGGTTAATGCTTTTTCCGGGGAACCCTATGCTTCTGATGCAAGTTATCTTCATTGGCTTATTATCACAAGAGGATTGTCACAAGGAACAGGCGTAAATGTCAACGCCATCTGGGATCCACAAAAACAGAAGATTAAAAAACTTAAATGCCATGATTTGGATAATCAAAATTCAATATCTAAAGAGATTTGTATCGACGATTTGAATGACGATGAAAAGGTAGAAAAGTTTTTCAATTGTTATAAAACTTTATTAATGAATTCAAGCAAGGTTAAATATATGTATAATAAAATTTACACTGGTTATGTATCGCTATTAACAAGTAACCACAATCTCATTCTTACAGGTGCTCCAGGCACAGGTAAAACCTATCTTGCGAAAGAGATTGCAAAGGCTATGACAGGTGATAACGAAGCTCAACATGAGATGGTGCAGTTCCATCCTTCTTATGACTATAGCGATTTCGTGGAGGGCTTGCGTCCTGTGAAAGTTGCGAAGAGCGGAATTGGTTTTGAACGCAAGGATGGCGTATTCAAAGCTTTCTGCAAGAAGGCTTTGAACGATTATATTAACGCAGAAAATAAGGGTGAGGCGCCTAAATATGTTTTCATCATCGATGAAATTAATCGTGGCGAGATGTCGAAGATATTCGGTGAGTTGTTCTTCTCTATTGACCCTGGCTATCGTGGAACTAAAGGAAGAATCAATACACAGTATCAGAATCTTGTTGACAAAGAATACGACGAGAATGACAATGTAGTAGGTGATGATGTTTTCAAAGATGGTTTCTTTGTTCCTGAGAACGTCTATATCATCGGCACGATGAACGATATTGACCGTAGCGTGGAATCTATGGACTTTGCTATGCGTCGTCGCTTTACATTCAAAGAGGTTACAGCCACGTCTCGCATAGACATGTGGGATGGAAACATAGACAACTGGAAAGACGAAGCAGAGAAGAAAATGAAAGCAATGAATGCTGTTATTGAGCAGATTCCAGGGTTAAATGCTGCATACCACATCGGTCCTTCTTATTTCCTAAAGATACAGGATCTAAATGGCAAATGGGGGGAATTATGGGATAGCAACCTCAAAGGTCTTGTAGCAGAATACTTACGAGGCATGCCTGATGCAAAGGAACGATTACAAAAAGTTTGGGATGCATACAATAACGCGTAATTATGTGCATTCATTTACAAGACAACAACTACAATAAGGAGCCTTTTGTAGAAGAGCGTGATAAAGTCAACCTTGAACACGTTGCCAACTTCAAGTTGACAGACAAAGATGAGGCTGGTTCTTTGCTTGTGTTCCCTCAGTCTTTTCGCGATACGGAGTTTTACTCTTCTCGCGAAAAGGCTGAGGCAGCTCCCGTTATCATTGAGTTGCTGCGCGACTCAGAAGGAAAGCCTACGAAGATTCGCACAGGTAACGTCATGGGCTTCATCGGTTACAAGGATACCGAGATTCGTATTCATTCGCGTTTTGATAAGACTGACGAAGCCATTGGAAAAGATGCTAACGACTTCTTCCTTTACTACATGCTGGCGAAGGTATTCCATGTAAACCTATTCAACCTTGACACTACAAGCAGCAAGAAGAATAACATCCTCGACCTGCTGATGGTGATGTTCCCACAGATGCTGAAGGATGCGATGTCGCAAGGACTCTACAAGGAGTACCGCACCTATAAGTATAATGATGCGCGCGTGAAGGGAACGATTGAGGTGAATCGTTTCATTCGTGAGGACATCCCTTTCCAAGGCAATGTGGCTTATCGCACCCGTGAGTTCAGTCATGACAACAAAATACTGCAACTGGTGCGCCACACCATAGAGTATATGCGCCATCATCCTTGGGGACATGGTTTGCTGAATAATGATTTGGACACTCGAAGCAATGTTCTCCAGATAATCAATGCCACACCAACGTACAGCAAGCGCGACCGTATGAAGGTATTGAGCGACAATCGTCGACCAGTGAGTCATCCGTATTATACCAAATATCGCGCATTGCAGCAACTCTGCGTCAGCATCCTCCGACACGATGGTTTGCAGTACGGAGAGGAGAAAGACAAAGTGCATGGCATTCTCTTCGATGGTGCATGGCTATGGGAGGAATATCTAAATACGGTTCTTCAACCTATAGGTTTCTTGCACCCAGAGAATAAGATAGGACGTGGTGGTATTAACCTCTTTACAACAAGTCCAAAGCACACAATCTACCCTGACTTCTATAAACCGAATAATGTTGTCGCTGATGCAAAATACAAGAAGTATGCAGAGACTGACGAGAGTGGAAGCAAGAAACGTGAAGTAGCACGTGAGGACCTGTATCAGGTCATAACCTACATGTTCCGCTTGAAGGTAAAAACAGGATTGATACTCTGTCCGTGTTCCAGCAAGGACAAATTCCATACTCCCTATACCTTTGAGGATGAGCTTGGTGAGATTGCAGTATATGGGTTGACTGTATCTAATGCCAAAGACAGTTTTGCTGAGTACCAGAAGAAAATGGCAATTGCTGAAGAAGAATTCCAAGAATCCGTAAGGAAATATCTTTGATCACTACACTAATCCTCGAAAAAAATGTAATATTTACACCATCTTATCCTCGAAAAAGTGTAATATTTCTTGGATTTATCCTCGAAAAAGTGTAACTCTGCACCAGAAATATGGAGCGACAGAGATATGAAAAGATTTATAACCCAGGAACTTGAAGATTGGAAGCAGAGCAAAAACAGGAAGCCACTTATTCTCCTGGGAGCTCGTCAGGTTGGCAAGACCTGGATTATGAAGGAGTTCGGCAAAAACCATTATGAGAATGTCGCTTATGTGAACTGTGATGAAGAGCCTTTGGCAAAAACAATGTTCGAAGCCGATTACAGCATTCCTCGCATATTGCTTGTAGTGCAGGCTATCACGGGCATAGTGGTAGAACCAGGTAAGACGCTCCTGATTTTTGACGAGATACAGGAAGCGCCCCGAGGTCTGCATTGCCTCAAGTATTTCTGCGAGAACGTGCCAGAGTATCATGTGATGGCTGCAGGTTCACTGCTTGGGGTTACACTGGGGCATAAAGAATCGTATCCTGTGGGTAAAGTGAATATGCTTCATCTATATCCAATGAACTTTGAGGAGTTCCTGCTGGCTATGGAGGAAGAGGCATTATATAGCATTCTTCAATCGGGAGATAAAGATGTGCTCAGCCTTATGAAGACGAAATTCATTGATTTACTTCGTCAATACTACTACGTTGGTGGAATGCCTGAGGTGGTCAGGACTTACTCAGAGAACAAGAATCTGCGGGAGGTGCGCTCATTGCAGCATGAGATTATAGAATCCTATCGCCGAGACATAACCAAACATGCCACCAAGAGTGAGGCTGTGCGTATCAATCAGGTACTCTCAAGTATTCCATCACAGTTGACAAAGGAGAACAAGAAGTTCATCTATGGAGTGATCAAGGAAGGAGCTCGTGCTGCACAATATGAATTAGCTATACAATGGCTCATTGATGCTGGAATCGTATATAAAGTTCCCAAAGTTAGTGCATTGAAGATGCCTCTTAAGGCATACGAGGATTTGGGCGCTTTCAAGTTGTTCCTTCTTGATTGCGGTCTTTTGGGGATGATGGCAGATGCCCCTGCTTCACAAGTGATAGCCTCAGACAATGCATTCACTGAATACAAGGGTGCCTTTACAGAACAATATGTGCATCAGCAACTTACCTCAAAGGGTATCAATACTTATTATTGGAGCAGCGAAAAGAGTTCTGCAGAGATAGATTTTATCATTCAGAAGAATGACCGTGTTATCCCTATTGAGGTGAAGGCGGAAGAGAATGTTAGGGCAAAGTCCATGTCTGAATACATCAAGAACAATCCCGAATTGAATCTGAAAGGCTTGAGGATTTCCATGAAAGGCCACATAGATCAAGGGTGGATGAATAATGTTCCACTTTATGCTATTAAGGTGTAACAATATGTATCCCCTACGGGGATTACAAGATCGGATATTATACTCCGCCCTTTTTGTTTTTATAAAGGCACATTACAAATAACAACTCATATATGTTGGAATTAGATGAACTTGGTTATCGGTTCGCAAATCTTTCGTATAAATTAGATATGGCATACCTATTCTTTGAGAATATTTTTTTATAAATGCGTCAAGTGAAGCATGTGTTTTGTAACTTGATGATCTAACTTCTATCGGACACAATTTATTTCCCTTAGATAGCAAAAAATCTATCTAAAAGTAAACGAAGGCGAATATAGCATCTACTTTTATCCTCCTATTCCATAAGTGCATCACTAATTTTTCACTTTTTACAAAAGCTTTTTCGATTTAACCAATCATTTTACAATGAATAGTTGTACCTTTGTATGTCAAAAAGCAAAAAGAAATGAATAAAATTATCAGAAAACAAATGCTTTCCGAGAATGTGGCAGAGCTTGAAGTTGAAGCACCACAGATCGCGAAGAAAAGAAAAGCTGGTCACTTTGTAATCGTTCGTTACGATGAAAAAGGTGAACGTATTCCTCTTACAATTTCAAGTGCCGACACAGAAAAAGGTACTATAACTCTTATCCTACAAAAAGTAGGTGTAAGCACAAACAAAATCGCTTCGCTAGAAGTTGGCGATTATTTACACGATGTTGTTGGTCCTCTTGGAAAAGCTACTCATATCGAAAAATTTGGTACTGTTCTATGTTGCGGTGGTGGTGTTGGCGTTGCTCCTCTTCTACCTATCGTACAAGCAATGAAGGCTGCTGGCAACCGCGTAATCTCAGTTTTGGCTGCTCGTAGCAAAGACCTTATCATCCTAGAAGACGAAATTCGTAAAAGTTCCGACGAAGTTATCATTATGACTGACGATGGTTCTTACGGTCAACAAGGTGTTGTTACCGTTGGTATGGAACAAGCTATTAAGAAAGAAAAAATCGATTTCTGTATGGCTATTGGTCCTGCTATTATGATGAAATTTGCAGCATTAAAAACGAAAGAATACGATATTCCTACATACGTTAGCTTGAACACTATTATGGTGGACGGTACTGGTATGTGCGGTGCGTGCCGTGTTACAATCGACGGAAAAACTAAATTCGTATGCGTTGATGGTCCTGAATTCGATGCCCACAAGGTTGACTTCGGCGAAATGATGATGCGTATGGGTGCTTACAAAGCTGAAGAAAAAGCTGCATTAGATAATTATCTACAAAACAAATAGGAGACTGGTACAATGGAAAATCAAGATTTTATAAAAGAACAACGCGCACAAGCTTGGCGTGAAGAATTACGCAAGAAAATCTCTGCGAAAGATCGTTCAAATATGGATCGTGTTTCTATGCCAGAACAAGATCCTATCGCTCGTAGCAAAAACTACGAAGAAGTAAATATGGGTATCACTAAAGAACAAGCAATCGCTGAATCTCACCGTTGTTTGGACTGTGCAAATCCAACATGTATGCAAGGTTGTCCTGTTGGAATTTACATCCCAGGATTCATTAAATGCATAGAAAACGAAGACTTCCTTGGTGCTGCTAAGGTTATTAAGCAAACAAGTGCTCTTCCTGCTGTTTGCGGTCGTGTTTGTCCACAAGAAAAACAATGTGAATCTCAATGTATTCACTTGAAAATGAAGAAACCTGCTGTTGCAATTGGTAACTTGGAACGTTTCGTAGCTGACTACGAACGTGAATCAGGACAAATGTCTTTACCAGAACTTGCACCAAAGAATGGTTTCAAAGTAGCCGTTATCGGTTCGGGACCTGCAGGTCTTGCATGTGCAGGCGACTTGGCTAAAGCTGGTTGCGAAGTAACAGTATTCGAAGCTTTACACGAAATTGGTGGTGTGTTAAAATATGGTATTCCAGAATTCCGTCTTCCAAACAGCATTGTTGATGTTGAAATCAACAACTTGGAAAAGATGGGCGTTACATTCGTAAAAGACTTCGTAGTTGGTAATACAGCAACTATCGACGATTTACGTGCAGAAGGCTTCAACGCATTCTTCGTAGCAAGTGGTGCCGGTCTTCCAAGATTTATGGGTATCCCAGGAGAAAACTACACAGGTATTCTTTCTTCTAACGAATACTTAACTCGTGTAAACTTGATGAGTGCTGCAAAACCTGAATTCGACACTCCTACTTTCTTCGGTAAGAATGTAGCTGTTATCGGTGGTGGTAACACAGCTATGGACTCTGTTCGTACAGCAAAACGTCTTGGTGCAGAAAGAGCAATGATTATCTATCGTCGTTCTCTTGATGAAATGCCAGCTCGTAAGGAAGAAATACACCACGCACAACAAGAAGGTGTTGAATTCCTTTGCTTGAACAATCCTATTGAATATTTAGCAGACGAGAAAGGTCACGTAAACAAGGTTAAAGTTCAAAAAATGGAACTTGGCGAACCAGATGCATCTGGACGTAGAAGTCCTGTTGCCGTAGCCGGCTCTGAATACGAAATCGATGTTGACTTAGTAGTAGTGAGCGTTGGTGTATCGCCTAACCCACTTATTCCAAACAGCGTTGAAGGTTTAGAAATGTCCGCTAAACGCACTATCGTTGTAAACGACGCACAACAAAGTAACATTTCCGACATTTTCGCCGGCGGTGACATTGTTCGTGGTGGTGCAACAGTAATCCTTGCAATGGGTGACGGTCGTCGCGCTGCTGCAGGTATTATGGAATATTTGAACAGTAAGAAATAAAAATTTACCGTTTGTTTTTTTGATGAGATGCCATGTTGAAAGATGTGGTGTCTCTTTTTTTTGTAGGTATATGATTCACTTACCTGCGTTTTGCCTATCTTTCTGAGCGCAGCGAAGAATCTTCGAAAGCCAATACAATCACCCCCCCAAATAAAGTTACTATAAAGCAAAAGCGCTGAGTCTATTAGTCTATTAGATTCAGCGCTTTTGCTTTAAAATATATTACAATTAACGTTGTAAATTCATTTCGTTAGAAAGCTCCTCAGCACGTTTAATAGCTTTACGAATATGATCATGTACATTGTGTTCTCCTACAAGTTTAACCAAACCTGCTTTGTGCAATGACTTCATTACAACCGGATTTACACCTGAAAGGATTACCACACGACCGTCTGCCAAAGTATTTCGGATAAACATCTCTAAGTTATGCAAACCTGTAGAATCAATAAACGATACTTTACGCATACGCACAATACGAATAAACTTGTCATTATGTTCACGAGTAATCTCATCGAACTTGTTGGCAATACCAAAGAAGAATGGACCATCTACTTCGTACACTTCGGTTCCAGCTGGAATTATAAGTTTTTCATCAGCGCCTTCACCATCGTGGTGGATTTCCATTTCGTCGCTAATAACTGAAATGTTGGTACTTTCCATAATACGCTTCATAAATACTACTATTGCCATCAACAAACCAACTTCTATGGCAATAGTAAGGTCAAATAATACTGTAAGCAATAACGTAGTGAACATAATTGTTGTACTCATGCGTGACTGCTTGCATATAGCAACTATAGAACGCCAGCCACTCATATTATAGCTTACCACAATAAGAACACCTGCCAAACATGGCATTGGTATGGCACCTACAAGTGCACCTAAGAATAACAACACTAACAATAGCACAATTGTATGTACTATACCTGCAACTGGAGTACGGCCACCATTGTTGATATTAGCCATAGTACGAGCAATTGCTCCTGTAGCTGGAATACCACCAAAGAATGGAACAACAAGATTTGCTACACCTTGTGCTATAAGTTCGGTGTTAGAATTGTGTTTATCACCTATTACACCATCAGCAACCATTGCCGACAATAATGATTCTATTGCACCAAGCATTGCCATAGTAAATGCTACAGGCAAAAGCATAGTAATTGTATCTAGTAAATTGCCATCACCATCCATTTTTGGTACGCTAAGCGATGGTAGTCCTTCAGGTAATTCATAAAGGTCACCAATAGTTTTTACGCTATCTATACCGGCATAATTACGAAGTAACCAACAAACGATTGTCATAATTACTATGGCAAAGAATGCACCTGGAATTTTCTTACTAATCTTTGGCGTAAGCGTAATAATAAGTATACTTACTATACCAACAGCAAAAGATATCCAATTTATGTCTGAAATATGGTGAGCGTAGCAAGTCCATTTTTCAATAAAATTAGCAGGAACGCCACTAATACCCATACCGAAAAGGTCATTCATTTGAGTTGAGAAAATGGTAATAGCAATACCACCAGTAAAACCAACAATAATTGGATAAGGCATAAACTTAATTACGCTACCAAGTTTTACAACACCCATTATAATAAGCATTATACCCGTCATTATGGTTGCGATGAGCAATCCATTAAGACCATATTGTTGGATTACACCATAAATAATTACGATGAACGCCCCTGTAGGTCCGCCAATTTGCACTTTAGTTCCGCCCAAAGCCGAAATAATAAGACCTGCAATAATTGCTGTCACCAAACCTTCGGTAGGACCAACTCCCGATGCGATACCAAACGATATTGCAAGTGGAATAGCAATCACACCTACGATAATACCAGCAACGATATCTGTAGTAAATTGTGCTCGATTAAAATTTCGAAGTGTTTCAAAAAATCTTGGGTGGAAATCAATAGTTTCTTTTACCTTCATTTTGCCTGTGTTTTATGTTATTTCTTGTTACGGAGCCCACACCTAAATGCGCTCCCAAAAACGCGGCAAAACTACACAAATTTTGAAATTAGCAAAAAACTAAAGATAAATATTTTATGTTCTTGTAAATTAAAAACTATACCAACACATTTATTTTATGTAAATTCAAATAATTTCTATAGAAATTACCTATTTTTACGCATATAAAAATATGAAACCATCTATTTCTTTAATAATAGCATTCTATAATGACATCTTCTGGCTTGAAATGATTTTTGAGCAGTTGAGAAAACAAACGTTCACCAACTTCGAAGTTGTTATTGCCGACGATGGTTCCAAAGAAGAAGTCGTACAACGCATCAGTCAAATTAAAAATGACTATACTTTTCCTATTCAACACATTTGGCACGAGGATATCGGTTGGAGAAAAGACATTATATTAAACAAAGCGGTTGTAGCCTCAAATGCTGACTATCTTGTTTTTATAGATGGAGACTGTATTCCACACAAAAAATTCTTGCAAGACCATTGGGATTTCAAACAGGAGGGTATTATTGCAGCCGGCAGAAGAGTAACTTTACCAAAGAAAATAAGTGATTCGTTGACTATAGAAAAGATTCGCAACGGAATACTTGAGAATATCACGCTACGAATAATATGGGCTGGTATCATTAAAGAAGAACGCCACACCGAAAATATCATAAGAATACGCAAAATGTGGTTACGCAAACTATTCTTAAAACAACGTACCCACGGATTATTGGGCTGTAATTTTGGCATTTTCAAAACTGATCTACTAAAGGTCAACGGTTTTGACGAGCGCTACCTCGCACCTGCTACTGGCGAAGACACCGACCTAGAAGCTCGTTTAAATAGAATCGGTATTCATGCACTGGTACACAAGCATGTAATGACACAATTCCACAAAAATCATCCATTGTTAATGAATAGATGGGAAAAAGACAACGAAAAAATTCTTCAATATAATAAAGACAACAACATCAGTTTTACCCCTTGGGGAATTGACAAATCGAGTCTTTAACAATTCTCAATTACTTCTGCAATAGCCTGATGTAAATTCTGAACAGCAAGAGATATATTCCATCTTGACTTATCACGCTCACCAACCATATTCGAAACAGTTCGAAGATGTATAAAAGGAATATCTTCTTTTATACAAACATAGTGAACATAAGCCCCTTCCATTGTCTCTATTGCAGGATGGAACTTCTTTTCAAGTGTTGCAATTTGTTCTGGCAAAGAAGTAATTGTTTGCGAAGTAACGCCCATTACTTTAGCGAACGAAGCAACATCTGTACTTGTCGCAACAAGTTCTCCTTCAGAAAAAGGACTTTTATGCGAACTAATCAACTTCATCTCAAAACCAGTCTTCCACTCTCCTTTTTCGAAAACACCGAAATCAGAGAAATGATCTATCATAACTGTAACCGTTTCCCCTATTTCCAAAGTTTTGTCAAACGAGCCGCATATTCCCGCATGAATTATGAAATCGGGTCTTCGCTCACAACAGTATTTCGTTAGATTATACATAGTTGCAAAACCACCTATGCCAGAAACCAATACATCTACATTGTGCGACGTTTCAACAGAAAAATCGTGTGCTTCGAGTTCCGAAGGAAAAACTACCAAAATATTCATTTTTTCTTAGTGAGAATGTACAACTTGCTATATTTTAAAAACACCGCATAAGCAGAGTCTGCAGATACAATTAATCCAGTAAATCCATCTAAAAACCCAAGTTGGAAGAAATACATCCGTATGAACCTCCAGATTGGTTGCAATACTATCGCAAAAATCGAAGATTTCTTTCCTTTTTTAAATTTTGCCTGCGCCGAAAGAGTTGAGAACTTATTTACCTGATCGATATGCTGTTCTATAGAGTGAAATGAATAATGCAACATATCACCCGAAAGCCTTTTTACAGGTATCGGAGTTTCGAAAGATAGCAATTCATGAATCTCACCTTTCCATTTTGCTAAATTCTTTTGCCACAAACGGACACGATAATCGTGATTCCAACCACAATGTTTTACGGGTTTACCACAAAAATATGTCAATCGATTAAAGTCATACGCTTTAGCTGGAAAACCTGCATTTTTCTCTTGTAGAATTGACTGTATCAACTCTTCCGACAACACCTCATCGGCGTCAATCGACAATATAAAATCATAGGAAGCGAGAGAATTAGCATAATTCTTCTGTTCAGAATAACCCAACCATTTCTGCGATACAAATGTCACCGCAAACTTTCGGCATATTTCTTCTGTTTTGTCGGTCGAAAGGGAATCAACTACAATAATTTCATCAGCAACAGACTGTACCGACGCAAGACATCGTTCAATGTTTCGTTCCTCGTTTCCTGTAATTATAACAACCGAAAGTTTCTCCATCTCTTCTTTTCTACAAATATACACTATTGACCTTGACCAATAGAAATTCCCTCAAAATAATTCGCCATAATTAATTTATTGGAAATATAGTAGGCTGAATCCTCCGATATATTTCTTGACGTATTCTCATCAAATAAATTCACACCAAATCCTTTCCAATATGAATCAGTTAAATTCGTCACATAGAGCAAAGTCGGGAAAATATCCATCTGATAACAAGTATCTTGGCGCATTACCATTCCTTTCTTTTGGCCAGAAGCAATTACTATCGGACAAAATGACTCTTCTGTTGGTATAGACAAATTATGCTTCTCCACAAATGGCTTGTAAGACTGTAATTTATACGGTTTGAAAATCGTATGATCACCTGTTATTAGTATGTTCGAATTAGCAAACTTTGAATTTGATGTGATCATTTGCAAAAACATATTTAAACAACTATCGGTATAATGCAACGCATGAAGATAATTCTGCAATTCTGCCGGCATATCGTCGTAAAACACCAAATCATCATTCGTTTCTATCTCAAAAGGCGTGTGGGTAGAGAATGTAATAATCTGCATACATACAGGTAATTCACAAGTATCAACAGTTGCCATTGCAAGATCAAAAATCTGTGCATCATTTAACCAAGTCGAATCAGACTTGATAGTATCTTTCTCCACAAGATGCTGATAGCCATATCGTGAATTCACAACCGACTGATTCCAGACATTCGGGCAAGGATTTATCGTATAACTTGATTTAAAATATTGAGCTATATTCGGATACGTATTATTTCCATACGCCATACAAGCAACACTCGATTGTGTTGGCAACATACCTGTGTTTACAATCAACTGACCATCGCCAGAAACACCTCGCTTAACTTGTGACTTACAGTTAAAACTGACAAGAGAAGCATTTTTTGCAAAAGCATTCAATGTAGGAGTAATTTCTTTTCCTCTACAATCGGTCATATATATCGGCCAACTTTCTAAACTTTCCACCAACACAATAAACAAGTTTGAAGTTGCCTGCGGTATAGTTGCAGGGACAACTATTCTATTTGCCAACAACGAAGAATCCTCATGGGAGAATTCAATCTTTTGATTTTTAAACTTTTGTTGAAATGAATAATACACAAATTGTGCAGGGAAATAGTGAATAATCGTATTCTTTTCTATATAATCCTCCATTCCACGCCAATGGTTACCTTCTGCTTTATATTTTGCATCGCGAAACAGAATAGAGTATTTCCCATACTTATCGTTTATTTCTTTCTGCTTATGCTTACTATGAAATATTCCTATTTCTCTGCGAAATTCTAAATCAAAAAAGTGAAACAATGCAGTTATTGCCATAACAATTGCAAAAGCTTTCCAGTTTCTATTCTTGTCATCTTTCAAGAATAAGAAACAAGTAATATACACAACTGTTTGTCCAACAAAAACCAACAATTGCCAATCAATAAAATGTGATACGGAAGACCAAAAACCATCCATATTTTCGGCCAACAAAATAGTTTCCACATTCAGCATCACACCATTGGCCTTGAAATAAATAAGATTAGAAATAATCCATATATCAAGAACAACCAAGACAACTATAGACCACCATTTGCGCTTGGTTATAAACACGAAACTTGCGAAAAATAGCGCTGGAATCAGCTTACTGAAATAGATAATTTGCGAAACATCGTCTATGCCAAACACAAAACTATGGAAGAAAACCGTCTTAAGATATACACACAAGAACAGCAATATAGCTATCACCGTTTTTGCCTGAATACGATTTTGTAAAGAACAGTTCATACTATAATGCGCAAATAAACTCTTCTACCTTTTGTAAATTCTTATTTTTGTCAAAATGTTCCTCAACGAATTTTCTTGCAAATTCGCCCATTTCACAACGAAGAGATTCGTTTGTAATTATTTCGGTTATTCTCTCGGCAAATAAATTTTCGTCACCGAGAGGAACCAAGAATCCATTTTTTCCATCGACAATTAATTCCGGATTACTGCTTACATTATAGGCGACTAAAGGTAATTTATACGTCATTGCCTCTGCTAAAACATATCCAAATCCTTCCCATAGCGACGGTAACACAAACATATCCAAAGAAGAATAGAAATCACTCATTTTAGATTGAAATCCAACAAATTTCACATAGTCTTCCAACTTTCTATTGCGAACCTCGTTTTCTAATTGTTCTCGAAGACTACCATCTCCTGCAATTTTTATAACAAAAGAAAGATTCTTTTTTCTTAAAATATCTGCAACGGCAATTAAAGAGAGTAGATTTTTCTGTGGTTCCAAACGACCAGCGAAACCTATGGTAAAGACCTCATTTTTCACCTTTTCCATTACTGCAGGAATTGTGATACCATTATATAAAACCGTAATCTTATTTGCATCAAACAAATTCTGATTATTCTGCAAAATCGTTGATTTTGTCGCTTCGGAATTTGCTATAATATCTGTTACAATATGCGAAAACAAAAAACGATTCGACCAAGAATTTTTTATTGGTATTGCACTACCACGACGATAAACAATATGTGGAACCTTGCACAATTTTGCCACAACTCCCGCTATTTTTATATCTATCGGCAAGCAAAGAATTATTGAGTGTAAATTTCTCTTTTTTAATATTTTATATGTTTTTAGATATGCAAACGGATTGAGAAAGCTCAAATTACTAAATCGAACAGACTCTGTTGCTATCTCACTAGGGATTTTCTTCAGCAACTCCCCAGTTTCATTTCCACATACAAGAACACGATATCCTTTTTCATAAAAAAAAGAAGAAGCTTCGCTATGCCACTTTTCTCCTCCACCCCACGCGTTATGCGTGTTGAAAAAACATATTTGTTCTTCGCTTTTGTTCATTTATTTTCTCATTCGTAACTTAACAACACCCCAGTTTCCACCACTTGTTGTTACAAAGATAGCAACAATTTTCAATTTATATGGATGGCAATTATAATCACATAACGAATCTTTAACTTTTAAATAGAAAATAGATTTTTTAAGCTAACACATTTCTCATTTGTATAAAATGTTTGATTTATTCATATTTAGTTATGGATATCGTTAAAAATAAGTCATTGACAATGAAATAATTTAGTTATCTTTACATAGAACAAAACCGCCATGAATCCGATAAAAATTGAAGATGTGCAAAACAAGGTTTTGCAACTTCGAAATAAGATTGTCATTATTGATAGTGATGTTGCTACATTGTATGGAGTAGAAACCAAAAGAATTAACGAAGCAGTTAGAAACAATCCTGATAAATTTCCAGAAGGTTACATTATTTTACTTACAACAGATGAATGGAAAATCATGAAGTCGAAATTTTCGACTTCAAGTTGGGGTGGTAAAAACAAACCACCATTTGCTTTTACAGAACAAGGTTTATATATGCTTGCAACTATACTTAAAGGAGAAAAAGCAGTACAAACAACACTTTGTATCATTAACACCTTTGTAAAACTACGAGAACTTTCAAGAACAATTGCGACACTACCACATTGCGATGACGAAAGGACTCAGAAAAATCTTATAAAAAAGGGAGGTGATATAATCTCCGATTTATTGGGGACTGATCTAGAAACAGAAAAATCTGAAACTGAATTAGAACTAAATTTTGCAATGGTAAAATTGAGACATAAAATAGTTCGCAAAAAATAAACGAGGGTGATTCATTCCAAACTATTTTCTTACAAAAGTTTGGAATGAATAGTCATATTCATTTTTTTCATCAGCAAAGTGATGCTCTTCTGACGCTAATTCCCATTGTGTCATGTCTATTTCTGGGAAGAATGCATCACCTTCAAATGAATGATGTACTCGTGTTACATATAGCGTATCAGCAAATGATAATGCCGCCTTGTATATTTGTTCGCCACCTATAATAAATGCTTCTGTTTCATTCGACACTTTCGCAATTGCATCTTCTACAGAATGAGCGACAATACCACCTTCAGGAATTTCATAATTCTCATTTCTTGTAATCACAATTGATGTTCTATTTGGAAGTAATCGTTTTCCCAAAGAATCGAATGTTTTCCTACCCATAATAATATGATGTCCTGTTGTTGTGCGTTTAAAGAATTGCATATCTCCCGACAAACGCCACAACAAAGCATTATCCTTGCCTATCACATTATTTTCGGCAATAGCAACTATAATAGATACCTTCATACTATTTATTTTCTGGCATATACGTCAACAATGTCTTATATAATTCTGGATAGAATGTTTCCAAAGAAACAAATTTTCCATTTTTATCCATAAAACAATGAGAACTTGTTCCATTCGCAACAACTTTTCCTTCAACCGTCATTGTATAACCCAAGACTAACTTAAATGAGGAACAACGCAAAACAGAAACAACAATTGCTATTTCTTGCGCAAATGTCGTTGTCTTTTTGTAGTCGCAAGTAACGCCAACTACAGGAGAAACCAAGCCGTCAGCTTCCATTTTATCGAATCCACAGCCTGCTTTCTCAAGAAAATCTACTCGGGCTTCTTCCATAAAACGGATATAATTTGAATGATGCGTTATTTGCATCTTGTCTGTTTCATAATAATGAACTTTGTGAATATATGGTTCCATAATCTTTGTTTTTTTATCGGGCGTATGCGATACGCCCCTACATTCGTTTTTATTTTTCTTTTATAGACAAGGTAGAACCGTTGTCCCTACGGTTAATTTACACCGACACCTCACCTTTTATTGCTGGATGCGGATCGTAATTCAAAATTTTTATATCGTCTATCGTGAAATCGAAAATGTTTGTAATATTTGGATTCAACTCCAATGTTGGTAATTGACGTGGTTCACGACTTATTTGCAACTTACATTGTTCTATATGATTATTGTAAATATGCACATCGCCAAACGTATGTACAAATTCTCCTGCCTGCAAACCGCATACTTGCGCAAGCATCTGAGTTAAAAGAGCATACGAGGCAATATTGAACGGAACGCCTAAGAACAAATCGGCACTACGTTGATATAATTGACACGAAAGTTTTCCGTCAGAAACATAGAATTGGAACAATGTGTGACAAGGCGGCAAAGCCATATCTTCAACCATAGCTGCATTCCAAGAACTTAACAACAATCGACGAGAGTTTGGATTATTTTTTATTTGATCAACCAATTGCGTTATTTGATCTACTTCTCCTCCATCGTATGTTGGCCAATGACGCCACTGATAACCATATACAGGACCAAGTTCTCCCCATTTTTTTACAAACTCAGAATCTGCGTCAGCATTTTTTATCATTTCCGCAAATTCCTCAATAGTTTCTCCTTTATATTCCGAAGATTGTTTAAATTCTTTGTATGGCCAATCATCCCAAATATGTACATTATTATCCACCAAATACTTGATATTCGTATCGCCTTTCAAGAACCAAAGAAGTTCGTGAATAATACCACGAGTATATACCTTCTTCGTTGTCAACAAAGGGAAGCCTTTTTGTAAATCAAAACGCATTTGATACCCAAAAATACTCGTAGTGCCAGTTCCTGTACGGTCTGCCTTACGTGCACCTTCGTCAAGAATCTTTTTAACTAAATCAAGATATTGTTGCATACTAAAAAAATCTATTTTTGCAAAGATAGAAAATTCATTTCAATGAGAAGATTGTGGGTCATAGTTTTATTTCTGTTCTGTGTGAACGGATTATTTGCACAATTCTACAACGGAATGAACCAGGATTTTGGAAAGAACCGCATCCAATATGACGACAAATTCTGGCTCTATCTTCGACACGACACATACGATGTTTATTATGACAAAGCAGGCAGACAATTGGCTGATTTTGTGGCAAAATATGTGGACACAAACTATGCAGACATAAAAAAAACGTTAGAATTTGAATATTCACGTCGCATCGTTTTTATTGTGTACAATACTTTGAGCGACTTTCGGCAAAGCAACATTGGCTATTCAACTTCGGAAGACGACTACAATGTAGGGGGAACAACGCAGACTATCGACAACAAAGTCGTTTTATATTATTCCGGTGACCACAACGATTTAACACGACAGATTCGCAAAGGAATTTCCGAAGTAATGCTCAATGAATTTTTATTTGGTATTGGCGTATATCGACGCATTTTGTCAAACTCTACTCTTTCGTCTTACCCAGAATGGTTTTTCGATGGACTTACCGAATATTTTTCACATAGTTGGAACAGCGAAAAGAATGATTACATCCGACAGCTAATATCGCAAAAACGAACTATAAAAGTAGCACAACTATATAGTGAGAACGCGTGTATTTTAGGAGAAGCTATTTGGTTCTACATCAATGAGAAACACGGAGAAAAAGCAATCGCTAATATTTTGTATATGAGCAAACTAACCGAAGATATTGATGCAAGTTTCCAATATGTAGTAGGGAAAGATTTACAAACAATTTTGAATGAAATGTGCGCTTATTTTTCTCAGAACGACAACGAAGTGATAACTGCAAACACATTTATTCCCAAACGATTATCAAAGCAAGAAATATCCAATATTGCCATACAACCACAAGCCAAACAACTTGCCTTTGTTACAAACAAAAAAGGAAAAGCGAAGCTATGGATTTACGACTATACGAATAATACATGCAAAAAAATTATGCGTATTGGTTCTGAAATAGAACAAGTTACAGACTACCGTTATCCTATTGTGCAATGGCATCCAACAACAAACGCGCTCGCATATTTTTATGAAAAACATAACCAGTTATGGTTTACCATTTATTCCATTGAATACAATGAAAAGTTCACCAAGAAATTTCATCACTTTGAACAAGTTCTTGATTTTTCATACGCTCCGGATGGTCAGTCCATCGTATTTTCTGGCGTACAAGCTGGTCAAACTGACGTTTTCACTTACAATATACAAACATTTGAAAATGAGCAACTAACCAACGATAAAGCAGACGAGCGTTTCCCTATATTTATACAAAATGGTAAGGCTGTTCTTTTCTCTTCCAACCGCGCTGACGATGATTTAAAGAACATAAATCAAGAGATTCGAGACAATTATGATTTATTCATCTTGAAAAAAGATTCGCTACAACGATTACCAATTTCTTCTGCCAACGAACGAAAGCCTATTGAATATACGCCAGGCAAATACCTCTATCTTTCCGACATTACAGGCAAGTCTCAATTATATTCCATAACTACCGACAGCACAATTAGTTACATCGACACTGCCGTACATTATTCATACACAAACAATCATTTCGCCGTAAAACAAGAAAATTTCAATATCATTGATTATACCTATGGTAACGGGGCCTTAATACAAATAGGAAAAAACAAAAAGAAAACCGTTATACAAACAAGCAGTATTTTCGAAAAAACATTTGCACCTCTACAAATAATCGACACTTCTAATTCCGTAGAAAACAATAAAATGTATTTCTATGACACACTTCGAGACGAGACTCATTCCGGAAATTTGTATAAAACCAATTTTTACATTAACAAATTGGTAAATCAACTTGATTTTAGTTTCATAAACACTGGATACCAACCATTTACAGGCGGCGCATACGACTATTCCCAGAACTTTAATGTCTTGTTAAAACTGGGAATCATTGATTTGTTCGAAGATTATAGACTCACCGGTGCATACAGATTTACCGGAACTTTCGGTACCAATGAATACCTTCTTTCTTTGGAAAACCTCAGCAAACGCCTCGACCGTCAATATATATTCCACAGACAATCGGCTTTGACATACGACAACAACACGGCATCGACGCTTGTTCGAGCACAAGACAATAATTTTATAGCACGATTCACCTATCCTTTCACGCAAACGCAATCATTTTCGTTCAATCCAACCATACGCTACATTCGTAATGTTACATTGTCAACCGATATGAATACATTAACGAAACCAACATCCGATGAAATTTGGCTAGGACTTTCGTGTAACTATGTTTTCGATAATGTCAGAAAAATTGATGCCAACATTTACAACGGAACTCGTACTAAAATATTTGCAGAAACATTTGCACAAGCGAATACAGAAAAGTCATATCTCTGCGTATTCGGTTTTGATGCCCGTAATTACCAGAAAATCCATAGAAATATGATTATTGCGACAAGAATTGCATATAGTTCATCATTTGGAACGTCACCACTATTGTACTATTTAGGTGCAGTTGACAATTGGCTTAATTTGTTCGGGAAACACGAAACATACAATTCTGCAATACAATACGACCATACTGTAGATTGGGCATATCAAGCAATAGCGACAAACATGCGTGGCTTTTCGCAAAATATTAGAAACGGTAATTCATTTGTTGTAGCAAACATTGAATTTCGATGGCCGTTCGTACAGTATTTCAGCACAAAACCGCTTCGTTCCGATATTCTCAGAAACCTACAAGTTATTGGATTTGCCGATGCCGGAGGTGCTTGGAGCGGATTCTATCCCGGACAAAAAGAAAACGCCTACAATTACACAATCATAGACAAACAACCTATCTATGTAAAAATCGACGAAATGCGGCAACCATTTGTCTGTGGTTACGGCTTCGGACTACGCACACGATTATTCGGATATTTTGTGCGATTAGACATCGCTTGGGGCAACGACGAAGGCAACCTGCAGAAGATGAATCAATTTTCTGTAGGAATGGACTTTTAGATAGAGATTAGAGATTAATGTTTAGTGATTAGTGATTAGTGATTAGTGATTAGTGATTAATTATTTTTTGCTCTTTCTTCTATTACATTCTTTACATAGCATTTGACAATTTGCTTCTATCGTACGACCGCCCTCAACCCAAGGGGTAATATGGTCAGCTTCCATTTGCTCTATTTCGAAATGTTTTCCACATATTTTGCAAATACCTAATTGTTGCTCGTAAACACTGCGTTTAATATTATCATCAAACGCACGAATTCCAAGATGATGTTCATCGCCATCGAGCACGTACCAATATATGCCAGATCTTTTTTGCACATCGCTGTCTTTCATCAAACGGGCAACATTGGCTTCCAATTCATTGGCATCTAATTTTGCATCTTTGTATTTGTTATAGATTTCGCCCCAAGCAACTTGTTTCATTTCCTTGCGTTTTTTGGGGAATTTCGCTTTTACCCAACTCATTACATTCTGGAAATATAGCCATAAATCATCTGCATTTGTATCGTGCTGATGTTCAGCCATATATTTCTCAATTTCTCCATTATTCAACCAACTAATTGCTGTTTCTAAATAATCTTGACGGATTGGAGAACCAGTCATATAATCGCTGCCTATTTTGTAAGCCACACATCCTGTTTTGCTAAATTTCTTTTTTGCCTCCGTAACAAATGGTCCGGCATACACTGCGTTGCGGATTTCCTGGTCGGTAAGTTTCTCTCCTGCAATATTTATTGTGCGAAACCAATCAAGTTTTTCGCTATCACTTCCATTACGGCAGATATACACCATAAGTTCATAGTCATAAAACTTGGCGAGTTCATCGGGAGTGAGATTTACCCCACTTTTTAGAGTACCATTCCAATCTACAATGAAATTACCACTCAAAAATTCACAAATACTCATGGTACGTTGTTGACCATCGAGCAACTCGTATGTTCCATCTTCGTTTTCTACCCAATACATTACATTCAGAGGAAAATCCTTGCGAATACTTTCTATCACGGCTTTTTGCTGTTTTTCGCTATACACAAACTCGCGTTGGTATTTTGGACGTATGTTTAGTTTGCCACCATAGCCAAACACGCCTTCTTCCTCACTATTACTAAATCCATTAAATAAATCGCCTATGCGAATTTGTGTTAATTGTATTTCCATAGTTATTGTTTTTTGCGGATTAATATTCGTGCATATAATTTTGTCCCATTAATATATGGATACCCATAATTATAACCTTCCACCTTTGTTGTTGTCATGGCTCCTATAATTTCAAACATCTCAGGATTATATTTATCTAAAAATGTAATAGGAACTCCCATCACGCCATTATAATCGCAAGGGATTTCAGCCGTTTTATTCACGTTAATAGCATCGTAATTATCGTACTTTGGATACTCATCCGGCGAATATGTTTTGTATAAGTCCATTTCTTCATGACGTTTTTTTATGTCAAGGTTTGTATACCAGCAAATATTTCCCATCGAGCGCCATTTTTGTCCTGTTTCGTCAATCCAAAAACGATTGCTTTTTTCTTCGTAATCCGATGGAACTTGAAATGCACTATATGACAAACAACTGCCCAACCACAATTTATTTTCCTTAATCAGTTTAAAAATCTCTTTGTAGGTAATTGCGTTCATATTACCAAGTATCAAAAAACATTTCCCATACTCGACCAATTGCGCCACATACTCACGAAACAACGAAAATGGAGGATTGGTCACCACGATGTCAGCTTCTTTTAGTAATTCAATGCACTCTGCAGAACGAAAATCGCCGTTGCCTTGCAAGGTAGTCAACACATTCTTGTCGTTTTTTATCAACCACTCTACATCGGCAAGATCGGTGGCGCCATCGCCGTTTGCATCAGGAACTTCGGTAATAATAATTTTGTGTGGAACTCGCGTTTTTTGTGGTTTGCCATAAGGTTCATCAGGTTCAAATAAACTCATTTGCGTGTCTGCCACAGGCGAACCATTGTAGCAAGTAGCAATCAGTTTTTTTAATCCAAGCGAATTAAAATTCAGGGCAAAATATTTGAAAAAATTACTTTCGTACGGATCGTCGCAATTGCAAAACACCGTTTTGCCAGCAAAGTGCTGTTTGTAGTGTTTTAATTCGTTTGCAATATCACTTAATTGCGTATAGAATTCGTCCTTTTTCGCCTTATTTGCTGCGTGTAGGTTGCTGTTTCCTGCCATGATTGATAGTTTGCACGCACAACCATCAATCAAAATCGGGCAAAAAGAAAGGCGCGGACCTTTCTACTCACATTCACGAGGAGCGTCGGAGAACCCCGCCTAACTTCATAGAATAGCCCACGCCTTAACGACGAGGCATTACTAAATGAAGTTAGTACGGCAGCGATGCTTCCGTGAATTTGCTTTATCCGATTATTCTAAACAACCAGTTTCCGACGCTTTTTGTTTGAATGTGAATAATAGCTAATGCGTATGTTAAACGTTATTTATTTCTGTTTCGTTATATATTTTATTTGTTGCTCAAAGATTGTAAAATTTCTATAAACTTCCAAAACTCTATTTTTTGAAGAAGTATAACTCTTGACATATTACAATAGTAATTTTGGCATTGACATTGCCTGACAAGGCAATAATAGTAACCCGGGACAGAGTCTCGGGATAACACGACACCATCACAAAATGGCTGAAAGCCATTACATACCCCAAAATTCAAATATTGGTTTCCAACCAAATTTATATTTTACATTGTATACCAGAGACTGCGT
>JAZLFM010000021.1:0-43798 GCA_045615765.1 Bacteroidales bacterium
CGTGGGACATCAAAATTGATGACTAAATTTATGCCTTTTATGTCGATACCTCGACTCAACACATCAGTTGCCACCAACACGCGTGTTTGCTTTGCACGGAAACGCAACAAAACTTCTTCTCGTTCTGCTTGTTCAAAATCCGAAGAAATGCCATCTATTGTCACATTTCGAATCTTCTTTTTTATTGCCGACACAATTGAATGTATATTCTTTTTTGTCGATGTAAATATAATTATACTATCATAGTCTAGATTTTGTTCTAGAATATGCGTTATTAAATCTACTTTCTGATGAGGATATGCCAAATAAGCCGATTGTTTAACGCCTTCTGCAGGTTTTGCAATTGCTATAGAAACAATTTTAGGTTCATGCAAAATTGTTGTTGCCAACTTTTGTATTTCTGGAGCCATCGTTGCACTAAACAACATGGTCTGTCGTTTTTGCGGCACATACGACAAAATCTGACGGATATCATCAATAAATCCCATATCCAACATTCTGTCGGCTTCGTCTAGCACTAAATGTCGCAAATTTTTCATAGACACATATCCTAAACGTAAATGAGCCATCAATCGTCCTGGAGTTGCGATTATTACATTCGTTCCTTCGGTAAACGCTAATTTCTGTGAATCCCAATCTGCACCTTTATCTCCGCCATATACGGCCTTGCTTGTGGTATCGGTAAAATACGAAAATCCTTGTAGTTCCTGGTCTATTTGTATGGCCAACTCACGAGTAGGAACAATTATTAAAGACGTAAATCCATGCGATCCATTTTTTACAAGATCCTGCAAAATTGGTATCAAAAAAGTTGCAGTTTTTCCTGTTCCCGTCTGTGCGCAAGCAAGTAAATCATGTCCTTCAAGAGCGAGCGGAATCGCCTGTTCTTGAATAGGAGACGCTTTTTCGAAACGCATATAGGAAATTGCTTCCAATAATTTATCGTCTATCTGTAGTTCTTCAAATGTCATTTTACAGTTGTTTCAATATGACGCAAAAATACCACATTTATACAAGAAAACATACCAGCAGAAAAAGTAAACGCCGTATTAAGTAAATTTCTATTTTTGCACAAAAATTTTAGAATTATGAAATTAACAGGAAGACGCGAAAGTACAAATGTTGAAGATCGTCGTGGAATGGGCGGCGGAGCAAAAGCAGGATTAGGTATCGGTGGTATTCTTATCGTAGCTCTTATGACTTTCCTTTCGGGAGGAGATTTAGGCGATGTTGTAACACAAGTTGTACAAAACGGCGGTGCAGAAGCACTACAAGGAGCCACTCAAGGAAATACTACTAAATTCACAAAAGAAGAAGAAGAACTTGCGAAATTCTCTAGACAAATTCTTGCCGGAACCGAAGATGTTTGGTCCGAAGTTTTTAGAAAAATGGGCAAGAAATACACTCCCCCAACATTAGTTTTATTTACCGGACAAGTATCGAGCGCTTGTGGAAACGCTAGTTCTTCTGTTGGTCCATTTTATTGCTCTGGTGACCAAAAGTTATACATAGACCTTTCGTTCTTTACCCAAATGAAAAAACAACTTGGTGCCGATGGTGATTTCGCGTACGCATACGTTATCGCCCACGAAGTCGGCCACCACGTTGAAAATCTTCTTGGAATACTTGGCAATGCTCATAATCAAATGAATCAAGTAAACAAAACTGAAGCAAACAAAATCAGTGTTCGTCTTGAATTACTTGCAGACTACTACGCCGGCGTATGGGCACACTACGACAACCAAAAATACCAATCGCTTGAAAGCGGCGACGTAGAAGAAGCCATAGACTGCGCACAAAAAATCGGAGACAATTATCTACAAGAAAAAGCAAGAGGCTACAGCCAACCAGAAAGTTTCACACACGGAACATCCAAACAACGTATGAAGTGGTTAAATCTTGGAATCAAAACTGGTGACATGAACACTACAACATTCGGAATTCCAGAAAAAGATTTATAATAATTCACTATAAGACAACAAAAAAGGGCGTATTTGCATACGCCCTTTTTTGTTACATTTCATACAGATACTATAGTTTTTTTGGCTTTTCCGACAAATAAACCTTACCAGTAGATTTGTCATCATATACTATAAAAAGCATGTGTTGCGCCATCTTACTCTTAGTTTTGTCATTCATATACAACAACACTCCTTTTTCTTCATTTTTATCAACGAATGCATAGACTTTGGTAGTTAACTGGCCTTGTTTTTCTTCTTGTTTTTTCAAGATTGTAAATATATTTTCATCTCCCCAAACAAACGTATCCCCATCTTGAAGAACTGTTATGTTTGTTGTAATCAAGGAATCTGTTTTATTCGTTTCCTTTTCGAAACTGCCTGAAAAAAATATATGCCAAAGTAATTTTTCGCTTTTTTGAGCGTATGAATTCACACTACAAAACACCAACAAAACGAAACAAATAAGTAAACTATTCTTCTTCATAATACTTCAAAATTAAAAACAAAGAAAAAAAAAAAAAATTACACGTCCTAATTTTATTGACATTTTTCAGCATATTTCCCATTAATAGACAAAACAAAAAAGGTTACCATTTCTGATAACCTTTTATTCAAATAAGAGTTTGCTTACTATCTTGTGCTTTGAGTAGTTCTTGAACCTGTGTTATTGCTTGAAGAAGAACTACTTGAACGAGTTGAACTTGATCTTGTAGAACCATTCGAAGAGCTACTTGAAGAAGTGCTACTAGAACTTTTCACTTGGTTTGAAGACGAAGAAGATGAAGTTCTTGTGCTTGCACTTTTTTCTGTGCTTGTCTTCACTGTTGTTGAAGTTGTAGAACTTGCAGGTTTCGATGATCTTGTAGAGTTCGTGCTTCTCACTTCTCCATGAACACCACTTTTGTTATTAGACGATGTAGCTGGTTTTACAGGAGCAGGTTTATGTTGTCCCTTAGGAGCTACACGAACTGGTTCTGAATGAACTACATGTGTATGGTGTTCTACTCTATGAGGATAAGCAACTGTTACTATCGTCACTGGTTTTGTATATCTATTAGAAGACACATAAATATGATTGTCACCAGTAAATGTTGCTACCACACGAGAATTTCTTGGAACATCGATACGGCAATCGTACAACAATTCTTGACGAGCTGTTTCTGTATAGATTTCAACTCGATATACCCCACGAATCAAATTCGATATAGTAACTTGGCTATAGTATGAATAATACTTTTCGCCATTGATATATACAGAGAATGGAACATCAACTTCACCTCTAATTACTAATTCGGAAGCAAATAACTGCACTGTGCAGAAGATAATTGCTAATACTGAAAATACTCGTTTCATAACTCTATCCTCCTAAAAGTTTAAATCATTAATTTCGTTTTTTAATCATAATACAAATGGCGTGCCAAAATTATTCTTAACACAGCAAATGCATATAAATAAGAAAAGCCCAACTTTCGTTAGGCTTTCTGCGGTGCGGACGGGACTCGAACCCGCGACCCTCGGCGTGACAGGCCGATATTCTAACCAGCTGAACTACCGCACCAGATTTTTGATGTGCAAATGTACACTTTTTTTCATTCGTACAAATGTTTTCTATGATTTTTTTTCATTTTTATATTTTACGTAATTGCAAATTACTATAATTCAATGAATTACGATGATTTATTTTTATACATTTTTTCTATAACAGCAACCACAGATACAGCTTCGGAAGGTGATACAACAGGCTTTGTTCTGTTCAATACAGCATCTATCACATTTTGAATCAAACACTTATGATTATAAAACTTAGATTGGTTCTGTTTTTCTACCTCAACACAATATTGACGCATATTTTCCGGCAAATTGTAATTTTTTATAGAACAACACGCAATTTCATCCATATATTGTCCGGAAATCTTTACCGTTCCACACTCTCCTACTACCAAAAGAGAACTTTCCAATGTAGAGTTCCACACTGCTGTACTATACGAAAACGTACCAATTCCTCCTTTTACAAACTCAAAATTTACAATCCCGCTATCTTCAAAGTCTATCATATTTTGATGAGAGAAGTTAAAAAATCGTGATTGTACATTGGTAACATCACCAAACAACCAACACATCATATCTATATAATGAGAAAATTGCGTGAACATCGTACCACCATCTAACGAACTCGTTCCATGCCAACTTTGTTTTGTATAGTAGCGTTCGTCACGATTCCAATAACAATTCACATCTACCATATATATATTCCCCAACAAATTGTTGGAAACAACGTCATGCAGCCATTGTGAAACAGGAGAAAAACGATTCTGCATCACACAAAAAACATGTCGGTTCACTTCCTCCGACTTTTGTATAACACGTAAAGCATCTTCTGTCGTTAATGTAAATGGTTTCTCCACAACCACATGATGTTTTGACTCTAAAACAGCCAATGCATGATTGGCGTGCAATCCATTAGGCGTACAAACTACAGCAACATCAAACGGTAAATTTGCTTCAAGCAGTTGATCTATTGATGCAAAGACAGGACAAGACAGAGATTCATATCGATTTCGTACTAATGAATTCTCATCACACAAAGCAACCAACTGTGCTTCTGTATTCTGTTGAATAAGATTCACATATCGTTCACCGATAAAACCACAACCAATTACAACAAAACGAACCATTTATTGTTTTCTTACAACTTGACCTTGAACCAATTCATACACCTGATTAGTTTCTGGACAAATAGCTTTGTTATTGTTATCAAATTCAAGTTTCACACCATTTTCGCTAACCCATCCTATTTGTTTTGCTGGATTTCCAACCACCAAAGCATACGGTTTCACATTCTTGGTTATAACCGATCCCGCACCTACTAACGCATATTCGCCTATTTCCGTTCCACACACAATTGTAGCATTTGCCCCTATTGATGCACCTTTTCGGACTATTGTCTGTTTAAATTCACTCTTTCTATTTACAAAGCTACGAGGATTCAAAACATTAGTAAAGACCATAGACGGTCCCAAAAACACATCATCTTCACAAACAACACCGGCATATACCGACACATTATTCTGTATTTTCACATTATTTCCCAGCATAACGCCGGAAGCAACCATAACATTTTGACCAATGTTACAATTTGCTCCTATTTTACAATCAGACATTATATGCGAGAAATGCCAAATTTTTGTTCCACTACCAATGAAACAATTCTCATCAATCACCGCAGTCGAATGTGCAAAATAGTTTGTTTCCATATTATCTAAAAGACAAGATAGTCGTCGTTATATAGTTTATTTGTTCTTCATCCATTTCGGTATGAATTGGCAAAGAAAGAACTTGTTTTGCCAATTGCTCAGAAACAGGGAAAGAACCTTCCGCATACCTTACATCCGAATATGCTGGTTGCAAATGTAGCGGAATTGGATAGTATATCATTGTCGGTATTTCTTTTTCTTCCAAATATTTTCTGAAATCATTTCTGTTCACGTCAGAATGCACTTGTATTGTATATTGATTATACACACATTCCGATTGAGGATTTTTCCCCGGAATTGTAATAAAATCACCAGACGAAAAAGATGCATCATACAAAGAAGCGACCCAATGTCTTTTCGCCGTATATTCTTGTAAATGACGAAGTTTCACATTCAGAACAGCAGCCTGCAAACTATCCAATCGTGAATTCACACCAACCATATCATACACATAGCGTTCCTTCATACCGTGATTAGCTATACAACGAGCTTTTTGTGCCAAGCTATCATTATTGGTAAGAATAGCACCGCCGTCTCCAAATGCTCCTAAATTTTTTGACGGGAAAAAGGACAAACAGCCCAAATCTCCCATACATCCAGAGAACATTTTCTGTCCATCATCAAGAACATATTCCGCACCAATCGACTGGCATGCATCTTCCAAGACAAACAAATTGTACTTTTTGGCCAAATGCAAAATTGTATTCATATCGGCATTTTGTCCAAATAAATGAACAGGAACCATTGCCTTTGTTTTATTTGAAATTACAGACTCAATCTTATCTGCATCTATACAAAATGTATCGGGACGCACATCCACAAAAACAGGCACAAGCCCCAACCGTACAATCACCTCAACTGTAGAGACAAACGTAAAAGGAGTTGTAATGACTTCATCTCCTTTTTCTAAACCTAAAGCGAGAAGCGAAACCAACAAAGCATCAGTACCATTACCTACAGGAATAACATTTTTAACACGCAAATATTGTTGTAAATTTTCCTGAAACTCAAGCACCTTACCACCTTTCACAAATGCTGCAGAATCCAAAACATCTTGCACTTCGAGACGCAATTCATCTTGGATCTTTTCCGTTTGACCTTGCAGGTCTAGCATTTTGATTGGCTTCATAAATTCATATAGATCATTGTTTACAAAATTAGAGAAAATCACTACTTTTGCCAATATATTTACCGATTTTTATCAGCAATCGACAATGAGAAAGTCATTTTCTGTACTATTTTTTTCACTTGCTATACTAGTCTGCACCACCGTTTCTGCCCAAACCGTGCTTTGGAATGTCGGACATGATTTCATCGGCGACAACAGAGAATTTACAACAAACTACGGTTTCCCCGAAACAATATTAGGCACCCGCCTATCACTTACCGGTGGATTAGAAATTGATAGTAACCAAACTATACATGCAGGCGGAAGCTACCTTATTGAACACGGAGAAAAAATGTTTGCTCACGAGCCTGTACTTACATGCTTTTACCAATACAAAAACAAGTTCCTTAATTTTCAAATCGGTTCTTTTCCTATAGAAAACGCTGATTTTCCTAAAATTGCATACACAGATTCTTTATTATACTACCGTCCTAATTATCAAGGAGCACGAGGTATATTTTCACATAAATATGGAACCCAAACTGTTCTCTTTGATTGGTACACACAAGTAAATGCAGGATACTGCGAAAAATTTGTAACAGGTTTTAGCGGCATCACTAAGTTTTGGAACTTTTTCATAACTGATATGTTTTATTATCGCCATCATGCCGAAGGTGAACGAGGCAAAAAATCCGTTGCCGACAATGGTATTTTTGGATTAAATCTTGGTTATGATGTTAAAAATACTTGGTTAGATTCTCTTTCTATCTCTGGTGGATTTGTAAACACTTGGTACAGCAACCATAAAGATACAACCATAGTTAGTCCACTTCGTTCTTTAGCCTTTTATGGCACATTTTATATACAAAAGAAAATATTTGGTATTGACGCCATTTACTACAAAGGAGACGGCACTCACCTTCCACTCGGAGATCCTTTATTCCGTTGTGGAAATTACAGCAGAATCGACGCTATAATTTATGCATTAAACAGACCTAACGTACAAGCTAGTTTCCGTTGGTGTATGCATTATTTAGATGGTATTTGGGACAACTCACAACAAATCTACCTACGAGTAAGATTAAGCGGAAGAAAAGAGAAATGATTCACTTAAACGACGACATACAATATCTTACCGGAGTAGGTCCGAATCGTGCGAATTTACTGAAAACAGAACTCGGTATATTCACAATATACGATCTCATTAACTTCCTTCCTTTCCGCTATGTTGACAGAAGTAAATTCTATACAATTGCAGAACTGGCTCCATCACAAGCTGCTGTGCAAATAAAAGGTCGATTTGTATCAAAACAAATTATCGGCACCGGCGCACGAGCATATTTAAAAGCTATCTTCACTGATGGAACTGGACGCATTGAACTAACCTGGTTCAAAGGAATTAAATGGATTGATCCAAGCATAAAAGCAGGCATAGATTATGTTGTATTCGGGAAAGTCGCTGATTTTCACGGGACACTTAGTATGACCCATCCCGACATTGAAGAATTGGCGAAATTTATAAGCCATTCACAGGCTGAATTTCAGGGTGTTTATCCATCCACAGAGAAGACAAAAAAGGCAAACATCACAGGGAAAGTAATGCGTACCATAATGGAAAACGCATTTGCGAACCTATCCCCTACGGAATTACATGAAAGTTTACCACAATATCTTTTAGAAAAATACCAACTTCCCGACTTAAATACGACACTACGAACCTTGCACATGCCTTCGAATCTCAACCAAATTTCGAAAGCACAACTACGCATTAAATTCGAGGAACTCTTTTGGGTACAGCTCGTCATGGCTATGCGTAAGCAAAAAAACACGGAGACAATAAAAGGTCACCAATTCGTACGTACAAACGACAATCTTTTACCCAAATTTTACAAAGAACATTTACCTTTCCCTCTTACCAGAGCGCAAATCCGCGTAATGAGCGAAATCAGAAAAGATGTAGAATCTGGCAAACACATGAACCGCTTGGTACAAGGAGATGTCGGCAGCGGAAAGACATTAGTTGCCGTGTTGGCTATGCTTATGGCTATAGACAATGGTTATCAGGCATGCATGATGGCTCCAACAGAAATCTTGGCACAACAACATGCAAAATCAATACAAGAATTATTACAAGATCTTCCTATCCGTGTCGCCATACTCACCGGATCGACGCCAAAGAAAGCAAGAACAGAAATCTTTCAAGGTCTGTTAGACGGTTCTATTCAACTTATTGTTGGCACTCACGCATTATTAGAAGATACTGTTCAATTCAAAAATATCGGACTAAGCGTAATAGACGAACAACATCGTTTTGGCGTTGCACAACGAGCAAAACTTTGGAGTAAAAACGAAATTCAACCACACGTATTGGTAATGACCGCCACTCCTATTCCAAGAACACTGGCAATGACGTTGTATGGAGACTTAGATGTGTCTGTTATAGACGAACTTCCTCCAGGACGAAAGCCGATAAAAACAGCAATGCTTCGAGATAGCCAAAGACAAAAAATGTATGAACTGATACGCGACCAAATAGCATTAGGACGCCAAGTTTATATTGTCTATCCACTCATTCAGGAATCGGAACGAATGGATTTCAAAGATCTTGAGGCCGGCTACGAAACAATAACACAAATCTTTCCTGCACCAAGATATACAACAATAATGGTACACGGGAAAATGAAACCTGCAGAGAAAGACGAAGCTATGCAGAAATTTGCCTCTGGTGAAGCACAAATTATGGTTGCAACCACTGTTATTGAAGTTGGAGTAAATGTACCAAACGCAACTGTAATGGTTATAGAAAGTGCCGAACGATTTGGTCTTTCGCAACTTCATCAATTGCGTGGTCGTGTAGGACGAGGAGCCGACATGTCATATTGTGTTCTAATGGCCGGCAACAAATTAAGTAAAGACGGTCAATCACGCTTGGAAGCTATGGTACAAACAACCGATGGTTTCCAACTGGCAGAATTAGACATGAAATTGCGTGGTCCTGGAGATATTGAAGGAACACAACAAAGCGGCCTCCCTATCACATTTAAATTGGCAAACCTTGCACGAGACGGACAAATACTCAATTTGGCGAGGAACGAAGCTTTTTCTATCGTAGAAAAAGACCCTTCACTTTCATTACCAGAAAATAGAGTACTAAAAACAGGTATAGAAAAAAGAAACTCGGCAACCGTATCCTGGAGAGATATAAGCTAAAAAAAATGGAGGGACGAATTGGGGTTTCGTCCCTCCGAGAGGTGTGTAAAGTAAGTTAATTCTTCGCCGCAAATATAAACATTTTATGTTTACCACAACATCAAAAACATTTATTTAGTCTATTTTTCCGCATTTTAAAAGAAAAAGACCGTTTCCATTTTTAAGGAAACATTCAATTTCTTATAATTGCAAAAATTTAGATACGATGATTCAATCAATGACAGGCTATGGTAGAGCCGTAGCTGAACTTCCTCAGAAAAATGTTATTGTAGAAGTCAAATCTCTCAATAGCAAACAATTAGACTTAAATTCTAAAATACCTTCAATTTATAGAGACAAAGATTTAGAAATACGAAACTATGTTTCTTCATATCTTATTCGTGGAAAAGTAGATATAACTATTTCGATAGAAACCAAAGAAGGCGCCGGAGAAAGAAAAATTCAAAAAAAATTAGCACAAGCATATTATGCAGAAATTGATTCTTTAGCAAAAGAACTTGGAGCTGAGAACTTTTCGACTATGGATGCAGTACTACGCCTGCCAGACATTTGGGCAACCGAAAGTACACCATTCGCAAGCGAGAATGAATGGACTATTGTAATGGATGCGGTAAAAAAAGCAACCGAAAATATTGTTGCATACCGTCAACACGAAGGCATTGCATTAGACAAGGATCTACGAGCAAACATTGCTACAATCGAAGAATTATTAGCAAGCATTGAACCATTCGAAAAATCACGAGTTGGTAAAATTCGTGAAAAAATTGAAGCAGCTCTCAACGAATTTATTGAATCTGACAAAATAGACAAAAATCGTTTGGAACAAGAAATGATTTTCTATGTAGAAAAATTAGACATAAACGAAGAAAAGGTTCGTCTTGCGCAACATTGCAAATATTTCTTGGACACAATGGAAAACGAGCAATATGCTGGGAAAAAGCTAAATTTCATCGCTCAAGAAATGGGACGCGAAATCAATACAACAGGTTCAAAATCAAACGATGCCGACATGCAACGCATTGTTGTACAGATGAAAGATAACCTTGAAAAAATCAAAGAACAAGTGTTGAATGTACTTTAAAATTGCACAATGAGCGAAAACAAGATGTTAATTCTTTCTGCACCTTCAGGTTCAGGAAAATCCACAATTATCCAATACTTATTAAATAAAGGGCTTCCTTTGGAATTCTCTATTTCTGCAACAACCAGAGCCCCAAGAGGTAATGAGCAACACGGAAAAGAATACTACTTCTACTCGGTAGAAGAATTCAAAAATAAAATTGCAAATAATGAATTTGTAGAATTCGAAGAAGTTTACGAGAACAGATTCTACGGAACATTGAAATCGGAATGCGAACGAATTTGGGCAAAAAACAAAGTAATTGTTTTCGACGTTGACGTTGCCGGCGGCATGCGATTAAAAAAATTATTTGGAGACAAAGCGTTATCACTATTCATACAGGCGCCATCAATAGAAGTTCTTCGTCAAAGATTGGAAGGAAGAAAAACAGATTCTGCTGAAGAAATTCAGAAACGCATTGACAAAGCAACTTATGAAATGCAATTTGCTTCGAAATACGACGCAATAGTTATTAATGACAAACTAGAAACTGCCTGCAACGACGCAGAGCAATTACTAGTCAATTTTTTAAAATAAGTTTATACATTTGTAAAAATTAAAAAGAACTAATATGAAGAAAATCTTACTTGCTCTTTCAGCTGTTTTATTTGCCTCGACAATTGCATTCGGACAAGGCACAATAAAAAACAATTCTTACTTTAATTTGACTTGGAATCGTCCTATCATGGACTATGGAACTATTGATGGTCAAGAAACTCCAAACAACCTAAATCAATACTACAAAGAACGATTCGGTTCCGACTTAAAACATTATTCTGGTGCATTAAACGTAGGAGCAAATTTCTATATCCACCCTATTTCATGGTTACTAGATGGTTTTAAAGCTGGTCTATGTGTAGATTTTATCGATTTAGGTGCAAACTACTACAACTTTAAAGCACATCAACAAAAAGCTGGCGGAATCGTTTTAGACGACGAAGAATCATTTAACGATTTAACAGTTACATATTCTTTAAACATCGGTGCAATTGCAACTATCAGCCCTACAAAAGGACTTTACATAGATTTAACTGCAAAAGCATGTCCTACATTTGCTGTTAACTACTTCAAAATCCCTGCTTACCAAACAAGTGTAGTATCAAATGCGCCAATATTCGAACGCAGAAACACAGGTACAGAATGGGGAGGCTATCAACTTATTGGCAACGACGCATTACCAACAAAAACAGAAGAACAAACTGCAATTGGTTGGGGTGTTAACTATTCATTTGGTTTAAATGTTCGCGTTTATAAATTTTCTATCGGTTGCGAATGGTTATTTGGCAACTTACACTACGATTATGAAGATTGGGACGCACAAGTTGTAAAAAACCAACAATTAAAAGTTAAAATTGGCATGAGTTTTGAATAAGCTTCATAAAAAAATTATATTGCTATGAAGAAACTACTTATTTTACTTTGTGCTTCTGTTGCATTCTTTACTGCATGTAACATTGGTGAAGACGGATTACCAGGCGATGCCTACCTCCGATTGAATTGGTCTAACGAAGAACCATCGTACGTTGATGCTGGTGGTGCAGTTCCTACAAACTTCAAATGGGACACATATTACAAGACAAAACCAGGAATATATACGATCAATTTCGAATACGAATATGAACATTCACACAGCACTGTTGTTGTTCCTTTTTCAGTTGACATTGAAATATTTGAGATCGAAGGAGAATATGGTCGTACACATGGTAGAGACGGAAAAGACGCCGACAAAGATGTCTTTTTTGATGTAATGCTTTTCCCTGATGGAGAGATAGATTTTACACACGAAATCGTAAGACGTACCGAAGAAGACAACAATTCTAGAAACAACACAAAATCTGCAACAATAGAAGAAACTACAGTTGTCTCTGAAAAATCTACCATAAACGGTAAATACGCTATCAAATACACAATTTACCGTCTTCCTTCTTACGAAAAATAGACAAGAAAAAAACGTTATATTTTAAAGCATCAATACACAATATTGATGCTTTTTTTATGTTTATATGTAGTTGAAAACTTACAAAAGATAACTCATCTATATATTTGATAGTGATATTTTTTTTAGACCTTTGCATTAGAATTACAAAGTAATGAGATTTAGGCACATAGTAACACTCAGCATGATTTTGTTAGTCGGTTATATCGGCTATACATTACAGACACAAAGAGGTGCCTACATCACTAATTTCAAGCCAATTCCACAAACAATCGACACGGTTGACCATAGTGCTGAAGTTATTGAATTTGTAAATAGATACGAGGATTTCTTCCAATCACAATTTGATTCGCTCCATTCTGTTGGTGGTGCATTGACCATTGTATATAAAGGTCAAACTGTATTTTGTAAGCCCTACGGTGTAAAAAAAGTCGGGACCCACGATTCGGTTGATGTACACACTCGTTTCCGTTTAGCATCTGTTTCAAAAGGGTTTGCTGGTGTGTTAGGTGCAAAAATGGCAGAACGAGAAATCATAGATCTCGACACTCCTATCATTACCTATCTTCCAACCCTGAAACTTTCTAAGACATATAATCAGGAGCATGTCACATTACGAAATGTGCTTAGTCATACGTCTGGACTTTTGGGCTATTCCTTTGATCCATATGTAGAAAGCGGTTTAACCTACAATCAAATATATCAAAAATTATATGTAGCAAAAATTGACGCAAAGCCAGGAGAACGATATGCATATCAGAATGTTATTTTCAGTTTATTAGATACTGTTTTACAATTGCGTACAAAAATGACTTACGCAAATCTAATGTCTGAATTCATATTCAACCCATTAGGGATGAAAGACGCATCGATTGGTTTTTCAGGTTTTGTTGCATCAAAGAACTACGCATATCCTCATAAAATGATTTCAGCCAAGACACTTACTTATAAAGTTTGCAGTCTAAATACAAGATATTATCAAACGGCACCAGCAGCAGGCGTAAATGCCAGCATTACCGACCTAAGCAAATGGTTAATTGCCATCCAAGGATATGCTCCGGATATTGTTTCCCACAATGTTATCGAGAACATTGGGACACCATACATTAATGTACAGCCAACAAAAGCAAAATACTGGGGTCCAAACCTTGAATCAAAAGATTATGGTTTAGGTTGGCGCGTATTTACTTACAATGGAGAAAAGATTCTTTACCATGGCGGCTATGTTCAAGGATATAGAGCCGAAGTTATGGTTTGGCCAAGCAAACAAATAGCAATGGCAATGTTGCTGAATTCTCCTAACGCACTGGCACAAAAAGCAGTACCTTTCTTTGTAAACTTGTACACATTCTACAAGAACGGCAACATGCCTAGCGATTCCACCCAAACTTTAGAAATAGATTTTTAACATTTTGCAACAATTGCAATTTGTTACTTTTTGATTCTCAAGCAAAAAGTGTATTTTCGCATCAAAATAGAATTATTATGTTTGTCGAAATAATAGATACAACTTTACGCGATGGTGAACAAACAAACGGAGTAGCTTTTACCGACAAGGAAAAACTATCCATTACCAAAAACTTGCTTACCGAAGTAAAGGTTAACCGAGTAGAAATAGCATCAGCTAGAGTTTCTAAAGGAGAATTTGAATGTGCTTCAAAAATTATCCAATGGGCAAAAGGCGCTGGTTTTCTTGACAAAATTGAAATTCTTGGTTTCATAGACAAACATATTTCTATAGACTGGATAAATGAAGCTGGCGGGAAATGCATCAACTTACTTTGTAAAGGTTCATTACGTCAATTAGAAGGACAATTACGCAAAAGTCCAGAAGAACATATTGCCGATATAAAGGAAAACATAGCATACGCAGAAACATTAGGAATACATGTTAATGTTTATCTAGAAGATTGGTCTAACGGAATGCGTCACTCAAAAGATTTTGTTTTCTATATGATTGATGAATTATCAAAGACTTCAATCAAACGCTTTATGCTACCTGACACGTTAGGTATTTTGTACCCAAAAGAAACATACAAATATTGCAAAGAAATTCGTGAACGATACCCTAACCTCCATTTCGACTTCCACGGACACAACGACTACGGATTGGCTGTAGCAAATTCAACCGCAGCTTTAACCGCAGGATTTAACGGTGTACATACATCAGTAAATGGCTTGGGTGAACGCGCAGGAAACACTGCACTTTCTACTATTGTACCATGTATTTTAGACCATTTAAATCTAGAAACCACTGTACAAGAAATCTATCTAAATAAAATCAGTAAGATTGTAGAAACAATTTCCGGTATTCGTGTCGCTTCAAATATGCCAATCATTGGTGAAAATGTATTTACACAAACAGCAGGTGTACATGCCGATGGAGACAAAAAAGGAAATCTATATTGTAATGAACTTATGCCAGAACGCTTTGGACGCGTTCGCAAATATGCATTAGGTAAAACATCGGGTAAAGCGAATATAGAAAAGAATCTACAAGAATTAGGTTTAGAACTAGATGCAGAAACCAAAGCACACATTACAGCACATGTTGTTGAACTAGGCGACAAAAAGGAAACAATCACAACTGAAGATCTATACTACATAGCACGCGAATTTTTGGATAACAAGAAAATCGAAGAGAAAGTAGAAATAGAGAATTACTATGTTTGTAATGTAATGGGCTTAAAACCTGTAGCCACTATCAGTCTAAAAATCGATGGTATTCGTTACGAACAAACATCATCAGGCGACGGTCAATACGACGCTATAATGAAAGCATTACATAAAATCTATGCACAGCGTAATGTTATTATACCAAAACTTGAAGATTATGTCGTTACTATTCCTCCTGGAGGAAAAACAGATGCGTTAGTTGAGACTGTCATCACCTGGAACGACGGTACAAGAACATTCAAAACACGCGGTCTAGACTTAGACCAAACGTCAGCAGCTATCAAAGCGACCCATAAAATGCTTAATATTATTGAATTATAACAATATGAAGTTCAAAAAAATTCTCTGTCTATCAATGCTCGCTATGAGCATCAATTCGTTTGCACAACAAACGACAAATCTACCACAACCAAATAAAAAAGCAAATTCAATGTCTGTAATAGAAGCATTGAACACTCGTCATTCTACACGAGAATTTGCATCTACCCCACTTTCACAACAAGAATTGAGTAATCTTTGTTGGGCTGCGTGTGGAATTAGTCGCGACGATAATCACCGTACCGCACCAACAGCACGAAATAAACAAGAAATCCGCCTATTCGTTTTCACAAAAGACGGTATTTTCGAATATATGGCAAAAGAGAATAAACTGGTAAAGAAAGCTAATGGCGATCAACGAGGACTTCTTGCCAGCAACGGTGCTAATTCTTCTTTTAGACAAGATTTTGTTCTACAAGCTCCCGTATCTCTTCTTATGGTTATAGATTTCGACATATTTGGTTCAAACGACGAAAAAGCTATACAAATGGGCTGTGTTGATGCAGGAATTGTAAGTGAAAACATCAACCTTTATTGCCAAGCCGTAGGTCTTGTTACCGTTCCTCGTGCAACTCACGACAGCGACGGCATCCGCAAAGTACTTGGCCTAACAAGCCAACAATTGCCAATAATGAATAACCCTGTTGGCAAGCCTATAAAGTAAATAGGAATAACATTTTAGAATAGAAATAAAGGCGATACGATTTTCTGTATCGTCTTTATTCTTTTAAAGACTCATCTATACTTGGATATAATTCCGCTAAATGTTCCGCATTATCGGTTATAACCAACAATGTATCGTTTTCTTTTAAAACTGATTTTCCTGTTGGTACAAAATAACCAGTTCCCCGTCGGACCATAATTGCAAGTGTTTTTTCTGGCAATCCAATATTCATAAGACGATTACCTGATTGCAACATTTGAGCGGTAATAGTAATTTCCGTTGTAGTAGATTTAATTTCTTCTGGTAAATCTATATCAAAGTTTTTAGGTTTACGTAAACCTGTCGGAGAGTTTGTCAAATGAAGCATTTTTGCAACTTTTGGTAATGAAGTTCCTTGAACAATTAAAGAAACCAAAGTACAGAAGAAAACAATATTAAAAATTAAACCAGCTTGTGGTATATCAGCTTCCAAACTCATAATCGCAAATATAATAGGCACAGCACCACGCAAACCAACCCACGAGACAAATAGTTTATCTCGGTAATTCATATTCCGGAAAGGCGCTAAACACAGAAAAACGCTTAGCGGACGGCTTATAAAAATCATTATTGCACTGATAATCAAACCAGGAATGATTACCGGCACTAACTTATGTGGTTCAACCAACAATCCTAAAATCAAGAACATACTTAATTGGAACAACCAAGTAAGACCATCAAAGAACTTAATTGTAGAATTTTTATGTACAAATTTATTGTTTCCTATAACCAAACCACCAATATATACTGCCAAATAGCAGTTTCCTTGAAGAAAATAGGTTGACGAGAAAATAAAAATACAACTAGAAAGCACTAAAATCGGATATAGGGAATCATTTTTTATATCAACCTTATTAACTAACAGAACTATCAATTTTCCTAAGCCATACCCCATCAAAGCACCAATAGCAAGTTGTAAAACAACCATCATAATTGCTGCAAAGTAGTTTATATCTGTATCATGTTGAATAATCTCCAACAAAGTAATTGTCAGTACATAAGCCATAGGGTCGTTACTTCCACTTTCAAGTTCAAGTGTAGGTTTTAAACTATTCTTTAATCGTAAGCCCTTGGCACGTAAAATAGAAAAAACCGAAGCCGAATCTGTTGACGACATGGTTGCCCCCAACAATAATGCGGTCGTTAAACTTAATTTATTTTCAACTCCAAAATACTGTAATAGCCACCATATAGAAAAACCGGTAAAAAAAGTTGTTAGGAGTACTCCAAAAGTAGAAAGAACAAGCCCTTTATATAACACTGGTCGGATTTCGTTTATATTAGTATCCATTCCACCGGAGAACAAAATAACGCACAAAGCAATTGTACCAACTGTTTGAGCCATAGAAACATTGTCAAATTCAATGCCTAATCCATCACTGCCAAATATCATTCCTACAATTAGAAACAGAAGCAATGAAGGAACACCCAAACGATAACCAGCCTTGTCTGCTATAATACTGACAAAGAACAATATAGATAATAACAGAAGGACTAATTCTATTTGCATTTTACTCTTCTACAATAGAACCTATATACTCTAACAATTCTAATTTTCCTGTTCTCTTTTCTGCCGAAGTAATAAACATAGGAGGAAGTTCCGCCCAATCTTGAAACAATGTCTCTTGATATACCGCAATGTTTTTCTCTAATTCAGAAGGTTTTAGTTTATCAGCTTTTGTCATTACAATTGCCATAGGAATACCTTTTTCACCACACCAACGAATAAATTCCAAATCAATTTTATGTGGTTCATGTCGTGAATCTACTAAAACAAAAACACAATCAAGATTTTCACGATTAATAAGATATGCACTAATAAAATCCTCAAATTTTTGACGCGTTCCTTTATTTACTTTGGCATATCCATATCCAGGTAAATCAACTAAATACCATGATTTATTGATAAGAAAGTGATTTATCGTTTGCGTTTTTCCTGGTGTTGACGAAGTTTTCGCCAACTTTCTATTATCGCACAACATATTGATAAGAGAAGACTTACCTACATTAGAACGCCCTATAAAAGCAATTTCTCTTTTATCTGGAACCGGACATTGAATATGGTTTGTCACACTTTTCACAAACGACGCTTCTTTTATTTCCATATCAACGAATTTTATTTACAAAGATAGAATTAAAATCTATCACCTCAAAAATGTGTGAACTAATCTTCCCAAGGACGAATTCGATACGATACGCCCAAGTCATCACATATTTTCTGACAAAGTTGTTCTTCTTCTTTGGTAAGTGTAGTATCAACTGTTGTAAAAACAACATGAGGAACATAATTCTTTGCTTCTTTTGCAAAATTCAACATGGCATCGTATGCTTGAATACCAAAACGACTACGAACCAATTGATGATATTTTTCCGCATTTGGCGTATTAAGACTAATAGAAACAGTGTCAACAAGTCCTTCCATTTCTTTTGCTATAGATCTTCCGTTTATAAGATCTCCATGACCATTCGTATTTATTCGTACAGGCTTATGGAATTGAGTTTTCACATATTTTGCAACCTGCAGCAACACATCGAAAGCTTCGGTTGGTTCTCCGTATCCACAAAATACGACCTCTTCATATTCATCGACATTGAATTTTGCAAATTCTTCCTTCAATTCTTCAAAAGTTGGTTCATGTTGTAACCACAATGTATCAGCTTCTCCCATTGCAGGTTTAGTTTGACGCAAACAAAACACACACGACGCAGAACATCTATTGGTTAAATTCACATACAAATTATTATGAACTTTATACAAAATTGTCATTCTTCTTTCCATATACTTTTATTTTAAGGAATCTAATACTTCTTCAAAACATACTCCATCTGTTAACGGAATATTCATTTCCATTGAACGAACTATACATTTTTTTACGAAACGTGATGCTTTTTCTATTGAATCTACAAAAGGAACACCATTAACGGCATCAGCCGCTACTATTGCAGAAAATATATCACCTGTCCCCGAACGTTCCGTTCCAACTTTATGAGTCTTTATAAAACGAGGTTCTTTACCTTCTTCATACACTAAATTGCAAATAAAGCTTTTTTGAGAAACGCCCGTAATCACCACCTTTTTAGGTCCATTACTGGCAATTTTTTGAGCCAATAGAATTATATCATTTTTTTTGAAATCACTTCTATATGGAGTATCGGTTAAAATACATGCTTCGGTAACATTTGGGGTTATGATATCAGCAAAACGAACCAATTCTTTCATACCTTGACACATATTCTCCGTATATGTAGGATACGCTTTCCCATAGTCACCCATTACCGGATCTATAATCACTATTGTATTCTTACTTTTAAAATCACTTATAAAATTCGACACTATTCGTATTTGATCAACCGACCCTAAGAAACCAGTACAAATACCAGAAAATGAAAGATTTAACTTTTCCCACTCCGCAATATAATTACTCATTTGAGGAGTAAAATCTTCATAATAAAAACTTTGAAATCCTGTATGATTAGAAAAAATTGATGTCGGTAATGGGCAACATTGCACCTTCATTTTTGAAATAATAGGTAAAGCGACTGCTATAGAGCAACGACCAAAACCACAAAAATCATTTATTAGCGCTATTTTTTTCTGATTATTATGCGACATAATCTTACAATTTTCCTTTCAACTTCAAGTAACGATTCAGACCTATTCCACCCAATACCAACAATACAATCAACAAGGCATTTATTTGCATTCCAGATTGTAGCGAAATCGTATCTTTCATTGTTCCTGTGACCAAATTACCCAAACAGGTTCCCAATGCCAAAAAAGTGTTAAACAACATTTGACCAGTAGAACACTGATCTACAGGAACTAAACTATGTACATACCCTATTGCTGCCGCCCAAAACAATCCTAATGTCACACCATGCAAAGCACCAACCGCAACTGAAACCCAAGGATTTGATGACATTCCATATAAAATCATACGCACTGCAGCTACAAATAATGTGAAAAATATCACATTTTTGGTACCGAAACGCGCAACTATTTTATTTGCAAAGAACATAAACGGCAACTCACAAAATGATTGTAAAGCAAAAGCAATTCCAACAATAAACCCAATCCGAGCATTCAATTCAAACTCAGACAAACTTGGGTAATACTTAGCACAAATTTCTGAGTAATATATATTTATCATATTTAATATTGGCGCATTAAATATATAATACACAAAACAAAATAAGAAGAACAATAATAACTTTCTATTACCAATCAACAATTCATACAAAGTTCGGAATGAAGGTGATTTACTAGTTTTCACCTCATGTTTTTTGCTTATCGAGAAGAACGCTACAAACCATGAAAAAACAAAAAACACAGAGGTCACAGGAAATATCACCCCAAACGACAAACCTAATTGTTTTATAAGAAATCCTGTTCCAAAAGAAGATATAGCCCACCCGAACGAAGCCCACAAACGCATTGCGCCATACGACGAATGAACAACAGGTTGATTATTCTTCTCTAAAGCAAAAGTATCAACCAAGGCGGCCAATGGATTATATAAAGAAGTAAAGACAATAATAAATCCAAGATAAAACCAAAAACTTCCCGTGTACAAAAAGCCTTCTATTAACAAAGCAGCTACAGCCAACAAAATAAGGAATATCCGTCGTTTACCATAGCGGTCACATATCATTCCCCAAATTGGCAAAACAAGTAAATTATTGACTTGCTGTACCGCAGCTATAAGACCAATCTGTACACCTGTCAAAGCACGATCGCGTTCCAAGAACGCATAAAACTGCGTTGACCATGCTGCCATACCAACATACAACAAGAAATAGAGCAACTTTATTGCTCGAACAGAATTTCTCGAATATCGCTGTTCTGTTAACATTTTTTTCTTTGTTTTGCAGCCAATTGCCCACAAGCAGCGGCAATATCCTTCCCTTTTGAGAAACGGACATTTACAATTAAATTTAATCCTTTCAGAAATGATACAAATGCATCCAATGTTTGTCTATCCGATTTCTTATATGGCGCATTTTCGTGTGGATTATACTCAATAACATTAATTTTTACAGGGAAACGCTTAGTAAATTCTGCTAATTCACGAGCATGTTGTACAGAATCATTAACTCCCTGCAACAAAACATATTCAATCGTGATTCTATCACCTGTTTTTTCGTGATAATAAGCCAAAGCATCGCTTAACTTAGCCAACGGATTTGTTTTATTTATTGGCATTATTTGAGAACGAAGCATATCCTTCGGTGCATGTAAAGATATAGCTAAATTACACGGAAAACCATCATCGGCAAGTTGTTTTATATTTCTAACAATCCCCGATGTTGACAAAGTAATACGAGATGGAGCCAGACCTACACCTTTTTCTTCCGTCAATCTTTCAATTGACGACATAACATTTTTATAGTTCATCAAAGGCTCACCCATTCCCATATATACAATATTAGAGATACCTACCCCCCCATCTTCTTTCGCTGCTGCATCCATAATAAAAAATTGGTCTGTAATTTCTCCTACCGACAAATTGCGAGTAAAACCTAGCGCGCCAGTTGCACAAAATGCACATTGCAAACCACAACCAACTTGCGACGAGATACAAGCTGTCATTCTATCCTTTGCAGGAATTAAAACACCTTCCACTACATTACCATCAAATAAAGAGAAGGCAAACTTGCAAGAACCATCTGCACTTTTTTTTGCAGTAGAAACTTTGATTGTTTGGAAATAAAAAATTTCCGACAACTGCTCACGTAATTTTTGAGACAAGTTCGACATAGCATCAAAAGAGCGAACTCTTTTTTGCCAAATCCATTGATACACTTGTGTAGCACGGAACTTTTTTTCTCCGCACTCTTCCATCGCCATTACCAATTCGTTGAACGAGAGTGATAAGATGTCGCGTTTATCCATTTCCTATATTTTTTGTGCAAAAATAAAAAAGGCATTGTTTAATAAAACAATGCCTTACATTTTTTTATGTACTTTCAATTAAAATCCTGTTTTTGGAGTAATCATTTCTTCAATCAAAACACCAACACAACCTTGACTTATCGTTTTTGAGATTAAACCAGTTGTATTTGCTGTTGATTTTTGAGCTGAATCTTCAGGAATTTCAATTTGAATCTTAATCGTACGAGTTTGAACTACAGTAAATTCAAAATCTTTCACATAATTGAAATCTTTATTATCGTACAATACTTCGTCTGTATCATAGTCAATCAAACGGAAATGAACAACATTACCTAAACTTGATTCTTCCGAGCAGAATGAAATTCTATAATCTTTACCTTGATAAATGATAATTCTAAATTCTGAAGTTTGACCTTTTCTCATCATTGCACTACGAGAATCCGAAGACATGGAATAACCGTTTGCCGATAATGATTGACATTTTTGTTTGTGATAGTTCAAGCAATTATTTTGCGCATATGTTTGAGTACATATTAGTCCGAAAAAGACTACAAATAAAACGCTAAGCAATTTTTTCATTTTCTTTCCTTATTAAGTTGTGCCAAATTTAGTTATTTTTTTTTCTCGTTGAACACCTATTCAACAAATATATTAACATGTTTGTAACATTATTTTATAATCATACCCGACAAAACATTTCGTTTTAACTCTTCATTTATTCTTTTCACAATGGTTGACCTATGTAAAACCAACTCGTTACGAACTGCAGGTGATAAAATTGTTACATATAACATATTACCTTTTACAACCAGTGAAGTTGCCGCATTGGCAAATACCGGCCCTACAATTTCCTTCCACTTTTGCTTTATAGAAAATTCTAACATCCGAGTAAACACATCCGGATTAATACGAATTCCTTCTTCTTTCTTCGGAGCCGAATGGTATTTTTCTAACCTCGACATTGTCGAAGAAATCAACCGTGCCTTTTTTGAAAACTCATCCATAATCCTATTTTTTTATTGTTCGTAATGCAATTATTCTCTGATAAAGAGTTGGATGAGAGTAGTAGCAAAAAACATACCAAGGATGAGGAGTTAGATTAGACAAACTATGTTTTGACAATTTTTTTAGTGCATTCACCAAATATTTCGGTTCATAATTTACGCCTGCAAATTCATCTGCTTGATACTCATTTCTTCGTATAAACACATTGATTGCCATTCCAATAAAGAAAGATATTGGTGTAAATAATATAGAGAACACAAATAAAGACACATATGTTTTTTCTGGATCGAACGGAATGCCAAGAACTTCTGAAAACAATGGTTCTTTCAAGAATAATCCAAATAAAAACAAAAGCAATCCCATTTGTAAAACCGAAGTTGCAAGCATCATCAAAGTATGTTTCTTTTTATAATGTCCTATTTCGTGTGCCAAAACAGCAACAATTTCTTCTACCGATAAAGATTGTATTAATGTATCGTATAACACAACACGCTTTTTAGGTCCGAAGCCACTAAAATAAGCATTGGCTTTTGTCGATCGTTTCGAACCATCTATTACATATATATTATCTAATGTAAAACCAGCTTTTTGACTAAAAGCAAAAATTGCATCTTTCAATTCACCTTCCTCCAAAGGAGTTTGCTTATTAAATATTGGGACAAACAATGTCGAATAAAACATATTAATAAACACAAGGAATATCGAAATCGCAATCCAAGCGTAAATCCAAAATTGTTCACCAAAATACGACACTAAGAAAAACAAACCTGACAACAACAAACCACCCAACACCATAGAAACAACAAATGACTTTATTTGATCTACAACAAACAATTTCTTTGTCATTTTATTAAAGCCAAATTGTTCTTCAATTACAAATGTATTATACCAAGAAAAAGGTATCTCTAATATTTCAGAAATGACCGTCAATACAGCAAAAAATAACAAACCTGAAACAATTGGTCCAAAATTAAATGTTGCCAACCAAGAATCAAGCAAGCCATAGCCGCCAAAAACAAACATAGAAATCAAAAACACAAAAGAGACTGTACTCGACCAAAAAGAAATACGAGATTTCGCCAATTCATATTTTTGTTGTTTTTCGTAAGATTTTTCATCATAAATATCAGAAACTTCAGCCGGTAATACACTTCCACGCATTGTTCCGTTTAAATACTCTAAAAAACGTTCTAACACATAGTCAACCACAATGATTGCTACGATTATAAAAAACAAAATAGATACTGTCATAGTGTGTAATTTTTTACAAAAATACGATTTGTTTTCCATTATTTACATACCCAAAGCCGTATTTCATCAACAATAAACAATATACATTTCACATTTATTGCTTTCGTACAAATTTTGGCACGACAATTGAATAAAATCACAACATACAAGAGAGTAAAAAATACAATTTTTTTTACAATTCTTCTTGTTCTTTTTTTATATTTGCAAACAGACAAACCTACAAGAAAATGAAAAGATTTTCAGTCATATCTATTTTTCTAATGCTTTCTGTCATAGCATTTTCTCAGAATGTCGAGTTATCAAAAATCACGACAAAATGGGTTACGCAAGATAGAGAGGAAATAGAAATCGCATACTACGAAGGAAAACCATACAATGGTAAAGTTTATGCAAAACATCCGAACGGAAAAATCGGTTTGTTAGGAGAATACGTGAACGGGAAAAAAGAAGGGACCTGGACATATTGGTATTCTACAGGAGAGAAAAAACGCGAATCAATTTATAAAGACAACAAAAAAGAAGGAACGACATATTATTGGCATCAAAACGGTCAAGTTGCCAAAGAAATCACCTATAGAAACGACAAAAACATTGATCAAAAGCTATGGGATGAAAAAGGCAATCGTCTAAAAAACCCTGCGTTCGAATCCTTTAAATAAGTCAATGAATATTGCTGTTGTTGATTTAGGTACAAACACCTTCAATTGTTGTGTTGTCGCATTACAGAACGACACATTTCAAACTCTTTTAGAATTCCACGAATACCCACAATTAGGAGCGAAAGGCGTTGCCTATGGTATAATCTCCGAAGAAGCAATGGAACGTGGCATAGAATCTCTTCGAGTTATAAAAGAAAGAATTGAGCCATACAACTGCAAGGAAGTAAAATTAATCGGCACATCAGCACTAAGAAATGCGAAAAATGCTGCAGATTTTTGCGAACGAGCCGAACGACTTTTTGGGTTCCATATTACAATTATACAAGGTGAACAAGAAGCCGAATACATATTTTTAGGGAACAACCTTGCATTTGATTGGGGCGAAAAAACAGCATTGATTCTTGACATTGGCGGTGGTAGCAACGAATGCATCATCTGCAAACACGATAAAATTATATGGAAGCATAGTTTTGAATGCGGAATGCAACGAATTGTTTCGCAATACGGTCTAAGTCATCCACTTACCCAAGAACGCATACAAAATATCGACAATTACCTTAGTGAAAAATTTGCTTTATTGGAACAACAAATAGAGAAGCAACCAATAGATTTACTTATTGGCTCAGCAGGAGCATTTGATGTATTCCGCTCAATTTATTTTGCACAAAAAGGTTTGAGCAACCCACAAACCTACGCAGAAGAAATTCCGATGAACGATTTCAAAGAAATTGTTGACTACTTGTCTACACACAACATAGATGAGATAGAGTCAATGAAAGGAATGTCTATTCCGCGCGCCCCACTACTACCAATTTCGGCACGCATTGCAAATTTCATCATCACAAAATACGACATTCCACGCATAGTACAATCATCGTATTCACTAAAAGAAGGAGTCATTCATTCACTTATGTAACCTATGGACGACACATTAGCACATAAAGGATTGCGTGAACAACTGGTGGAAGAAATACGCGGGAAAGGTATAACAGACGAAAAAGTACTGAACGCTTTGCGTAAAATTCCACGACACCTATTTTTTTTCGACAGATCGCTTGAGAAATTCGCGTATGTAGATAAAGCTTTTCCTATAGAATCCGGGCAAACAATATCACAGCCATACACAGTAGCCCTCCAAACAAGTTTATTAGCAGTAGAGAAAAACGACAAAATATTAGAAATCGGAACCGGTTCTGGTTATCAAGCAGCTGTATTAGGAGCTTTAGGAGCACGAATATTCACAATAGAGCGCCAACAAGAATTATACATACGGACAAAGAAATTACTCGCTTCGTTTCACTATCCAATAATGACATATTACGGAGACGGATACAAAGGTTTGCCACAACTAGCACCCTTTGACAAAGTTATCCTTACCGCAGCTGCGCCATACATTCCACGTACCCTATTGGAACAAATGAAGGTTGGCGGAATACTTGTTGCACCCGTAGAAAATGGAGAGCAACAAGAAATGATAAAAATAACAAAACTCAGCGAAACAGAATTCGAGCAAAGCCGACACGGAGCTTGCGCATTTGTTCCAATGTTAAAAGGTATTTGCTAGTTTTACATACACACGAAAAAACAATATTTTCGCTTTGCGTTTTTAGCGAAAAAAAGGTATCTTTGTAAACAAAAGCATTGTTAATGAAACAGAAGATACTCCTCATCGCCTGCATAGCGTGCATTGCGCTTTCTTCTTGTAAAGTAATCCGTCCAACGGTAATGTTCAAGACAGGCAAATCATTTCAATACACTGAATTTGCAGAAAAACCACGAGTAACTGTTTTGCAGCCATTTGATCAACTTGACATCATTATGTCAACAAACAATGGATATCTTCTTTTAGAAACAGAATCAACAGAAGGTCGTAATTATACAGCAAACAGACAATACAATAGTGTGCAATATATGATTCGCCCCGACAGTATTGTAAAAATTCCAACTGTTGGAGAAATCAAACTTGGTGGAATGACAAAGGATTCTGCCGAAGCTATTTTGGAGCAAGAGTTGGCGAAATACTACCAAGCACCATTTGTAAAAATATCGATAACAAACAGAAACATTATGCTCTTTTTTGACGAAGGAACATCAGGTCAAAAAATTGCAATTCCCGAAGGAGGTCTGTCCTTATTAGAAGCTATTGCCGAAGCTGGAGGAATGACTGAAGCAAGTAAGTCTTACAAAATCAAACTAATTCGAGGCAACAATAGAAATCCTGAGGTTTACAATTACAACATCCGTAATTTAGAAGATTTCAAGAAAGCAAACTTTATACTTGAAGCAAACGATATAGTGTATGTTGATTCGCGTCCACGATATGCGACAAAAATCGTAAAAGAGATTTCCCCATATCTTACACTAATCACCTGCCTAACAATGGTATATAGTATTTTTGGCAATAAATAAGACCTATGGCAAAGACAAAAAAAATACCTGCATATAACGATACTTTCGATCTCAGCAAATTTTGGATTGTAACCAAACGCAATTGGTGGGTATTTTTATTAATCATCACAACAGCCATTGTGTGTGCTAAGCTTTATTTCCGTTATACTATACCAACTTACGAGACATATTCAATTATACAGATCAACAACGAAGAAAGCGAAAGACCCAAAATTATAGACCCAAGCGAGACATACGGTTCCGCTTCAATGACAAATCTAATAGAATTGATTCGATCCTCTGAATTTTTAAAGCGCACCGTACAGCAACTAAATCTATATACAAGTTATTTCGCAGAAGGTAGATTTGTAACATCGGAATTGTATAAGCGTTCACCATTTTTCGTTGAAATCGAAAATTTGCAAGAGCCTCTACTCAACAAAAAAATATATGTTTCCTATTCAAATGAGACACAAAAAGTTACAATCAGCTATAGTAGAAGTGAAAATGATGTTTATTCTGTAGAAATCAATAAAAATGAATGGACAGAAATAAATGGTTGTAAAATCTATGTAAACATAATTTCTCCAGATTCATTTAGTGAAAAAAACACCGAATTCTATTTTATTACTTATGACGAAAAAACAGCTGTAAGCACCCAATTTGCAAACTTGGACGTTAGTATTTTAAGTTCCGCTGCAAATACTATACAAGTAAAATACACCAGTTGCAATGCACAAAAAGCTTCGGAAATCGTAAACACCATTTGTGAAAGCTTCCTTGCATACAATATTGAGAAAAAGCAAGAACGTGCAGATAAGATTCTAACATTCATAAACGAACAACTAGAAATTGTTTATGCAGAACTAACAGAATCAGAACAAAAGTTAGAAGATTTCAAGAAAGAGAATAAAATCTCAGGAAATTATCTTACCGAAACAGTAAAACAAAACCCAAACCAAGAAATAGAGAAATATCAAAAACAAATTAGCACATTAAACCGTGTAGGAAACCAAATTGAGAAAGGAGAAAACTTTGATATTGTCAGTGCTATTTCTACTTTATCGGGCACATCATCAGAATCAATGATTTTAAACTTTTTGAATGGCATACAACAATTGCAAAAACAAAGAGAGCAATTGCTTATGACTGTCACTCCAGACAACCATAAAATAAAAGTTATCGACCAACAAATAGAAGAGCAAAAGAAGCATTTGGCTGATATTATTGATGTTACCAATAAAAAATTACGTAACGACATTCTTCTTTTAGAGAAATTCAATCAATCAAATGACAATTCATTTAACGAGACAGAATTATCTAAATTAAAACGTATTCATGATGTACATCAAAACTTCTACAACCAATTAGTAGAAAAACGAGCAGAGTATTTAATTTCGAAAGCTGGCTATGTAACAAATAATTTGATCCTTCAAAAATCTGTTACCCCTACTCAACCAATTTCACCTATAGCATCATATGTGATCATAGTAACAATAATTACTTGTCTAATACTTATTGCACTTATTACATTTATAAGCTACATATTATTTAACCAAATAACTTCAATCAACGACATTACGAAATATACAAACGCACCTATTTCTGGTGTAATACCTATTACAAATTCATCAGACAAGATTCACCGTTTTGTAGTTGAAAACAAAGCAGACTCTGTAATTACCGAATCATTTAGAACTCTCCGTTCAAATCTCGCATTCTTACATCCAAATAAAGAACATAGCAAAATTATTGCTGTTACATCTACCATTTCAGGAGAAGGTAAAACATTTATTTCTATAAACTTAGGAGGTGTTTTCGCATTAAGTGGGAAAAAGGTTATTCTGTTAGACTTAGACCTTCGTAAGCCAAAGGTACACTTATCATTCAACGCACATAACCACGCAGGAATGAGTACAATTCTTATTGGCAAAGACAAATACGAAGATTGTATTATAAAAACAGACTTTGAAACATTTGACATCATTCCATCTGGACCAACTCCTCCAAACCCTGCTGAATTAGCAAATTCAAAAGCTTTTGACGAGTTATTGGAACAGTTAAAAACTGTATATGATGTTATTATTATAGATACCCCACCAATTGGTATAGTTAGCGACGCAATATTTAGTTTCCAACGAGCAGATTTGCCAATTTATGTCTCTCGTGCAAATTATTCAAAGAGGGTTTTCATTAACAACATTAACTATTTGTTTGAACAAAATAGTATTCATAATCTTTCAGTTGTACTAAATGGTGTTTCTATTGTTTCGTCACGATACGGATACGGTTATAGTGGATACGGATATGGATACAGCGGTTATGGTTATGGCTATGGATTTGGCTATGGCTACTATTCATACGACCAAAAGCCTCAGAAGAAAAAGTCTTTTTTAGACAAGTTTAAACACAAGAAACACAAACATGAGCACAATAGGATTTAGTCATTTTTATATTAGCGACGTTTATTACATAGTAGCTCTTTTACTACTTAATTTCATAGGCTATTTCCTACTATTGCAAAGCAAAGGATTCTTAAAAAAGAAAAACGAAACCGGAGAACGATTTGCATCACAAAGCAAACCAATCATTGGCGGAACTATGTTTATGATAACAATTATCGTAGCATTTCTTTACTGTCAACTTCATTCTTATTATAATATTGAGGCAGAGAATCTTATACCATTATTAATTTGTAGCATTCTTGCTTTTGGAATGGGTTACATAGATGACGTAAAAAACTTTTCTCCCCTATTTAAATTGATATTTCAAATTTTGTGTGCTTGTATTTTCATTGCAACAAACACACAAATAGCAACTTCCGACAATATTTTTCTGAATGCAGGATTAACATTCTTATGGGTCGTTGGCATAATGAATAGCATCAATATGTTAGACAATATGGATGGTATAACAGCATCAAATTCACTTATAATGTTTCTCGGATTAGCAGGAATAGCAAGTGGAAGCGATTGCATCATTCTTTTATCTATTGCGACCTGTTTATTTGTCTTTTTATTTTGGAACTGGAATCCTGCAAAAATGTATATGGGAGACAATGGCAGTCAATTATTGGGAGTGCTTCTCGCATACTTTAGCATAAAATATGTTTGGAATTCACACGAAAGTATAATCGGCATAAACTACGAACAAATACTATTTGTTGCACTTATGTTTATTATCCCAATTACCGACACAACTACAGTTGCTATCAATAGATTTCTAGCAGGTCGTTCACCATTTGTCGGAGACAGATATCATACAACTCACTGCCTTGTTTATAAAGGTTTTTCTATTCCTATGGCTGTTACCACATTAGATATTGCAACTCTAATTGGAACCATTACTTCGTGGTATTTCATAACACAAAAAAATGGCAATCTTACAACAGTTGAAACAATTATACTTGCGACTTATTTTATCGTTGTTTTTCTAATATTGTACAGCCTAAATCTACATATACGAAAAGAGAATAACCTATTATACAAAAAAAAGAGATGAATAAACCACTACAATATATTCTCATAGCAATCGGTCTTTGCACTGTTGTGGCATTAACTACAGCAGCTGTTTCGTGCGAAGATGATAATAAGCAAAATAGCGACAGCACATTTGTTGTTTCTAAACAAATATATATGCCAACAGAAGCTACTCTGTTTGGAGAAAGAGTCCCATTGGAATATTACGAAGTGGCTGAAAGTTTAGAGCGAGAATTGTTGGTAAACACTTTCTATCAATCACAAACGACGATGATTTTAAAATATATGCATCGTTTTTTTCCAACTATCGACAGTATATTAGCCGCAAATGGCATTCCTTCTGATTTTAAATATCTAGCCGTTGCAGAAAGTGGTTTACGAGTAAACATTTCACCGAAAGGAGCTGCTGGATTTTGGCAAATAATAGAAAGTACCGCTAAACAATATGGTTTAACGGTAACAAACGAAATTGACCAACGATACGATTTAGAAAAAGCAACCGAAGTTGCCTGTAAATATTTCAAAAACGCCTACAATAAATTCGGGAATTGGACTATGGCAGCAGCTTCATACAACTTAGGAATGGGCGGATTAGCGAAACAGGCAGGTTATCAAAAGATTACATCGTTTTATGATTTATACACAAACTCAGAAACAGGTCGCTACGTATTTAGAATTTTAGCATTTAAACTTATACTTGAGAATCCTGAAAAATACGGATACATTGGTATAGAACCATATCCTACAATCAAAGAAAAAGTTGTGATAGTTGACACTGCGATTTCCGACTTATCGGAATTTGCCCGTAGTCAAGGTTCTAACTATAAAATGTTAAAATCATTAAACCCTTGGTTACGAGAAAAATATCTACCAAATAAAGATAGCGTTCCTTATAAGATTATTTTAGTAGAAGACAAAGAAAGGAAGATACGATAATGCAAGATACAAAACATCAGTCAGATAGTTTAGTTGTTGAAGGTGCACGTGAACATAACTTAAAAAATGTAAGTGTGACCATTCCCCGTAACTCATTAACCGTAATAACCGGTTTAAGTGGTAGCGGTAAATCTTCCCTTGCATTTGACACCATTTATGCAGAAGGTCAAAGAAGATATATAGAAACTTTCTCGGCATACGCACGCCAATTTCTTGGTGCAATGGAACGTCCTGATGTTGATAAAATTACAGGGTTAAGTCCTGTTGTTTCTATTGAACAAAAAACAACGAACAAAAATCCACGATCAACCGTAGGAACAATAACAGAAATTTATGATTTTCTCCGTCTTTTATATGCAAAAATAGGTGAAGCTTATTCGTATGAAACTGGTGAAAAAATGGTGAAGTACACCAGCGACAAGATTATAGAACTCATTTATGAAAAATATAATGGTGCTAAAATTTACTTACTAGCACCACTAATTAAAGGACGCAAAGGTCACTATCAAGAACTTTTCGAGCAATATCGTCGCAAAGGTTTTCTCTATGCACGCGTTGACGGAGAAATAACAGAACTTACATTTGGTTTAAAACTTGACCGATACAAAAACCACACTATAGAACTTGTGGTTGATAAATTCAAAATTAGTGACAAAGAAGACCAACGCATACGCCAATCTATGGAAACAGCAATGAAAATTGGCAAGGGAATCATTATGATTTGCGAAATGGAAAGCGAAAAGATTGGTTACTTCAGTAAGAAATTAATGTGTCCAACAACAGGACTTTCATATAATGAGCCAGCTCCACACTCGTTTTCATTCAACTCTCCACAAGGTGCTTGTCCACATTGCGATGGTCTTGGTATTGTAGATGAAATTGATTTAGAAAAAATTGTTCCTGACACAAAATTGTCAATAAAAAAAGGAGCAATAAAACCATTAGGTGCATACAAGAACTCTTTAATATTCTGCAAATTAGAAGCAATTCTTGCAAAATATGGATTTTCTATAGACACTGCCTTTGGTGAATTATCGGAAGATTGTCAACGCGCCATTCTCAATGGTTCACAAGATATGTTTTCGTTTATAACTGCTCCACAAGGAGTTAGTGCAAATTTCTTTATGGGATTTGAGGGAATTATTTCATTGTTGGAAAAACAAATGGAATTTCAGGACGATGACAAAAAGAACGATTTATTTATTTCTAAAGTGGTTTGTCCTGTTTGCAACGGACAACGATTAAAAAAAGAATCACTCTATTTTAGAATTACCAATAAAAATATCGCAGAAGTATCGAGTCTTAACATTGAACAATTTTATGAATGGGTTTGTTCTCTGCCGAAACATCTAAACCGACAACAATTCCTTGTTGGACAAGAAATTATAAAAGAAATAAAAACAAGAACTGAATTCTTGCTATCTGTCGGTTTAACCTATCTTTCACTAAACCGAAGTTCACAAACACTTTCGGGAGGCGAAAGCCAACGAATTCGACTCGCCACACAAATTGGATCAAAACTAGTCAATGTTTTATACATTCTTGACGAACCTAGTATAGGATTGCACCAAAGAGATAACGTTAAGTTAATCAAATCATTACAGCAACTTCGAGATGCAGGAAACTCCGTCATTGTTGTGGAACACGACGAAGATATGATCCGTGCAGCCGATTATGTGATAGACTTTGGTCCTGGCGCAGGAAGAAAAGGTGGAGAAATTGTAGCAAAAGGAACCCAAGAAGAACTACTTTCCCAATCTAGTTTAACTGTTGATTATTTAACCGGGGCAAAGAAAATCGAAATACCGAAAAAAAGAAGAAAAGGTAATGGTAAAACATTGTCGCTTATTGGAGCAACAGGTAACAATCTAAAAAATGTATCTGTTACATTCCCACTAGGTACATTCACTTGTATTACAGGAGTTTCAGGAAGCGGAAAATCGACATTGATAAATCAAACTCTACATCCTATTCTAAACAAGCATTTCTTTAGGGCAAAAGCCGAACCGCTTCCATACAAAGAAATACAGGGATTAGAAAATATTAATAAAGTCATAGAAATTGACCAATCTCCACTAGGAAGAACACCTCGTTCTAATCCTGTTACCTATACGAACATATTCTCGGATATACGAAAGTTATTCGAAACATTACCTGAAGCAAAAATGCGCGGGTATAAAACAGGTCGTTTCTCCTTCAATGTAAAAGGAGGTCGTTGCGAGGCTTGCAAAGGCGCTGGATTAAAGGTAATTGAGATGAATTTTCTACCAGATGTGTATGTTACTTGCGATGAATGTAATGGGAAACGCTATAACAGAGAAACGCAAGAGATTCACTTCAAAGGAAAATCAATCAGCGACATTTTGGATATGACAATTAACCAAGGCGTTGAATTCTTCGAAAACATAAAAAACATACACGACAAACTAAAAACCTTACAAGATGTAGGTTTAGGCTATCTTAAACTAGGTCAGCCATCAAACACTTTGTCTGGTGGCGAAGCACAACGTGTAAAACTTGCTTCGGAATTATCGAAAAAAGATACCGGAAATACGATGTATATTCTTGATGAACCAACTACAGGATTGCATTTCCAAGACATAAATATATTGCTTGGCGTTTTGCAAAAATTAGTAGATAAGGGCAATACTGTAGTGGTAATAGAACACAATCTCGACGTGATAAAAGTTGCCGATTACCTCATCGATATGGGACCTGACGGTGGCGAACATGGCGGAACTGTTTTAGCTCAAGGAACACCAGAACAAATAGCAAAAACAAAAGGAAGTTATACAGGAGAATTCTTACAGAAACTACTATAAGAATCGCATTTCGACACGTCTATTTTTTGCTCTGCCTTGTTCTGTATCGTTAGTAGAAATAGGTTTTTGTTCACCATAACCTACAACTTCCAATAAAGATTCCGAGCAACCTTCTTGTATTAAAAATTGTTTTACCGCTTCTGCTCTTCGTTTCGATAACGCAAGATTATAATCATCGTTACCAACATTGTCGGTATGACCTGCAATTTCTATACGAAGTTGATTTGCCGAAATAATTTTTGCAACGCGTTGTAATTCCGGTATTGAATATGACAACAACTCACTTTTATCTGTTTCGAAAAACAAATTATTTAAACGAACCGAGGCCTTTTCATCTTTCATTTCTTGAAAAGATGTAACAACTATATCTCGTGAAATCGTTTGAGCATCCTTTCCATTCGACAAATCAACACTTTCGGATTGCGGATAATAACGTGAATCATCTACATAATAACCATACATTCTACCATTCGGCAAAACAGCAAAATAGTTTCCATCAACAGGATTTGATTTAGATCGTTCCACAATTTCGCCCGACTGCAAATCTTCCCAAACGATTTGTGTTTCAATCGGTTTTCCTTGTTTATCCACAATCTTTCCCATGACATTTACCACAGCCTCCGGACGGAATTTTTCCGGAATCGTAATCATATATAAATCATTTTGTTTAGCACCAGTTTCCCGTGCCGCGTAATAAAAATCCTTTCCATTCGGTGCAATTCTATAGCCCCAATTTTCTTCAGAATTATTTATTTCTTTTCCTAAATTCACAGGTTCACTCCAACAATCCCAACACGTATCCGCCAAACGAGTAGAAACAAATACATCCAAATTACCTAAACCACCATGCCCGTCGGAACAAAAATACAACGTCTTCATATCATGATGAAGATATGGACTACGCTCTACATATTTCGTATTAATAGTTGGGCCTAAATTGATAGGCTTACTCCAACCATTATCTGTTCTTAACGAAACATATATATCCGACTGATGATGAACCGCACCATGATAAACACCCAAACTTGCATTTTGACGAGTAAATAAATTATACCCCTCATCACGAACCGAAGCGAAAATAATAGCATTACCATCGCTTGTTATCATTGCATCAGCTGACCATTGGGCATTATTAATCGTTGGTGACACATTTGTACCTTCATTCCAGCCACGATACCCTTTCTCCGACACATAAATCACTCCTTCCTTAAAATACAACATTTGCTGTCCATCCGTACTCACACTAATTACCGCTTCATTTGTGGTAGAAGACGACAATTCTCGTACAAGATTAGGAGCTGTCCACTCTCCATTCTTATATTCTGACACAAAAATATCCTCTCCACCTAAAGAATTTGGCCTACCTTTTCCACAAAAGTATAGCCGAGAGCCATCGGCTGTAATGATAGGAGAATACTCTCCTCCATCTTTTGTATTAATTATTTCAGGGAACTCCGAAACTGAAATTGTCTTATCGTCCGGAGCAGACAAAATACGCAACAAATCTATTACACGCTTATCTTTTGCACCAAAATACGGTTGATATGTTTGTACTGTCTTTATAGCTTTTTTCCAATTTTTCGCAGCGACATCTGCCGAAATCAACTTTTGCAAAACAACAAACGCTTTCTCTTTTGGCGCAGCCATTTTAATGTATTCGGTGAATAATCTATATGATTTTGCAGAATCGTATGGTTCTACCAATTCGAGAGCATCGCCTTTACCAGCGATTTTAAAATCTTTTGCCAACAAGGTATCTAAAAATGTATGCGGATACATATCAACAAAAGCATATAACGTATATGCTTCACCATCGTTTGTAAATTCTTTATAGAACTCATACAACGCATATTCAAAATCAATATCTCGGCTATATTCCACCGTTTTTTGCATCAAATGCAGATCATATTGCGATTTAGCAATATCCATCATTTTATGTATTGCGATTGGAGCCATAGGATTTTGCGGATTTGCCTTAACAAACAACTCAAAATCACGATAAGTACCGCCATCGGTTTTAGCCGAAAATACTTTATCGACATAACGTTTTTGTATATCCGAAGAATATTCACTATTCGGATAATTCTTCATAAAGACTAAGAAAGCATCGCAAGTATTTTTTGTTATAGTTTGTTCGTAAGCCAACTTATCTCGGCGCTTAACAGCAGCAGGAACTTCCGAAGCATCGGCATATAGCGCAATAAACGACTGATACGAATCTACTGTATTTTGTTGACAGGCATCAGCAAATGCCAACATATTACGATATGCTTTTACACCACTAATTTGCTCACTTGACGCACGCTTATAATTTTTCAAAAATGAATTACATATCGCTATAGAATTTGAGTGCATAGTCATATCATACAAACGCACACAAACCGTATCTAATTCTTTTTGAATTTTTTTAGGCGAAACATATTTTGAATATTTTTCACGATCAGCAGCCGAAAATTTTCCATATTCAACTTTTGCCGTTACTAAACAATTATATGCTTTATAGTTATCGTAGCCAGGATATGATTTATTTGCGTACATCATTCCCGCAATATGGTTATACACAACATCTTTGGGTTGTTTTTCCAATGCAGGCAACAACTTTTTTTCCAATTTCACCCAATCACCTGCTTTACATAAAGAATACAAAGCATCTTGAGCAAAACTCACCGATGCCAACAAACTAAATGATATGAGAAAAATAAGAAACCTTTTCATCGTAATTTATTTTGAAATTAATTCATCATCAACACCATCCGTATGACCTAAAGAATCGGCTTCAACCTTTGGCACAAACGGTGTTTGACAAGAATAAGGACGATTAGACAAACCTCGCATATGACGTGGGAATCTATCTCTGTAATAACTATAATTTGTATCAGCAATTACTTTTTCCATAAATAAACCAAACATTGGCAATGCTGTTTTTCCACCTTCACCTAAAGCAGAAGTACGGAAATGCACACAACGCTCTTCGGCTCCCACCCATGTACCTACGACCAAATGAGGAGACACACCTACAAACCAACCATCAGAATAATTTGACGAAGTACCTGTTTTACCGCCAAAATCTGTGTCATAGTTAAACAACTTATAGCTAAACAAATTCTGTGTTGTTCCATACGGTTCACGAAGAGAAGCGATAAACATTTGCTGCATCAAAAATACGGTAACAGAATCTAATACCTTTTCACGTTCAGGTTCAAATGATTGTATAAGATTTCCATCGTGGTCTTCAATTTTTGTAACAAACATTGGTTCAACACGATAACCATTATTCAATAAAGGACAATACGAGTCTGTCAACTCCAACAACGACACATCACTTGATCCCAAACAAATAGAAGGAACGGTATCTAAAGGAGACTTAATACCCATTTTATGCGCCATATCTATCACTTTCTCCACACCAATTTTCTGAGTAAGCTGAACACTAATGGTATTCAACGAATGAGCAAAAGCATACTTAAGTCCTACATTTTCACCTACATACGTCCTATCAGCATTACGTGGAACCCATGTCTTCTTCTCTCCTTTTTCCATATAACGAATGGTCATAGGAGCATCTACCAAGCTATCACAAGGAGACCAACCATCGGCCATAGCCGCAGTGTAAACCAATGTTTTAAACGATGAACCCGGTTGACGCATCGAACGCACATTATCATACTTGAAATGGTTAAAATCCAAACCACCGACATACGCTCTAATTGCACCCGTTTCTGGTTCTATGGCAACCATACCGCTATGTAGCAAACGCTTTAAATAGTTAGTAGCTTCAACAAAGCTACAAACAGTATCAATTTCACCATTCCATGAAAATAATTTTTGCGGACGTTTCTTGTTTATGTAATAATTGATAGAATCTTTATTTCCATTAAATTTTGCAGACAAACGACCATAATACCATGATTGGCGTACAACTTTATCCAAGAAATTCGGTATTTCATTCTTATTTCCATCTATCCACGGATTTTGTCCTTTCCAATGAGCATCAAATTGTTTTTGTACACGCTTCATATTCTGAGACATAGCATCTTCAGCATATAATTGCATATTGTAATCCAATGTGGTATAAATCTTTAATCCATCAGAAAAGATATCTATATCATGCTCTTTCAACCATGGTTTTAAATAAGCATATACAGCCTGACGGAAATAATTTGCAATACCTTCACTTGGTGTTTCCACTTTATATTGTAATTCTATAGGTTTTGTAACTAAAGAATCGTATTCGTGAGCAGAAATAACAGAATCACGTTTCATAATAGAAAGTACCACATTACGTCTTCCCAAAGATCGTTCAGGATTCAACACTGGACTATATGCTGTAGGTGCCTTCAACATACCAACCAATACAGCACTTTCATTCGCAGTTAAATCCTTCGGTAATTTATTGAAGTATGTCTTTGACGCCGCCATAATTCCATAAGAATTACTACCAAAGTCAACAGTATTGAAATATAATGTCAGCAGTTCTTCTTTAGAAAAATTCATTTCTATTCGTACTGCCGAAATCCATTCCTTAGACTTTATAACAAACATCTTAACCCCTGGAATCTTTCCCAACAAACCATGATCTTGTTTTCGAGTTTTAAAAAGATTTTTTACCAATTGTTGAGTTATCGTACTTCCTCCACGAGGATTACCATTCAACATATCTTTTAAAACAGGAAGCAAGGCACGAAAATCTATACCATGATGTTGATAAAAACGAGCATCTTCCGTTGCAATTAATGTCTTAACTAAAATTGGAGATAAATCTTCGTACACAACAGGTGTTCTATTTTCATAGAAAAACTTACCCAACAACCTTCCATCTCGGGCATATACTTCCGAAGCTACACACTGTTTTGGAAATTTTAAATCGTGAATTGATGGAGAATAGCCGAACAGATTACCAAAATTTATAATTACTGCAAAAACATACAGAACCAATAAAAAAATACAGAAAAGTAGCCAACGATATGCCTTTACATATATAGGCTTACCGATGCCCAAAAACCAACGAAAAACGCAAGCGAAACCATTCAATATCGTGCGTACATATTTTTTCCACTCGATCTTCATAATTATTCTTCTAACATTTTTTTGATTTCGTTCAATTTATTCAATGCTTCTATCGGAGTTAAACTATTGATTTCCAATCCCAACAATTCATCTCGTAATTTTTCCAACAACGGATCTTCCAACTGGAATAAGCTCAACTGATAGCCTTCTTTCTTAGAAGAAACGGTAGGAACTGTTTTTGATTGTGCCTGCATATTTTTACTGGCATCTTCCAAATCCTTCAAAATATCATTCGCACGACTTACTACAGTTTTTGGCATACCAGCCATTTTTGCCACATGAATACCAAAACTATGTTCACTTCCACCTGGTACTAACTTGCGAAGGAAAATAACTTTATGATTTTGTTCACGAACAGAGACGTTAAAATTCTTTACTCTATTAAATGATTTCTCCAATTCATTCAATTCATGATAATGGGTAGCAAACAATGTCTTTGGCTTTGCATTCGGACATTCATGTAAATACTCTACAATAGACCATGCGATAGAAATTCCATCATAAGTACTCGTACCACGACCAAGTTCATCAAACAAGACAAGGCTACGGTCTGTCATATTGTTCAAGATATTGGCAGCCTCATTCATCTCAACCATAAATGTTGACTCACCTTGAGAAATATTGTCGGAAGCACCCACACGCGTAAACACTTTATCCACTATACCCATAGTCACCGCATCGGCAGGGACGAAACATCCCATTTGAGCCATAAGAACGATTAACGCTGTTTGTCGTAACAAAGCGGATTTACCAGCCATATTCGGTCCAGTAATGATTATGATTTGCTGTTTTTCATTATCGAGATACACATCGTTACCTACATATTTTTCGCCTGGAGCCATTTCGGTTTCTATAACCGGATGTCTTCCATTTTTTATATCCAACACCATTGAATCGTTCACAATAGGTCGAACATAATTATTTGCAACAGAAATAGTTGCAAACGACGACAAACAATCTATTTGTGCTAAAATAGATGCATCCAACTGAATTGTTGCTATATAACTTGCTACATTCTGAATCAACGCAGAATAAATAGTTTGTTCCAATTCTGCTATACGAGATTCTGCTCCTAAAATCTTTTCTTCGTATTCTTTTAATTCTTGCGTAATATAGCGTTCTGCGCCTACTAAGGTCTGTTTACGGATCCAATCTTCTGGAACTTTGTCTTTGTGTGTATTACGAACTTCAATATAGTAACCAAACACATTATTGAAAGCAATCTTCACCTTTGGAATGCCCGTGCGTTCTTCTTCGCGTTCCTGCATCTTTAAAAGATAATCCTTTCCATTGTAGGCAATTTCACGAAGCGAATCTAATTCTGCATTTACGCCAGCATTAATTACATTTCCCTTATTTACCGCATTAGGAGCATCAGGTTGAATTTCTTTCACAATACGTTCACAGAGAGCCTCACAAGCATTCAATTGGCGAGCAAATGCCAACAATGATTCATTTGCCGTTTGTTCGCACAATTGCTTCATTGGATTTATTCCATCGAGTGTTCGCTGCAACTGCAACAACTCCCGTGGCGTAATTCTATTCGTAGCAACTCGGGCAATCACGCGCTCCAAGTCGCACATAGACTTCAATAATTGTGAAAGTTCATCTAAAACGTCTGGTTGTTCAACCAAAGATTGAACTGCTTCTAAACGAGCATTGATGTCGGCAATTCTTCGCAATGGCAACGAAATCCAACGACGAAGCAAACGCGCTCCCATAGGAGTACGCGTATTATCAAGTACGGAAGATAAATTTTTAGCACCAACATTATCGGAGCCCAACAATTCCAAATTGCGAATGGTAAATTTATCTAACCACACATAAGTATCTTGGTCGATTCTTGCAATATTACGAATATGACTTGTCAACTTATGTTCCGTAATATCGAGATAATACAAAATTGCGCCTGCGGCAATAACAGCCTGCGGCATTTCGTGTATGCCGAATCCTTTTAACGAAGTGGTTTCGAACTGCGCCAACAATTTATCGTTAGCAGCTTCCGAGGTAAAAATCCAATCATCTAATTTGTTTATGCAAACACCATCTCGATAATAATTATCCTTAAACCATTGTTCTTGAGTTCTGTCGTACAAAAGTTCTTTCGGCTGGAAACTATTCAAAAGCTTATCGACATACTCAACCGTGCCTTGACCAACAAGAAATTCTCCTGTCGAAATATCAAGAAATGCAACACCAACCACATTTTGATTGGAATGTATAGCGGCAAGGAAATTATTTTCACGATTTTCCAAAACACTTTCACTCAAAGAAACACCAGGCGTAACCAATTCTGTTATACCACGTTTCACCAAAGTTTTTGTTTTTGAAGGATCTTCCAACTGCTCGCAAATGGCAACACGTTGACCGGCGCGAACCAATTTCGGCAAATATGTATCCAATGCATGATATGGAAAACCAGCCATCTCTGTTTCATTAGGCGTACCAGCCGATCTGCGCGTTAAAGTAATGCCTAGAATTTTAGATGCCCGCACCGCATCGCTTGCATATGTTTCATAAAAATCGCCACATCGAAAAAGCAATATCGCATCAGGATGTTTTTCCTTCATCTGATTATATTGCTTCATCATTGGAGTCTCTGCTGTTTTTGCCACTTCCTTACCCTTTAAAATATGACAAAAATACGAATTTGATACTGAGTTTGCGCTGCGTGAACACGCCTTTAATTAACAAGTTGTGAAACCCCGTTTAGTGATTAGATATTTATTATGATGTTCGGATTATATGTTCGTAATAATTACGTGGGCATAATTTAAAACCGGGCGTATCATTCAACGAATTATACAATTTCGTTGTTAATGATTTGAACGCACAAACAATGGCACCAACCGTAGGGGCAGGGCTCTGCCCTGACCCATATATTCCATCATTTGCATCATTGTTTTAGGTAGAGCAGAGCCCCACCCCTACGATTTGTACGATTCCATGAAAATGATTGGGCATTATAATGAATGAATGCAATTTTACCATCGGAAAACGATGTGACAAATCGTTCCATACACGATTTACAATTTCCCCATTTGTATTTAAAATCATTTCCCCATTCACGATTTTCCCAAATTGATGGATGCGATTTTGGGTACAAATGGTGATAAAATACAATCCTTCGGATGAATAATCATATCCTTTTAACCGAATGGATTTTCGATTATGTTTTTGCGGCATTTTTAATTTGTTTTGGTGTATGGCAAACATACAAAATCAAATTGCAACACGAAAATTTATTTTCATAAACAACAATAAATAATCACAAACAAAACGATGGAATTTTATCAATAATAATTTCTTCAATCAATTGGGGTGGAGCAGAGCCCCACCCCTACGATACATTCATACAATCCGAATCCCATTTTGATGGATTGAATATAATTTGATATAATCACATACGATTTTTGCGTGCGAACTATATATTCACATCATCGATACGCCCCTACGGATTCCATTTTCGTACGGGCAGGGCTCTACACTGCCCCATAAATTCCATTTATTTTGCAAACAAATTGGGCGGAGCAGAGCCCCGCCGTACGGGCGGGTTTCAAACCCGCCCCGACAGGGATATCCATTTTATCCATAATTTTTAAATCCCCCGAAGACTGGCGGTTTTGTGCCACTCCGTGGCTGGGAACCGCCAGCCTTCGGATTTTATTAGGTTAGTTGGGTTTTCTTGGGCGTATGCTATACGCCCGTACTATAAATGGTAAATTCTACAACCCGCGTACAAGACGCACAGACCGCCCGTTGTAGCGGTCGTAGTACATGTAGGCATCGCCGCTGTAAAAGTTCAGGCAGTACGCGTCGTAGCTGCCGCCTGCCGTAGACGACCAGTAGCTCCCGCAGGAACCCACGCGATACACGTCCGTACCGTGGCGGTAGCCAGCAGCAGGAAGAAAAATGGCACCGTTCACTTCCATCTTACTCCACTCACTTGTTGAATACGTATTGCTGTCGAAACCATTCATTCCACTTTTGAATGTAATACCTTTTGGCGTTG
>JAZLFM010000022.1:0-27877 GCA_045615765.1 Bacteroidales bacterium
CGCTAGCGTTCATCCTGAGCCAGGATCAAACTCTTCGTTGTGTTAAATCTTTTTTTGTAATATCTCTCTTTTTGTGAAATATCACCGCTCTGTCTTTACCCTATTCTTGGCTTATAACTAATAATTCAATGTACTCATTTTGCCTCTCAAAACCCCTCGCCCTTCTTTCATACCCGTTCCGTTTTTGAGGTGTGCAAATGTAAACACTTTTTCTTTCGCGCAAACACTTTTTTACTTTTTTTTGATATTTTTTTACTTCTCATTGAATATCACATCATTACAATGAGCAAAACTATCAATATTTATGGATTTTTATATCTTTTCAGGTGGCATGAACCTATTTTTGGGCATACGAAAACATCATTTTTCGGACTAATCACAAAAAATACCGTCATTTTTGGGATGAAATCGACACGGTTTTCAACCGGATATTAACATTTTCTCTTGATATATTGCACGTGCGACAATGTACGTATACAATACGGGACGTATGCGATACGTCCCTACAGGTTTAATTCAATGAATACAGGGCAGTGATCAGAAAATGATAATTCTGGGTTAATCCATGCATTTTGTAATGCATTTGCGATATTCTCAGATACCATATGATAATCAATACGCCATCCCAAATTCTTTGGTTTTGCTCCTCCACGGTAACTCCACCAGGAATATTGCTCTGGCTTATCATTGAATTTACGAAAACTATCAACAAAGCCACTTGCTACAAATCTGTCCATCCAATCGCGTTCTTGTGGCAAGAATCCAGATGTATCCTCATGTTTTTCTGGATGATTTATATCGATTGCTTTGTGACAAATATTATAATCACCTGAAACTATAATATTAGAATGACTTTTTCGCAACTCATTTGTATAATTCAACACCAACTCCAGATATTCTTCTTTCTTTTCCTGACGAATATCCCCAGAACTTCCCGACGGGAAATATGAATTTATTAATGTAAAATTTTCAAAATCAAGACGTAAAAAACGCCCTTCCGCATCAAAGAATTCATTTCCTATCCCTTTCACAACATTTTTAGGATGGATTTTTGTAAAAGTCGCAACACCACTATATCCTTTTTTTTCGGCTGCAAACCAATGAATTTCATATCCAAGCATACGAATCATGTCCACATCTACTTGATTCTGCATTGCTTTTGTTTCCTGAATTTGAATTATATCAGGATTTTCCTCTTCCAACCATTCAACAAATCCTTTATTTATAGCAGCACGAATGCCATTTACATTATATGATACAATTTTCATTCAACCTTATTTTAAAATTTATTGATAAAGATATAAAAATGACAACATCTATTTACGCAGAGAATAAATTTTTGCGACTATCGTTCCCGAAATATTATGCCATACACTAAAAATTGCTCCTGGAACAGTTGCTGCCTGTAAAGACGAAAAATGTTGTTGCGCCAAACTGCAAGCAAGTCCTGAATTTTGCATACCAACCTCCACCGATATTGCAACACATTTATCAAAAGGAAGATGTAAAAATTTCCCTATACAAAAACCAAAGAGGACGCCAAAACAATTATGCAAAACAACAACGATCAATACTAATACGCCAACAGACAACAATTTTTCAGAATTAGCAGAAACCACTCCACCAACAATTAATGCTATAACAATTGACGACACCGCAGGAAGTACTTCCACCATGCTGTCCGTGAATGTAGGCAATAGCCGCTGAATACATAATCCAACAATTATAGGAATTATTACTACTTGGAATATTGAAATAAACATACTCACCATATTTACATCAACATAAGTTCCTGCCAATAGCCAACAAATCATAGGAGTTAAGAACGGAGCCAAAACAGTCGATACAGCAGTCATTCCAACAGATAATGCAAGATCGCCTTTAGCTAAATAAGTAATGACATTTGATGCAGTGCCACCAGGACAACAACCCACTAAAACAACACCTATTGCTAAATCTGGAGGGAGTTGAAATATTCTTGACAGACTCCAGGCAAGAAAAGGCATAATTGTAAATTGAGCTAAACATCCAACAATTACATTTTTAGGATGAGAAAACACCACTTTAAAATCCACCGGTTTCAATGTGATTCCCATTCCAAGCATTATTATTCCTAACATCCAATTTATGTAACCAGACTTCACCCAGCCGAAACACATTGGTTCAATTAACGAGACGACAGCAACCACCAAAACAATTACTGCCATATATCGTTTTATAAAATTTACAACAACCATACTATATTAATATGTCAACTAAAGGCAAAAGTACAGCAATAATTACAAAACAAAAAGGGCGGAGTAATTCTCCGCCCTTTCTTTGCTCACAAAACATCTATTATTCTGCAAACATATTTTTATAATCAGCTTTTTTTAGAGTAAAGTTTGCATTTTTCTTTACACTCTTTGCTTCGCAGACATAAGTTCCTTTTGAACCATCATCTTGAGTTACGACACCTTCGTAATACAAACAAAAACCTTTAGTTGCTACGCCCATTGTGTATCGGTTATAAACATTTCCTGCGAAATCAGGACTATTTGACACATAAGCCTTGCCCTTAAAATACAAGTTGTTTGCCGAATAGCCTTTACAATCATATCCACAAATCACTTTTGAATCCGAGCTTGCAGAAGCGTCATTACTACCCGAAATGTTTTCCTCTACATATTTATATGCAAAATAAACTTTTGCAGAATCATCTGAAGAGAAACATACCATAACAGCATTTTTATGATCAATGACTGTAATCATATTTTCTATAGCATAAGCATAATAATCGGCATTTGCATTTAGATAATATATACATTGAAGGGTTTCCTTTTCTGTTTTGCCATCGCTAACACTCATATCCATTGTCACAATTGTATTGAATGAATATTCATCCTCGAAAGGCACACTACTCATAGCTACAAGCGAATCCTGCCAACTTCCTACTAACGATTGATAACGAACATTTTCTTCGGTTAATCGTTTTTCGTAAGCACTCAACTTTTTATTCAAAAACAAAGTCATTTGTTTTTCTGCAACAGACTCAACTTTTTTAGTTATCGCATTTGAAACACCTTTACTTGCTGCATCCAAAGCTTTATTCAATAAACGCCCTTGGGCCTGTGTCGAGCACACGATAAAACAAAGGGCAACTACTGCTAAAATTAGTTTTTTCATTTCACACATTTAAACAAGAAAAGCAGACTAACGCCTGCTTCCTTAATCAATAATTAATCTAATAGTCCACCAATGCTGGAAGAAGAATTTTTCATCATTTCCGCTAACAAAATCACCTCTTCTTTTGTCAAATTCTCATAGTGAGATGGGCCAAACACAGCTTTGATTTTTGAACCTTCCAAAGAATACACTACATCGTCATCTTCTTCCATGTCTTCATATAGTTCTGCATAAACTTCTTTAGCAAGAACTACACTACCACAATCTTCAACCATTGTCATGCCAGTAATTTTATCACCAGAAAAAGCATAACTAGTTACTGTTTTAAATGAATAATATTGAGTGTTTTCACAAATTGTAATATCAATAGAATTAGCTGTTTCTTCCCAAGTAGTCGTAGTTCCTATAGTATTACCTATACCACTACCTTCTGGTTTTGGATCATTTTCTTTTTCATCACCACAACTTGCCATAACAAAGCAAGAAAGTAAAGCCATTAAGGCTACAAAAATTTTTTTCTTCATAACTTGTTGTTTTAATTATACTCTACCACAAATATATATAAAAATCAAGCCTAAGCAACAATTTAAGTAACAATTTAGTAATACAATATCAAAACAAACTATAAGATAACAACAAAAAAGGCGGGTTTCAAACCCGCCTCGACAGATACGCATTAAAAAACTATTTTTTTACTTTTGATAGCGGATATTTCACACCTGAATATTCAATAAGATCACATTTTATCGAACCAATAAGAACATCAAATTCTGCGCGTAACGGAATATGATTTTCATCATCGCTCACCCAGAAACGAACATCATCAGGGTGACGAAAAACACGACCTGTTTCAACAATCGGTTGAAACTTTAAGGCATTGAATGTTCCTAATTTTGTTGTTACCTTTTCTTTTCCCTTAAATATAACCTGCATAGGATATACCTCATTATCAAAATAAATGGTTGTAGTCAATGTATCATTATATTTCATTGCACCAAATTTCGAACGCATTTGAAACAAAGCAGAGACAATATCATATGTATTGGCAGGAACTGCGACCTCTCCTTTCTTCTTACTCGTAACAGTGTTTTTTTCGTGATTATGTACAACTTCGTCGTAGAATTTGTATTTATTCTCTTGAATGTTTCGTACAGATTTTGAAGGCTTGCAAGTAACTGGATTAAAATAACTTTCATACACATCATTCATATCCAAGAACCAGCGAACCATTCCCACTGTTTTTGCCGTTGCTTTAGCATGAAATTGACCATCAGATGTTTTTTCAAGCGAGATATTCGCCAAACCACCATCCATAAGACCGTAGAACAAACTATATTTTAATTTTTCACCTGAGACATACGTATTTGTTTCTTGTCCCATTGCGATTACACTTCCTAGCAATGCAACCACAAACAATATCACCAATCGTTTCATTTTTCTTCTATTTTTTCATTTTAGAAAAACAATGATTGTGCCAAACTTATTTATTTCTTTTGCTTAGCAGCATTGTTTTCAACGAAAACTTCTTTCCGTACATAAGTAATCCGGATCTATACAACGCCGAAGAACACAGAATAACAGCCACACTAGTAGCCACCAACAAAAGTGCAGACATTGCAATTTGCCAATAAGGTACACCAAACGGCAAGCGCGCCATCATTGCCAAAGGCGAAGTAAATGGTATTTGAGATAACCATAAGGCAATAGTTCCATTCGGATTTGAAATAATCATTGGCAATAAAATAAACGGTATTACCAATGGCAATGTTACCGGAATTACAAATTGCTGTGTTTCGGTATCTTGATCACATAGCGCGCCAATTGACGCAAATATTGCAGCATATAATAAATATCCAAAAACGAAAAAGAATATAAAAGCAACTAACATTACTGGCCAATTAACACCTTCGAGAGTTTGAAAAACATTTACCGCATAATCAATCGTTAAAGAATTTGGAGCAACGGTTTTAGGAGCTACCGTTTGTGTTCCTAATGTTTTCGCCATCTCTGGTAATTGTGAAGGAACATACGGTTCAGGAAACAATATATACTGTGCAGCGGCAATCAATCCAAATGTTAACACAACCCATAAAACAAATTGCAAAAGACCAACCAATCCAATGCCAACAATTTTCCCTACCATAAATTGAACTGGTTTTACCGAAGAAATAATAATTTCAACTACACGATTCATTTTTTCTTCTACAACACCACGCAATACAAGTATACCGTACAACAATATAAATATGTATATCACAGAAACAAATGTTAAAGCAACCATTTGTTTCTTTTCCATAGAGAATTCATTTTCAACAGTTTCCCCTTTTTCATTCCACTTTTGCACACCAACAAACACTGGAGTTGAAACTTTCCCTATAGTTTCAGGAGCAACATCCTCATGCAACAAAGCCATATATTCAAGATCTCGTCGTAAAGCATACCCTACATAAGCCTTTAGAGCATTATCGACCCAAACATTTGAATATAAAATAACAGAGTTAGAACTGTATATATTGTTCGGTATAAACAACACTGCATCGAAACCAGAATTTTCAAAATCTTTACTTAAATCATCCACCGTAGCATTGATTACCACTGTGAATTTATAAGACTCAAAATCCTTAAGCGTATGCCCTAACAAATTTGATTCATCAATAATCGCCACACGTTTTTCTCGTTGTTGTTCGTACTTCTCAAGCAACAGTGGAACAATTAAAATACCAGCAAGCAACAATGGGCCCAATAAGGTCATAATAATGAACGACTTGCTCCAAATACGAGATGAGAACTCGCGTTTACCTATTTTTATAGTTTTATTCATTCGTCGTTACATTTTGTTGTTTTACTGCTTCAATAAATATATCGTTCATCGTTGGCAAAATCGGCTTAAACGAAACAATATTTCCCGAATTCATCAAATAAGTCAAAACATCATTCGTAGTTATGTTCTGCAACAATTCTATTTCCACTATAGTTTTATCAGCTTCTTTTCTTTGATTCAGGATTTTGAATGATGGTGTTAATGTTGTTAAAAGAGAATTGTAATATCCAGAAAATACAATTTCAAATTTATTTGCTGCATACGAATTCTTTATATCACTAACAGATCCACTCAAAATTTGTTTTGAATTACTGATAAGCGTAATCGTATCGCATAATTCTTCAACAGAATTCATATCATGCGTTGACAAAACAATTGTGGTTCCTTCTGACTTCAATCGAAGAATTTCATTTTTTATAGCTTGTGCGTTTACCGGATCAAAGCCACTAAACGGTTCATCCAAAATAAGCAAAGAAGGTTTATGTATAACAGTTGCAATAAATTGCACTTTTTGTTGCATACCTTTTGATAGTTCTTCTACACGCTTATTTTTCCAATCACCGATATTCAAACGATCGACCCACAGATTCAATTCTTGTTTTGCAACAGCATCGTCCATACCTTTTAACGACGCGAAATACAAGATTTGCTCCGACACACGCATTTTCTTATACAAGCCTCTTTCTTCTGGCAAATATCCAATTCGTTCAACATCAGAAAACGAAAGCGGTTCACCGTCAACTGTAATTGTGCCACAATCAGGTTGAATCATTTGATTCAAAATACGGATAAAAGTTGTTTTACCAGCTCCATTCGGCCCAAGTAATCCAAAGATTTGCTTGTCGGGAATGTCAATAGACACATCGTCCAATGCTTTTTTATCCGTATAATTTTTTGTAATATGTTTTGCCGATATCATCATATATTGCAAAAATAGGAATTCATACAGTATGAAATAAGGTTTTATCACTATTTTTTTCAAAAACTACATTACACTATATTTCTCTTTTGATTTTTCGGAAAAATGCCACACATTTGTAATGTTAAACTTTAAAATTTACAAAACAATGAAAAAATTTCTTGTAAGCCTATTGGCAATCCTAGGTATGGCTGTTTGCTTTACAGCTTGCGGCGATGACAACAAAAGTGATGAAAAATCTAACGCAACAACAAGCGGAGAAACTTTGTATCAATCAGTTACAGATTACAACGCTGCAGAAACAGACTCTGACAAACTAATTGCAGCAGTTAAAATCCTTGGTTCTTACAATGATTATAAAGAAAACAAAGGTACTGAAGGTTGGGTTAAAGATTTTGCAACTGGTGCTGTTTCCGCTTTAGCAGAAGAAAAAAAAGAAAATGCAAAAGCTCAATTACTTGAAAAACTAGCAGATGGCTCATTAGTAAGCGAAAACACAACAGAAAAAGTTGTTGCAGTTGCAGGGCTTGCTTCAGAACTTGGAAAAATTTTCGGTGCAAAATAATACATATTTATTTTATAGATGAAAAGCTCGATAGAATGTCTATCGAGCTTTTTTTGTTATTACATCTAAAAGTTTACTTTTGTAAAAAAAATGGTATGCAAAAAAGAAGTAATATAGAAATAGGAAACACACTCACTCATATTATAGGAGCGCTAATAGCAATTCCGGCAAGTTGGATTATCATATACAACGGATTTCAACAAAATTTCACAACAGGTATTGCTATGGTTATTTTTTCTATAGGAATGTTTATTATGTATTTAGCTTCTAGTCTATATCACTGGGCAATAGATGAAAAAATAAAACGATTACTTCGTCATTTTGACCACGCAAACATCTATATTCTTATAGCAGCGTCGTACACTCCAATATGGTTATGTACCGTAGGAGGAACATTGGGAAACATAATGTTTATAATTATATGGGCTGTTGCATTGAGTGGTATAATTTACAAAATTGTTGCTCTAGGGAAATATCCCAAACTGTCCTTAGCTATTTACCTAATTATGGGATGGTCAATTGTATTCGCATTTCGTCCGGTTATTGAAAATCTTTCTACACAACAAATTATATTTATTGTTACAGAAGGATTGTGTTATACTATAGGCACATATTTTTATTCACATAAGGAAAAACCTTGGTATCATGTGATATGGCATTTGTTTGTATTGGCAGGAACGGCATTCCATTATGTTGCAATTTTACCAATTGCCTTAGGAAAAGATTAACGAATAGTTGCGATTTTCCGCTTGATTTCTTTTAGTTCCGCCTCCACATCGCCACGGCAAGGTTCATTATTATCTTTTCTTGTCACAGCAGAATATACGGCATATTTAAACCCATTGTCTTCAATATAGAACTTAAGCGTGTAAACAACTCCTACACAATTTTGCGGACGGTAAACTATATAAGCAAGAACCATAGCTGTGTCGTTATAGGCAATTTCAGCATTATAAGTAATTGTAATATACGAAGTAATTTTCTCAAACAATTGAGCCTTAGTCATTCCCTCGCGTTTTACATGTACATAATCCCCATCTTCACCAGCGAATGAAGACACAGAGAAAAACAGTAACACTATTAGTATAAAATGTTTAAATCCCATATGTAATACAAATATAGCAATTCAACTATGACAAAAAAATCCCGATAAAGAAAATCTCTACCGGGAACAGAAAAAAAAATAAAAGACTAATGTTATCTTGTATGTACTGTACTTCTTGCTGTAGTTGAACGAGTGCTTGGAGCTGTTCTTACACCACCGTTATTTACAGTTGGTTTATGATTATCATTCTTTGGTGCAGCCTTATGTTCTGGTTTTGGAGCCACCTTGTGAGGAGCTGGCGCACTATGGTGAACTACTACAGGACGAGGAGCAGGTGCAGGATGATGAACAACATGAGTCACATGTCTTCTTGGATATGGAGTCAAGTCAACCACAACCACATTATTACGATCTCTTTCTGTTGATATATACATCTTGTGATTTCCATTGAATGTTGCATATACAGTTGAACGATATGGAACAGTTACAGTATAATCGTACAATAATTCTCTTGAATAACCTTCTGTGAAGATTTCCAAATTATATCTTCCTGAAGGCAAATTTGTAATAGTTACCTTATTATTGTAAGAATAATATTTTTCACCATTTACATAAACTGAGAATGGAACATCAACGTTACCTTTTAAGATTAATTCAGATGCAAAAATGTTTACTGAACTCAACACCATTGCTACAATTACCATTATACGTTTCATGACTAAATCCTCCATTAATTTTAAAGTTAGACTTACATGAAACAGATAAAGCAAACCGCGTGCCAAAATTTTAAAAGTAAATTTAAATTCTAGGTTCCAAGCCTATAAAAGTTCTAAAATAATAATTGGTAATAACATGAGCCAACTTAGAATTATGAGCTACCAACAAACTGATCTCATCATATATTGTAACCTGTAAATCAATGTCCGACGCCAATCCCTGCAAATAATCATTGTGACTTTTCTTTATTTTTTCAGAATTATTATGTAAAAATTCTAACACCATGCAATATTTATCAAGCCATGATTCTGCAAGCTGAAAAAGTTTTATTGCACTCGAGGTTCTTTCTTCTATTTTTTCTTGATTAAAAGCAACAGGAACGCAATACATCATATGTTCACCATACTTAAACAAACCATACTTTGGGTGAAAATACGATATCGTAAAATCTTTTGACCAATAAGAAACAGACACAGTCATACCATATTTACAGAAATCAAATTTCTTTGTCATACCAATTAAATTTTAGAATTAATACTTTACAAGTATATTGCGTGTATGACTTCTGTCAAGTTACAATATAGAAAACATTTAGTTCTCTATACAATTCTCGACAAATTCCGAGGCGAGTAATGGTTTATTTCTATATAGAAACAACTCATTGCAGTGGAATACTTTTGTTTGTACTCCCGAAGAAAAGAAAAACTTCAAAACTATTTCTCCTTTATCAAACACAGGGAATGTGTCTTGATTAACAACAATGTTCGGTTCTACAACCGTTGCTATTTCACCTTGAAATAGTGCTGTTTTTCCTTGAAAAGAATATACCGTATTACCCTCTTCGAAGCGAGAGAAATAATCCGGCATAGTATTAAAATTTGGATTATTCAAAGCAGTTGGGACAGAAAATTCAACTTTATAGAATTGTTCAACACAGCCGCCTGTATTTTTCACCAAAAAGCGCGGATAAAAATTGACCATCTGGAACTTTCCACCCGATAGAATTGGAATTCCTGCAGTATTTGTTACTCCAAACAATTCAATCTCCGGACGTTTACCTTTCGTGTATAAATCACGAATTTCATATTCCTCCATCAATATGGTTTTACAATCAGAACGCTTATAAAAGCGTTTGTCCGAAGCCATGTGAGGAGCAGTATGACTATTTGGGACACGAATACCTATCACAAAACCACCATTTTCTGAAACAACAATCTTTTCAATAAAACAATCAGAAATAGTAGGCATTACTTCTGTATCAATAAGCATGCGAAGCCAATCAAAAAGCATACTATCAGAAATCGGTTCTACTGTTTTGGGAATACCACGAGACGATTTCACACCAACGAAAATGGTACCACCGTTTGCATTAGCGAACGAGGTTATCAACGAAGTAAAGAAAAGAGCCGTTTTTTCGTTACAAGAAACCAAAGCTTTTGCTGAAACATATTCCAACACCAGCGAAGACTTCATTTTAAAACGAAACGCATCTTCCAATCCTTGTTGAGTAATCGCAATCATGGCAAATTATTTTTTCCAAAATTTTGACGTTATATCTTCCATAGTACCATCAGAAATGCGATACATCTTTTGATTTGTTGTTTGAGAATTAAGAGGGCCATCTGCACTATTATATCCACCTAATTTTATATAATCAAACGACGATGCACTTACCTCACTAGAAAGAACTGATTTTCCCGAATACCAAGCAGTTTTTAGTCGAGGATATTGTTTCTTTATATATAACGACAATGATTCTATTTCTTTTGGAGTTGCATCTCCCCCCATAAAACAAACGCACGTTATATCGCCAACGTACGTTTCGGTTAGTGCACCCAATTCAATTTCGTCTAACACACGACCTACATCTTGCTGTAAATGCGGACTATGACAACCGACGCAACGATTCGGGCAATTAGTAATATTAATTGCCAAGGTCACTTCATCAGGGACCTCGGCAAAAACAATATCAAAATTATAATATTTAACCATTATAGGTTCATAACCATTTGGTTATCTTTTGCATAGTAGCGTCTTTTTGCTTCAAGCTGACGTGCAGCAGAGAAGTTAGACACACGTTTCATATAACCGATAACACGAGTTAAATAATCAACATTTGTACTATGGCAATTAGGACATTCCTTTAAATAACGTTTGTCAATAGTATTACAGTCGTTACAAATTGTATTAGGAATATTGAATGTGAAATAATTACATCCTTCGTGAGTTGCTACACGTAACAAGTGACGATATTGATCTTTTGTAAGATGGTTTTCCAAGTTTGCATGTAATGCAGAACCACCTGTTAAGTGTTGAATATATTTACGTCCATGTAAACGGAATTTGTCAACAATGTTTACTGATTCATCTTCCACAACATAGAAATAAGAGTTATAGCAATCACGAGGAACAACATATCCATCTTCACGATCCCATTTCGCATGTTTTACACCAACATTTTCTGCAGGAATCATTTCACAGTTGAACATCATGTTCTTTGTACGATATTTCTTATTGTATGTTTCGATCAATCCAAGAACATTTTGAACGAAATCTACATATTGTTGATTATCGCTAATTTCAATTCCTAAGAATTCAGCAGCTTCAACCATACCATTTACACCAATAGTCAAATATTGACGGTTAATATTGATATAACCAGCATCAAACAAAGGAAGCATACCTTTTTCTTGAAGATTCTTTAGATTTTCGTTGTAACCAATTTGCACTTTGTGAACCAAATCAACAACTGATTCCAAGAAATTCATATAATGCATGTTGTTCTTTACTGCATATTGAATACAACGGTTCAAATTGATAGTAAGCACGCTCTTTGACCCCGTAGAAACACCACCTGCACCAAGAGTATAGCTAAATCCGTTATCTTGAATTTCGTTACGCAAACGACAGCACGAAGCCAAAGAGTCTGCATTATCACTAATATATGTAAAGAACGAATGACCTTCGGCATACATTTCTGCAGTGAAATCGCCCCATTCTTCATCCTTAACATCACCATTTTCTGTTAGAAGCGCCATAGTTTCAACTGGGAATGTAAGAACTGCCTTTGTACGTTCTTTGTTGAACCATTTCATGAAACATTTTTGCAACCATGAAAGAGATTCCCAATGAGGTTGAGATCCATCAGGGAAATAGAATTCACCAAAGATGCTTTCGAAATAATATTTATCGTAGTAAGAAATATTCCAGAACACAGCTTGGAAGTTTCTTGCACCAGTAGGTTGATTGATAGAATACACAACTTGTTCGAAGCAATCTTCAATGATTTTTTGAATTGTGCGTTTCTTTAATGATAAGTCAACAACTTCATCAGCGCGTTTATAGTAATCTTCACCAAATTCTTTTTCGATGAAGTAGTTCATATACATAAGGAATTCGGGAGTAGCACAGGCACCGCTCAACATACTAGAAACGATGAACACCATGTTTACGAAGCCACCGCAGAATGACTTCAAATTTTTTGGAGCTTTAGAGTTACCGCCAACAGAAGCAGTACCATTTAGCAACCAAGGATACATAGTAATGGAAGCACAATAGTTTGCCATAGATGTTTCATCGTTCTTGTAGATAAAGTGATTTGTAAGCATATACAAATATTTATCAGCCAATTCCTTGCCATACAACTCTTTCAAGCGGTCTGTCAACAAACGACGATTCAAACGAATAAAGTTTGACTTTGGCAACTCTCCTATCAATGTTGCAATATTCTTTTTCTCAACATTTGCATTTGCATCGTATTTAGAACCTGAAGCAGCATTGGTTGCATTACAATAGCTTACCAAGAAATTCAATTTTTCACGGTCGTCGCGATCTTCGCTGTGTTTTTGACGATACAACATATAACTTTTTGCTACCGAATAGTAACGTTCAGCCATAAGTGCAACTTCCACTTGGTTTTGAATTTCTTCTACACTCATTCCATCTGCAACATGCACACGACTTAACACACCTGCCAAATCATCATCTGTTGCATAACTGCCGACAGAAAGGAATGCTTTACTAACAGCATACTTAATTTTGTCAATAGAGAACGGTTCTTTTGAGCCATCTCTTTTTACGATTCTAATTTCCGATATTCCCATTACTATAAAATTAAACAATTCTTTTTCTTTTCGCTAGAGGTGACAATCTCCATTCAAACCAAAAATCGGTTTTGTTACCTAATCGTAAGTTCGTAACGAATTTCTTTCTACGCAAAAACCGTAACTTACTCACAATTTGAGAATTACCTAAGAATCACTTCTAAAATATTCTCTTACTTTTGATGAGAATTTTGCAATCACTTTTGCATTTCAAAAGTAGAATTAATCCCCTTGATTTATTGCAAATCAAATCAAAAGTTATTAGCAACTGAACTAACATCATTTTTATATTCTACTGATTTTCTTTTTGTTGTATGGTTAATAACAATGTTCATTGAATTAGACACAAAAAACTCACTTTATCCAACATATTAATAATCAAACAATTAAAACCAAAACATTGATTTCTAAACAATTATAAAACAGGGAAAAGAATACCCGATTCAGTTCAAAAATCTTGGGTTCGGTACTAATTTTTATGGATTCAGTACGATTTTGCAATTTACGCACCCCAAAAAATCTACTTTCGCACCGAACAAAAAAGAACTTTAAAACTAATTTTATGAAAACTTTCATTGAATTATTTAACGAATCCGTAAAGAATTACTGGGACCAACCAGGTATTTCGTTGTATGGAAACAAGCCTCTTACTTATGGCGACTTCGCAAAAGAAATATGTGCATTGCAAAAAGTATGGGCACAAGCTGGTTTGAAAAAAGGCGATAAAATCGCAATCAACGCTAAAAGTAGCGTAAACTGGATGACTGCATTTATGGCATCTACAACAGGTGGTTTTACTAGCGTTCAACTTTTCAACGGCTTCACACCAACCGACACACAAAAACTTGTAGAACACTCAGATAGCCGAATCCTTTACACTGAAAAAAGAACATTTTCTGCAATGGATTTCGAAGCTATGCCACAAATCATCGCTGTTATCGATACCGACACTTTAGAATTGTTAGCATTCCGTGGCAACTTTAAAGAGTTGTATGAAAACAGATATAATGCTGTCGCAAACTTCAAAAAAGAAGACTACACTGTTGCTGGAGCAGAAATGGAAGACATTTGTGCTATAATGTACACATCTGGTTCAACAGGTAATCCAAAAGGTGTTATGTTAAGTGTGAAAAACTTTAGTGCCAATGTTGCTATGCTTCACAAAGAATTGCCTTTGGTACCAGGTGAGAACCACTTAAGTGTACTTCCATACGCACACATTTTCGGATTAACAGTAGATGGTATCACAACTTTATGTAAAGGTATGCACCTATGCATCCTTGGTTGTGCACCAATTCCAAACATTTTGAAAAGTGCGTTTGCTGAATTACGACCAAGAATCTTCTTCGCCGTTCCATTAATTTTAGCAAAATACTCAGAATATATATTAGGAGATCTAATAAAATCAGAAGAAAACAAAGCAAAACTAGAAGATTACGAAAACAACCAAGATTTCTGCAAGACATTACACGACATCCTAATGTCGGCACTTGGAGGTCGAGTTGAAAGTTTCTTAACTGGTGGTGCAGCAATTCCTCCTGAAGTTGAATCTTTATTGGCATTCAAGTTAAAAACACCATTTGCGACAGGTTATGGTATGACAGAAACAGCGCCTGTTATTTCACTTGGTCCACTAGGAGTTGGTAAATACAAAGCAAAATCATGCGGACAAGTACCTGCAAACTATATCAATATAAAAATCAACTCGTCTAACCCACAATGCATTCCTGGCGAAGTGCTTGTAAAAGGAGACATTGTTTTTGCTGGCTACTACAAAAATGACGAAGCTACTAAAGCTATGTTCACTGAAGATGGTTGGTTACGTACAGGAGACGTAGGAACATTGGACGAAGAAAACACATTATTCCTTTCTGGTCGTTGTAAAAATATGATTCTAACAAGCAACGGACAAAACATTTTCCCTGAAGAAATTGAAGTTGTTTTAAATGCGCAACCATTTGTTGCTGAATCTATTGTTATACAACGTGACACTCAAATCCACGCGATTATCGTTCCTAACGAAGCACAAATCGAAGAAGCAGGATTCGACGCAAATGCAATAAACGCAGTTATGAAAGAGAATATCAATAATTTGAATAACATTATACCAAAATATTCATCAGTTAATTCTTTTGAATTGCGTTATGAACCTTTTGCAAAAACACCAAAAGGAAGTATTAAAAGATTTTTGTATGTTTAACTAAAATTTGAAAAAGTAAAAATATAGGATATGAAAAGAGTTGTTATTACAGGTATGGGAGTTATCTCCCCTATTGGAAACAGTATCGAAAAATTCAGAGAGTCTTTATACCAAGGCAAATGTGGTATTTCATTATTAGAATTACCAGAGTCTAACGACAATGTAGGACTTTCTGTTAAAGTTGCAGGTCAAGTTAAAGATTTCAATCCTGAAGATTTCGGATTGACAAAAGCCGACACTCGTCGTAGCGATAGATTTACACATTTCGCCCTTGCCGCTTCACAACAAGCTATGCAAGAAAGTGGTCTTGTTGTAGGAGAAAATATTGAAGCTGAAAAATTAGGTGTATATATTGGTTCTGGTATTGGTGGTTTGGACACATTTGTTAAACAAACAAAAACTATGACTGAGCATGGTGCGAAAATGGTTTCACCTCTTTTCATTCCTATGATGATTGGAAATATTGGTGGCGCAAATGTTGCTATTCGCTTTGGCGCACAAGGTCCTTGTTTAACAACAATATCAGCATGTGCAACAGGTACAAATGCTGTTGGAGAAGCATTTTATGCTATTCAACGTGGTGATGCTGACGCTATCATCGCTGGTGGTACTGAGGCTGCTATCAATCCTCTTGCTGTTGGAGGTTTCCAAAATGCCCGTGCACTATCTTTAGCAGAAGATCCTATGCAAGCATGTCTTCCATTCGACATCCGTCGTGGTGGTTTCGTAATGGCAGAAGGTGCCGGTGTTCTTATTATGGAAGAATACGAACATGCTATCGCTCGTGGCGCAAACATCATTGCTGAAGTTTGCGGTTATGGTCATACTTGTGATGCACACCACGTTACAGCTCCTTCTCCTGACGGTATTCCAGCTTCAAGAGCTATGCGTCATGCATTAGAACAAGCTGGTTACAAATCAGATGAATGTTTGTACATCAATGCTCACGGAACAGGTACACATTTGAATGACTCAAGTGAAACTAAAGCCGTAAAATTGGCTATAGGAGAAGAAAATGCAAGAAAAGCAATGATCAGTTCTACAAAATCAATGACAGGTCACATGATTGGTGCTGCAGGTGCTGTAGAAGCCATCGTTTGCGCATTAGCAATAAAAGACGGTATGGTTCCTCCAACAATAGGTTTAGAGCAACCAGATCCAGAATGTGACTTAGATTATGTACCTTTGAAAGCTCGTAAAGCTGATGTTGACATCGCACTTTCTAACTCGTTAGGTTTCGGTGGACATAATGCATGTATCGTTTTACGTAAATTCAAAAAATAATGAACCGAGAAGAGATAAAAAAAATGTTACCACACCGTGAGCCAATGCTTTTGGTGGACGAAGTACATTTAGAAAACGGTGAATCCATTTCTAAATATACTATAAAAGGTGACGAACATTTCTTGAATGGACATTTCCCTGGCATGCCTGTCGTGCCAGGTGTTATTCTTTGTGAGATAATGGCACAAGGTTCATCGCTATTAGTTGCAGAAAAACTAGATGGGAATGTTGTTCCTATGTTTGTTGGGCTAAATGATGTACGATTTAAGCAACCTGTTTTGCCAGGAGACACAGTAGAAACTCACGCAAAGTTATCAAATGTCAGAGGAAATATTATATTTACGGACGCAACTGCTTATGTGAATGGCAAAGTTTGTTGTTCAGGTAAGTTAACAGTTGCATTAACTCCTAAAAAATAATAGATGCTATGATAGAGAACATGAATAAATTACTTGCAGGTAAAGTCGCTGTCGTAACAGGCGGTGTTCGTGGAATTGGTTTTGCCATTTCAAAAACTTTTGCAGAAGCAGGAGCCGACTTAATCGTAACAACAACTCGTAACACAGATGAATCAGCAGCTGTTGTTGAGCAACTACAATCATTTGGCGGTAAAGTGAAAATCGTTGCCGTAAATGTAGCCAACAAACAAGCCGTTGTTGACATTCTACAACCTGCAATACAAGAATTTGGCGGGGTTGATATTTTAGTAAACAATGCCGGAATCACACGTGACGGATTACTTTTACGTATGAGTGAACAAGCATGGGACGATGTTATGTCTGTTGACCTAAAAGCATCATTCAATACTATCCAAACTGCCTTACCATTTATGTTAAAGCGTAAAGCTGGAAGCATCATAAACATTTCAAGTGTTGTTGGTCAAGGAGGTAATCCAGGACAATGTAACTATGCAGCCGCAAAAGCAGGACTTATAGGATTCTCAAAATCGTTAGCGAAAGAAATGGGTCCTAAAGGCATTAGAACAAACTGTATCGCACCAGGATATATTCTTACAGAGATGACAGAATTCATGCCAGAAGCAATGGTTACTGATTACGTTGGAAGAATCGCTCTACGACGTCCAGGTAAGCCAGAAGAAGTTGCACAAGTTGCATTATTTTTGGCATCAGAAATGTCGTCATATATAAACGCGCAAGTTATTAGTTGCTGCGGAGGTATGAACAAATAAAAACAAAAGGTATGTCAGGCTTATTAAAAGGTAAAAAAGGAATTATATTCGGAGCTTTAAACGATAAATCTATCGCATGGAAAGCTGCTGAGGCTGCAGTACGCGAAGGTGCAGAAATCGTATTGACCAACACTGCTATGGCAATGCGTTTTGGCACAATCAATGAGTTAGCAGAAAAATGCAAAGCGCCAATTATCGCTGCCGATGCAACTAGCGTAACAGATCTTGAAGCACTAGTAGATGAAACGATGGCACATTTCGAAGGAAAATTTGATTTTGTACTTCATTCAGTCGGAATGTCACCAAATATTAGAAAAAATATTCCTTATGAAAGTCTTAACTATGATTTCATGAATAAGACTTTGGATATTTCTGCTATATCATTTCACAAATTATTAAGTGTTCTTTATGCAAAAGACGCACTTCGCGACAATGGTTCTGTTGTAGCTCTATCATATATTGCAGCAGACCGTGCTGTAGCAGGATATTCCGACATGGCAGACGCAAAAGCGCTATTACAATCAGTAACACGTAATTTCGGAACTATCTATGGACGCAGAAATCGCGTACGTATCAATACAGTTTCGCAATCGCCTACAATGACATCGGCAGGTTCGGGCATTGCAGGAATGGAGAAAATGTTTGACTACGCCGACAAGCTTGCTCCACTTGGAAATGCTTCGGCAGAAGATTGTGCAGATTATATCATAACATTATTTAGTGACTATACGCGTGCTATTACTATGCAAAACCTTTACAACGACGGAGGTTTCTCAAGTATGATAGCAAGCAACGAAATTTTATAAACAGAAAAATATGAAAGCATTTGTATTTCCTGGTCAGGGAGCCCAATTTGTAGGAATGGGCAAAGACCTTTACGAAAGTAATGCGAAAGCAAAAGAATTATTTGACAAAGCAAACGAAATTCTAGGCTATCGTATTACAGATATTATGTTCGAAGGAACAGACGAAGAATTAAAAGAAACAAAAGTTACTCAACCTGCAGTTTTTCTATATTCTGTAATTTCTGCAATTTGTTTAGGCGATGAATTCAAACCAGACATGGTTGCAGGTCACTCTCTTGGTGAATTTTCTGCATTAGTTGCAAGCGGTTGCTTGAGTTTCGAAGACGGTTTACGCCTTGTATATGCCCGCGCAATGGCAATGCAAGCTTGTTGCGAAAAAGTAAAAGGAACAATGGCTGCAATCATAGCACTACCAGATGCAGAAATAGAAAAAATCTGTTCTTCTGTAAACGGAATAGTAGTTGCTGCAAATTACAACAGCCCAGGACAAGTAGTAATTTCAGGTGAAGTTTCAGCAATTGAAACAGCTTGCGCACTAATGAAAGATGCTGGAGCAAAAAGAGCACTTCCACTTTCTGTAGGTGGAGCTTTTCATTCACCTTTAATGGAACCAGCACGTGTTGAGTTGGCAAAAGCTATAGAAAACACTGAATTCAAGACACCAATTTGTCCTGTTTATCAAAATGTAGATGCTTTGCCACACACAAACACAGAAGAAATCAAAAAGAACCTATTGGCTCAATTGACAGCTCCTGTACGTTGGACAAATTCTGTAAAAAACATGATTGCAGACGGAATGACTGAATTCACTGAATGTGGTCCAGGTCAAGTTCTTACAGGTCTAATCAATCGTATTCAAAAATAATGAATTAACCAAAGACAGATATTATGAAATGGTTTAATACTTCAACGCAAAACTTTTTAACGCAGCATAATATCTGGCTTTTAATGGTTGCCTTAACTCTCTTTAGCACTGGCCTATGGTCGGTGCTATTGTTTATTTTCTACCACCATTCGTGGATGGAAATTGCAATGGAATTAGTACAATCGCTATTGCTATATTTCTGTATCTACGAGATTCTACATATAGTAACTAAATGGGGGAATCAGAATGGTGCTTCACAAGTCAAAATCGTACTAACTTCATTAGCGGTTTTGGCAATAATATACTATCCATTATTTAAATTGATGGTTCATTCTCAACTATGGATTTTAAAAATCACTGGCGTTGAGAGTTTAGTGACTTTGGAAGACAGATTCCTATTTAGTCACCTAATTTGGCTAGTACAAATTGTATATGGCTACCTCACAGCTTATTTTTTGAAATTTTTACTACAATCTCGTGAACAACAACTTGAATTAGTTAGTCAACGAGCAGAAAATCTACAAAAAGAAGCGACTTTACTAAAGAAACAATTATCTCCTCATTTCCTTTTCAATTCGCTTAACACATTGGAAGGATTAATGAAGAATGAAAATGTACGTGGGAAAAAATTCCTTACAGAATTAAGTAATGTTTACCATTATCTTCTACGAAACGCCAATGTTGTAACATTGCAAGACGAACTAGATTTCACACGTTCTTATTTATATATGACCGAAGTTCGATACGGTAAGGCTTTTCAAGTAAATATCAGCATTCCTGAAGATTGGATGGAAACACATATACCTGCTGTTAGTATTCAATTACTGGTAGAAAATGCTATAAAACATAATACTTTCAGCGAGGAGAAACCACTTATAATTGAAATAAGTACAGATATGCGTCCCGATAGTTTATACGTAATTGTTAGCAATAATGTAAATTTGAAGCCATATCAACAAGCAAGCCGAAATTCCGGTACCGGATTAAGTAATCTGAATGAACGATACCGATTAATGGACTTGCCTGAAATCATAATCCGCAAAAACGACCTTCGTTTTTCTGTAGAAATACCAGTATTTGTATGAAAGTAGCCATAGTAGAAGATGAATTGATAGCGTCGGAATCGCTACAAGATAAAATTTTGAGCATTCGTCCCAATACGGAAATTGTAGCCACACTACGAAGTGTACACCAAGCCGTTCAATGGTTCGAACAAAATGAGCAACCGGACTTGCTTTTTATGGACATTCAACTAAGCGACGGTTTGTCTTTCTGCATATTTGACCAAACAGAGGTAACTTGTCCAACTGTTTTCACAACAAGTTATGACGAATATGCCTTACGTGCATTTGAGGTAAATTGCGTTGATTATCTTTTAAAACCGGTTTCTACAGAGAAATTAGAACGAGCATTTGTAAAAATCGAACAAGGCCTCCTCTCTTCCACAACCAAGCAAGATGCACAAGACATTATGCGTGAACAAATATCGAATTTGCTTGCAACATATACGTCAGACCAGAAAGTGTATCCTCGTAGTATTTTAGTGCCATCGGGAGACAAATTTGTGCCATTGGAAATCGCTCAGATAGCCTTTATAAAAGCAGAAATGCGTATGGCTAAATTGTACATTTTAGATGGTCGTACAATTACTCTTGACAAGTCCTTAGACTCAATGAAAGCACAACTAGATCCTCGAGATTTTTATAGAGTGAATCGCCAATACATAGTTGCCCGCAAAGCGATACGCGACATTTCTCATTGGTTTAAAAGCAAGCTACGAGTAAATCTAATCATCACTCCGCCCGAAGACATTATTGTTCCCCCAACATCGGCAAGCGAATTCAAACAGTGGTTAACAAAATAAAAAAGAGATACGATTAATTCGTATCTCTTTTTTTTGAGAGCCTTTTGCCGGACTTGAACCGGCGACCCCTTCATTACGAGTGAAGTGCTCTACCACTGAGCTAAAAAGGCGTTATTTGAATGCAAAAATAATAAATATTTAGATTTTATGAATTTTTGCTCCAATTTAATTTTTTACCGAATCCCAAAGTATTGTCGGTATATTTAGCATCTACAATTTCTATTCTCCACAAAATCTTTGGAGCCAATGTTGCGAAAGGGAAACGTTTACAATAAATCTTACTCGCTTTCTTTTCCATATCATCTTCGCACAAAGTCATTTCTGCAGAGAATTGCAAACCCTGAACTTTACCAACAATCTCTGTTTCAAGCACAACACTACCAGAAACAACTGTATTTTTCAATACTTGTTGTATGTGTTTTGTGTCGTCGTGAGATGTAATATAGAAAGAATGCGTTTCCTCATCAAAAGCATAGAAAGCATTAAAACACCATGGCTGATTATTCTCGCACGTTGCAACCGTTATAACATGATGTTTCTTTAAAAATGCAGTTATTTTTTCTGGAAATTGTTCCATTATTCTTCGTAGATATGTTGTTCTATCAATGCTTTTAATTCATCGTAATTATGAGCTACTGGAAGTTCTGGGAACTCGTCAATTACATTTTGTGGAGGGCAAAACAAAATGCCAACTTCCGCTTGTTTCAACATAGAAACATCATTATACGAATCACCAAAAGCAATAACCTTAAAATTCATGCTTTGGAACGCTTCTACAGTATGGCGTTTTGGATCAGCTTGACGAAGTTTATAGTTTGTAATTTGTCCATCTTCAGCAATCTCAAGCGAATGGCACAAGATAAGTGGTTCGTCAAGTTGTTTCATCAAAGGTTTTGCAAATTCTGCAAAAGTGTCGGAAACAATCACAAAACGACTGATGTCGCGCAACCACTTTGTAAATTCCAACGCACCTTCGAATGGATGAATAGTAGATATAACTTGTTGAATGTCTTGTATTTTTAGATTATGTTCATCCAAAATTTCAAGACGATATTTCATTAATTTATCGTAATCTTGAATATCTCTTGTCGTAAGTTTTAGTTTGTCGATTCCTGTCTTTTTTGCGACATTTATCCAAACTTCAGGCACCCAAACGCCTTCTAAATCAGAGCATACAACCCACATAACTATAATTTTAAGGCAAAGATAAAAAATCCCTTTTTATTCCAGCCTCACAGCTAATATTTTTGTATTATTGCAACAAATCAATACAATATGTCTGAAAAAATTGCAGTCTTTCCTGGAAGTTTCAATCCTTTCACAATCGGTCACAAAGCCGTTTTGGAGAAAGCATTACCGCTATTCGACAAAATCATTGTCGCAATAGGATACAATTCTGAAAAAAATACAGAAACAACCATACAAGAGAGAAAGGACGCAATTCAAAAGATTTTTTCAGGAAACAAGAAAATTTCCGTTGCTTCATATTCAACACTTACCGTTGATTTCTGCAAAGAACAAGGTGCACAATTTTTAATTCGTGGACTACGGAATGAATCCGATTTTTCATACGAACAACCGATTGCTCAAACAAATTTGCAACTTGCAGGAATAGAGACCATTTTCTTCGTAACTCCTCCTGAATATAGCCACATTTCATCGTCGATTGTGAGAGAATTACAATCGTACGGCACAGATGTTTCAAAGTTTCTTCCTTAAAAAGCAGAAACGGCACTTCAATTCATAAATTTCGTTACTTTTGCAATCTAAAATTTAAAATAGACATGAACTTAGATTCACTTACGGCTGTATCCCCTATTGACGGACGCTACAGAAGCAAAACAGAAGTTTTGGGTAATTATTTTTCAGAATACGCACTTATTAAATATCGTGTGCGTGTAGAAATTGAATATTTCATTGCTCTTTGCAACGAAGTTCCTCAACTACAATCGGTTGACAAAAACATTTTCGAAAAACTACGCGACATTTATCGTAATTTTTCTGAAGAAGATGCTACAAAAGTTAAAGACACTGAAAAAATAACAAACCATGACGTTAAGGCCGTTGAATATTTCATCAAAGATCAATTCGACAAACTTGGTTTACAACAATACAAGGAATTCATCCACTTTGGATTGACTTCGCAAGATATTAATAACACTTCTGTTCCACTTTCTTTAAAAGAAGCAATGAACGATGTTGTTATTCCTGCTTTACAAGAAACAATAGACACATTAACAAAAATGGCAGACGAATGGAAAGACATTCCAATGTTGGCTAAAACTCACGGCCAACCAGCAACTCCTACTCGTTTGGGCAAAGAAATCAATGTGTTTGTTTCTCGTTTGAATGTGCAAATGAAGCAACTAAAAGCTGTTCCATATTCCGCAAAATTCGGTGGAGCAACTGGTAACTTCAATGCTCATCATGTAGCATACCCAGGTAAAGACTGGCATGCTTTCGGAAATGACTTCGTAAAAAATCATCTTGGTTTGGAACGCTCGTTCCCTACAACACAAATCGAGCACTACGACAACCTTGCTGCATTATTCGATGCATCAAAACGAATCGATACAATTTTAATGGACTTATGCAAGGACGTATGGCAATATATTTCAATGGGTTACTTTAAACAACGCATTCAAAAGAATGAAGTTGGTTCTTCGGCAATGCCACACAAAGTAAACCCTATTGATTTCGAAAATGCAGAAGGAAATCTTGGTATTGCAAATGCAGTATTCGAACATTTGGCTGCTAAACTTCCAATTTCTCGTTTGCAACGCGACTTAACTGACTCTACCGTTCTTCGTAACGTAGGTGTTCCTTATGGTCATGTAATGATTGCACTTGCCTCATTGAAAAAAGGCTTAGGCAAGATTTTCGTTAACGAAGCTGCTATCCGCGCAGATTTGGAAGACAACTGGGCTGTTGTTGCAGAAGCAATCCAAACAATTCTTCGCCGTGAAGGTTATCCAAAACCATACGAAACATTGAAAGAATTAACAAGAACTAACGATGTAATCAACGAAACATCTATTGCTAATTTCATTGAAACATTAAATGTTAGCGAAGAAGTGAAAGCAGAATTACGCCAAATCACTCCTTTCAACTACACAGGTATGTAATACCTGCCAACTATCAGAACATTAGAATAGTTGATGAAATCTTTACACCGTATTTCATCAACTATTTTTTTGTTATAAAGAACACATCTTTCAATCGTAAAAATTCGTATTTTTGAAATCGTTAAAAATAAAACTTAATATTTTACAATATGCAATACGGCTATTTTGATGACGAACACAAAGAATATGTCATCACAAAACCAGACACTCCAACATCTTGGAGCAACTATTTAGGAGACACTCGTTATGGTGCTATCATAACAAACAACGCCGGTGGATATTCATTCTTCCGTTCATCTGTTCAAGGTTGTTTCCTTCGTATAAAATTCAACAATGTTCCTCTTGACCAACCTGGGCGCTATTTGTACATTCACGACTGTGAAAGCAAAGACTTCTGGTCTGGTTCTTGGCAACCTGTTGGCAAACCTCTTGATCAATACAAGAGCGAATGCCGTCATGGTTCTGCATACACAAAGATTTCATCGGAATACAGCGACATTAAGACAGAAACGTTGTACTTCGTTCCTATGGGACAAGAATTCGAAGTATGGAATGTAAAAATCACAAATACAGGCAAAAAAGCTCGTAAGTTGAAAGCATTCACATATGTTGAATTTGCGTCAAACTGGAATATGAACGACGACAGCAACAACTTGCAATACACTCAATACATCATCAAAACTGCATACAAGAACGGTTTCGTTGATCACGGTAGCAACTTGTACATGCCAGAAGATCCAGAAAACTTCCAAAACAAAGACCAAGCTCGCCACTCTTTCATCGGCGTTGTTGGAGCAAAAGTTTCCGGCTACGATAGCGATAGAAGCAAATTCTTGGGTTCATACAGAACGTACGCAAATCCTCAAGTTGTAGCAAATGGTAAATGTACTAATTCATTAACTGAAGGTGACAATGGTTGCGGTACATTACAAGTTGATGTTGAATTACAACCAGGTGAGACAAAAGAATTCTCAGTAGTACTTGGTATAGGTAAAGCTTGGGAAGAAGGTAAGAAAGCTGCTAAAATGGTTGCAACTCCAGCAAAAGTTGAAGCAGAATTCAAGAAAATCGTGAATTATTGGCATGGACGTATCGAAGGTCTTTCAGCAAAGACTCCAGATGCAGCTTTCAATAGCATGATTAACATGTGGAATCCATTCAATAACTTGATTACATACGCTTGGAGCCGTGCAGCTTCATTAATTTACCGTGGCGAACGCGACGGTATGGGTTACCGCGATACTATTCAAGATATGCTTGGTGTAATCCACAATATTCCAGAAGAAGTTGTTGACCGCCTTGAATTAATGTTGACAGGTCAAAACTCTAACGGTGGTGCAATGCCGGTTGTAAAACCATTTGCCCACAATCCTGGCCACGAAGCTCCAACACCAGAAGGCGACTTCCGTTCCGATGACTGTATGTGGTTGTTCAACACAGTTCCAACATACGTTAAAGAAATCGGTGACATCAACTACTACAACAAAGTTCTTCCTTTCTCAGACAAAGGTGAAGGCACTGTACTTGAACATTTAAAACGTGCTATCCAATTCAACCTTGACAGAAGCGGCAAGAACGGTCTTCCTTGCGGTTTAAAAGCAGACTGGAACGACTGTTTGGTACTTGGCGCTAAAGGTGAAACTGTTTTCGTAGCAATGCAATTACGCTACGCTTTAACAGTTTACATTGACATTTGTACTCGTTTGAATAAGAAAGACGAAGTGAAATGGGCAGAAGGTCATTTGGCAACATTAACAAAAACTATCGACAAAGTTGCATGGGACGGTGAATGGTATGTTCGTGCAATTAAAGAAGATGGTTACATTTTCGGTACAAAGAACGATCCTTTGAACGAAGGTAAAATTTGGTTGAATCCAAACTCATGGTCAATCATTTCTGGTCAAGCAACAGGCGAACGTGCTGAAACAGTTATGAATAGCGTTGAAAAACACTTGGCAATAAAATATGGTTTAGTTCTTTGCGATCCTCCATACGAAAAAACAGAAGCATCTGTAATTAAAGCTCCTTTGTTCAACAAAGGTATGAAGGAAAATGCAGCAGTCTTCCAACACACACAAGGTTGGGGAATTATGGCAGACTGTATTTTGGGTCACGGTAAACGTGCATTCAAAAACTACAAAAACTATTTGCCAGCAGCATACAATACAAGAGCAGAAGTTCGTCAAATTGAACCATACGTTTACGCACAAACAACTTGTTCTACATACAATATGCGTGCAGGACAAAGCCGTTGTCCTTGGTTGAGCGGTACAGCTTCTTGGGCATATTTTACAGCTGCACAATACATTCTAGGTATTCGTCCTGACTATGATGGTTTGTTGATTGATCCATGCGTTCCAGGTTGGAAAGGATTTACAGCAACTCGTAAATTCCGTGGTAAAATTGCAAACATCACAGTTAAAAACCCAAACAAAGTAGAAAAAGGTGTTGTTTCAATTACTTTGAACGGCAAAGCAATTGAAGGCAATGTTGTTCCTTTCAGCAAGATGAAGAATGTGAACGAGGTAGTTGTTACAATGGGCTAATGATAATTATGAATCAAGAGTTAAGAAGCTCTTGATTTTAAAGATAGGGAGAGCAAGGGGCTTGGGCTTCTTGCTCTCTTTGTTTCTATACCCAACCAACGATTCGCTCATTTTTTTGTAACGAAGTATATAAAAAGTAAATATTGCATATTCTATCATGCAAATATTGCCAAAAACTGCATACTCTATCATGCAATTTTTGTTAAAAATTGCACACTCTATCGTGCAATTATATATATTTGTGGGAAATTTTACGTTATGAATAATCTGATTGAAACATATAAATTACTGATTGATAGAGTAAACATTGATTTTGTGCGTTATTTACACGACAAAATCAACTGGAAAAACAGGTTAATAGCCATCTTAGGAGCACGCGGAGTTGGAAAAACCACATTGGTCCTTCAGCATATCAAAATATCCAATGACGTAGAACACTCACTTTACGTTACAGCAGATGATTTTTACTTCACAACACATAGGTTGCTTGATTTAGCTAAAGAGTTTTATCAGAATGGAGGGAAAAGACTGTATATTGATGAAATCCATAAATATAGTGGTTGGTCTGTTGAGATAAAGAATATATATGACCTTTTGCCTGACTTACAAATCATTTATACAGGATCCTCAATTCTCCATTTGGAAGAAGGAGGAGCTGATTTA
>JAZLFM010000023.1:0-19458 GCA_045615765.1 Bacteroidales bacterium
ATTTCAGAAGAAATATAGTTTTTGTAAAAAGAATATTAATTATGGAAATAAGTATTATAAAATTAATAACAGAGGCACTAGGTCATTTCCTTTATACTATATTTAATTTAATTATTATAGCACCTTTTACTTTGTGGAAAAAAGCTGGCTATAGATTAATTGAGCAAAAGAAAAATGATTATTTAAAACTATCAAAAATAGAGGGATCATATTCCTTTTTGGTGTTTTTGAAAAGACTTTTTTTTGAATTCTTGTTAGATGCAATTTGCTTTATTTCTTATTTTGTAGGAATTTGTGTTTCTGTTTATGCTCTTGTAACAGATTGTTTTTTGTCTTGTTTAGGTGTATTGCTAGTTTCTTATTATATACCAGTTTTGCTGACAGTAATAAGAGATATATTACAATTATTGCTGTTGCCTGTTCGTAAATTAATTAATTGGCTTACTAAGCCTGCTCAATATATTGATTTGGAGATAAAAAACAAGTAAGTTTTAATACTGTGTTTACTTGAAAGGCGAAGCATTGCTTCGCCTTTTTATTTTTGTAGATTTTGGAATAATATTATTTGTAAAAAATATATATTTGTAAAAAATATATAGTCATGGACAAAGAAATAAAAACAATTGATATTCCGAAAGGTTGGGAATTCGAAAGAATTGAGGACGGAAAAGTTATTTTAAAAGAAACACAAAATCCCTTGGCTTTGTTACCAAAAAGTTGGGAAGACTATTGTAAAATTGCAGAACCAGATGCAGTTTTCTCAAAAACAAAAAAAGGTGGTGTTCTTACATTGATGGATCAATTACTTACTTTGCGTGATGTATATCGTCAAGGTTGGAAACCAAATTGGAAAAATCCAGAAAATAAATGGTGTGTTGAATTATATAACGATTCTGCAATCAAAACAATTCGTACGACAGATAACGAAATCTTTTCTTTTCAATCAATTATCGTTCGAGATTTGTTTTATATGAATTTTAAGAGCGAAATAGAAAAATTATCAGAGATTTTCTAGTAGAATTGAGATTTGTAAAGTTATAAGGCGGATTAATTCCGCCTTTTTCTTTTTATCTTCTAGGGTGAAATAACATAATTGTTTCGTGCAAATGTTGTTTGTCTAGGTGGGTGTACAATTCTGTTGTTGTAATGGATTCGTGTCCGAGCATTTCTTGAACACTACGTAAATCAGCACCTCCATTAACAAGATGGGTTGCGAAGGAGTGACGAAATGTGTGTGGACTTATGTTCTTCGTAATTCCGGCTTCTTTTGCAGCGTCTTTTATTATAAGAAATACCATCACGCGTGTGAGGTGCTTTCCACGTCGGTTAAGAAATAGATAGTCTTTTTCTGATTCCGGTATTTGTAAATGGCAACGCCATTCTAAATAATCTTGTATTTCGTGTATCGCTTTGTCGCTAATTGGTACAAGGCGTTCTTTGTCTCCCTTTCCAACAACTCGTATAAAACCATCGTTGAAAAAAAGGTTGTGTATTTGTAGATTTACCAGTTCGCTTACGCGTAATCCGCAACTATAGAGCGTTTCAAGCATGGCTCTGTTTCTGTGTCCTTCGGGTTTGCTGACATCTATTACATTTATAATTGCATCAATTTCTTGTATTGAAAGGTAAACAGGCAGTTTTTTAGGCATTCTTGGCGCTTCCAATAAGTCGGTTGGGTCGGATTCGATAATGTCGTCAATTTGGAGGTAAGAGAAAAAGTTTTTTATACCAGAAATTATGCGTGCTTGTGAACGCTCGCATACGACTGTGTCAAGATGATTTAACCAATACACAAATTCGTGTAAGTCGTCTAAAGTTATCTTTTCTGGTCCACCTTTGAAGTCGCTTGCGATACAGAATTCTTGTAATTTTCTCACGTCATATTCGTATGCTTCTACGCTATTGTCGGAAAGCGATTTTTCCAACTTTAGGTATAGCTTGAAGTCGTGAATACATTTTTCCCATTCCATAGTGGTAATTTTATAAACAAAAATAGTGGAGAAAAGTTTTAAAAACAATTTTTACAATTGATATTACGTTACTATGTTGCCTGAAATATGTGATATATTTGCAAAATGAGACTACTATTGTCCATATTACTTGTTTCAATATGTTCGTTTTCTTTTTCTCAAGAACTACGACCGGTTGTCTGTACAGACGGCTTGTTGGTTTATGAAGGAGAATATGGAGATATTTTAACTTTTTATGACCAACATTCTGCAGACCAACCAGAAGGGAAATGGGGATATGTAGATAAAAAAGGTAGGGTAGTTATCCCTCCACAATATGAACATGCGGATTATTTTAGTTTTGGCTTAGCATGCGTAAAAAAAGATGGTAAATATGGCTATATAGACTCTACAGGTTCGGTAAAAATATATTTTTACTTTGATGAAGCAAAGGCGTTTGATCCTCAATATAAAAGAGCTTTAGTGAAAAGAAATGGCAAATGGGGCTGGATTTCAGTGTATGGCGATTATGTGGTGAAATGTCGGTACGATATGGCTTCGCCGTATGTCGATGGCTTTGCTATGGTATGTCAGAATGGGAAATATGGCTATATAAATCTTCAAGGAAACTTTGTTGTTCCCTGTCGTTTTGATTGTTTAGGACCATTTGGCGAGAATGGTTTTGCGTTAGCAGAACAAGGCGGAAGTTGGGGATATGTTGATACTGTTGGCAATATACCGATTGGTTGCCAGTTTGAAGAAGCTTTTGGATTTAATGAAGGGTATGCTGCTGTGAAAAAAGAAGGAAAGTGGGGCTTCATAAATGAAAAAGGAATTATTGTTATTGCTCCACAGTTTGATTTTGCCGAGAATTTCTATAAAGGTATTGCTTTTGTCGTAAAGGATGAAGAGCGGTTTTATGTGAACAAAAAAGGAGAAAGAATAGCGGATTAAGTGTTAGAAGGACACTTTTTCTCGAAAAAAGTTTGTTTGGGTAAAATAACTCGATTTTGTCTTTTTTTATCGTTTTATTTTGCAAATAATTTTATTAGTTTTGCGACGGACTGAATAAGAACCTTTTGATAAATGGAGTATTTAGAATTTTCCCGCCAACAAGTAACGAACTTGCAGAATTCACTACAGCGCGAATTCTTACGTACGAACAAAGCAGGCTCGTATGCGAACTCAACAATTGTAAACTGTAATACGAGAAAGTATCACGGTTTATTGGTTTGCCCTATTAAGGAAATCGATGGAGAAAACTATGTTTTATTGTCTTCATTAGATGAAACCGTTATTGTTGAAAATACACCATTTCAGTTGGCAACGCATAAATTTGGAAATGAAATTTATCCGACAGGTTACAAGTATATTGAATCTGTTAAGAATTCTCCGATATTGACTATTGTGTATCATGTTGGAGGATTGGTTTTGCAGAAAGAAATGGTTTTGGTTGATAATGATGAACGATTTTTAATTCGTTATACCGTTATTAGTTCAACTATGCCGGCAAAATTACAGTTGCGTCCGTTTTTGGCATTTAGAAAAGTTCATGAGTTGACGCATGCAAACACAGGTGCAAATACGAGACATCTTGTGATTGAAAATGGTATATCAAATAGTTTATACGAATATTTCCCAACTGTGAATATGCAGTTGTCTAAAAAGAATGAATTTGTTTCGGCACCAGATTGGTATCGTAATTTCACATACGATAGAGAAAGTGAACGTGGCTATGAGTGTGCGGAAGATTTGTTTACTCCAGGATTCTTTGAAATAACTTTGAAAGAAGGAGAAAGTGTTGTGTTTTCAGCAGGTTTAAAACCTGTAAAAACAGCAACATTAAAAGGAATGTTCGAAAAAGAAACAAAAGGAAGAGATACTCAAACTAATTTTGAAGAATGTCTTCGCCATGCTGCTCGTCAGTTTATGTATCGTTCTCCGAAAGGTTGCGAAGTAATTGCTAGTTTCCCATGGACAGGTTTGTGGGGACGCGATAGTTTGGTTTCGCTTCCAGGGTTGACATTAGCGCAAGGAGATTGGGATACTTGTCGTGCAGTTCTTGACACAATGTCTAATGATATTGATGGATATGTGTATAAGAATAAAGGAAATATCGAACATACTAATACAGAATCTATAGATACGGCATTATGGTATATTCGTTCGGTGCAACAGTTCAACTGGAATACAAAAGATGTTGCGTTGACGAGAAAATTGTATCAAAAGAAAGTTGAAGAGATTTTGAATACATACATGTCTGGTGAAAATGGTAATGTTATTATGCACGACAATGGTTTGTTGTATTTACCAGACGAAAATAAAGCACTTACTTGGGTTGATGCCAAAGTAAATGGTGTGCCTGTAGTGAAGCGTTGGGGGTATGTTGTAGAAGTTAATGCCTTGTGGTATAACGCAATATGCTTTGCATTAGAGTTGATTACAAAGAAATCGTTCCAAGAAAAATGGAAAGATATTCCAGCAAAGATTGAAAAATCGTTTGATGAAATGTTTTGGGATGATGAATATGGATATTTGGCAGATTTTTGCGTGAATGGCTATAAAGATTTCTCTATGCGTCCAAGTCAAATTTTTGGCGCGTCATTGCCATTTTCTCCGCTAGAAGATGTTAAACGTCATTCCGTGTTGGAACATGTTCGAAAAGAATTATTGGCACCTTGTGGCATTCGTACATTGTCTCCAAAAAGTCAAAATTATGTAGGAACAATTACAGGTACGATAGAAGAAAGAGATTATGCATACCATAATGGTGGCGTTTTAATGTGGTTGTTGGCTCCGTATGCAGAAGCTTATTTGAAATTACATGGACGTTCGGGTGTAGCCGAAATAAAACGAATTTATGCGGACTTGGAAACATTGGTTCGTGAATATGGTTTGGGTACTATAGGTGAAGTATTTGACGGAAACCCTCCATATACTCCAAGAGGTTCTATTTCTCAAGCATGGTCGGTTGGTGCTGCGTTACGTATATGTAAGTTGATTCAGAATTTTGAAGCAGAAGAACAAAAATAAATAGAAGACTATGAAGGTGTTGATGTTTGGGTGGGAATTTCCACCACATATTTCAGGAGGTCTTGGAACCGCTTGTTTAGGTTTGACAAAGGCAATGCTTCGTCAAGGAGTTGATATTATTTTTGTTGTACCTCGTGCTTATGGTGATGAAGATCAAAGCCAAATGCAGTTGGTTGGTGCAAGCTCTATTCGTGTAAAGATTAACCAATACCATTTTGGTGAAGAATTGACTTCAAAAAAGAATCATCAAAATATTCAATATGTGACAATAGGTGCAAATTTGGTTCCGTATGTTACAGAAGAAGAATATTATGATTTGATAAATAATCGTGTGACTGTAGATAGACAGTTCAAAGTTCATTCAAGTTCTGATACAGGAACTATAGACCTTCGTGGTGGATATGGCGGTGGTCTTATGAATGAAGTAAAAGGCTATGCGTATATCGCAGAAGAAATTGCCAGAAAATTTGATTTTGATGTAATACATGCTCATGATTGGATGACTTATGATGCTGGTATTGCAGCAAAAAGAGTCTCTGGTAAGCCATTAGTTGTGCATGTACACGCAACAGAATTTGACCGTAGTGGTATGAATGTAAACCAGATTGTTTACGATATGGAACGTCGTGGTATGCATAATGCCGACAAGGTTTTGACTGTAAGTAATTTGACTCGCTCTACGGTTGTGAATCATTATGGAGTAGATGAGTCAAAAGTTACAACAGTATATAATGGTGTAGAAGCAATCGCAGCAAAAGCAAATCTACATTTCGAAAAAGCATCAGGCGACAAGATTGTTACATTCTTGGGACGTATTACTTACCAAAAAGGTCCTGAATATTTCTTGGAAGCAGCCGCAAAGGTTTTGCAACGCAAGAAAAATGTGAAGTTTGTTATGGCGGGTAGCGGTGATATGTTGGAGAAAATGATGTGGCGTGCAGCAGAATTGGGCATTTCCAAAAATTTCTTCTTTACCGGTTTCTTACGCGGTGACGATGTGATTCACATGTTGTCAATTAGTGATGTGTATGTAATGCCTTCTGTTTCAGAACCATTTGGTATTTCTCCACTAGAAGCTATGCGTTCGAATGTGCCAGTTATTATTTCGAAGCAATCAGGTGTTGCAGAAGTATTAAAACATGCCATAAAAGTGGATTTTTGGGATATTGATTCAATGGCGGATGCTATTTACGGAATTATTTCGTACGACGCACTTCCTCAAATGTTTAAGGAAAATGCGAAAAAAGAAGCAGATAGCATTAAATGGGATAATGCTGCTAAGCGAATTAAAGAGGTGTATAAGAATTTATCAGAAAGGAAATAAGATATGAAAAACATTTGTTTGCATTTTTCGGTTCATCAACCATTCCAATTGCGTTCATACCGATTTTTTGATATTGGTCAAGATCATTATTATTATGATGATTTTACCAATAAATCTAATGCATTGACAATAGCAAAACGTTGTTATATACCAATGAACAACTTGTTGCTTTCTTTGATTCATGCAAATAAAAAGGCATTTAAAGTAAGTTTTTCTATCTCGGGTAGTGCTATAGAACAATTTGAAATGTATGCACCAGAAGTGCTTAATAGTTTCAAACAATTAGCTGCTACAGGTTGTGTAGAATTTATTGCAGAACCAGATAATCATTCTTTGGCATCGGTTGCAAATCAAGAAGAATTAGAGTTGCAAGTGAAGGCTAATATGGAGAAAATTGAAGCTTTGTTCGGACAAAAACCAAAGGTTTTCTGTAATACAGGCTTAGTTTACTCTGATGAATTAGGTAAAAAAATGTATGATCTTGGTTTCCAAGCAATCATGGGTGAGGGGGCAGACCAAATCTTAGGTTGGAAAAGTCCTAACTATGTGTATTGCGATGATGCACAACCACGCATGAAAGTTTTGTTGAGAAACTATAAATTGACAGATGATGTAGCATTACGTTTTGCTAATCAAAACTGGTCAGAATGGCCATTGACAGCTGATAAATATGTAGGTTGGATTTCGTCTTCGTTGGAAAAAGAAGATGTAGTGAATCTTTTCTTCCAATACGAAATATTTGGCGATTCAAATCGTGCAGAAACAGGAATCTTTGATTTCTTCTCAGCGTTTGTAGCAATGATTGTAAAAGACAAGAATATTGCTTTTGCTACACCTTCGGAGGTTATTAAAAATTTCCAACCAATATCTGTGTTGAGCGTACCACAATATACTTCATGTGCGGACGAAGAACGTGATTTATCGGGATGGTTGGGTAATAATTTACAAAAACAGGCTTTTGATGCGATGTATTCGTTACAAAAACTTGTGAGAATGTCTGATAATCAACAATTACTTTCTGATTGGAATAGATTGCAAGCTTGTGAAAATTTGCGTTTTATGGGTACTAAGTTCTTTAATAAAGATAGAGAACGCAGTCCATATCAAACTCCGTATGAAGCTTTTATAAATTTCATGAATGTGCTTTCTGATTTTACGGAACGCGTCAATAATCAACCTGCAGAAGTGAAATACGAAGCGCTTTCTCCAGAAGAATTAGCTGCAGAAATTGAAAAATACACAGCGATATTGAAAGAGTTGGAGAATGCAAAATTAAAATCTGCAAAGAAGAAACCTGCTGTTAAAAAAACTGCGACAAAAAAAGAACCTGCAGTAAAAAAGACAGAAAAGGTTGAAAAAGCAGCTGTAAAGAAACCTGTAGAGAAAAAAGCTACAAAAACAACAAAAGCTACAACTACAAAAAAGAAAACAACTAAAAAATAATATAAATACAATAAACTTAAATGGCGGCAAATTTAAACCAAAACAGACACAACGATCCTCAATGGCGTAGTGTCATTGTACAATCCACATTCCCAAAGAATTTGGAAGAATTAAGCACTTTGGCTAACAACCTTTGGTGGTGCTGGAACTACGAAGCAATGGAATTGTTCCAAGAAATTGATTCTAAACTTTGGCAAAAAACTCAAAATCCTATTGCTGTACTAAAAGGTATTAGCGCAGAAAGATTGGCAGAATTAGAAAAAGATCAAAATTTCATCAATAAGTATAATGCTGTATTGAAGAAATATAACGACTATATGGCTGTTCAACCAGATGCAAATACTCCTCGTATTGCATATTTCAGCATGGAATATGGTCTTGATGATTCTTTGAAGATTTTCTCTGGTGGTCTTGGTATTTTGGCTGGTGACTATTTGAAAGAAGCGAGTGATACTAACACAAACATGGTTGCTGTTGGTTTCTTGTATAAATATGGTTATTTCAAACAAACTTTGTCTATTGATGGTGATCAATTAGCTATCTATAATCCTCAAAATCAATCAGAATTACCAATTTCTCCAGTAATGGATGCTAATGGTAATCGTGTTATGATTCAAGTAGGTATGCCAGGTCGCTTGATGCATGCACAAGTATGGTTGGTAAAAGTTGGTCGTATCAAATTATATTTGATGGATACTGATATTTCAGAAAACCGTGACGATGACAAAAACTGTACTCATGCATTGTATGGTGGTAACAACGAAAACCGTTTGAAACAAGAAATGTTGCTTGGTATCGGTGGTGTTCGTTTGTTGGAAGCTGTCGGAGAAAAATGTGAATTGTACCACTGCAACGAAGGACATGCTGCTTTCATTAACTTGGAACGTCTTCGCAAGTTGATTAAACACGAAAATTATTCATTCCCTAAAGCATTGGAAATTGTTCGTGGTTCTTCACTTTACACAACTCACACTCCAGTACCTGCTGGTCACGATTCATTCCCTGAAGATATGATGATGACTTATCTTGGTCAATTCCCAGAAAGATTGAACTTGAGCTGGAATGAATTTATGAATTTAGGTAGAATGTATCCAGACAACAAGGGTGAATTCTTCTCTATGAGTAACTTCGCAATCTGTACTTCTTGTGGTGTTAATGGTGTAAGCCGTTTGCACGGAGAAGTTTCTAAGAAAATGTTCAAAGATTTGTGGCCAGGTTACACAGTAGAAGAATCTCATATCGGATATGTAACAAATGGTGTTCACTACGGAACATGGACATCGAAAGCATGGCAAAAACTTCATAAAGAAACATTCGGTGAAGATTTCTTGAAAGATATGTCAAATGCTACATTGTGGAATAAGATTTTCGATGTTCCAGATGAAAAGATTTGGAATATTAAAGAATCTCAACGTGAACGCTTGATTGTATATGCAAAAGAAGCTTTGCGTAAAGCATGGACAGAAAAATTCGAAGATCCTAAGAAGATTGTTCGTGTACACCAAACATTAAATAAAAATGTTTTAACTATTGGTTTCGCTCGTCGTTTTGCAACATACAAACGTGCTTACTTGTTGTTCAGCAACTTAGAACGTTTGAGCAAAATCGTTAACAATCCAGATTATCCAGTACAATTCGTATTCGCTGGTAAAGCTCACCCTGCAGATAAACCAGGACAAGATATTATTAAAGAAATCGTTCGTATTTCAAAATTACCTGAATTTTTGGGTAAAATTATATTCTTGGAAAACTACGATATGAACCTTGCAAAACAATTAGTTCAAGGTGTAGATATTTGGATGAATACTCCAACACGTCCATTGGAAGCTTCTGGTACATCAGGTATGAAAGCCGTAATGAATGGTGCTATGAACTTCAGTGTGCTTGATGGTTGGTGGTGCGAAGGTTACCGTGAAGGTGCTGGATGGGCATTGCCAGAAAAACGTACATATCAAAATCAAGATTTGCAAAACAAACTTGACTCTGAAATGATTTATACTACTTTGGAAAATGAAATCGTTCCATTGTTCTATAATCGTGCAGAAGATGGTATTCCTCACGGATGGATTCAATACATGAAAAAATGTATCGCAGAAATCGCTCCTGAATTCACAACAAAACGTATGATTGATGACTATAAAGAAAGATTCTATTCTAAATTAGGCGATCGTAATGCTATGTTGACAAAAGATAACTGTAAAGTTGCCGATGAATTAGTAGCATGGAAACAAAAAGTTGCTGAAGTTTGGGATTCTATTTATGTTGAATCTGTAGAAATCGACAAATCAAATGAACCATTCAAATTGGGTGGCAAGTACAATGGTACTTTGAAAGTTGATTTGAAGGGCTTGAACCCGGAAGATATCAATTTCGAATTTGTATTGTCGGAACAAAACGAATCAGAAGAAAGATCAATTGTCAAATGTCAAGAATTCTCATTCGTTAAGATAGAAGGAAGTTTGGCAATCTATTCTATAACTGTAGTTCCTAGCCGTTCAGGTATTTTCAACTATGGTGTAAGAATGTATCCTACAAACCAATACTTACCATATCGTCAAGATTTCTCTTATGTTCGTTGGATTTAGTCTATTGAACTCATAGAGATATACATACGATAACTTGAAAGTCCCGTTCTGAATAGGAATGGGACTTTTTTTATAGAAAAATCAAAAAAAATAGGTGTAAGCTATTGTAGTTTCCATAAAAAGTGTACATTTGCACTGCAATCGCGAGAATAGCTCAGTTGGTAGAGCACGACCTTGCCAAGGTCGGGGTCGCGGGTTCGAGTCCCGTTTCTCGCTCCAGTAAGGCAATCGAAAGATTGCCTTTTTTGTTTTGGGATATTCGCTATTTAACCGTTACCGAAGAATCTTTTTTGTTGATAATAGATTTTGTTTATTGCATTAAGCGAAATTATTATAAAATCGTTTATATTGTATTATTAAACGATTGGTAATTTTAGCTTGTTCAAACTATTCATTCCTTGAGATTCCCAAACTCTAAGGATTTAATTCCTTAAAATTGGTGACTTTGGGGGGGGCAGTTTGAAAAGACCTCCTCCAAATTTTGCACACCAATGTTTTTCTTTTGTAAAAACATCAAAATCAATATCCTTATGGTTGGATGTTTTGAAAATTTTTTAACTTTAACAATAAAATAATTAGATTGAAATGATAAAGATTTTGATTAGACCAATTCTGGAATGGTCCGAAGGAGAGGATGTTTCTTATTTTAGTGAAGAAGCAGAAATTTTTTTTATGACTTTAACAACAAAATAAAAATTACAAAATGCAAATTCTCAATAAGATTACACAGCAAGAACTTTCAGATTTTGAAAATGCGCAGTCCGCAATAATGTCGGAAATTGATAGTATTGTAAAAAATAAGAATTGGTGGTCTGATGAGTATCAGCCTATATATGATGGTGTTGCTGATGTTAAAGCGTATTTAGAATCTCCAATAAAAGTAATGTGGTTGTTAAAGGAGGCTTATGATGAAAACGGTGGAGGTTGGGATTTGAAAACAGTATTTGACAAATATACTGGTCGCCCAAAGAATAAAACATGGGATCCCATTATTTATGCTACATATGGTATTTTAAATAATTGTCGGTATGAAGATATGGATGGTGTGGCGTATGATGAAAGTATGCCAAAAATATTGCAACAAATAGCGTATGTTAATATGAGTAAAATGCCTGGTAAATCAACTTCTATTATGTCAGAAGTCGCTTGTGCATATGAGACATGGCGTGATGTGATTTATAAACAATTTTGTTTGTATAATCCTGATGTTATAATTTTCGGTAATACCTATGAATGTTTGTATGCTGATGATGAGATAATAAAAGGAATAAAGGAAGACTCGGCAAAAAGATATTCTAATACAAGTAAAACTAAAACTATGCTGCGGGCATTAGAACTTAACGGTAAATTATATTTGGACGCCTTTCATCCTTCTGAGTTTAGAAGAACTCTGCAGTTTAAGGCCGATTATGTAAATACTATAATACAAGCTGTGGAAGATTGGCGGAAATTGTAATGTTGATGATAAATCAGTGTGGTGTATTAATAAAACCATCTTGCGTTTTAATTTTCTCCCTAATCTTTTCTAAGGTGGGGAATTTTTTTATTTTGTTCTACCAAATTTTTGCCCAGTTATGCTTTTTCTTTTGTGAAAAACATCGAAATCTATATCTTTATGATTGGATGTTTTTGATTTTTTTTATTAAATTTTAGTACTAAAAATTAGATTGAAATGATTAAAATATAATTGAATGGAAATTGCAACAATGATGGAAAATGGTGTTAATGGACAACTGGATAAACTTTTTGACGAGTGGATAACAAAATATAATGAAGGTTTATTCAGTAAAGACGGTTTGTTAATAAAACCTGCAGCCTACGAAAATGAAAAGTCTGTAGAGGCGCGATGGCAAGATGCGCATCGTAAAGTGATGTTTTTCTTAAAAGATCAAAATGGTCATCTTGAAAATTATCAAGTACAATCGCCAGTTGTTTTTGGGGATGATATTAGAACTTGGTTAAGCGGAGAAGGTAATAATTATGATAAAAATAGACAAATAAAAGGGCAGTTCTTTAAAAATATTGCAAAAATATTCTTTGGGTTATGTTCCTGCTCTCAAAATAAGTGGTGTGGATTTGCGGATGAATTTGAAAAGATTCCTTCTCAACAGTTGCAAAAAAAATTGCTGGAAAATTTTCTATCTCAACCGTTTGCTTTTGTTGAAGCAAAAAAAATAATAGGTGGTCCCTGGTTGCAGAATAGAGAGTTAGAATTTTTTTTGGAAAATGATAAAAAATACCTTTGTAAGGAAATAGATATATTAAGACCGAATATTATAGTTTGTTGCGGAAAACCGCAGTTTGATTTTGTCATAGAAAATTATTTTAGTAAAGATGTAAATGATGTTGAAAAGAAATCTTTTCCGTATGAATATGATGGGGTTGTGCATTTTAATTGTGAGTATATATATGATAAAAAGAAAAAAATATTAGCAATATCAACCTATCATCCATCAAAAATGTTTACTAGTAGTTGGAAAATATATGAATGTACAATAAACTCATTTCGAGATTTTTTAAAAACTCACCCAGAATTTTAATATTTATCCCCAATCTTTCGCAAGGTTGGGGATTTTTATTTTACTATACTAAAATTTTGCATAGCCAGTCTATTGCTTTGTACGTATAAACAAAATAATAGAGGTTATGAAAATTGTTAAAAGAGAGAATTTGTTTTTTGTAGAGTTGTCTAAAAATACAGTTGAGTTAGTTGATGTAGATAAGAATGTTACGCAAGTAATTATTCCTGAAACTATAGAAATAGATGGTGGTACGTATGTGGTTACAAGTATAGGTTATACAGCGTTTGAGAATTGTTGTGATTTGGTTGATGTTGAAATTCCTGACACTATTGTTACCATAAAAAAATCTTTTTATTCATGTGAAAAAATCACTGCAAAATTGTTGTTGTATAATCATGGGAAAAATTGTTATGGTTGGATAGGTGATAGAGAAAAATGTCCGTCTAAGATTGTTATTCCTGATGGTGTGGAACATATTGATACGTGGGCTTTTAAAAGTTGTAGAAACCTTAAGGAAATAGAGATTCCCAATAGTGTGATATCAATGGGGGATGATGTTTTTCTTTGTTGTTACCCTAATCCAAAGTTGTTACTTTATAATGAAAACAAGAATTGCTATGGTTGGATAGGAGATAGAAGAAAATGTCCGTCAAAAATTGTTTTACCTAATGAGTGTTCAATAATAAATGATGAGGCCTTTGCAGATTGTGAAAATCTAAAAGACATTGAAATACCCAATACGGTAACTTATATTGGACGTTACGCATTTAGAAATTGTAATAGTTTGCGGCCTAAGTTGTTAGTCTTTAATGGAGGAACAGACTGTTATGGGTGGATAGGAAATGCAAATTTATGCCCATCAAAATTGACTATTCCACAAGGGGTTGTTCATATTTGTGCTGGTGCATTTGAAGATGTAAATACATTGCAACATATTATAATTCCTGATAGTGTTGTTACAATTGGTCGTTGTGCTTTTTATTATTGCAATAATTTGGAAAGTATAACAATTCCAGACTCTGTGTTAGATATTGGGGATTGGGCGACGTTTCTTGGTTGTGAGAAATTAAAAAAGGTAGTTTTATCAAAATCAATAACTTATATTGGTGAGTCTGTTTTTGGCCTATGTAGAAATTTACAAACTTTGGAAATACCAAATTCGGTTGTTCGAATATGTTCAAGAGCGTTTAAAAACTGCATGAGTTTAAAAAAGATTGTCATTCCGAAATCAGTAGTGAATATAGGTATGTTAGCTTTTTCAGGTTGTGAAAAGTTGGTGGAACTTGATATTCAGAATTCTTCTCTTATAATAGAAGAAAATGCCTTTGGTGAAATATTTTCTAAATCAATGTTCTATTATTTGAAACATAAATTGGAAACAAATTTTTAAAATCACAATGATGTGCTAAAATTTTGCGCATTTGTTTTTTTCTTTTGGTGAAAAAATATTACGATGATTAAGATTTTTCTGAAACCAAAAGTTAGCAGTCTTGAAGAAGACGATGATGTATTACTTTTTGAACAAGGTATTTTTATTGACGACATGGAGGTTGAGGATGGTGAAACTTTTTTCATTCCAGAAGGGGTATTCGGTAAGGTCTTTTTTGATGATGTGGAATCGTTGAAGGTTTGTACTGTTTTATGTTTACAAATGTCTTGTTACATTGAAAATGGAGATGATTTAGGCGAAGGAACATATGTGTTAAAAGGGGATTTATTATTAAAACTATAAAACTATGGAGAAAGATTTGATTAGGTTAAATGCTAGTAACTTGTCGGAATGTTTTTAAAGGTAAAACTATGGTATTGCAAGAAATTATAGCTCATCTATTAGGTGAAAAATCTTTATCAAATATTTGTGATGAAAAGAAACGACAAGTTGCCAAAGACTTGTTAAATGCGTGTTCGCCAATACAGATATGCCATTTAAATAGTGCTGATTTACATCAATTTGGGACATACGGAATTTCTAATTATGTGGAAGAGTTACTGGGTGACTTTCAAATGATTAAAACAGAAATTCAGAACAAAGTATCTCTGAAAGTTGTAAGAGCAGATAAAATACTTGTTGTAATAAACTATAAAGAAGAAATATCAGGAGAAGATTTAAATCAATTGTTTGCTCCGATTAAAAGTAATTATAAGGAAATTATGTGGTCTTATGTGTATGATGAAAATTTGACGGACAAAAACCTACGATTGGATTTGATTGTTATAGAAAAACAAACTATGAAATAAACATTGTAAAGAACATGATGGTGAGATAGCAATAATAAACTATTGTACGGTAGAAAGATGGGGCAATTGATAATAAAAAGACTTTGAAAAGAAGTCTTTTACATGCTTCCAGGGATAAATAATCCATTATTCTGCGAAAACCAAACATCCCCGTAGGGGTTTGCATTATTTTTATGGTTAAGGAATTTATAGAAAATGAAAGAGTTTCTGAGAAGTGACATTAATCTACAAGACGAAAGTGGATAATTTCGAAAAATTTAAAGTGTGTGCAAAAAAAATGCTCAGTGTGTTTGTATTTTTGTAAAAAATTAAAGCAATGGATAAGTTTACAAAATGTGCATGGATAACAAGAACGATAATAAATGCGGGAAATGGTGGAATTACATTGAAAGATATTCAGCAGAAATGGGATAACGCATTTGGACAGGATGGGGAAAAGGAGCTGAAACGTCGTTCGTTTGAGAATTATAAGGTGTATATTGCTTCAATGTTTGGCATAGATATTCAATGCAACAAGAGCGATAATACTTATTTTGTAGAGCAAGAAAATATAGCAACAGGCGATAGTTTGGCAATGTGGTTGTTGAATAGTTTTTCTATGCAGGCAAAGTTATCTGCGAATATAGCATTGCGTGAACGAGTTCTGTTTGAGGTTATTCCTGGTGGAACAAAGTATTTGGAGCCTTTGTTGCATGCTATACAAGAGTCTTTATGTGTAGAAATCTCGTATGAAAAATATTGGGAAGAACGAGTGGTTGTTCGACGGATTTGTCCGTATGCGTTAAAGCAATATAGGCAACGCTGGTATGTTATTGCAGAATCTGATGAATATGTGAAAATATTTGCCTTAGATAGAATAAAGGATTTACAAGTGACGGAACAGACATTTAAAATTACTTCTGATTTTAATATAAACGAATATTTTTCTGAGGATTATGGAATTATTCATGATCAAAGAATGACTTCTGAACTGGTGAAAATTCGTTTTAATAATGAACAAGCTAAATATATCAATAGTCTTCCTTGGCATGAATCGCAGCGAGTGGTTGAAAAAAATGAAGATTATACTACATTTGCTTGGAATTTACGATGTACGCTTGATTTGGTTCAACAGATTCTATCTATGGGGGCTACTGCGGAAGTTTTAGAACCAGCAGGTTTACGTAGGTGTGTTTTAGAAGAAATGAAACAGGCTGTAAAGAATTATAAATGAAATGGATAACTTTATTGCTTTAGATTTTGAAACGGCTAATGCGCAGCAAAGTAGTGTGTGTAGTGTTGGTGTTGTGATAGTGAAGGAGGGCAAGCAAGTCGGTTCTTTCTATAGTCTTATAAAACCAGAACCGAACTATTATTGGTGGCGTTGTCAGCAAGTGCATGGCTTAGGTCCGCAAGATACCGATAACGCACAGGTGTTTCCGTATGTATGGGAGCAATTAGAACAACGTGTTCGCGAGTATTTCCCAGAGTTTGAAGCTCCTTTTGTGGCGCATAATAGCAGATTTGATGAAGGATGTTTGAAGAAAGTTTTTCAAACATACCAGATGGATTATCCTGATTTTCAATTTTTTGATACTTTATGTGCGGCACGAAAACATTTTGGTCGTAGTTTGCCCAACCATCAATTGCACACGGTTTCGGAAGCCTGTGGGTATGTTTTAGAAAATCACCACCATGCTTTAGCCGATGCCGAAGCGTGTGCTGCAATTGCTTTGCATATACTGTAAAAAAGATATGAGGTGTATGCGATACGCCTCTAAATGTTATTGTTGTACGAATGATCGTACATTTTCGTATGTTAATTTCATAAGTGAATCTAATGCTTTGTCGCTTACCCATGCTACATGTGGAGTAATGATAAGTTTGCTTTGTATAGATTCGTTAAGTAGTGGAGAGTCCAAAGGAAGCGGTTCTTTTTCCATCACATCGATGCAAGCGCCTGCAATTTCGTTGTTTTGTAATGCTATAGCTAAATCTTGTTCTTTTATTATTCCGCCACGACCTACGTTTACGATATAGGCATTCTTTTTCATCAGTTGTAGTTGTGCTGTACCGATAAGTCCTCGTGTTTGCTCGTTAAGTGGAGAATGTATAGAAACAATGTCCGATGTTTGTAGTAGTTCTTCTAATGAAACTCTTTGGTAGTCGTTAGTGTTATTATTGCCAGATGTAGAGTAGTAGATAACTTTACAACCAAATGCGCTGGCAACTTCGGCAACTCGTCGGCCTATGGTTCCCAAGCCGATAATTCCCCAAGTTCTACCATGTAATTCCATGTATCCTGGACCAATATGGGTAAACAAGTTTTGGTTAGAATATTGTTTAGAAGAAACATAGTTGGCATAGTATTCTGTGTGTTGGAGCAATGTCAATAACATGGCAAATGTATGTTGTACCACGCTTTCGGTTGAATAGCCAGCAACATTTTTAACGACAACGCCTTTTTCTTTAGCGTATGGCAAGTCAACATTGTTCATGCCTGTTGCGGTAAGGCATATAAGTTTTATGCTCGGACAAGCGTCGAATATGGCTTTGTTTATAATTACCTTATTGGTGATGATAATAGTTGCGTCGGCAATGTGTTCTACTGTTTCTTGGGCAGTAGTGGTTGCGAATACGCGTAAATCTCCTAATTTAGAAAATGAATTGAATATTGAATTATCGCCAATAGTGGCAGCGTCTAAGACTACTATTTTTTCCATGTTATTAAAGTTTTTTTAGATTGTCGCAAAAATAGGAAAATACTGATTTTATAGAGCTGAATTATAGGTTTTGTTTGTTGAAAACGGAAAAAGTGTAAAATTTAGGTGCGAAATTGTTGGAAAAAGTGTGATTTCTGTGTGTTGAAATCATAGAAAAAGTGTAAATTTTGGTATGTGTAAACAAGGAAAAAGTGTAATTTTGTATATTAAAACAGTAGAAAAAGTGTTATGTTGCAAAGGAAGATAGAATGTAAAATTCTTGAACATATTAAAAATCAAAAAGATAGAGTTCTTATTGTCGAAGGTGCTCGTCAAATTGGGAAGACCTATATTATTAGGCATGTAGGGAAACGATTTTCTCATTATGTTGAAATAAATCTTTTAGATGATTATAATGGCTTGAAGCTGTTTAATAATACTAGATCTACGGACGATTTTTACTTGCAGTTAGGAGCATTGGGCAAAAAATTAGGAAGTAGGGAAGATACGTTGGTATTTCTTGATGAAATTCAGGTTTATCCTCATTTGCTTACATTGTTGAAGTTCTTGAATCAGGATGCGAAATATACATATATATGTAGTGGTTCTTTGTTGGGAGTTACTTTGGCACGAGCTGTTTCTATTCCTATAGGAAGTACTCGGACACTTAGGATGTATCCACTTGATTTTGAAGAGTTTTTGTGGGCGAATGGTTTTTCTGAAGAAACGATAAATGCACTTCGTGATAAATATACTTCACAAGAAAGTTTAGATGAGGGAATGCATAACAAATTGCTGTCCTTATTTAAACGCTATCTGCTTTGCGGTGGATTGCCTGCAGCGGTTTCGGAGTTTGTTAATACGATGAATATATCTATGGTTCGAGATATCCAAAATTCTATATATGAATATTATGGGCTTGATACTTTGAAATACGATAAGGAAAATAAATTACGCTCGCTTTCAGTGTATAAATATATTCCTTCGGCTTTGGAGTCGCATAAAAAAAGAATTGTGTTGCAAGACATTGAGAAACGTGATGGAGCTCGTTTCTCTGAATATAAAGATGAGTTTGAATATTTGATACAAGCAGGAATTGCTTTGCATGTAAGTGCTATTTCAAATCCTAAATTTCCATTGTGTGAATCACAAAGTAAAAATTTGTTGAAATTGTATTTAAACGATGTAGGAATATTAACCAATTTGCTGTATAAGAATAATATACGTGCTATTCTTGATGACAACGAAAGCATAAATTTAGGAACAGTTTATGAATCTGTTGTTGCACAAGAGCTGGTGGCACATAACTATAAACTAAACTACTATGACAATAAAAAACATGGAGAAGTTGATTTCTTAATAGATGATTTTGATTTGTTGTCGGTGGTTCCAATTGAAGTTAAATCCGGAAAGGACTATAAAGTACACAGTGCATTGTCTCATTTTGTTAAAACAGCGGATTACCACATACAAAAGGCTGTTGTGCTTTCAAATAATAGAGAGATTGTGGTGGAAAATGGTATTACGTATTTACCAGTTTATTATGTAATGTTTTTGTGAAATTTTTTTATATTTGTACTATCAATAATCAATTGTGTGGGAATAGTGAAATTAAATAACAATTTGTGCCACAATTATTTGGAAATGCCAAATAATTGTATAAACACACACACACACACACAC
>JAZLFM010000024.1:0-46804 GCA_045615765.1 Bacteroidales bacterium
AAAGAAAAGATTGAAATTTATGATCAATCGGCAACAACTGTAATGGCTGTATCTGGTGGATATCCAGAAGCATACGAAAAAGGTAAAGTAATTACAATACAAGAAGAAATATCGGATAGCATTGTCTTCCATGCAGGAACAACATTAGACGGCAAAGAAGTAAAAACATCTGGTGGACGTGTACTAACAGTTACTTCTTTAGGGAAAGACAAAAATGCAGCGTTGGAAATTTCATATAAAAACATTAAGAAAATTCATTTCGATAAAATGTATTATCGTCGAGATATCGGCGTTGACTTAGGATAGTATGTTTCAATTTCTGCAGAGAAATACATCATTCAACTTAGTGTTGTTACCCATAGTAGTGCTTTTGCTATGGGGTTCAAATCTTTTGCACCCTGAATTTATTTCGCATTACTATGATGAAAATCCAATGATTTTCTATAAACCGTTAATGGGCATACAACATTGGAATGCGTTTGTTGGTCAAATTATTTCTATCCTACTTCTTACAGCCAACATTTTATTACTGATGAAAACAAACTCTTCTATACGATTGATAGAAAAACGATCAATCTTATATGTCTTGTTATATATTATGTTTTCATCGTGTCTGCAAGATTTCAGGCAATTGAATCCTATGCAACCAGCCCTATTTTTCGTTATTTTAGGGATGGTTTCACTATTCAAAATGTATAAAAACGAACGAGAACTACGTACTATTTTTGAATGTGGCGTATTTTTCTCTATTGCCACATTATTTTATGCGCCAATAATTTATCTATCATTACTTATCTTTATTGGTTTAGCAACATTGGTTTCGTTTTATTGGCGACAATGGTTAGCTGCAATTGTTGGGGTTTTATCTCCAATAGTACTTGTTTTCACACTTGCATTTTGTTTTGATTCACTTCCACAACAATTGGAAGTTTGGAAAACAAATTTGCACACTATCCATTCAGATTTGACCTTAACACTAGTGCCAACGGTCTATTCATTTTTCTTAGCACTTGTATTTATTATCTCAGCAATTTATTCTCTTACAAGAGGGACAAGAAAAGTATCGGTACGTAAATATTATTTAATATTTGCCTTCTTTCTTGCTATTGTACTTGCAGCGACATTCTTTATATCATACGTAAGTATGGATTTCTTGTTCTTTGGACTTCTTCCTGTTGCAATTTATATTTCTAACTATATGGTGAATATTCGTCGTCCTATAATTGCAGAAATACTATTTTTATTACTCGTTGTTTTTGTAGTTTTAGTTCATGTATTCCCCAATATCCCATTATCTTTAGAATTTCTACATTCATAAATAATTATTGTTAAACAGCTTATTTTTAAACTATGAAACATATACACACAAACTGGTTTTTCTCATTTATAGTAGCAATTGCACTATTCGCTTCGTGTGCAGAACAAACGACACAAATGGTTCCTGTCTGCGTTGATGGGAAATGGGGATATATCAATCCAAATGGAGAATATGTCATCACTCCACAATTTAAAGAAGCAGGATTCTTTTTTGAAGATTTGGCTTTAGTAAAAGACGACAACGGTTGCTATGGCTATATTAACAAAGATGCTCAATATATCATATCTCCAAAATATAAAAATGGAACGTCATTTCATGAAGGAAAAGCAATAGTTGTTGAAGCAGGGGAATATCCTATCTGTATAGATAAAAAAGGAACAACAGTTTTACAATTGCAACATATAAAAGAATTATACAATTTTAAAGAAGGATTAGCTGCATTCCAAGATACTTCATATTTATACGGATTTATCAATGAACAAGGTAAAACAGTTATTGCACCTACATTTGAAGCTGTATATGAAGGATTTAACGGTAAATATGCTCCTGTAAAAAGAAATGGAAAATGGGGATTTGTTGATAAGAATGGTAATTTCTCAATTTCCGAATATAACTATGTGAAGTCTGATTTTTACGACGCAACAGAATTTATTCAAAAATTTACAGAAAAAATAACAGAATCTTCTTTTGACGGATTCAATGCAAAGTCAACCGTTCAAACAATAGCAGAAAGCAAACTATATGGAGATTTTGCAAATGCAATTGATACTACAACAATTTTAGCGTTAAATACTCAAAAATTCACAGACGAAATTCAATGTGTTGTTACGGAATTTAGTTTTAACAACAGAATTGTGTCATTAGATAGTTTAGACAATAAAACTCTTGTGTATTCTCTTTCTGAACCTATCGCATCATTTGGATATAAATTTTTCTTGAAAGGACAGGCTGTAAACAAAGGTTGTGCTATAGCAAAAAAATTAAGCAATGAAATAGCATCTAAACTTGGTGTACAAAAACAAGAAGACGAAGGTCTATTTTACGCAATTCAAGAAAATGGTAAATGTAGCTTCGCTTTACTTTACAATGATACAACCGTGAGTTTAGCAGTAAGTTTCTCACAAAAGAACATAGAAGATTTGATTGAACATATTCGTAAAGACAAACCTGTATATGTAAAAGATTTCGTATATGTTGAAGAAAGCGAAAAATAATAAACATTAAAAACAGAGGTTATGAATAAGAAATTTGTTTGTGTAATCGTAAGTTTTTTCTTTGCTTTTGGCCTACAAGCTCAATCTTTAAAAGAAGCCATGGAACGCCAAAATAACAATGTTGTATCAACTTCAACTGCACAAAAATTCACAGTTGAAGGTGTTGAGTTCACAATGATATTTGTAAAAGGTGGTTCATTCACCATGGGTGCCACAAACGAACAAGTAGATGGTTGCGATAGAGACGAAAAACCAACTCATAGCGTAAGTCTTAGCAATTTCTATATAGGAGAATGTGAAGTTACCCAACAATTATGGAAGACCATAATGGGAACAACCATAGAACAACAACGAGATAAAGCGAATCCACTATGGCCATTACGTGGTGAAGGAAACAACTACCCTATGTACTATGTAAGCTACGACGAAATTCAAGAATTTATATTGAGATTGAACGAACATACAGGTAAGACATTTGCTCTACCTACTGAAGCACAATGGGAATATGCTGCACGTGGCGGAAATAAAAGATCTGGCTACATATACAGCGGTGACAATGACTTATCGAATGTGGGATGGTATAAAGGTAACTCTGAGGAAAAAATTCATCCTGTTGCCGGAAAAGTTGCCAATGAACTTGGCATCTACGATATGAGCGGAAGTGTTTGGGAATGGTGTTCAGATTGGTACTCAATCGATGCCTACAAGGCAAAAGGAACGGTAAATCCACAAGGACCTGCAGAAGGTGAAGATATGGTTTTACGTGGTGGCTGTATTATCACAGAAGAAAACAGTTGCAGAAACGCTAACAGAGGCCATTTAAGTCCTTCGTTACGAAATAGTTTTACTGGTTTTAGATTGGTATTGATACCATAATTGAATAATTTTCTAATAATAAAAAAGGTGGGCAAATGTCCACCTTTTTTGTTACAAGATATTAAGTATCTCTTTCGTTTACAAGAATTTATCTTTTCACCTCATACTTCAAATTCCCTGGAACAGAAATACAATTCTGAGCTATGGCGATATTGTTTTCATCGCTGTCGGTAGCAATTATCTGGAGATTCTTTTTAACTAATGCTGCAAGCAATGCAAATTCTCCCTGACCACAATGTTCTATCGTATATGTTCCTTCATTTGGAAGTGCATCAACTCTCTCACACAAATCGTTCTCTTTTAATACTTTTCGGGCATTCTGTTCTATTTGTCGACTTTTGTAGATATAATTATGAAGAACCAAATCTTTGTAATATTCTGCAGTTTCTACTTCAGTAGATAGTTTTTCATATTCTTCGATGTATTGTTTTCGTACAGTTTTTGCGAAATCACGACATTCTACCGATTCGTTAAACAATTCATGTTCTGTAGTAATACGTGGCAAAACTTTAACCGTAACCTTACCCTTACGAAGTAAGAACTCCGTTTTTGGAAATACATGTCCGACGCCGTGAATTAACGTTGGAATAATATCAACCTGTAATTGTTTTGCTAAATAAAAAGCTCCTTTATGAAAACGTAATATATCGCAATTCTCGGAACGTGTTCCTTCTGGAAAAACAAGAATAGAATAACCATTATCAATTGCGTTTCGAAGAGGTTCAATATTATCTTCTATTCCATTCTCTACAGGATAAAAATCTGCATAGCGAATTATCCATCCATAGAACGGACATCGCCAAACCCAATGGTTTGTTAAGCAAATAATCTTTGGATGTAACAGCAATAAATACATCAAATCCAAATGCGATTGATGATTTGCAATGATTATTCCTGGTTTCTCAAACGTTTCCTGAACTGTATTTTGCAAATCAAACGAAACGCCAGGAATTATCTTCACAAGAAAACGGAATGTTCCACACAAATGTTTATGAAACCATAACTTATGAGCTTGTGTTTTTCCTAATAAAGTCAATGAAACAAATCCAACTAATGTTAAATAAATTGTGCCTATTAGAAATCCAACAAACGAAATAATCGTGACAAATAAGTTTCTACAAGTAACTGGTATCAAACGATCTTTTCCATTTTTTTGTGTCAACCAACGGTATAACAATGGTGGGAATAAATACGCCATCAACACAACGGAGAACATACCTACTATTGTTACTTCTCCCAAAGAATGCATTGCAGGATGTTTTGCAAAAATTAAACAACCTATTCCTATAAACATTATTGTTGCCGAAAGACAAACTGAATTCTTATACGATGCCAACATTTTTTTTCTGTATGTATATTCATACATCATTCCTTCGGTAACAAAAATCGTATAATCGTCTCCCTGACCAAATATAAAAGTGGCAAGAATAATGTTCACAATATTGAACTTCATATCGAAGATGTTCATCAAACCAAGTATCCATATCCACCCTACAGCCAATGGAACAAACGAGATAAGACTTAATTCCAAACGACCAAACGAAAAAGTTAAAAACAAGAAAACTATTAAGCCACAGACATACAACACATAATCGAAATCATCAGACAACGCAGAAACCATCTGTGTTACAAGTGATGTATTGTCGAATGTATAAACATTGGAATTATCGGTATTTAATCGTGCTTCTGCAGATTCTCGATATTCTTTCTCTGTTCCTATTATTGTGTAAATCAATGTTTTATTTGTGTCCATATACACAAAATTATGACCTATGGATTGCAGTATCGGCTCAAAATACTGAATATCTTGTACCGAGTAGTTTGCACACATAATATTTTCGAATTGTTTGAATGCGTGCGAATTAAAACCATTTTCTATACAAGCAGACTCAAGATTAACCAATAACAAATCTTTATGATTTGCTACAAATTTGTTCCATTTTTCTAATCGTTCTTCTTGAACTTTTTTTGATGGTATAAAACCTGCAATACCCGAAACCGAAGTGGCAAGTCTATCCTGTTTCAACGATTGGATTGCAGGCATAATAGATTCGTAATTCTGTAACGCCAATTCAACCGAATCACCTTCGGCAACACAGAAAAACGTAGGTTTATCTTGTTGTGTTTGTGCATTAATTTTGTCCATTTTCTCACGCTGAGAATCTGTCATATAATTAATTGAATGCAAATCGCTATCGAATGAAGTGTTTTTACTAAAATAGAACAACGGTATTGTTATCAAAATTACACCAACGACAACAAATGTATTCTTATCTAAATTGTATGACGCTATCTTATTGAATGTGAGATTCGTACTTAATCGTTCTTGTTTTGTAAACAGATTCTTTTTAAAAAGATGAGGAAGAAATATCAAAACAAACAATATCGTACCAACAAGTAAAAACGATGCAAACAAGCCTAAATCTTTCATTGCATTGGAATGAATGAACACAAGACTTAAAAACGCACCTACTGTTGTTAAATTTCCCGTAACAAGCGGATCAATTATATCGCGAATAGTTTGTTCTTTACTATAACCCTGCTGATAATGTGCAAGAAAATGTAACGGATAGTTCACTGCAATTCCCACAATAATAGAGCCCACTCCTATTGCAATGACCGAGACTGATTCTTTAAACAACGAAACAAACGCCATTCCGAACAAAGCGCCAAAAGATATTGAAAACACAATGATCAACAACGCACGTACATCTCTAAAGAAATACAGTAACAAAGCTAGAATAAACACTAAAGCAATGACCGTAGAGATAATGCTGTCCATTTTTATTCGTTGAGCATTTCCAATAGAAATAGCTGACGCCCCAATACAATCTAATTTTACATCGGCATTATTTTGCATAGTTGCCTGCATTGCTTGTTCTATATCAGAAATCAAGTATGCATTTTCGGAAGTTTCACTCACCGGAAAACGAGAAGCAATAGCAATAATAGCTTCTTTTCCATCTTTATCGAAGATATAGCCATCTATTGTTTCATAATTCGACGAAGGATTTGATTGATTCAAAGACTGTAATAAAGGTGTTGCAAATGCCAAAGGATCAAGGGCTATAAAATTTTTCATAACACCGCCCATTGGAGAAAGCAACATTTGTTTGTCGGCATTCAACTTCGATGCTATTGAATCTGACGAGAGTGATTGTTCTATTCTCTCGTAATCCGCATCGTCCAAATACAATGGCATATTTTCAATCACGAACTGACCGACTTCCATAATTTGCTGTTGGTCAACCTGATAAAATATGCTTTCGATTCGTCGTACCGAATCTCTTTTTTGTATTTCATCAACAAAAAAATCTACAGCATCTATTATTGCATATTCATCAGCAGAATCTGCAGAAACCGATACCATCAGTGTATTTGCTGCACCAATATGCTGATATGCGAACTGTATTTTCTCGTTCTCTTTGCTTTGTGGCAAAAAAGAACTTATGTCTTCAACTAATGTAACACGAAATACCAATATTGCTGAACAAGCAATAATTATACACAAAAGCATACGCAATAAAATGGTATGCTTATCAAAATACTTATAGATCGCTAATAATACATTTGCCATTTGCTACAAAAGTAGTGTTTTCTTTGTTAGCACGACCTAATCTCTTTTGTTTTTCATACCTTTGCAAGACCAAAAATAGAATGACAATTTTTTCAGAATATAGTTTGTGGTTTACACCGCTTTGCATTGCAATCGGTATAGCAATTGCATTTTTTCTATACAAAAAAGACCACAAGTTAAACAATGCTCCCGTTTGGTTACGACGAACCTTACTTGGTTTACGCACATTTGTCATTGCTATTTTATTGTTTCTTTTACTTGCTCCCTGCATAGAATACTGGAAACAAACAATAGAAAAACCGACAATTATTTTGTTGCACGATAACTCTAAATCTATTGTACTCACAAAAGATTCTACGAAATACAAAACAGATTATTTGACAGATTTTCAAAATCTTACAAAAAAACTTCAAGATAAATATCAAATTGCAAACTACACATTTGATGAAACAGTACAAGCTTCATCGGAGATTACTTTTTCTGGAACAGGAACCAACATTTCTGCCGCATTACAGGATATTGCAACGCGATATTATCAGCAAAATATAGGTGCCATTATATTGGCAACCGACGGAATTTACAATGCTGGTGAAAATCCTAAATATGCAACAACAAATTTCACAACGACTCCAATCTATACAATTGCACTTGGAGACACAACGCAAGGTTGCGACAATGTGATTACCAATGTCTTACACAACAATATTGCCTTTCGCGACAATCCATTTCTTTTACGAATTTCGATAGAAAGCCATTCACTAAAAAACACAAATTCATCTGTTACCGTAACAGAAAACGAAAAGGTATTATTTAAGACAACAATCTCTCCTAACAACGAACATTATTATACAACTATTGATTGTTCGCTACAAAGCAAAGAGGTTGGAAAAAAGAAATACACGGTACATATAGAACATCATAATCAAGAAGTTAACGCAGAAAACAATACCTTTACTTGTGCAGTAGATGTATTGGAAAGCAAACAAAAAATAGCCATCATTTATGACGCTATTCATCCCGACATTGCCGCCATTCATCGAGCTATACAAAGCAACAAAAATTACGACTGCAAACTGATTTGCCTTTCCGATAACAAAAATTTTTCTCTACGAGATTATAATTGTTGCATTCTCGCCGGACTTCCATCGGCATACGGAAAAGGGAAAACTATCTTCAACGAAGCTATACAGGCAAATATTCCTTGTATGCTACTATACAACTCAGCTACTGAGTTAGAGAATGTTCAGGCACAAAATATTGACGTACGTATCAATAATCATAAGAAAACATACGACGAAAGCAAACCTAATTTCAATAATGATTTTTCTTTATTTATTCTGGATGAAAATTGCAAGAATTTGCTTTCACAAGTTCCTCCACTACTCGTTCCTTTTGGTTCGTATTCGGTAAATGAACAAACGCGTATTCTTTGTAATCAGGTAATAGGCGACATTGCAACAGAACGTCCACTTATAGCTTTTTCCACTTGTAACAATGTGAAAATTGGTATCATTTTAGGAGAAGGGATTTGGCGTTGGCGACTCTACGACCATAAAATCAACGGGTCTTTCGAAGCGTTCGACGCACTCGTAAATAAATTTGTCGCTTATTTAGCAATATCCGAAAGAAAAGAATTGTTTTCCGTTAACTGCGAAAGTGTATTTTCCGAAAATCAAGATATTGAATGTACAGCAGAACTCTACGACAAAACGTTTGAACCTGTTCCCGACCAAACAATTTCTTTTGCGATAACAAACGAAGACGGAAAAGAATTTCCATTCACATTTTCGCCAAACGATAAATTCTACCAACTTCGTGCTGGTAAATTTCCAGAAGGGACATATCAATATAGGGCAAGCACAACAATTGACGGAAAGGAACTTGTAAAAAAAGGCAGTTTTTTTGTTTTGCCGCAGCAAATCGAATACAAGCAGACACAAGCAAACCATGATTTATTGGATAATTTATCCCAACAAACTGGTGGAATTATGGTACATTCTAACGAACTTGATGCCTTATTGCAACACATTCAAAACAATACAAACATTGTGGCAGTTTCGCATACGAAAAAAGAAAGAAATAGCATGTTGAATATGCCTTTACTATTATTAATCATACTTCTTGCGGCCTCAGCCGAATGGTTTTTACGAAAGTATTATGCGTCTTATTAAAAATATAGTATTCATATTATTGTTATTTCCTCTTGCTGACTTTGCGCAGACAACGGTAAAAATTGGCGTGTTAAAATATAGTGGCGGCGGCGATTGGTATGGTAATCCTACATCTGTTCCCAATTTAGTAGAGTTTTGCAATAAAACTATGCACTTGAACGCAACCCAAAGTACTGTTGATGTTGGTAGCCAAGAAATTTTCAATTATACAATGGTGCACATGACAGGTCATGGGAATGTGGTATTTTCAGCCTCAGATGTACAAAATCTACGTGAATATCTATTGAGTGGCGGATTTCTCCACATAGACGACAATTACGGACTTGATAAATATATTCGTCGCGAAATGAAGAAAGTCTTTCCCGATGCTGAATTTGTAGAACTACCTATTACACATCCCATCTACAATCAACAATTCTCTTTTCCCAAAGGTTTGCCAAAAATCCACGAACATGATGCTAAACCAGCACAAGGATTTGGAATAGAAATAGACGGAAGACTTGTTTGTTTTTACACCTATGAATGCGACTTAGGAGATGGTTGGGAAAACCCCGAAGTACACAACGACACCAACGAGATTCATCAAACTGCACTACAAATGGGCGCAAATATTGTGAGGTATATTTGTACACATTAACAACTCACCCGTAAAATTTGTGTCAGCATTTGCGATTAGCATTTCTTTTTTCATATTGTTTTTATTTGTCAAGAATATTATCACATTCCAATACTGACAAATACAAATTTCCCCGTATATTTATAGAAATTTTTGTCTTATGCTAAACATCTACAAAGCCTCAGCTGGCGCAGGAAAAACATATACACTTACAAAAGAATACATCAAATTGTTGTTCAAAAAAGAGAACAACTATAGAAAAACCCTTGCCGTTACTTTTACCAATAACGCTTGCGACGAAATGAAATCTCGTATTCTTGAGGCATTATATGAACTCTCGTATAATCCAGAAGCGCCATATCTGAAAGACTTGATGGAACTCGAGCAGACAAAGAATATTGACGACATTCAAAAAAAAGCACACAGAATTTTTCGAGATCTATTGCATAACTATTCGTTCTTTTTTATAGAAACAATAGATTCGTTTACTCAACGGGTTATTCGAAATTTTGCAAAAGACTTGAATCTACCTCCCAAGTTTTCATTGGAACTTGACCCAGAAACTATTTTAGAAACAATTATTAGAAAACTACTAACGAATTCCGTAGAGAATCCGGAGTTACATAAGTTATTGATTGACTTTGCTTTCGAAGATATAGATAATAACAAGCAGACCAACCTCAAAAATGAAATCAAACAAGCAAGCAAGCTGCTTTTCGAAGAAAAATTTCAAGCTGAAAATATTACCGCTTCCACAAACGATTTTAATGAGATTTTGCAAGGTATGCACTCTTTTTTCGAAGAGCAATCCAATATCATTAAGAACTATGAAAATATAGTATGCGGATACGCAAAACAAGCTATCAAAGAAATCGAACAAGCTGGACTGACAAGAGACGACTTTAAAAAATCCGGAAAAGCGTCGTGCATCGACGTACTGAAAAAAATTGCAAGTAAAAATTTTTCCAAAGGCGTAGATCGAATCCTAACTGCCGAAATGGCTACAACTAAAAAATTAGATGCAGGAAAGCGAATAATTATAGAACAACTGTATAGTCAAAAGTTGGAAAGTCTCTTTGGTGAGTTACAAAATCTCCTTACTGAAAGCGAAGAAAAGCGAAAATATTACACCGCGAAAAAATATGTTCAGCACAAACAAGGTATAATTCTTTCGCAATACATTCAATCGGAACTTGAGGCTTATTGCCGTGACGAGAATGCATTTTTCCTTTCGTTCGCAAATATGTTACTGAAAGGTATCATAAACCAAAGCGACACTCCATTTGTTTATGAAAAAATCGGACAACAAATCGAGAATATAATGATTGATGAGTTCCAAGACACATCGAATATGCAATGGGACAATTTTAAACCTATTCTTTCGAACCTTTTGGCGGCACAAGACACAGAAGAAGCCTCGGGCTACGGACTTATTATTGGAGATGTTAAACAATCTATTTATCGGTTCCGTAATGGTGATTGGAAAATTCTACACAATCTTGCAAGCCCGAACTCTCAGGAATTCCTCATCAACGACCACTCTGAGGAAATCAAAACAAACTTCCGTAGTTACAAAAATGTGATTGATTTCAATAATGCATTTTTTGAGTCGTATTCCAAATATGTTGATAGTCTATTTAATCAGAAATATGGTACGGAAAAGAATACCATTACTTCTATATATGAGGATTGTGCACAAAAAACAAATAAGTCTGCCGAAGGATGTGTAGAGATTCAACTCCTTAATGCAGATGGCAGTTTACGTTCAAACGAAGCAAAAGAACTACAACTACAAAAGATTTTCGAAAAAGTATTGTCGTTACTGCAACAGGGACGAAATCCTGAAGATATTATGATTCTTTGTTATAAGAACAACACAATTAGTGAGATTGTGCAGTATTTTAACGAAAAGAAAAATGACGAGGCTTACAAAGAATATGAAAACGCTTTTTCGATTATGAGTAAGCAAGCTCTTCTGGTTGACGGGGCTCCTTCAATTCAATTCATTATCAACTATCTACGAAAGATGACGATGAAGGACGACGATAAAGGGATGGAGTTTGTAAAAGCAAGTTTGGCATTCTGCTATCAAACATTATTTCCGGAAAAAGCAACAGCCGAATCATTACTTGACTTCAATCAAATTCCCGAAAAAACTATCGGCAGAAATATGTCAATTTTCGACACATGCGAACAAATAATTTTGCAATATGAGTTGAATACTATTACAGCTGAAACTCCATTCTTGACAAATTTCCAAGATATAGTTCATTCATATTCAAAAAATAACAATACAAACATTTCTCATTTTTTGGAACATTGGGATGAAATTAAAGGCAAAACCTATCTTTCACAAAGCAAACGAATCGGAAGTTTACAAGCTGCTACCATACACAGTTCCAAAGGATTACAATATCCTGTTGTGATTCTTCCTGATTTCGCAAAAAACAGCGCTCCACAACATGCACACGCATTATACAAGACAAACGACAAGCGTCTTTCTATTGTGGAATTGAATGGCGATATGGGAGAAACTCTTTTAAAAGATGATTTCGTAGAAGAGATGTATCTTTCTGAAATAGATAACATTAACGCTCTTTATGTAGCTTGTACTCGAGCCGAAGAAGAACTCTACATCTTTGATGTTTGTTCAAGTAAAGATGCTAAAGTAAAAACTGCACTGTTCGACAATACTATCGCTCAAATTTCTTGTGACGAATACAATGACTATACCTTCCGTAAAGGAACAGCAAAAGGTTCCAAAAAGAACAATGAGAAACAAAAAGGCTTAGAAAAATATGTTGTCTATCAACCTGCAGCAAAGCTTTTGCCAGAGAAAAATTCGCGACATTTTGAAGACAGACTAAATCAACCACAAACGCAACGCGAACACGGTTTGCTTATGCACCAAATATTGGAACACATAACTACCATAGACGATATTGACCGTTGTATTCTACAATACAGTCCAATAGAACTTATAGATATAACTGAGCAAAAAGAAATTGCACAGAATCTACGCGAAAAACTCGCAAATCCTGAAGTTGCACCATGGTTTGACAATAGTTGGGATTCCATACTTACCGAACAAACGCTTATGCTTCCCAACGGAGTTGAAAAACGACCAGATAGAATGTTGGTAAAAGGAAAAGAAATAACAGTTATCGACTATAAATTCACCAAGGAACATGAAGACTCCCATATAAAACAAGTGAGAGAATATATGCATATTCTCTCACAAATGGGTTATACCACGAAAGGGTATATTTGGTATGTCGATTTAAACGATATCGTTTCCGTTGCCTAAACGAACAACTTAGCGATTTCTTCTTTGTATTTATTCTCAACTACACCACGTTTTACTTTCAATGTTGGTGTTAAGAAACCATTATCCATTCCCCATGGTTCTGCAACAAGAGCGAATTTCTTAACTTGTTCAGTGTCACCAAATTCTTTGTTGAACGTGTCAATTTCTTTTCGGAATTGAGTAAATACAGCTTTGTCTTTTATAATTTCGGCAGGAGAAGTATATGTAATACCATTTGCAGCACACCATGTTTTTACATATTCAAAGTTTGGAGCAATTACAGCACCTGCAAACTTTTGTCCTTCACCCACAACAACCATATTTTCAATAAATGGAGAAGTTGACATTTTTTCTTCAATTACTTGTGGGTTAACATATTTACCCATAGCTGTCTTGAACAATGACTTAATACGACCTGTCAAAACCAATTGGTTTCTTTCGTTGAAATGACCAAGGTCACCAGTATGGAACCAACCATCAGCGTCGATTACTTCAGCAGTCAATTCAGGAGCTTTATAATACCCCATCATCACATTATGACCACGGCAAATTACTTCACCTTTTTCAGAAATTTTAACCTCTGTACCAGCTAAACCTGGACCTACCGTTCCTGCTTCACGACCAAATTTATCACGAGTATGAACGGCAACAACAGGAGAAGTTTCTGTCAAACCATATCCTTCGAACAATGTCATTCCAATTGCATTGAAGAAAGAAACTAATTTCGCTGGAATTGCAGCAGAACCAGAAACAACCACATCAAAGTCACCACCAATTCCTTCGTAAATTTTATTGAAAACCAATTTCTTAGCTATCGCATATTTTATTCCATAACCGAAAGGACGGTCTGATTCTTCAATACGGTAAGCTTTGGCAACATCTACAGCCCAATAGAAAATCTTTTGAGAAAGACCTTTCATCTTCTTTCCATTGTCGTAGATCTTATCATAGAATTTTTCCCAAACACGAGGAACACATGTCATCATGGTTGGTTTTATTTCTTTAATATTTTCTGCAATTGTACCCAAGTTTTGAGCGTAATAAACCGACATTCCAAGATATTGATATAAATAAATCAACATTCTCTCGTACACGTGGCTCAATGGCAAGAAACTTAACGCACGAGTCGATGAAGCCGAAGGAATAGTCTTTAATGCTTTTACTTGACTTACTAAGTTACAATGCGCCAACATTACACCTTTTGGTGTACCTGTTGTTCCCGATGTATATACAATTGTACAACAATCTGTAGGTTTAACAGCATCTTTACGACGTTGTAACTCTTCTGGATTTGGATTGTTCTTTCCAAGTTCAACTAATTGTTCAAAATAAGGATAATCCTTTCTATCTTGGAATGTATAGAAATATTGAACATTTGGAAGATCTTCTTTAACTGCTGTAATTTTTTTCATTACCTCAGCACCTTCCATTATCACTACTTTAGCCTCACAGTGATTCAAAATATAGCGATAGTCATTTTCACTGATTGTTGGATAAACCGGTACTAGAATTGCACCAATTTGTTGAACACCCATATCAATCATATTCCATTCTGGACGACTTGAAGATATTAAAGCAACTTTATCACCTGCTTGAACACCTAAAGCCATTAATGCATAACTGATATTGCATGCACATTCCTTATACTCATCTGGACTATATGTCACCCAGGAACCTGTATTTTTTCCTCCTAATGCAATTTGCTGATGAGGATTGTTTTCTTTATAAAAATCAAGAAGATCAAAAACTCTTGTAACATCTTTAAATTTTGAGAAATCTCTCAATACATACTTATGTGCCATAACTTTTATTTTTTCTACAAATTTTGTAGAAAAAATAATTAGTTCAAAATAAAAGGTATATGCCTAACGGCAAATACACTAAAGTTCTATTTTTGGAGTGAAAACAGCATTTTTGGGGTGAAATTCTCCTCCGAGAATCGGCAATGGGTGAAACCAACGAACGAAAACAAGCGTTTTTTACTCTGCTTCTTCAGGAAAATCTTCTATTGTTTTCGATATACGAAACTGAATATAAGTGATAGGTTTTCCTTGCGTTAGATAATATGATTCATAATGGGTTTTTACCGAAAGTACCTCATCGCAATATGGAGAATTGTATAAATCATCGGTAGCAATCAAAATTTCTTGATTATTAAATTCAAGAAGTGCTTTCGTATAATCATACAATTCTTTACTATCAGTCTTTAGATTCACAACAGCATTTGGTTTCAACATTCCCAAATACATATTTAAAAATCGTGGAGATGTTAAACGCTTTTTGGCTCTTTTCTCTCGCAATTGTGGGTCTGGAAATGTAATCCAAATCTCATCAACCTCATCTTTTCCAAAGAACGAATCTATAAACTCAATACGAGTACGCAAAAAAGCGACATTATTCATCGATTCCTCCAATGCTGTTTTCGCACCACGCCAGAAACGAGCACCTTTTATATCTATACCGATATAGTTTTTTTCTGGAAATTTTCTGGCAAGAGCTACTGTATATTCACCTTTACCACATCCAAGTTCTAAAACTATAGGTAAGTCATTCTTCCAATACGACTTGCGCCAAGCATTCTTCAAAGAATAATCTTTACGGAAAATTTCCTCAAAGTTTGGTTGAATTACATTTGGGAAAACTTCATTGTCTGCAAATCGTTGTAACTTATTTTTAGCACTCATTATTTTTTTACCATTGAAAGTGAAACAGATTGTAAACCAGCAACTCCACACGAACTATTTGTACATCGCATAGCTTGCTCAAAAACAAACACATAACGACCTATTTGTGGAAATTTCACATTAGTTTTATATTGAAATTCATTAGAATAACCACTCCATCCCGAACCTAACCATTCCCCATCTGGCGTAGCTAAAATAAAATCTATAGTATCGCGTACATATTCATTTGAAGGGAAAATGATGTCAGTAAACAAGTACAAATTCGAATATGGATATTCGTCACTATTCACAATAGAAAAAGCAATGTCATACGACTGTGTTGTGTCATTTACGTCCACATAAAAACGAACGACAGAATCCTTCAACCAAGTATTATCCGAAAATGCAACTGTTTCATTAAACACTTGTTTTGAATTACAACCAACACAAGCACATAATGCAACTAAACATCCTATGAAACTAAACAATCTAGTTCTCATCGTTTCGTGGTTTCTGTTGATTTTGCTCTTTATTTTGGTTTTGTTGTTGGTTATTACCTCCGCCATTATGTCTATTATGATTTTTATGACGGTTGTTTCTATTTTGGCGTTGACCGTTATTCTGCTGATTGTTATTTTGTTGGTTCTGATTTTGATTTTCTGCAGGTTGTTGAGCATTTCGTTCCTGATTTTGATTTTTAGGAGCAGAAACAGATTGCTGATTGTTTTGACCTGCATTATTACCATTGGAATGTTTTTTCTTCTTCTTTTTCTTATCGAATCGAGTAAGACTTTCTTGGCCTACAACATTTTCATAATCAGGAACATATTCTCTTTCGACTTCTGTTGTCGCACCTTGTAGTGTATCAGGTTTTATTCCTTTTCGATTTAATTCGATAATTTCCTTTACTCTATCTACAGACAATTCAACAAAAGTTGGAACATCATCCTTCTTATATAAATATGTCATTACACGCTTGTACACATCTGTCTTTGTATGATGTGCGCGACCTTCCTTAAACTCAAGCGCAATGTTAGTTTCCGGAAAATCCTTACGGGCATCCATATAGCTGGCAAGTTCGAAATTCAAACAACACTTTAATTTACCACATTGACCTGCCATTTTTTGAGGATTCAACGAAACCTCTTGATAACGAGCCGCATTTGTAGAAACTGAAACAAAGTTTGAAATAAAAGAAGAACAACACAAATCTCTACCACACAAACCTATTCCACCGATTCTTCCGGCTTCTTGACGAACACCAATCTGACGCATTTCTATGCGTACTTTGAATTCTTCTGCAAAAACTTTAATTAATTCACGGAAGTCAACTCGTTCATCTGCAATATAATAGAATATAGCCTTGGTTTTATCTCCTTGATACTCAACATCGCCAATTTTCATATTAAGTTTTAGATCTTTGGCAATTTGACGAGAACGAATCATTGTCTTGTGTTCCAAAGACTTTGCTTCTTTCCATTTTTCAATGTCAGCTTCTTTTGCCTTACGATAGATTTTTGGGAATGTATCAGGAACCTTTTTGCCGAAAGCCTTTCGTATTTGTAGGTTGACCAACTCGCCCATTAGCGAGACTGTTCCTACATCGTATCCCGATGCTGTTTCAACAGCAACAATGTCTCCTACTTCTAAAGTTAAACCTAAATCATTCACATAATAATCCTTGCGAGTATTCTTAAAACGAACCTCAACAAGTTTACGCGAATTCTCAGGCAATTCAATATTCGACATCCAGTCGTAGCAATACAATTTTGCACTGCCACTTCTTTGTGCCGATTTCTTTATTTGTTGTGCATATTGTTCCGTTTTCGAAACCGAAGCACCTTCATTTGTATCGTTATTTGAAATTATATTCTGTTCCATTGTAAATAAAAGCAAACAAAATTAGAAAATTATGCCCGTAACAAAACAATAATTTTCAAAAACATATCGAAAAATATAATATTGGCATTTCCATTACGGGAAATCTGGTAATACGCAGTATTAAATTCCTTTGTGAAACCAGCAACATTTCTTTCATTTATATATGGATGGAACTTTTCCGCAAACTCTCGTTCTTGATTGTCCATATATGATATTTGCTGGGTATTATAATTTTGAATAAAATTCTCACGAACTTCACGAAGGCAAAATTGCAAAAAAGACTTTTGTTTTTCTCTACCAAGTGCGACAAGAGAATCCAACATTTTATTCATACCAACAATGTCTTTCATATATCCCAATCGCATCATTTGCTTGAACAATTCTAAATACTCTACTGGAGAATCATCAGACTTTGCCATAGAAAATGCACGGATATAATTTCCATTTGCATTTTTCACCAATGATTGCAACTCATTGCCCTCGAGCAAGAAATCTTCACGAATTTTCTGTTCCAAACTTTCATCGTCTATTTTGGGAACTGCTATTCGTTGCGTTCTCGAAATAATTGTCGGCAACATAAATCGTGTATCTTCTGCTATAAGCAAAAACAATGTGCGAGGATTTGGTTCTTCCAAGATCTTTAGAATCTTATTGGCACAAGTTTCATTCATCTTTTCTGCCATCCAAATTACCATCACCTTATACTTTGCACTAAAGTTACTATATGAAAGCTTACGAATGATACCTTTTACTTTTCCCGAATCATCGCCTGCTGCCTCCGATTCATAAATCAGTGGTTGTTTCCCCGTCATACCGATATGCTCCATCCACCATTCCAAACTGATATATGGATTTTGTGCAAACAATTCACGCCATTCAGGCAAGTAATCATCACAACTTATCTTACTTCCATCTTTTACAATAGGAAACACAAAATGCAAATCTGGATGTTGCAGTTTAGCAAAAGCTTTACAAGAAGCACATTCTCCACACGAATCAGTTTCGGTTGGATGCTCACAATTTAAATATTGCGCATAAGCCAATGCCAACGGAAGTTTTCCAGATCCTTCAGGACCGGTAAACATATACGCATGAGCAACTCTATTAAGTGCTACCGTTTCACGCAATTCATTTTTTATTTTTTCTTGTCCTATTACTTCACTAAACAACATAATCCAACTAAAATTTATATCGAACACCTACGCGATACATAGGATTTGTACGAGTCGCCCAAGCTTCATCATACATAATATCGTAAAGTATCAAAGCGTATGCTTCCATTCTCGAGGTGATATCCGTAAAACCTCCTATTCCTATAGGGAAAGCCTGTACAGTTGCCTTACTTCCTTCCGAAAACGAGACATTTGCTATCTCATATTCTGCGTGAACAAATATATTAAAATCAAATCGATATTGGGCAAAAATTCGCCCGCCATACTTTTTCGACCAATAATTTGACGACAAATGAGAATTGTACAAAAAGAATGGCGCACCTCCTACCGTAAGATGATCCCACCAAGTATATGTACCCTCTGGGGCAACGTCAACAGTCAAATAATTATTTGTTATTCCTGCTCCGCACGTTCCTCCCAATTTAAACTGACAAAATGCAGTTTGTCCTAAAAAGAACAACGCAAGCAGAAAAAGTATCAGTTTTTTTAGCATAAAAAAGTATATTTGTGCAACACGATAAAAGTAATTATTTTTTTTGAATCGGCGTATGCAAAAGAGACTTGTTGGCAAAAACAACTCATATTTATTTGATTTTGTCCTCCCCGAAGAAGACGAACAAAAAGATGACGACACGGGACTTATTTTTCGTGGCGTATGCGAGCAAACAAATACGACTGTAGTTATTCGATATTTAAGCGATACGAAACTAATTCAAAACCAACAACATTTGCAAGTCATACAAAACATTATGTTTTGTCTAAATCAAACACACCAAGGAATTGTAAAAACTTACGATTGCTGTATTGACGATGACGGCATTTATTTTATTCGTGAACAATTGATAGGTATAGATCTGCACTCAGTTATTTTTAGTGGAGATTACCCACATCTACGAGAGCCCGCCTTTATTCTCCGTGTAGGTGAAAAAGTGTGCGAAATCCTTTCTACACTGCATGCGAACAAGATAGTACACCGACGAATCCAACCAAGTACTATTTTTCTTGTAGCCAACGAATTAGGGCAAATCGACATTGACAATCCGACTGTTAAGATTCTTAACTTTGAATACGCACAAGTTAACGGGCAAAGCATACTCAATTTTGCCTCCATACCATACGCAATGTACTATTCCGCTCCGGAAATGGTGCTGCAATGCGGATTGTTAGTAAACGAATCGTGCGACATATATAGTACAGGTATCACATTATATGAAGCGTTCGCCAGAGAACATGCTTTTGTCTGCGACAAAGACGACAAAAATCTGATTCTCAACATGCAAATTTCTTTTCCTCTGAAGAAAAGCCACAGAACTGACAAAGACGTATTTGCAATGCTTCAAAAAGCAACAGCAAAACATATATTTAGCACACCACCAATGCGTTACAAACAAGAAGCAAGACTTAAATTCCTTTATAACGCGCAAGCACTAAGGTTTCAATCTGCAGAAGAAATGAAAAACGCAATCATTACATTATTACAAAATGTAAAAGAAGAGAAAAGCTTCATGGAAAGATTGCTGGGGAAATTCAGGAAAGAATAATTTACGTATCATAACCAATCCTAATCAAACATCTTCATACTTTTCGATTATCAATTTATCGTTAATCGCTTATCACTAATAATTATTTTTACTATCTTTGGGCATCAAAAAAGTAAGTTTAACATAAACATTATTAATAATGCAAACTATTGACAACTACAAATTTGCTGGTAAAAAAGCAATCGTTCGCGTGGATTTCAATGTTCCACTAGAAAACGGTAAAGTAAAAGACGACACTCGTATTATGGGTGCTCTTCCAACATTAAAGAAAGTTTTGGCTGACGGTGGATCTTTAATCATCATGAGTCACATGGGTAAACCAAAAGGCCAAGTTGTTGCTAAATATTCTCTAAGCCAAATCGTTGACGCTGTTGCTGAACGCCTTGGTGCTCCTGTAAAATTCGTAAACGACTGCCAAAAAGCTCAAGCAGAAGCTGCAGCTTTGAAACCAGGAGAAGTTCTATTATTGGAAAACCTTCGTTTCTACGGTGAAGAAGAAGGTAAACCAGTAGGTATTGAAAAAGAAGATCCTGCATACGAAGCAGCTAAGAAAGAAATGAAAGCAAAACAAAAAGATTTCTCTAAAGTTTTGGCTTCATACGCTGACTGCTACATTAACGACGCATTCGGTACTGCTCACCGTAAACATGCTTCTACTGCAGTAATCGCTGACTACTTCAACGAAGACAGCAAAATGTTAGGTTACTTGATGGAAAAAGAAGTAAAAGCTGTTGACAACGTATTGAACAACATCAACCGTCCATTCGTTGCTATCATGGGTGGTTCAAAAGTATCAACTAAGATCGGTATCATCGAAAACTTGATGACTAAAGTTGACAAATTGATCCTTTGCGGTGGTATGACTTATACTTTCGCAAAAGCTAACGGTGGTAAAGTTGGTTCTTCAATCTGCGAAGAAGATAAATTAGATCTTGCTCTTAACATCCAAGAATTGGCAAAGAAAAACAACGTAGAATTAGTTCTTGGTACTGATTCAGTTGTAACAAACGCTTTCGATTTCGACACTATGTCTCTTAAAGCCGGTGCTCAAGTAAAAGTTTGTGCTTCAGGTGCTATCGAAGATGGTTTCGAAGGTTTGGATGCTGGACCAGAAAGCCAAAAGAAATTTGCTGACGCAATCAAAGGTGCAAAAACTATCCTTTGGAACGGTCCTGCAGGTGTATTCGAATGTGATGATTTCACAGCTGGTTCAAAAGCTATCGCTAACGCAATCGCTGCCGCAACAAAAGAAGGCGCTTTCTCTCTAATCGGTGGTGGTGACTCTGTTGCATGTATCAACAAATTCGGCTTAGCTGACCAAGTTTCATACATCTCAACTGGTGGTGGTGCTTTACTTGAAGCAATCGAAGGAAAAGTTCTTCCAGGTGTTGCTGCTATCAAAGGCGAATAATAATAGATAAACTATTATACACGAAAGACTTCTCATACTATATGGGAAGTCTTTTTTTTATTATTATACCAAGATGTATATTATTCCCTAAAATAAATTATTTTTATACAGGAATTCGTCCATAAACAAGTGCATTCTGGTGATAACATATATTACTATTACTACATTCATACTCCAGACGGGCTAACGAACGTGGCGGAGAAGAAAAATTCTACAATTACGGTTTATTCGGCAGAAACCGATTATTTGGGTAGCATTGCTTCTTTATACAACAGAAACGGGCAAAAGGTATTCCGTGCCGAATACGATGCGTGGGGCAAGCAAAATGTGGTTACCGACAGTTTAGCTCGTTTCCAGCGAGGCTATTGCGGCCACGAACATTGGCAGGAGTTTGGTTTGATTGACATGAACGGCCGAATGTACGACCCCGTGATTGCACGCTTCCTTAGCCCCGACCCGTTTGTTCAGGCTCCCGAGGATTTGCAGAACTACAACCGATATTCCTACTGTCTGAATAATCCGCTGAAATATACCGACCCAAGTGGGGAATACTGGTTATTTGATGATTTGATTGTTGGTGCGATAGGTGGCACGATCAATTTGGTTTCAAACGCACTTCAAGGAAATTTGGGAGGGTCTAATATTTGGAATTCTATTGGACGAGGAGCTGCAGCATTTGCTGCAGGAGCCGCTAGTAGCGTCGCATCAATGTATCCACAATTTGGAGGTTCATTGATAGGAGGAGCAATTATGGGAGCCACAAACGCTTGGCTTGGTGGAGCAAGTTCGGCAAGTGACTTATTGAGAAATGCAGGTATTGGGGCTGTATCTGGTTTCGTTGGTGGTACTGCTGGACAATGGGCAGGAAATGGTTTGGGAGGAGTTGTCATAAATGGATTTCAAATAACGAGTCCAACATTGAAAGGAGCGGTTGCAGGCTTCATTGGAGGTGCAGTTGGTGGCTATGTTGGAGGGACAACGGCAGGTTTGATAATGACGGGAGATTTTGCTACAGCAAATCATATAGGATTACAAAGTATAGCTTCAGGTGCAATAACAGGAACAATATCTGGTAGTGCTGGAGCAATTGTAAGTGCAAGAAAAAATAGTATTAATCCTTGGAATGGGAAACCGAAAAAAAGTTTTACCATAGGAGAAGGAATGACTACGGATCCTCAAAAAGGATGGATGGGAGTTGATCAAATCTCAAAAGATTTGGGTAGCGATTATTATCGTCCAGACAATAGTATACCTAAAGAAGTCAAAGGTTATGGAACGTCCCCTGAATTAATGTATGATAACGCTGTACAAATTGAAATTCAAATGCAAGAAAATATAATAATATATGATAGAGGTCCTGTTGGTAATGGTAGTCCATACTATAATATGGAACAAGGGCGTACCATGAACTACAACAATGTTTATAACGTCAAAGCTATTTACAATAAAACGCAGACAATTAGAATTCTTATCATAAATAAAAATTAAAATGGATGATTTAACCTATAACGAAAAACTGTTTGTTGAAATCTTAAAAATTTTTGATTTCTTGAATGAATTTGGTTTTTCGATAAAAAAATGTTCTATTAACAATGGTCGAAGTCTGCCCTCAGTTATATATGAAAATTATCAAAATGCAAGAGAATTCCATATTATCGGAGATGAACAAACTTGGTCTATAGAAATAATTCGTACGGATTATTTCTATATTTGTCAAAAACAATATTCTTTCGATATTAGTGATTTTTATGACTATTTCGGTGCATGCATGTCAAAAGACAAAACATATAGTTTAAAATCACAATCTAATTTTGTAAAACAATATCTTTTACCAGTCATTAATGGAGATGTTTGGATATACAAGGAGAAAGGAAAGGTTATTATAAAAAAAGAAAACAAATATTTAAGGAAATCAATTGTAAAAAATTTTTCTTTGAGTATAATTTTAATTATTTGTTTGTTTGTAATTCTTTTTAGTTTTCTATGAATGCAACTAACGGAACGGAGAAAACAGGCATAGGTTCGTATTCATACGACTCCGACCGCCCCCATGCCGTTGATTGGGTGGATAACACTGGAGGCTTGGTTTCGGAAGTTCCGCAATACGTTACCTACACGCCGTTCAACAAGGTGGCGACTGTGAACCAAGGTACCTACAACCTTACCATAACATACGGCCCCGACCGCCAACGGTGCAAAACGGCACTGAGCCGAAACGACACCCTGCTCTACACCCGCTACTACGCCGACAACTACGAGGAAGTACACGCAGGCGACACCGTTTACCGTTACTATTATGTTTACACTTCCGATGGGCTTTCGATGGTTGCTGAGAGGATAGGCAACACTATGAACCTGAAATTGTATTCCGTTGAAACCGATTACTTGGGAAGTATAGTGGCGATGTATAACTATAAAGGGCAAACCGAATTCCGTGCGGAATACGATGCGTGGGGAAGGCAGAATGTGGTTACCAACAACCTCGCCCACTTCCAACGGGGCTACTGTGGCCACGAGCATTGGCATGAATTCGACCTCATTGATATGAACGGCCGAATGTACGACCCCGTAATCTCGCGATTCCTCTCGCCCGACCCGTTTGTTCAGGCTCCAGAGGATTTACAGAACTACAACCGCTATTCGTATTGTCTGAATAATCCACTGAAATATACTGATCCAAGTGGGGAGCTTGCATGGGAAGCAATTGTTATAGGTGCAATCGTGGGAGGTATTACGAATGTTTGTGCTGCTTCAAAAACATCCGACTCGGGTGGAGGTGCATATTTCCTTGCAGGAGCAGCTGTTGGTGCTGTTTCTGGTCTTTGTGGCGGAGCAACCAACGTGGCGGGAATCATTTCCGGATGTGCCACAGGTGCCGCACTCGGTGCTGCTTCAGGTGTGGCAACAAGTGCTTCAACTACAATTCTAAATAATTGCATTTCTGGAACTAATTGGAATACGGGATTGACGGATGCACTTTGGTACGGATTGGCTGAAGGTGCTATTACAGGAGCATTAGGAGGATGTGTTGCAGGATTTAAAAATGCAAAAAAGGCTGATTGCTCAATTTGGACAGGAAGAACTATCTATGAAAAAACATTAGTCGAAACAGACGTAACCAGCATTATTCAAAAAGGACCATACGATTGCGGATTCGCTGCAGTTGAATCAACGACAGGCATTAGCCAGGAATCTCTCTCTAATTACTATAGTTGTGGTCCACATGGATTGGTTCCTATGGATGATTTAGCAGAAACGCTTGATGCCGTGTCAAACTCAACTTGGAGTTTAAATAAAATAAAAGTTAAATCAGAATATTTAGCGAATGCATTAAAGAATACGGATAAAAAGGTACTCTTGACAACGATTGTTTACGATGAATTTGGCAAATCTTATGGTCATGGTTTAGCGTTAAAAAATGTTATACAACGGAATATAATAAGTTGTACAGGGAGACAACTACATCCGAGATACTATTATACCATTATGAATCCAGTAGATGGTAACTTTTATAGAATTTCCTCAAAAAGAATACAAGGTCAATATTTATTAACTCATTTGAAATAGAAATTGGTCATGCTTAAGTTCATAACTTTTAGTACATTTTTGCTTTTTACTGAATTTATATTTGCTCAGCAAGTAAAGGTAGAACATCCCATTACCTATTGTGGCACCAACAAATATGCTGCATCAATAGTCATGCTTGAAGATTATTCAAGTTTTGAAAACAAGAAAAAAAATAAAAAGAACATTCGAGCAGCAGTAAAGAAATGTCAGTTAAATAACCCTTTCGAAACGTTATGTTGTTTATATTGGTCTGAAATCTATATCGATAACGAAATGTCTCAAGATGTGGAACAATTGTTTTTTAAATCAAAAGATGATTTTTACGACAGGATAGTCGTTATGGACTCTAAAAATATATATAATGTTTCGATTTATGATTGTTCAAAAAAAGAACCTACTGTTTTAGTTACAAAATACGGTGGACAAAAATGGGACAAAATGCCGTTGATTTACAACAATGTTCTCAATTATATCATTCAATTACAACCAATCCATATCTTCCGTTATTATGGTATGTATGGTGATGTTTTTTATTGTGTTACGAAGGATGATATTCAAGTCGTGCATAACCACAGGGATGTCCAAAGAATGAAGCATCATTCTGTAATTAAAGACACTATACTAAAAGACACTTCAAAGGTAACATTTGAAGATATACCCATGGAACTACTTACTAATTTTGACAAAATGGGTGTTGACAACAAACTGATTCTCAATGATTATGAAGCTGAATATTTGAACCATACATTTAAATCGTGTCGGGGTGATTTCGACTTTAAAGGAAAACGAGTTCAATTTGGTCTTAAATCATCTTTAAATCAAAAAATGCCTTTTTTTAAAGGCGAACGGAATCGTTATCATGAAAATGCAAGACCTGCAACTTGTAACACGAACACGATGGAGTTTATTTTTCTTGAAATAAAACAAGAAAAGAATTATGATGCTATAATAGAATTACGTGCTTGGAAACTATACGATAAGAAATCGACCAAAAGGAGAAAGTGAATATCGCACAAAGGAGTGTACACTTTCTATTCTAGAAGGCTATCTATAGACTGTTGGAGAGAGGAAGTTTATATAAAATTAAATGTTAGGTTACAACACCCGATACTATGCCGACACCTACGAGGAGGTGCATTCAGGTGACGACGTGTATCGTTACTACTACGTATATACTCCCGATGGACTTAGTTTGGTTGCAGAGCGCATAAACAATACGATAAACGTAAAGAATTATCACGTTGAGACCGATTATTTGGGTAGCATTGCTTCTTTATACAACAGAAACGGGCAAAAGGTATTCCGTGCCGAATACGATGCGTGGGGCGAGCAAAATGTGGTGCCGGAATATGGGTTTACGGCCTTCTTTATTTTCATATTATGGATTAAATAATGAATTGTAATGAAAAAATATCTGTATTGCTTATGGTTAATGTGTTTCTCTAATGTTGTTTATTCTCAACATATAGAATGTTTTCAACGAGTTTGTTATAATGAAATATCACAAAGTCTTGTAGCTTCAAAAGCCGTAGGAGAATGTTTAAATTTATTATTTGGACTTGATTCCACAAAAATTGATTTGAAGAATAAAAAAGTGTATTTTGTTTTAGGACCAGCACATAATTATTTTTCTTCAATAGAAAGCTTTTGGCAAGAATTTGAAAATAATGTAAATAATGGGGAGCAGCCTTTTGCTCAACTATTTTATTTAGATAAATATTATCAAAATTTATATAATTGCGATGCAGTTATAGTTTATGAACACAAAAAACACTTTTCAAGTAAAACAATCATAAAAATGTTAAAAAAGAGAAATAATTAAAGATTAAAGTTGTTGTAAACTTCCCCTTTTTTTGTACACTTCCCTAAAAATCGGACAGTATGTAATTAGACAAAACTGTTAAATTTGTAAAAAAAGGGAAGTTTACAAAATCTATTGAGCATGCGTTTTCTCTATTACATTTTTTAAAAAAATATGTCGAAACGATTTTATTTAGTTATTATTCTATTATTATCGGGACACTTTTTGTTTGCACAACGTGTAAAACTTAATGTCCCTTCTATAATGACTGCTACTGGCTCGTACATAGGGCCGTCAAGAGTAACTATATTGGATGATTATTCTGGTTATAATTTACAAAAACAAAAACGACGTGCAATTCGAATCTCTACAAGGACGTGTAATATTGCAAGGGATAAGAAAGATTTGTCGTGTCTTTTTTGGTCGGAAATTTCTAATATAGATGATGAATGTTGTCGAGATGTTGAAGAGTTATTTTTTAAATCAATAGAGGATTTTTATGACAGAATTATAATCAGTGCCGATAGTAAGGAAAAAGATTTTTTTTCTATATATCACTATGACATCTTTGACTACAACAGTGGAGTAATTAATATATTATCTGAACAATACGCCCATCACAGGTGTGATGTAATGGTGTTTGGAAATAAAATGCTGTCTCACATATTGCAATTAAAGCCTGATGCTGTTTTTCGCTATTTAGATAAAAAAGGAGAGTGTTTTTATTGTGTTGTAGGTAATGATGTCCAAATTGTTAAGTATGATTGTAACATTGATAGTGTAAAACATTGGTCTGTAATAAAAGACACTCTTAAAAAGGATATTTTGTCATTAACATTCGACAATATACCCAAAGAACTATTGGAAAACTTTGATAAAATGGGTGTTGATAATTATCCACTGTTAAATAGTTACGAAGCTGCGTATTTGAATCTGATTTTAAAGGATATACGGGGTGATTTTGATTTTGAAGGTAAAAAAATTCATTTCTTCCTAAATGGAGGTAAAAAACTATTTTTTGAAGGAGAGAAAAATAGATATGCAGAAGGGGCTCCACCTAGTTCGAGTCAACAAGGAAGCATATATCTAAAATTCCATAATGATGGTCCATACAAGGAATATGATGCAATCATTGACTTGGAATGGTTAATTTGGAAGTTATATGATACAAATTCATACAAGAAATAAATGTGTGTGTCTTTCTTTCTGGGCGTTTATAATTTTTTAGATTCTCAATTATTATAATACTCCAGTAAATTTTGACAACTTTTGGGGACACATCAATTCCAACTACAAATCATCTACAAACTTCAAAAGTAGATTAAACTGAAAATTAATATACCATCCTCTTTATTCATTAGCAATTATCTTGTATTTTTGCATATAGTATTTCATACGAAACATAAGATGGATAAAGAAATAAAACTAAACACTATAGAGGAAGCTCTTGCTGAGTTCAAACAAGGAAATTTCGTTATCGTTGTTGACGATGAAGACCGTGAAAACGAAGGCGACTTCATTATTGCTGCAGAAAAAATCACACCAGAGAAAGTGAATTTCATGATTTGCAACGGTCGTGGCGAATTGTGCGCTCCTATTAGTGAAGACAGATGTAAAGAACTTGAACTTGACATGCAGGTTGCAACAAACACTTCTTTACACGAAACTCCTTTCACTGTTACAGTTGACTTGATTGGAAGTGGTTGCACAACAGGTGTTTCTATGTACGATAGAGCTATGACTATCCGTGCTCTTGCTGATCCAAACACAAAACCTGCAGACCTTGCTCGTCCTGGACATATCCATCCACTACGTGCACGTAACCGTGGCGTTTTGAGACGTGCCGGACATACAGAAGCTGCTGTTGACCTTGCTCGCCTTGCCGGACTAAATCCTGCAGCCGCATTAATCGAGATAATCAACGAAGACGGAACGATGGCTCGTCTTCCACAACTGATAAAAATTGCAGAGAAATTCAACCTTAAAATTGTCAGCATCAAGGATTTAATTGCGTACCGTATGAAGCAAGAATCTATAGTTGACAAAGGCGAAGAAGTTGATCTTCCTACAAAATACGGTCATTTCCGATTGATTCCTTTCCGTCAGAAATCGAATGGTTTGGAACACGTTGCCTTAATCAAAGGTACTTGGGATAAAGATGAACCTGTACTTGTACGTATGCACTCTTCTTGTGCAACAGGCGATATTTTCGGTTCTATGCGTTGCGAATGCGGTGAGCAATTGCATAAAGCAATGGAAACCATCAACAAGGAAGGTAAAGGTGTTGTTGTTTACCTTAGTCAAGAAGGCCGTGGTATTGGCCTAATGAACAAAATTGCAGCCTACAAATTACAAGAAGAAGGCCTCGATACTGTTGACGCTAATCTTCAACTTGGATTTGCCGCAGACGAACGTGATTACGGCGTTGGCGCAACAATTTTACACGAACTTGGCGTTTCTAACATACGATTAATGACAAACAATCCTAAAAAACGTGCCGGATTGGAAGGTTACGGACTTAAGATTGTTGAAAATGTCGCAATTGAAGTTCCTGTAAATAAGTATAACGAGGTTTACATGCAAACCAAACGCGACAAAATGGGACATGTACTTAATCTCTGCGGAAGAAAGACAAAATAGTGATTAATTATAAATGGTTAATGATTAATTGCGATTTAACAATAAACAAACTCTTAATTCATAACTTCCATGCTTTATCCTTTAAAATTCGAACATATCTATAAAGACAAGATTTGGGGCGGGAATCGTTTTGCTGACCTATTAGGCAGAAACGATGGAAACTCATCTACTTGTGGCGAAAGCTGGGAAATATCAGCTGTTGAAGACAATATTTCTATAGTTTCCAATGGATTTTTAAAAGGAAACAGCATTCAAGAACTTATCGAGGTTTATATGGACGAACTTGTCGGTCAAAAAATCTACGAGAAGTTCGGCATAGAATTTCCACTGCTAATTAAATTTTTAGACTCCAATGATGTACTTTCTGTACAAGTACATCCAAACGACGAAGTTGCAAAAGACCGTCATAAAGCATACGGAAAGACAGAAATGTGGTATGTGATGGACGCAGAAAAAGACGGCGAACTTATCGTTGGTTTTGAAAAAAACTCCTCAAAAAAAGAGTTTGCCGAAGCTATAGAAAAACAGAACGTTCCACAACTACTTCATTCTGAAATTGTACAAAAAGGTGATGTATTCTTCTTACCTGCCGGACGTGTTCATGCTATTGGCAAAGGATTACTTATTGCCGAAATACAACAGACTTCGGATATAACATATCGTATTTTTGACTGGAACCGCGTTGATTCAGAAGGAAATCCTCGCGAATTACATCTTGATTTAGCTATGGATGTAATTGATTACGAAGCTAAAGATGACTATAAAACACATTATACGTCGAAGTTAAATCAAACAGCAGAATTAGTGACCTGTCCGTACTTCAAGACAAATGTCCTTACATTCGATTGCACGGCAGTAAAAGATTACTACTCAATTGATTCTTTTGTAATCTATATGTGTTTGGAAGGCACTGTCACCATCAATTTTGGAGGTTCTTACGAGGAACAAATGACCAAAGGTGAAACAGTACTTATTCCAGCATCGCTACACCAAATCCAACTTACGCCACAAAATGGCAAAGCACAAATTTTGGAAGTTTATATACCATAATCTACATGTATGATTCAGATAGGAAAACAACTTGTCAGTCTTGATGTAATAGAAAAAGAATTTTGTTGCGACATTACAAAATGTAAAGGTTGTTGCTGTATAGAAGGCGATGCCGGTGCTCCATTATTAGATGAAGAAATCGCTGAATACGAAAAAGTTCTTGACAAGATTCTTCCCTATCTTCCTGAAAAAAATCAGGAAGTCATACGAGAAAAAGGCGTTTACTACCTTGACGATGAACACGAAAAAGTAACCATGTTGGTTGACAATGCAGAATGTGCATTTGTTGAACACGATGGTGAAACATTATATTGCGGAATAGAGCATGCCTATAGAGACGGGAAAATCTCAGTGCAAAAACCTATTTCTTGCCACTTATACCCTATCCGCTGCCGACAATACCACGATTTTGAAGCAATAAACTACGACAAATGGCCAATCTGTGCCGATGCAATTTGCAAAGGCAAAGAGTTAGGCTTAAAAGTTTATCAATTTCTTAAAGAACCACTTATCCGCAAATACGGACAAGAATGGTACGATGAACTTGTAGAAGTTGCTCGCCAATGGGAAGAACAAAAGAATGCAAAAAAGTAAATTTCTAACCATACTTTTTACTTTTCTATTTGCAATTTCAACACAAGCACAAAATTGCAGCTTGACAGATACGCTTTCTTCTCAAAAAAAAACTGTTAATATTCCGAGCCTTATTGCAGTAGGAACCATTACACCAGCTATCTTAACTGGAATGTATGTATATATGCACAATGCCTGGTGGAGTGAAAGTCAAACGGATTTCCACTTCGACGACGGCATAGATTTGAAATATGCACTCAACCTTGACAAACTTGGTCATTTTACCGCATCTATCATAGCATCGAATGCTTTCACCGACATACTACAAACAACCGGCGTACAAAGAAAAAATGCAATATGGTGGGGCGCATCACTTTCAATAGTAAATGCAACAATTATCGAAATAAAAGATGGATATGCTCCTTATTGGGGATTTAGCATGTATGATGAAATAGCCAATATCGCAGGTGCATTTTATCCAGTATTACAGGAAAAAGTACCTTTTTTCCAAGCGTTTAATTTTAAATGGAGCTACGACATAAATTACTCCTACGAGACTGAATACTATAAATATAGACTTGCCCACGATAAACTCAATAGCAAAGGTAAACCTGAAGGATATTCATTCATAGATGACTACGACCGTCAATATTTCTGGATGACAATTGATTGGGCTACGCTCTTTTGCAAAGAGAAACCACGCTATAAGTTCCCATATTGTATAGATTTAGCATTGGGCTTGAGTGGCGAAAACCTAAAAACAGAGAATCCGAATAAAAACATCCATAAAGAATTCTACATAGGGGTTGACATAAACCTGACAAAATTCTTCAAACAAAAAAAGGCACCTTATTATATATGTAAGTACCTCAACTTTTACCACTTGCCATTGCCTGCCGCACAAGTTTCACCAAAAGCCAAAGGATATTGGCTGATGTATTAGAAAAAATCATATTTTTGCCGTGCAAAAAGTTCTTCAGATGATTATTGCAAAGCAAAAAAGAAAAGAAAACATTGCCGAATACATATTATATATGTGGCAGTTAGAAGATATGCTTCGTGCTTGCAACTTCAATGTGGACCAATTAACTCAAGGTTTTTCGCTGCCACCAACACAAATGCCAGTAATAAAACAATGGTATCAGAATATGGCAGACGCAATGAAAGCCGAAGGTATTCATAAAAAAGGTCACTTAATGCAATTGAAAGAATTAGTACAAGATCTTTCTACATTGAATATCAAATTATTACAAAGACCTGAAGAACAAAAATACAAGGAACTTTTTACCGCAGCAATGCCACACATTACGGAAATCATAAATCATTCCGACGAATGGGTAAAAAATGAGATAGACGCCTGTTTTACAGGATTATATGGTGTAATGTTGTTGCGTTTACAAAAGAAAGAAATCACTCCAGAAACAAAAGAAGCCGTACAAACATTCTCAAACGTGCTGGCAGCATTGTCGGTTCGTTTCAAGCAATACGAAAACGGTGAACTCAATATAGATTAATAAACATACGAATATGCCTATCATTTCTCCTTCTATCTTATCAGCGAATTTCGCAAATCTGCAAACAGATATTGAAATGTTGAACAACAGCGAAGCTGATTGGGTGCACGTAGATGTAATGGACGGTGTATTTGTTCCCAATATTTCATTCGGATTCCCTGTATTGAAAGCAATACAACCTCTTTCAAAAAAGATTTTCGATGTGCATCTAATGATTGTGAATCCTGAACGCTACATCGAACGCTTTAAAGCAGCTGGTGCTTCTATACTTACTGTTCATTACGAAGCATGCCAAAATTTAAAGAAAACCATAGATCAAATACATGCAAACGGCATGAAAGCAGGTGTTTCTATCAATCCAGAAACTCCGGTTACCGTACTAAATGACATTCTTCCGTCGGTAGATATGGTTTTAATTATGTCCGTTCATCCAGGCTTCGGTGGACAGAAATTCATTCCTGAATCTATTGACAAAGTAAAAGCCGTAAAAGCAATGATGCAAAAAAGAGGCGTAAATGCTTTAATTGAAATCGACGGTGGTATCGGCTTACAAAATGCAGCTGATGTCGTTGCAGCAGGTGCCGACGCTCTTGTAGCAGGTGCTGCAATCTTTGCATCCGAAAATCCAACAGAAACAATTGCAAAAATGAAGGGAATATGATTGGTTATTCCCTAACGGGAATAAATCGACCGAAATATTCATATTCTACCAATAGAAAAATGCCTAACGGCATTATTAACATCACATTTTGACAACAATCAAAATTCTGTAAGGATTTACTATTGGTATGATTACTAAACATTTCCTTTTCCTTCCTATAAAAATGTCTAACGGCATTAATCGCAAAACTTAGAAACAAGCAAAATCCCGTAGGGATTTGCTATTGATGCGATTACCAAACATTTCCTTTTTCGACCAATAAAAATGTCTAACGGCATTAATCGCCCCAGCTTAGCAACAAACAAAATTCCGTAGGAATTTGCTATTGGTAGCAATAACATACAACATATCTTTTTTATCCCGTAGGGATTTACCTATAATAAAAACTTTTTAATTTTGTATACACAAACAATCATAGTATACAACCGCTTAATACCATAAACAAATGCCAAACACATACACACAATTACACATCCATCTTGTTTTTGCTGTAAAAAACAGAGAATATCTTATACATAAAAAATTCAAAGAATCACTTTATAAATACATCTGTACCATTATTCAGAACAATAATCACAAAATCCTTGGGATTGGTGGTATGCCCGATCATATACATATTTTATTAGGATTACGTCCAGAAGAGTCAATTTCCCATTTAGTACAAGAAATTAAAAGAGATTCTTCAAAATGGATTAATTCAAAGAATTTTATGAGAGGACATTTTGAATGGCAAGAAGGTTTTGGAGCATTTTCATATTCTAAATCACAAATTCCATCTCTATTGTCATACATAAATAATCAAGAGAAACATCATTCAAAAACAACATTTTTAGAAGAATACATACATATCCTTGAAATGTTTGAAATACCATTTGATGAGAAATATATTTTTAAACAACCACAATAGGGTTATTCCCTAACGGGAATAAATCGGCCGAAATATTCATATTCTACCAATAGAAAAATGCCTAACGGCATTAATCGCCACAGCTTAGCAACAAACAAAATTCCGTAGAGATTTGTTATTGGGGTGATTACCAAACATTTCTATTTTCTACCAATAGAAAATGCCTAACGGCATTAATAGCTACTGCTTAGCAACAAGCAAAATTCCATAGAGATTTGCTATTGGTATGATTACTAAACATTTCTATTTTCTACTAATAGAAAATGCCTAATGGCATTAGTCGCCACTGCTTAGCAACGAACAAAATCCCGTAGGGATTTGCTATTGGTAAAATTACCCACGTATCAACAAAATTTAATTCCGTTAGGAATTAACCGTATCGTTTTACAGATCTATTATATTGTTTCGAATAGCATATTTGATTAAGTCAACCTGAGTTTTTAGGTTAAGTTTTTGCATAATATGCGTTTTATGTGTTTCAACCGTACGAATACTTATATGTAACGCATCGGCAATTTCCGGATTTGTATAACTACTTCCCCACAACGACAATATTTCAATCTCACGAGAACTTAATTCGTTTACTTGTTCGTTCTCTGGCTTCTCGTTGTTTTGAATTGAAGACACATATCTATTTAACAATATGTTGGTGATACATTTGCTAAAATAGTCATAACCATTTCGTAATGAGTAAATTGCTTCAAATAAATCTTGTCTTGTAGCATCGTGAGAAAGAAATCCTTTTGCTCCAACTTTTATGATATTGAAAATAGTTTCTTCATTTTCTGCATACGAGATAATTAGCACTTTTGCTTTTGCATGTTGTCGCTGAATATTCTCAACATCTTCAACATCCTCACTCGTGATTTTCGGAATGTTTTTTACAACAACATGAATAGGTTCTTCATAAGTTTTATGTAGGAAATCGCTTGTACGAGTATGAATATCAAGCACTTTAAAGTCTGCATTCGACTCTATAAGCATAGCAATACTTTCGTCTTGCAAGCGATGAATTCCTATTAATACAACATTTATCATTAGCTAGTTACTTTCATTTACAAAGATAGTTGCAATTCTTTCTTTTCCTTGCATATAAACACAAAGATTTTTCGGGAAACGAACATGAACAAAAAATTCTGTCTTTTCTACCACAACTTGTTGATGCAAAATATCCCAATCTATGAAATTATTCTCATCAGGATTTTCAATTGCAAAATAGCCAATATTCATAGTAGATATATTATGGAAGAAATGTGAGCCCAATGACGCATCGAGTGGAAAATTCGACAAACTTATTTCCACTATAACTTTAGCATTCGATATCTGAGACCAAAGCACTGGAATGCCAAGGAATCTATCGCTTGTGCCCCATCTACCTGGACCAATAAGAATATACTTCTTGCCTTGTTCCACCATAGACTTATTGATTTTCTCAATTTCGGCAGCCATCTCCATAGTACGAAGTTTGTCAAATTTATCCAAATCAACATACACAACATCACAAATATTTTCGATAAAGCCATTTCCCATACAAGATGTTGTATTCAACATTTTTGGCATACCGTTCAATTCTTCAGGGAATGAATTTTCCGTCAATAAGCTACCCGTAAGCGGCTTTATCTGAAGCAAATAGAACGAAGGAACTCCATCTTCATTTTCATTTAAATCCACTGCAAATTCTATTTCTACAGGAGTACCCATAGCTTCTTGCACAGTGTTGAGCATCAATGTCAGAATTTCTGCCAATGGCGCATAATCATACTTCAAAATATTCGCGAAATTGATTATTCGCGGACCATAACACGAAAGTCCAGGTTCTATTCTATCATTTTCAAAGTTATACACCGAAGCACAATGTTTCAATGTTCCATGTTTTTCTGCATCTGAAATATCCAACATTGTCAATGCCGCATGTTCGCCATCGCGCTTATAATTCACATCAGTTTTTGTGAAATCTACCGCATAGAACTGAGTCTGCGAAGAACCTATTTGATCTTTTGGACTCATTATATCTACCTTTGGATAATGTGGAGAAAAACGATAAGCTTTTCCACCATCTACAATATAAAAACCTAAACCAACGGCACATACAGAAAAACCTTCTTCTGGTTTCATGTGGGCAACAGGATAGTAGTTATACGACTGTGCCACACCACTAATATGCGGATAATAATAGTTGTCGTAATAATTTCCTACCAACTCTTGAATCACAATGGCCATCTTTTCTTCTTCAAGTTTATGATTGGTAGATTTATAAAAATCTTTTACCTGTTCACCATACACCGAAGCATAAATCAACTTTATTGCCACTTCCAAATCTTCCAGACGCTTATTCAAATCCTTGCTATTGTTTGGGATAATATAGGTACTGAATACACCTGCAAGTGGCTGGGTAACAGAATCTTCAAATATACTTGAAGAACGAACAGCTAACGGTTTCGAAACTTGTTCCAACAAAATTGCAAGTTTCTTACGCAAATCGTCAGAAAGACGAGCTGCAATGAACATATCTTTTATCTGTTCTTCCGACAAGTCTTTTGAAAACAAATTCTTTTTTGCAAAATTATGTTTTAGGAATAGTTCAAATTCGTCCGTTCCTATAATCGCCGTTTTTGGAGTACGAATAGCTATTCTATCGGCGTATGGATTCAAATCTATACTATTGATAAGCGTGTTTACAAACGCAAGACCACGTCCTTTCCCTCCAAGAGAACCAGAGGCTAATGTCACTACATTTTTCTCATCAAGTACGGCAGTTTCTTCAAAAGCAAGAATTTTCCCGCGTTTCTTCGTCTGGCGATATTTGTCGAGAATTATGTTGTTCATCTTACGAAGTTCGTCAACATTTTCGTTTAAATCCGACAATTTGATAGGATTCAGCTGCTTTGCCAACTCAATTTCGCCACGTCCCATCAACCAAACTGAGAATTGGTTTTGATCGGCATGGTATTTCAATGAATCATCAGGAATTGTACGAAGCAACATCTCGAATTCGCGCAAGTTTTTTGCTTTAGCAATTGGTTCACCTTTTCCGTTACGGAATACAAAATCTCCATAACCAAAATTGTGCATCACGAATTTCTTAATCTTATCTAATAAATTGTCTGCCTTTTTATTGATAAACTTCGCATGAATTTCCTTGGCAAACATTGCATATTTCATTTCCGACGATTGGATCAAAATAGGCAAATTCTTATTGTACTCGCGTACATGTTCCAAAAATGCGATACCAGCTTCTTTGTCCAACTTGCCATTACGAGCAAATTCTGCATCGGAAATAACGCAAGTCATAAAATCCTTGTATTTATTGAACAAGAAGACAGCTTCCTCATAATTACTTGCCCATAATAATTTTGGCCGAGAACGAATTTTAGACAATTTTTCCAATTCATTTGCTTCAAAGTCAGCAATTTGCTCACCAACTTGGTTGAATAAAACAGAGAATATTACTGGCAAATATTTTGAATAGTATTGCGAAGAATCTTCGATAAGTAACATGGTACGGACCAATCCGATTTTTGTATCGTTCTCTACATTCGCCAAATCTTCCAACGATTTCACCATTGCAAAGAAGATTTGCGAGTCTCCATTCCATACAAAAATCTTATTGAACAAGGTTGTTTTCGCAACCATATCTTCGAAATATGCAACATTAGAACGCGGATTCAGCAACAGATAAATCGGAACTTCAGAAGTAATTGTACGAATCTGCGAACTAAACTTTAACGGTTTTTGCACATCGGCTCCAACCATAAGCACAATCAAATCAAAATGCGTTGTTTTCAATAAATCGAGCGCTTGCTCATACGATGAAACACCAATAATGCGCGGCAATGTAAAGATGCTATATTGGTAGATAGGTCCCATGAATTTTTCAAAGAAACTATCGTCTTTTTCAAGGTTGAACGCGTCGTACATAGTTGCAACGAACAAGATTTGCGTAACCTTGTGCTTCATCATATCAAGATAAATGTACTTGTCGAGCGTTTGTTCATTCAACAATTTTTGTAGTGGCTGCTCGTTATTGATTAACGACTCGCGTGCAAGATTATCTTTACTTGTAGGATTATTGTTCAATATTGGATTATTCGACAACAAACGACCTTTTGCATCATTTAAATAGCGACAAATTAGGTTTCCAATTGTATTTGCCAAATCATGTTCTTCTTTTGTAAACTCGAAATGAGAGTCGTCTGTAGGATTATAAAAGATTTCTATTATTCCTGTCGTATTGTCGAAAGTCACAAAAGACTCACGCATAGAACATTGCGTTTCTTTGAATCCATACGAGGAATACGAGACTTCATCAAAAATAATACGACAACAGGTACCAACTCCATCCTGCCAATATCGAGGAAGCAGATCGCAGACTTTTTGCAAAAGTTCTTCATTAGGGAATCCTTCATTTATTAGCAATTTTACCTGCTCTATTGCTTCCAATTCCTTACCTTGTTCCGTACAAACAGTAGTCACATCAACCAATGTTTTTTCAGAAATAAAACCACTGATCAAAGTAGATGCAACTAACAAATCTTCTTCTTCAAACATCTTGAAATCAGAAGGTTCCTTATAATAAATAGTGATACTGCCTATTGTTTGCCCACCAATTTTTAATTCTTGCGTTTGTACACGACCACTAATCGTGAAATGAGAACTATAGTAATTTAAACCTTTGAACGCGATAAGAACCCCGATTGTGTCAGGGAAAATTGAGATACTGTTACAAATATCAGGAAGCATAGTATGCACAGAATTTCCCTTTTGACCAATCTCAATTATTTTTGAAATAATAGCATGCATTTGTAAATTTTTTCCATTCGCACGAATATACGAATTTCTCCGTAAAAAATAGGTAAATGCCATATAAGTTGACAGAAAAAAAGCTTCTTCAATACCAAATTCTAAACGAAGTGAGAAATCTCCTTGACATAAAGAACTGTCAGCTTGTATATTAATTCCATAATTTTTATCTTTGACGCTACGAAATATACTACTATGCAAGTTGCAATTGTTAAATATAATGCCGGAAACATACAATCGGTTCGATATGCTTTGAATCGTCTTGGAATAGACCCTATTGTTACTAACAATCCTGACGAATTATACAAAGCCGATAAAATTATTTTCCCTGGCGTGGGCGATGCTGGAACAGCTATGCCTTACCTACGAGAGCGTCATCTAGACGAAGTTTTGGTTTCGTTAAAACAGCCATTTCTTGGTATTTGTTTTGGTATGCAACTAATGTGCAAACATTCCGAAGAAGGCGATGTTGATTGCCTCGGTATTTTCGACGTAAACGTAAAACGTTTCCCTTCTGGAACAGAAAAAATTCCCCACATGGGTTGGAATACCATTGGCAACTACAAAGGAACTTTGCTAAAAAACATTGATCTTGACAGTTATGTTTATTTCGTGCATAGCTATTATGCAGAAATGAATCCACATTCTACTGCAACATGCAACTATGTGCTTGATTTTAGCGCTGGCATAGAAAAAGACAATTTCTTTGCGTTCCAATTCCACCCAGAAAAAAGTGGTGTTGTCGGTGCACAAATTCTTAAGAATTTCATTGAACTATAATGCCAAAGACAGAGGAAAATCTTCGAATAGACAAATGGTTGTGGGCCGTTCGGTTATACAAGACTCGTAGTCTTGCCACATCGGCGTGCAAAAACAATCAGGTTTCCATTGGTGGCGTAAGTGTAAAGCCTTCGCACATTATAAAAATTGGCGATGTGGTTTGCATAAAACGTCCTCCTATTGTGCGTTCGTACGAAGTTCTAGGACTATTGGCGCAACGAGAATCAGCAAAGGTTGTCGTTGATTTTGTAAAAGATGTAACTCCCCAATCAGAATTACAAAAATTAGAAGATGTGAAAATGGTCTTCACCGTATATCGTGACAAAGGTGCCGGTCGTCCTACAAAGAAAGACCGCCGCGCTTTAGAAGACTTTGGTTATCTATAATATGGAACAAGAACTATTTCAACAAGCGAAAAATTTACTTACATCGCTGATAGAAACTTTTTCTGTCAGTCGAAGCGAAGATGCTACAGCCGAGCTTCTTGTTAAGTTTTTCAAGAAACAAGGCATAGTTGCAGAACGCATTGTGAACAATGTGATAGTAAAGTCATCAAATTTCGACAAAACGAAACCAACGATTTTACTTAATTCCCACCACGACACCGTAAAACCTTCGGACGGTTGGAACCACGATCCGTTCAATGCAGTAAGTGTTGACGGAAAGATTTACGGTCTTGGCAGCAACGACGCCGGAGCTTCGCTTGTGTCACTAATATTCACATTTCTTCATTTTGAGAAAATTGAAGACAAAGCTTTCAACCTTATCCTTGTAGCTTCTGCAGAAGAAGAAGTTTCGGGGAAAAACGGATTGGAATGTGTGATACCAACTTTACCTGAAATTTCTTTTGGTATCGTAGGTGAACCTACTAGTCTTCGTATGGCTGTCGCAGAAAAAGGATTGATGGTTTTAGATTGCAAAACGCATGGCAAATCTGGTCACGCAGCGCACTCCAATGGCATCAATGCAATATACAAGGCACTTCCCGACATTGAATGGTTCCGCACATATCAGTTCCCAAAAGTTTCTGATTTCTTAGGAGAAGTTAAAATGAGCGTAACTGTTATTCAAGCAGGAACACAACATAACGTTGTACCAGGCGAATGTACATTCGTTGTTGATGTTCGCAGTAACGAACACTACAGCAACCAAGAACTATTTGAAATTATCAATCAATCAATAGAATCGGAAGTGACACCACGCTCGTTCCGACTCAATTCTTCATGCATTTCTACCACTCACCCAATTGTGTTGAGTGGCAAAGCATTAGGTTTGGAAATGTTTGGTTCGCCAACACTTTCCGACCAAGTTTTTATGACAAAATTTCCTTCTGTAAAAATTGGCCCTGGCGATACACTTCGTTCGCATACAGCCAATGAATTTATTTATGAATCGGAATTACAACAAGGAATTGAAACATATATTAAATTACTAGAAAACATTGAATTGTAGACAATAACTTAATAAGACTTATCATATTCAATATTCAAAATGAGTAACGGCAATCCAAAAGGGTTGCCGTTTTTTTATAGAGTTATTAAAATTAACTTTTATGTTAATTTAATTGCACAATTAAACTTTTATGTTAATTTTGCAATACACATATAACATAATCATGGAAAGAAATATATTGATAGAACTACTGGAAACAGGAGAAAAAGTTAGTTTGTACTCCCCTCGTTTTGAGGGAGAAGAATATACAGAATTTGAAAAATTCTTGATTGAATATAAAAACAAAGAAGAATATGCAACTGATTTAGGAGTAATATTTGCACGATTAAATGTAATAAAAGAAAATTTTGCGGAAGACCGTTATTTCCGTTATGAAGGTAGTCGTTCAGATAGAGTGCAAGCCTTACCAGCAAAATTTCTTGACTCTTCTCGTTTGAGAGTTTATTGTATTGTAATAAGTCGTAAAGTTGTAATACTTGGTAATGGAGGCGTAAAAACAACATCTACATATGAAGAAGACCCATATATGAAAAAATGTGTAGAACGACTACAGAAAATTGATTTTGAAATAAAAATGCGAGAGAACCGAAAGATGATAGTTATTAAAGGTTCGCAATTAGAAGGTGAATTGAAGTTTTATATAAAAGAGGAGGACACCAAATGAATACACACAAAGTTAATCCTATAATGGAAGAATGCCGTAAACTTATAACTCCCGAGATTCAAAAACAAGTGGATTTGTGCGTTAGTATTGCTAACAGAGTTTATGACTTATTAGAAGAGCGAGGAATGACTCAACGAGACTTTGCCCGCGCTCTTGGCAAAACTGAGACAGAAGTCAGTCGATGGCTTTGCGGCACGCATAATTTAACTATTGCTACAATAGCAAAGATGTCTGTGGTTTTGAATGATGACATTATTGTTACTACTTTTACTCAAAAACAGGAGCCTCGTCAATATACGCAACATGAAGTTGACACCACAATGGTCGCCGCTCCACCCCAAAAGTATAAGAAACGAAAGTAAAAATGCCACAACTTTCTTTTTACGATAAGTTCGAATTTATACTTTTTTTGTACTAATACTTTTCTTCGTAATTCAACACAAATACAATATCTTTGCAAAGAGTAAAAAAATATTATAATGGCAGAAAAACATTCTACAACTCTTTGGCAAAAAGATGTAACTCCAAACGAAAAAGTATCGACATTCACTGTCGGTAAAGACAAAGAATTTGATGTGTATTTGGCAAAGGCCGATGTACTTGGCAACCTTGCACACACAAGAATGCTTGAATCTATAGGTCTATTGACTAAAGAAGAATTAGAGCAAGTTCAGGCTGAACTAAAAAATATCTACAAAGATGTTTTAGCCGGCAAATTCAAAATCGAAGATCATGTAGAAGATGTTCATTCACAAGTAGAATTTCTCTTGACCGAAAAATTAGGTGATGTAGGAAAGAAAATTCATAGCGGTCGTTCTCGTAACGACCAAGTTCTTCTTGATATGAAATTGTATCTTCGCGATGCCATTCAAGAAACTGCTAAAAGCGTACAAGACTTATTCACTCTTTTACAAAAATTAAGTGAACAATATAAAGCCGTTTTAATGCCAGGCTACACGCATCTACAAATCGCTATGCCGTCATCTTTCGGACTTTGGTTTGGTTGCTATGCAGAAAGCCTTGTAGATGATTTACAACTTCTTTTAGCTGCCTATAAAATTGCAAACCAAAACCCACTTGGTTCAGCAGCAGGCTACGGATCATCGTTCCCATTAAACCGAACAATGACAACAGAATTGCTTGGTTTCGAAACATTAAACTACAACGTAATGTACGCCCAAATGGGACGTGGCAAGGTTGAAAAGATTACTAGTTACGCATTAGCAAGTATATCTTCTACATTATCGAAAATGGCAATGGAGATGTGCTTGTTTATGAATCAGAATTTCCACTTTGTGTCGTTCCCTGAAGAACTTACAACAGGTTCAAGCATTATGCCACATAAAAAGAACCCTGATGTATTCGAAATCATCCGTGCTAAGTCAAACAAAATTCAGGCCTTGCCAACGGAAATTACATTCATCACAACAAATCTTCCATTCGGATATAACCGTGATTTGCAAATCATTAAAGAATGTATCATTCCTGGATTTACAGAAGTACAAAGTTGTATTGATATGATGATGCTTATGCTGAACAACATAAAGATTGCAGACAACATTCTTGACGATCCAATGTACGACTACATTTTCAGCGTGGACGAAGTAAACCGCCTTACATACGAAGGTATGCCTTTCCGCGACGCCTACAAAAAAGTCGGATTGGATATTAAACATGGTGAATTCAAAGCTGAAAGAAAAGCGAACCACACTCACGAAGGAAGTATCGGTAATCTTTGCAATGACAAAATCAAGGCAAAATTCGACAGCGTTTTCAATGAATTTCCTTTTAAACAAGTGGCAAATCAGTTAGAAACATTAGTAAAATAATCATGGAAGAAACTAAAGAACAACAAATTAGCATAGATCTACCTGCAGATGTCGCAGATGGTATTTATTCAAACCTTGCGGTTATCTCGCACTCTAATACAGAATTCATTCTTGACTTTATTAGAATGATGCCAGGTATGCCAAAGGCAAAAGTTATGTCTCGCGTTATTCTTACACCAGAACATGCAAAAAAACTTCTTTTGGCCTTGCAAGACAATGTTCAAAAATATGAACAACACAACGGAGCAATAAAACAAACAACCAACAATTTTCCAATTCCTAATATAGGCGGAAACGCACAAGCATAACATGGAACAAACAGGAATGATATACGGCACACACGCAATACTTGAAGCATTACAAGATTGCAAGCCTATAGATCAAATACTTATAAAAAAACAATCTGACAACGAGCAAATACGCGAAATAATCTATCTTGCCCGTAAGCAGAATGTTACGATAAAAACTGTACCTATCGAGAAATTGAATAAAATTACTCGCAAGGCACACCAAGGCATCATTGCCTTTATGTCGCCTATTGAATTCCAAGAGATAGACAAAATCGTTCCTACATTATTTGAACAAGGCAAGAATCCTTTCATTGTAATACTAGACCAAGTATGCGATGTTCGCAATTTTGGCGCTATAACCAGAACATGCGAATGCATGGGTGTTGACGCGATAATTATTCCACAAAAAGGTTCGGCACAAATCGGCGCCGACGCAGTGAAAACATCTGCAGGAGCTTTATTTAAAATTCCAATCTGTAAAGTGCATTCATTAAAAAGTGCGATATCATATTTACAAGAATCCGGACTTCAGGTAATTTGCGCTGCCGAAAAATTCTCGGCTAACTGTTATGATGCCGATTTAACGCAACCTTTAGCACTTGTATTTGGTGCTGAAGAAGATGGTATAGAAGATAGCATTATAGAGATGGCAAACAGTTGCATAAAAATCCCTATGGTTGGCGAAATCTCATCGTTGAATGTTGCCGCAGCAACTGCCATGTGCGTATATGAAGTGTGTCGACAAAGAAAATAATCTGACATAGAAATCAATAAAAAAGTCCAGCAAAGTTTTTTGCTGGACTTTTTTATTTCATCAAAGACTTATACTATTTCTTTTCAGGAACTTCTAGGTTAGCTTCGTCATATTCAGCAATCTCACGAAGTCTTCCGTAATGTTCGTCGTGTTGGCTACGGTCAAGACCAATTTCTTCACAATCAGCACCGACACGCATTGGAATCATTTTGTTTGTCAACCAATATAGAGCATATGACATTCCGAATGTGTACACAAATACGATTAAGACTGCAATTACATGGTTAACAAAGAATTGTAAGTGAGTAACACCTTCTTCTGCAAGTCCAGGTTCATATTTGTAAACGAATATACCTGTAAGAAGAGTACCAACAATACCACCAAGTCCGTGAGTTGGGAACACATCCAAGGCATCATCAACGGCTGTCTTTTTGTTTTTGATATAACAAGCCATGTTACAAATCAATGTCGTTACAAAAGCAATTAAAACACTTTCCGATGTGCTAACCCATCCTGCTGAAGGCGTAATGGCAACCAAACCAACAACGCCACCTACAGAAGCACCCATAGCCGAAGGCTTACGACCACGAATACCATCGAAGAACAACCATGTAAGCATTGCTGTTGCAGCCGCAGTGTTTGTATTCAAGAAAGCTTTTACAGCCACCTCGTTTGCTGCCAAGCTAGATCCTGCGTTGAAACCGAACCAGCCTAACCATAACATTGAAGCACCTAGTACTACATACGGAATGTTAGCTGGTTGAGATTCTTGATTGCGACGTCTTCCCAAGAAAAGAGCTCCAACCAAAGCAGCCACACCCGAAGAAGCATGTACCACAATACCACCAGCGAAATCCTTTACATGCATTTGAGCGAATAAACCATCAGGATGCCATGTACAGTGAGCAAGAGGACAGTAAATCACTATACAGAATAATGCCATAAAGACTAAATAACCAGAAAAACGAACACGTTCTGCAAATGATCCAGTTATCAACGAAGGAGTAATGATTGCAAACTTCATTTGGAACAAAGCATACAATGCAAGCGGAATAGTTAAACCTAACTTTGTTGAAAGTTCATCGGTTGCTTGCCCACCAACATTATACATAAAGAAATATGTTTTCGGACTTCCGATTATACCTCCTAGGTCATCACCAAAAGCAAGGCTAAATCCACAGAATACCCAAATCACACTAATTAATCCCATAGCTATAATACTTTGTAGTATAGTAGAGATTATGTTCTTTTTACGAACCATTCCACCATAAAACAACGACAAACCTGGCGTCATCATAAGTACAAAGATTGTTGCAGTCAAAAGCCATGCGACATCAGGAAGACTAATATTATCGCTTAGAGTCCAAATTTCCGTTTGACTTGGCACAAAGCAACCTATTATCGTAACAACTAACAGGATTGCCATAAACACATACCATCGTTTTTCCATACTTGTAAATCTTTTTAGTTATACTTTTTGTTTAATTGCTCTGCAAAAGTATAAAAACCAAAAGCAAAACAAAGGATTTTGCTTACATTTTTTAATCAATAGTCTAAAATTTAGATTATTTCGTAATTAAAATACGCGATTTTCGTATAATTTTATTGATGCAATAAACACATGATATTATAATATGTAATTGAAGCAAATTCATTAAATGAAACATTTTTCAAAAAAAAGTTTGCTTTTATTTGGGGAATATAAAAAAATGACTACTTTTGCATCGTCTTTTTTGAGAGACGGATTGATTCAGTAGCTCAGCAGGTAGAGCACA
>JAZLFM010000025.1:0-31180 GCA_045615765.1 Bacteroidales bacterium
AGCATTTTTGCGTAGCAAAGCGTTAAAAAGGAGTTGGCGCCTCCGGCAATATCATATAGAAATCTAACACCCGGCGCTTCAGCTCCTTTAGCGGAGCGCAGCAAAAATGTAGCGAAGCAGGTGGTCGGCGGGGTTCTTTGGCCCTTTCTTGACCTGAAGCAAGAAAGGGCGGAATAAATTTACAGATTAAACGATAGAGTAAAACTCTGTTCATTCTTAATTTGCTAATGGCAAAGTAATTCTCATGGTTGTTCCCTTATCGATTTCGGAAGCATATACAAACAACTTCCCATGATGATACTCTTTTACAATTCGTTGTGCGAGGCTTAAACCAAGCCCCCAACCTCGTGATTTCGTAGTGTATCCTGGTTGGAATATTGTCTTAAACTTGTTTCGTGGCAAACCTTTTCCTGTGTCGGTTATGTCGATGTATGCTTTGTCGTTGTCTTTCTTGACTTCTATTGTAAGTTTTCCGGAGCCTTGCATTGCATCAACGGCGTTTTTCCAAATGTTCTCAATAACCCACGCCAATAATGATGTATTTACCATTGCATACAACGGATCATTCAGAATTTCAATGCTTGTCTCGATATTCTTCGACGTGCGAGTTTTTAGATATGTTACAGCGTTTTGTACCACGTCGCCGAGGTTTTCCTTTGTCAAATCTGGATTTGAACCGATTTTCGAGAATCTGCGTGCGATTGTTTCCAAGCGAACAACATCCTTGTTTATTTCGTCGGTGATAGACTGATCTACATTTTGCATTTTTAGTATTTCAATCCAAGCCATAAGCGATGAAATCGGTGTTCCCAACTGATGTGCTGTTTCTTTCGACATACCAACCCATAACTGATCTTTGTCGGACTTCACAAAAGACGATAATGTGTAATACACGATTATTGCCAGCAGCAAAACAATGGCAAATAGAAATAAAGGATAGTATTTTAGGCTAATGATCAGTTGTGAATCTTGATAGAAAATATATCCTTCTTCGTTTTGATTCAATATGATAGGAATCGGTTGGTTTTCCGATAGATGTTCTTGTACATAGTCTTTAATGTCTTGGCGTTCAACCTTTTTAAGCATTCGTTCAGGAAGGTTTCCGTATGCAAGTATGCTTGATGTGTCTTTGGGAGTAATGATTACTGGCACAGATACAGAGTTTTTTACAACTTCAACCACAAAGGAGTGTATCAAGTCGTTAATCATTGCGTTTAATTCGTCAAATAATTGGGAATCAGAATAATATAGATAGTTTATAGTTTTTCCTCTGTACACAACCTGCAATGGCTTGTATTTCGAGAATTTTTCCCGATACGATACAGGAATGGAAAAGCCGGCAGGAATATGTCCTTCTAAATTCATTGTTGATATTACCTTTCGGTTTGCATCGGTAAGAATAATAGGAATATTCTTGTTGTTGCTGATGATTTTTAATAGGAATGTAAGGAATTGTGTGTCTTCTGTTTCGAGGATTAGTTGTTGAGATTCTCGCCATAAATCAACTTTTTGCAACTCTTCTTGTTCCAATTTTTCGAACAATTTAGCCGCATATTCCAATAAACTATTTCTTTGTTGAATGGCGTCGGCCCACAGCAAAACCTTATGGCGTTCTTCCTCGCGAATATCGTGTATGGTACGGTTTACAAACACGAAAATTATTGCAATAAGAATTACGGCAAGTAAAAGGAATGCAAGCTTTATTCCGTTTCGGCTACGATGAGTTAGGCTCATATTAGTATTCTATTTGGAAACCAGATTCTATAGGTTTCTTTTTTTCTTCTTCGGCTTTAATGTCTTCTTCGGACTTACCAGCATTGATAATTTCTTTCCATTCCGATTTTTGTTCCTCCATTTCTTTTTTCACATTTTTCTTTGTCTTGCCAAAGTCGTAGTCAATGTTGAATTTATCAGGATTTCCAAATATCTTCAATGGAATTCTGAAGTTACCATCAGTGTTTTTCTCTATTTCGCCAAAGTCTTCGTTTTTGCTGCTGAATTTAAGAGAAAGTGTTTTCTTCAAGAAAACTGTTACGAAATAGGCAAACGAATTTGATTCTATGTTATGTTTTCCCGCAAACGACATTTCGAATGCGTTCGAAAGTATTTTCATATCAGGAATGAAAAGAGTGTCTTGTTGTATGCGTATGGTGTTTTTCAATGTTGAAAAAGTAACATCGGCAAATTCTTCCTTCATTTTGAGTTTCTTGCCTATTTCCATTAATGTACCGACATTTTTCGCAGCACCGTTTTCTATTACAATGTCAGCCATTACATCCATTGTTGGTAGTATAGGGTCGTAGTTTTCATTCATTATGGAAGAGAAACGGAATGTGCCCGAAAGCGTACCATTAATTTGTTTGTCGGTAATGTAATCTTGGTCAAAGTTGTTGAATGTCTTAAAAATATCTGTCGCTTCCATTTTTGTGATGGTTCCAGAAGCAACGCATTGTGTTTGCTTATTTGGCAAGTCGGTAAACGAAACATTGGTGCCGCTTAATTTTCCGTGTAGTGTAGAAGCCTCTATTTGCAACAAATCTATGCCATTAGGTTTTAGGCGTATAATTGTATGGGCATTGTCTAAATGATATGGATCGAAATCCAGATGTTTGGCGTTGCAAGTAATATCGCCAAGCAACATTCCGGTACCTGTTGATTCCGATAGACTTTCGTAATGAATATAGAATGGAAGTAAGTCTATATTGTCGATAGAAGCGGTAACGGCACAGTGAGTATTTACATTATCAAACAAAATGTACGAGAAGAAATCTGTTGCTGTGCCTTGCAATGTGAATGGAACTCCTTGCAATGTTCCCGATACGCTATCGGCGGTGAGTTTTTCCTTGTCAATAATAAGATGTCCGCTTACATTATCGAAATTATATGGAGAATCTTTTGGTGCCTGAATTGCCAACTTCTGACATTTGGCGTTAGCTTGCAATTGAATTTGTTTGAAAAAGTTTGGAGTAAAATCCGAAAATGCTGTGGTTGAACCAGCACACGAAAAATCTCCCGTTAGATGTCCAGATATTTTATAGTCGTCGATATTTGCCAGATAGTCAATATCTTCAATGTGGCCGTCTATAGTTCCTTCAAGTGTAAACTGTGGTTTTTCGAAATTCGAAACGGTTAATTTGTTTGCCGATATTGTTGATTTTCCCGTAGTGATTTTGGTATTGACTGTTGTGTAGTTGTAGGTATTCAGTTTCGCAATATCTTTTGCCTGTAGTTCTCCTTTAGTGTAAAAATTGTATGCCGTATTTTGGAAGCGGACTTCACCTTTGGAACAAGCGATGTTGCAAACAATACTTGGCATTGTTTTCGAGTTGATAGCACCTTTCAGGTTGCCTTCAACAAAAATATCGCCGGCAGGTTTATATTCAGCCAGGCTATCGGTAATATTCTGCGGAAGAACCTTGAAAATCTTTTTTATAGTAGTTTCTACGTTTATATGTAGGTCAACATAGAAGTCGTCGTTTTGCATTGTTTTTACCAAGCCGTCAGTTATGATAATGCCTAAAGGTGTTTCTATGGTAGTTTTATTTACGATGTACGAATCATTGTCTCGCATAACGGAAATATCGCAGCGAAATGCCGATTTTGCGAAATAGTCATTTCCTTGGTATAGGAACTTTTTGTTTGTGAAAGTCGAGTAAATATCAACATTGAAGTCGTCTCCTTTGAATTTGCCGGAGAAATTTATTTTATCGAACCATTCGTTTGCTTCGATGTTGGATTTTCTATCGTGGTATAGAAATTGTGCATTACGGAAGCGTATTTTCGATAATTCTATGAACATATCCGAACCGCTACTGTCCGATTCTATGGAAATGTCGCAGTTATGGTGTCCGTTAGAATCCAGGAAGAAGTTTATAAACGAATCGTGTACAACAATCTGCTTGATTACATAGTTTTTGAACAAGAAATCGAGCGCGTTGAATGACAACAGCACACGTTGGGCATAAATTGCCGTATCGTGAGCGTATCCAGGAAATTCCTTTTCGTTGAAAGTTTTTGTTGACCGTATGGTAACATTATTCAACTGTATTGAAATATTGGGGAAATCACCGAGAAGAGTAAGGTCAACAGTGCTAACGGAAACGTCAGCTTTTATTTGTTTCCCTAATTTTTCTGTGGCAAAAACAACAATTTCATCCTTATACATATAGGGGATAGTAACTGATGCAATCAGAAAGACAAAAACAACGACAGCAAGCGTTATCCCTATATATTTAAGTACAGTTTTCATTATCGCAAAGGTATATAATTTCGTAAAACTTGTATCGTTAACGCGTATTTGCATAGAAAAATTACTAATTTTCGGCACGATTTTCAGAAAATGAATATGTGCCAAATACTTGAAGACGACGAAATACGATTGCGTGCCGTGGAACCTACGGACGCAGATTTATTGTATTTGTGGGAAAACGACACAACTTTGTGGCAATATGGTTCCACTATCGTTCCGTTTTCAAGATATGTTCTACAAGAATATGTGAATAATGCCCAAGCCGACATTTACGAAGCCAAACAACTTCGCTTAATGATAGTGCAGAAGCAAACAGGAAAAACAGTAGGCTCGGTAGATTTATATGATTTTGATCCAAGAAATCGCCGTGCCGGTGTTGGAATTTTGGTGGTGGAAGAATCTCGTAATCAGCATATTGCAACAAGAGCTTTACAGTTGCTTGCAAAGTATTGCAAAGAGACGTTACTGCTCCATCAATTGTATGCCGATGTGCAAACGAGTAATGTGGTGAGCTTGCAATTATTTGAAAATGTTGAGTTTATGCAAATTGGCGTAAAAAAAGACTGGTTGCAGACTGCCACAGGCTACGAAGATGTAGCTATATTGCAGAAGATTTTGTAGAAATCTAACACAATAGAATTGTGGCAGGAATGGTGGATAATCCTGAAAAAATTAAATTTTCTAAAAAAAATCTCAAAACCCATGCAGTCTTTTGCAATTTTTAGGACTATATACATAGGGATTCTAGAAACTAAATGGAGATAACTCAACTGATAGAACGGTGCAGGCAGCGAGATGCAGAAGCTCTCAGTGAACTGTATATGACATACTCAGCTGCAATGAGGAATGTGTGTCGACGGTATCTATCAGACAAACAAGCGATTGACGATGTAGTGCACGACTCGTTTGTTATTATTTATACATCTCTTGATACATTACGCGACGCCAGTAAGGCAGTAGCGTGGATGATGTCCATAACTAGAAATGTAGCGTCGAAATATAAAGATTACCAGAAAAAACATCCGACAGTTTTGACAACTGGTGCGGAAACAAAAGAGCCTTTGGCTTCCGAAGTACAGGATGAGTTAACAGGCGAAATCGCTTTAAGCGAACTGAAGAGTTTGGTTGACAAATTGCCTGAAGGCTATGGGCAGGTATTTCGGTTATCCGTATTTGAAGGCTTGTCGCATAAGGAGATTGCGGCCTTGTTGAATATAGAACCACATTCATCGGCTTCGCAATTGGCACGGGCAAAGAAGATGCTTCGTAATATGATGTTGCAGTCGTGGCCAATATTGCTGTTGCTGCTTTTCCCGATGTTGTATTTTCTTTTCGAAAAAGAAAAACCTATTACTGTTGAAGAAGAATCACCTGTGGTGAAACAACAAGAAAACACGCCAAATTTGGCACCGATAGATCAGGAACCAAAACCTTTGATTGTTCAGCAAGCAAATTCTCATACAGTTATGCCTTCTGCCGATAGAACTCAGTTGGTAGCAGACTATACAAGCGATACGATAGCAGTTGATACGTTGGAAACAATAATTGCCCAAGAGGAATCTGTATTTGACACCGTGGAGACGAATCAGATACAATTTAATCAGAATGAAACAATTCCGAATTACGAACTTGCCGATATATATCCGAAAAAGCAATCCAATGTTGCCGATAAACAAAAATGGTCGTTAGGCTTTGCGTATGCAGGAAATGTTAGCCACATGAAATTTGGTGATGTTGAATTTTCAGATGGCCCTCATCAGAATGGTTTTGTTAAAGAAGAATTAGTACAAATAAGAAAAGACTTTACCTATCCAATTTCATACGCTGTGTCTGTACGCTATAAACAAAACAAGTGGTTGGGAGTAGAATCTGGAATAATTATCAGCAGACATAGCTACGATTTCGTGATGAAAACATCGTTAGGTGAATTGTACGACAAATCTAAAGATGTCCGTTATCTTGGCATTCCTGCAAAAATAACCTACAATGTGTGTATGGGTAAGAAAGGCGGCTTGTATGGAAACCTTGGTTTAACTATGGGAATACCACTTCGTTCGTATGATGGAGTTATTCCATGGCAATGGTCGGTTGGTACAGGTTTGGGCTTGCAATACAACATTGCACGCCACATAGGTATCTTTACCGAGCCAAGTGTACAATATCAGCTTCCAAATAGAAAAGAAATCTACGACAGTAAAAATCCGTATTTGTTCACAATGCCTGTGGGAATAAAATTTATCTGGTAAAAATTGAGTATAGTAGAAATACATCTTTTTTGTAATGGCATATACCTTTAATTTGTCAGACCTAAAGCAAGGCGTCTATTTAGTTATAGTAAAAACATCAACCAGTAAGTTTAGAAACCTTAAAATTGAAAAAATATGAAAAAATTATTTCTCGTAATCACATGTACTGCGTTATTTTATGCTTGCACCGAATATTGTGAACAATTTCCTAAAGAATATAAGGACTATACACCCTATGAGAAAGATGATGTTCTTTGTTTTGAGAACACTACAGGAGAGTACTTTACATTTGAGGTGACGAAGATGGATGCCGATGAAGGCCAGAAAAAAATACCATGGGGGTGTAAATGTGTATGTGGGAGTTATTTATCTTATGAAATCCATTCTCAAAAAAACAATAGTACAATAAAGATTTCTTCATATTATGGAAACAATAATTATTGGGATGTTTTTTGTCAAATAATTGATTCAACAAATAGGAAAGTAGATTATGTTGAATTTGAAAAAAAATCTGATACACTTCTTCTTTATCCTTCAAAAGATTCTAAAAGAAAAGAAACTATCAAACTTGTAAAAGGCGTCGGTTTAGTAAATTTGTTTATTGCAGATGAGGAATATACTTTGAAAAAAGAATAATGAAATGATAGAAACTGGTGAATTTTTCACACACGAAAGTGTTAAGAGAATAAAATAAAACTGTTTGTGTAATAACCGTATGCCGTTAGGCATACTCGCTTGGTAGAAACAAACGATTTCCGCCACCATACATTCCGTAGGAATGAACCAAAAAGGTTTGTTTCTGCGGAATTTTTGCATGCTAATGTTGAAAGCAAATCTTTTGTTGTAATGACTTTCAGCCATTGGGTGATATTGTTTATGCTCTTCCCGAGACTTCGTCACGGGTTACTTAATTATTGCCTTGCCAGGCAATAGTATATTTTGATTCATATTCGCAAAAAAAGTAATGGCTGTAAGCCATTATTTGAGTAACCTGCGACGCAGTCTCAGGATTGGAATGTGTGGAATACATTTGGCTGTAAGCCAATACAAAAATTAGGTGATTTGTAATGTTTTTTGCAAAATCCTCAAAAAAATGAATTTCTCATGCAGTCTTTTGCAATTTTTAGGGCTATATAAGAAAAACGATGAGATAATAAAAAACAAAAATTGTATGACAAAGATTTCAAGTGTATGAGCAATTAGCAAATAATTCAAAAATTAATGTTGACGTTTCAACCTATCCAATAGGTCAGTACATTATCACTGTAAAGAGTAATTCGAAAATTTATTCTAAATCATTTATAAAACAATAACATTATGAAAACAAAAGTTCTTTTGATGCTATGTGCATCGTTCCTGTTGTCTATTCTCTTTGTATCCTGTGAAAAGCAAAAAGAAGACGAAGTATTATATGGTTCAATGTTTAACCCTTATGTAATATTACCAAAGGCTGACTATCGTGAATATGTTCAAGTAGGACAGAAAAATGGCAAGATTACAACTTATCCTGGTTATAAAGATAGTGGAGCAAAAGGAAATAATTGGCAGCAATTGGATAATGGGTATTATTATGCCGAGTGGTTATGGGTAAATGGTATGTTTTTGGATACAAAGTTTTCAGAATACAATGCGATTTGGGAACTATATTATACGGATGAGTATAAGAATAAAGATATACTAGACACTCTTAATGCAAGAATCTTGGAGAAGGATCCATATATAGAAATATACGAGATTATTAATAGGTCAGAATTTTTAATGACAAAACCAACCGGACAATTTATGGATGATGGTCGAGAAATGTATCAAATAATTCTTAATAAGGATAAATTAAACAAAATGCTAGAATCAGGCGAATTTTATACACACGAAAGTGTTAAGAGAATAAAATAAAACTGTTTGTGTAATAACCGTATGCCGTTAGGCATACACGCTTGGTAGAAACAAAGGATTTCCGCCACCATACATTCCGTAGGAATGAACCAAAAAGGTTTGTTTCTGCGGAATTTTTGCATGCTAATGTTGAAAGCAAATCTTTTGCTGTAATGGCTTTCAGCCATTGGGTGATATTGTTTATGCTCTTCCCGAGACTTCGTCACGGGTTACTTAATTATTGCCTTGCCAGGCAATAATATATTTTGATTCTTATTCGCATAAAAAAGTAATGGCTGTAAGCCATTATTTGAGTAACCTGTGACATAGTCTCAGGATTAGACGGTGTGGAATACATTTGGCTGGAAGCCAATACAAAAATTAGGTGATTTGTAATGTTTTTTGCAAAATCCTCAAAAAAAGATTAATTTTCCATGCAGTCTTTTTACATTTTTAGGACTATATAGGAAAAACAAAAATATATGAAAAAGATTTTCTTATTTCTTGTTATAAGTGTAATGGTAATGACAGTTTCCGCACAAGAGAAAGTAAGTAATTTTCAAATTGAAATCATGCTCAAAAGGGTTCTTTAATTACTGCTAAAGTTAGATAATTATGCAATCAATTCGCTATGTTTTAGTCTTATTTATTTTTATTATTCCAATAAAAGTAAGGTCTCAGGTTGGAATAGAACTATGTGGAAATTACAGATATAATGTGATTGCAGAAACTGTTAGTTGTTATAATTTGGGAGGAGAAATATTCCTCTCCAAGGATATAAATAGGAATAAAGTCCAGATAGGAATGGGATATCAATCAAAGAATTTTACCAAGAATAATTTTGATGGATTCCGAGAAGTAAAAACAAATTACCAATTACAGTATCTTTCGTTCGTTCCTGCATTAATTCATGTGAAATTAAAGGAGACAAGTGACTATAACTTTTCTGTATTTGGAGGCTTAGGTATACATACTGTTATTGGTTATAAGATTTGGAATCATGATACAACAGTAAAGAACCCGTCTGCTGGACAAGGTATTTCATCTTCGTGTAGGTTCGGTTTTTCTTATTCTAGGAAATTTAATTTAGTTAATGTGAGTTGTTCGCCTTTTGTAGAATATAAGATAATTGTAGATTCAATTGATGATTATAGTCATGTTCATTATGATATCCTTGATTGTCCCCCTGTATTCGATAAAACAATACCCCAAGATAGGTTTTCATTTGGAATAACAGTAGGAATAGAATATAAATTAAGTAAACCATGAAAATAATAGCAAACCTCTCAGTTTTAGTTGCCTTATTGTGCATTTCGTTGGTTATGAATGCGCAAACGCCTTGGACTATAGTAGAAAAGGATGGGCAAAAATCAATCTCTTTGCAATACAATATGTTTGGAACCAATGTCGATGGCGACGATTATTCCGATACTTGGCAAGGAAATAACGTGTCTATTTGTAAGGAAGCCGTTGGTGATAAATACTGGATTCCGCAAAAAGGGGAACAATTCACACTAACAGTTTCGGGCACGGCTAACTATTCAGGATTATTACAGGTTTTCCTAACCGATATTCGTGAGGAAGTTGCATATTGGGCATCATTGTCGGATGATAATGTTTCTATGGAAATAGTAGAAGGCAAACCGTTCTCTATTCAACATACTTTCACCATATCTAAGGTGGAAACCGATGAATGGTCATATAGCGGAGCTGGCATATTCCTTTCAGAACCAAGTGTGGTGATTATGGCAATCCCGTCAATTACATCGAAATTTACCGATTTTGATAACAAGAGAACTATCACCTTCGAGTTAACGGAATTTGATTATAAATACATACAAGCCGAGTCGGAAAAATATTTTGAAATAACCTACAATGAAAAAGGTTTCGACCGTGATTCCGATAAAATTTCCGATGACTGGCAGACTGCGTTCCCTATGGAATTGGCAACTGCTTTGAATGAATATGGCGTGTCGTCGTGGGAGCCACAAGTAGGCGAAACATTCACTATAAAAATGAAAGGCGTTGCAAACTATACGGGAAACTTGGGCATTTACATAGTTGACCAGAATGTTGATCCGAAATATTGGACGTACTTGAGTACAACAGACGAAATGTTCCCTGTGACACAAGGAAAAGTATTTTCTCTTGAAAAGACTTTTGTGATTACGGTAGATGAAAAATATGGAATGTCGCTCAAAGATGCCACTTTGGTATTAGGTTGTATGCCTTCTGTAACTTCGTCGCAAGCAGGATTCGATGCAGAACGGACTTTTAAATTAAATCTTTCTAACTATTCTATACAGTACGCACCAGCACCTGAATTTGCGAAAGTGTTTGCCACAGAATATGTAGCCTCTGGCGAAGACCTTGATGGCGATGGCATTTCCGACAAATGGCAATCAACTTTTTCCGAAGAAATTCCACTTGCATTGCAACAAGCGGAAAAAACAGATTGGCAGCCAAAAGCAGATGAAAAAATCACCATAAAAATGAAGGGATTCGCCAATTTCTCTGGTTCATTTGACTTCTATCTTGCCGACCAACGCGACGAAGTTGGTAAGTGGGCGTTGTTGTGCGACTCAACCGAAGCTATTTCGGTTATTGCCGGTGAGTTGTTTGAAATTGAAAAGGAGATAATTATAACAAATACGGAGAAAAACGGTATATTGTTGAATAAACCAGAATTGGTATTACGTTGTTTTTCTGCCATACAATCAACATCGCCTGGGTTCGACAATACGACAAAACATTCGTTGTATTTAAACGATTATTCAATTAAATACGATTCGGTGTATGTGGTGGTAAAAACGTTCGAGACAGAAAATTATATGTATGCCTCAAATACTTGGCAGTCATATTTTAGAAGCGAGCTTACCGATGCGGTTGGCTACACTTTGTGGCAACCGCAAAAAGGAGAAACATTTGCATTGCACCTGAAAGGCTTAGCAAATTTTTCTGGTACGGTAAATCTTATTCTTGCTGATATTCGTGAGGAAGTCGGATATTGGGGTGGTTTGTGCGAAAATCCTAACGCCATTTCTTTCACCGTTACTAAAGGAGAATTATTTGATATAACGGATACATTTCTAATAAATGTCATACAAAAGGACGGTGTGTATCTTTCCACTCCTGAATTTGTAATCCAATGTATTCCAGACGATACCAAAATCGATAAAAAACAAAATCTTATACTTTCGTTGGGTGAATATTCGTGTGTGTATGCAAATCCTGCAATTGTAAAAACATTTGAAGTATTCTACGATGAAACGGAGTCCGACTATAATGTCGACGGCGTTTCTGATGTGTGGAGAACTAGTTTTTCCGATGAATTACCACTTGCCTTGAATATTGAAGAAATTGCAGATTGGGAGCCAAAGGTTGGCGACACTTTTACTCTGAAAATGCGTGGTACTGCAAACTATTCAGGGAAACTTAACTTTTTGATTTCGGAGCAAACTGCAGGAACAAATTACAAGGTGTCGTTGTGCGAAGTTGATCAACCAATTTCTGTATCCGTTGGTCGTGTGTGCGAAATAGAACGAACTTTGTTGGTAACTTCTGTAGAAAGAAATTCGGAAAAGTTTGTGGCGCCATCGCTTGCTATTGTATGTGAACCTTCAGCCCAATCTGGTTCTATAGATTTTAATGTAGAAGAAAAAATGGTTCTTTCTTTAACAGAGTATTCTCTTACCTACAAAGAAGCGCCTGAGTTCACAAAAGTTTTCCGTACAGAATATGACGAATCCTCTTCTGACAGGGATTCTGATGGCATTTCAGACACTTGGCGGTCGGCGTTTGACGATGAGGTTGCCAGTGCTTTGTCTGTCTATGGCATATCGGAATACATTCCAGAATCTGGTGAAACATTCTCCGTGTATGCAAAAGGTATCTCGAATTTTACAGGTTTAGTAAAACTTTTTGTCGGTGATTTCGATGAATCAGGTAAGGTCGTGAATGCCTGCAAGGAGGAGCACGTTATTTCGGTAATTGCAGGAAAGGAAATCAATGAAGATTTGACCTTTACCTTACAAGGTTCCGATATTGTAAATCCAAAGTTAATTATAGTATGCGAACCAACTGCTACTTCTAAAAATGCCTATTTCGATAGTCAAGCCGAAAAATCTCTGTATTTAACAGACTACTCAATAGTATATCTTCCGAACTATGATTTCGTGAAAGTGTTTGAAGTTGATTATAACCGTTATGCTTCGGATGTGGACAACGATGGTGTGTCGGATTTTTGGATGACTGCTTACGATGATGAACTTGATGCTTCGTGGGAACAATTCGATATTACAGATTTTAAGCCAGCCATTGGAGAAGAGTTTACAATAAAAGTAAAAGGAGTGTCAAGTTTCACGGGTGATGTTGCATTCTCTATTATTGACGATAGTCCAGAAATTGGGTATTGGGGGATATTGTGTGATGACCAACCAGTTTTATCATTACGCAAAGGTGAAATTTTTGAATTTGAACAAAAACTCATAATCACAAAAGATCAAATACGCGATGTGCCTGTTAAACAAGCGAAACTTTTGGTTTCATGTTTGCCGAAAATAACTTCGACAAATGGTTCGTTCAACAGTGACAAGCAGCAAAAGTTGTATTTAATGGAATATTCAGTTGAATATTCAGGCCCAAAGCCAAGAATACAATTAATACGTGACAGAAAACTTGTTTTAAACGGGAAAACCTTGGAACTAAATCTTGCGACATATTGTGCATCATTAGACGGAGCTAAATTAACATTCGATGTGGTTGCTGAAAATCCGGATCTTGTCACAATTTCTATTGAAGATGGAATATTGAGAATCAAGCCTGGTTCAGAAGAAGGAACGACTGCAATTGAATTGAATGTGGTATCTTCGAATGGGAAATCTGCTTCTCGTACTTTCAATGTTACGGTGGCACAAATGAAAGAGATACAGATACTTGCCTATTTGGATGATATAGAAATAGAGATGGGGAATAAAAATCCTCATATAGATTTGTCGCAATATTTTACGATTGCCGAAGGCGTGACATTATTGTTTGACGCGACATCAAGCAATTCTTCTGCTGTTGCTGTTTCGGTAGAGAAACAAATCTTGACTTTGCAAGCAATAGGCGAAGGTGTTGCAGAAATTGTAGTATATGTAGAATCAAGTGAGGGTGCTTTGGAAGAACAACGTTTCCAAGTAACAGTTTTACCTAAAGCTACAGCTGTTGATGACCAAATGGAAAATGCAATTTGTGTGTATGCAATTAGCCATACAATATATGTGAAGAATGCGAACCAAAAAGTGACGTTGTTTGATAGTAATGGCCGTACCATTGCATCTGACAGCAGCGTGTTGCGTACTCCGTTATTGTTTAATGTTCGTTTGGCTGGTGTGTATTATGTTACAATAGGACAAAAAACATATTCTGTTATTGTGGAATAGGGTGTTGGGGGTATATTCTCCCGAGACCTCGTCACGGGTTACTTGAATATTGCCTTGCCAGGCAATAAGATATTTTGATTCTTATTCGCATAAAAAAGTAATGGCTGAATGTTTTTTACTTGCATCTTTTGAGCTTGTTATAATAATATTGTAGCATAAGTAGGTACAAATTGTAAATTTTCTTCTTTATGAAAATCTTTGGTATGTATTAAATATTTGTTACTAATACGAGAGGAAAATTTCTTGGAAAACTCGTCGATTGATGTGTGTGATTTGTACGAGGAAGATTTTACTTCAATTGGGCATATTTTATCTTTATTGCTTATTAAGAAATCTATTTCGTATGTGTGCGAACTTTCTTTGGCATTAAATGTATAATAAAACAATTCATGACCATTCGCCTTCAGCATTTGAGCAATTAAATTTTCGTAAACATATCCAAGATTTGCACTCAGCTTGTCGCTTAATAATTTTTGGTAAATAACATTTTCTGTGAAATTTTTGTCTGCAAATGCAAGAGTAATAAACAATCCAGTGTCTGCTAAAAACAATTTGAAGTTTAAATAATCGCGTGTAAGTGCGAACCCAACATTTGGATCATCAGAATGATAACAAATATTAACGCATTTTGATTTTTCCAATTCTGAAATGCATTCTTCTATAGCATCTCGTTTCGTCCCTCTACTTATAACGGCATACGGCTTGAAGGAGGTTGATTTTTTAGACAATTGTGCAGGGATGAATTTAAAGATGCTTGCAACTCTTCCTGTTGGGTCGATGCGATTGAAATCTTCTTCGTATAGGTTTAGTATTTCTCGTTTGATTTCGTCTACAAAATGCAAATCGTTTGTTTCAAGATAGCAATTAACAGCCTGTGGCATTCCACCAATTAATATATATAAACGAAGACGTCGCATCATTTCTCGATGCATTTCACCAAGTTTAAATTTAGGGGAATATGATTCTCGTAGTAGTTGTATAGAAACTTCATCTCCTAATGCCCAGCGAAACTCTTCAAAATCCATTGGATTTAATGTCAGACGAGTTTCTTCGCTCGGTATTAAAATGTTTTGAATGTTCTTTTTAATGCTGATTAAAGAACCTGTCTCTATATAGTCGTAACGGCCGTCGGCTACCAAGTGCTTGATTGCTTGACGTGCTTTGGGTTGCAATTGTATTTCGTCAAATATTATGACGGAATTTCGTTCATAAAGTGGGGTGTTATATGTAAGTTTTAATATGTTAAACAATAAGTTTAAATCTGAAATGTCGTTAAACAAATCAAAAACTTGTTTGGAGGCCTTTGCGAAATCAATAAGAATGTAGGACTTGTATTCTTGCTTTGCAAAAGATTCTGCAAGCGTCGATTTCCCAACACGACGTGCTCCTTCAATAAGCAAAGCGGAAGAACCTTTTTTCGTATTTTTCCATTCCAGCATTCTGTTGTAAAGTTTGCGTTTGAAAACCTTTTTCTTTGTCATAATTTGTCGTTTTTTACAAATATATTGAATTTCAACTTATTAAATGTTGAATTATGAACTTTTTGAGCAAAAAATTTTGTTAAGTTATGAATTTTTCGAGCAAAAATATTGCATAATTTATGAAAAAATGAAGCAAAAAATGATTGCTTATCCGATTGGAATGACAAACAACTGTATTTTTTGTAATGGCTTTCAGCCATTGAGTGATATTGTTTATGCTCTTCCCGAGACTTCGTCACGGGTTACTTGACTATTGCCTTGCCAGGCAATAGTATATTTTGATTCATATTGCACATAAAAAAGTAATGGCTGTAAGCCATTATTTGAGTAACCTGCGACGCAGTCTCAGGATTGGAATGTGTGGAATACATTTGGCTGGAAGCCAATACAAAAACTAGGTGGCTTGTAATGTTTTTTGCAAAATCTTCAAAAAAAATGAATTTTTCATGCAGTCTTTTGCAATTTTTAGGACTATATAAGAAAAACGATGAAATAATTCAAAAAGTTATAAAAATATGCAAAAACAAATGTTGTTATTAATTGGATGTGTATTGGTTTCATGTGCAAAAGAGAGTGATATTACACTAAAAGAAGAACAGGTTAATGATGCAATGGTATATTACTCTGTTTATAGAACAAAAGCGGATTATTCCAATTTTGTTTATATGAGCAAAACAGATTATATTTGGTCTAAACCAAATCAAAATGACACATTAAACAAAGATATTAGTGGTGTAGGCAAGTACTATATAAAATGGTGGAAAGGACAATATTTAAGCAAAGACTACTATTTTATTCCTTATGAAGTTGATCCAAAGACTATTAAATATACCAATGTAACATTTGATGAATATGATAATCTATATAATGAATTTTCCATAGAGGGGCAAGTTGACTCAATAAAGTTACTTGAAACAATGAATAACAGAGTAATTGATACAGCTCCTTTTGAGGAATACTATAGATTTAGGATAGGAGATAAAAAATTATGTGACATTGTGAATAGTTCAACATTACACACGGAACCAAATATTGACAAAATTAACGAAATGATAGAATCTGGTGAATTCTTTACCTACGAAGGAGTGAAAAGAATAAAATAGAAAATGTTTGTATAATAACCGTATGCCGTTAGGCATACTCGCTTGGTAGAAACAAACGATTTCCACCACCATACATTCCGTAGGAATGAACCAAAACGGTTCGTTTCTGCGGAATTTTGCATGCTAATGTTGAAAGCAAATCTTTTGTTGTAATGGCTTTCAGCCATTGAGTGATATTGTTTATGCTCTTCCCGAGATTTCGTCACGGGTTACTTGAATATTGCCTTGCCAGGCAATAGTATATTTTGATTCTTATTGCACATAAAAAAGTAATGGCTGGAAGCCATTATTTGAGTAACCTGCGACGTAGTCTCAGGATTAGAATCACCCTTTTTTAATATAAGAAGTTATTATACGGATATCGGATAGCGTGCATTTCTTTCACTCTGTCGTACACCATTGTGCGGAATTCCTCAATATTTTCTTTCTGCTTTGCCGAGATAAAGATGCAAGGACCTTCTTGGGCAAAATACATATTTTTGAAATCTTCGAGGGAATAGTTCTCTTGTGTTTTTGGACTGAGGTCGTCTTCGTCTTTTTCTACATAGGTGAACGCATCAATCTTGTTGAACACAAGAATTACCGGTTTGTCGCCGGCGCCAATGTCGGCAATTGTTTGGCTTACCACCTGAATTTGTTCTTGGAAATTTTTGTGCGATACATCTACCACATGAAGCAATAAATCGGCTTCGCGAACTTCGTCGAGAGTTGATTTGAACGATTCAACCAAAGTTGTTGGCAGTTTGCGTATGAAACCAACTGTGTCGGAAAGCAGGAATGGCAGATTGTCTATCACGACTTTTCGTACTGTAGTATCTAGCGTTGCAAATAGTTTGTTTTCGGCAAGCACTTCCGACTTGCTTATCATATTCATTATAGTTGATTTACCCACGTTGGTGTAGCCAACCAAGGCCACGCGAATCAAACTTTGGCGATTCTTACGTTGGGTAATCATTTGTCTGTCGATTTTTGCAAGTTCGTCCTTCAAAAAAGCGATACGCGACTGAATGATACGACGGTCAACCTCTATCTGCGATTCACCCATACCACGCGAGGTCGTTCCACCACCATGCTGACGGTCGAGGTGTGTCCACATGCGCGACAAGCGAGGAAGCATATATTGTAGGCGAGCCATTTCCACCTGAGTTTTTGCGTAGGCAGATTGTGCACGCTGTGCAAAAATGTCGAGTATCAGTTTTGTTCTATCAACAATAGGATGTTGTAATTCTTTCTCCAAGTTTCTCAACTGTGTAGGCGCAAGTTCATCATCGAAGATAACCATATCAGCTTCGTTCTCATCGAGATATGCTTTAATTTCTTCGATTTTACCAGAACCAATGAATGTTTTCGAAATTGCTTGGGGCAATTTCTGCATAAAAGATTTTTGTACGATAATACCTGCTGTTTCGGCAAGAAAAGCAAGTTCGTCAAGGTATTCCTTTACTTGTAGTTCCGTTTGGCTCGGCAATTGTACGCCAACGATTATGGCCGTTTCCGGTTGAATTTCTGTTGAGATAGGTTCTACCATATTAATCTACCTTAACTTGGCGTTGAATTGATTGTTCAAGAGAAATGAATGTCTCGGTACTGGCAATGCCTGGAATTGCCTGGATTTGTTGGCTTAAAATATGCATAAGGTGACTGTTGTCCTTTGCATAAATCTTTAGCATTAATCCGTATGTTCCCGTAGTATAGTGGCATTCAACAACTTCAGGAATGAGTTTCAAGCATTCCATAACACTTTCGTAAACGCCACCTTTTTCGAAGTGTACGCCAATGTAGGCACATGTGGCATAGCCAAGTGTTTTTTCGTCAACCAAATAACATGAACCTTTAAAAAGTCCGGCTTCTTCGAGTTTGTTTACTCGTTGGTGTATTGCTGCACCAGAAACCCCACAAATACGGGCGATTTCCAAAAAAGGAATGCGGGCATTTGTCGCTAAAAGATTTAAGATCTTTTTGTCTGTTTCGTCTATTTGCATAATCGATTTACTAAAGTTGTTTACAAAGATAGACTTTTTCTTGAAATTTTCCATAATTGCTTTTTGTTAAAAACTATTTAATAAAGTGTGGGCGAAAACTGTCAGAAGCATATGTATGAATGCTACCTTTGCATAGTTTTAATTTGAATTGTTTTGCCAACAGAGACAAACATCAACAATGTGGCGTCAGACACGACGACAAACACATTCGGTAGTATTTCGATTTCCGATGCTGCTGACACGGTGTCTCTTATTCAATTCCCTGTACAAAAAGGACAGTCAACTTTGGAGTTCGTTGCCGAAGATTATGATGATTCAGTGCTTGTAAATCCTGTGGCGAAAACAGTTGCTCCTGTTCAATCCGATAGCATTGCTTTGGTTGAATCCGACACGGTGGTGGCAGAAAAACCTTCGTCGTTTGCCGAATTCGACGAACATGTTTTTCGCATCAATTATATGAAAGTCGGCGATGTGGAGAATGGTTGGATGTTTTGGGTGTTATTACCTTGTTTGGTGTTGTATTATGTGATAAAATTAGTTTTCCATAAAAAGACCAGACAAATATTTTCGTTTATAACCAATTACAATCTTGGAGAAAAAGAATTTGATAAAACTTGGGATAAATCGCAGTTGACTACGGTTGTATTTCAGTTTTTGTTTGCGGTAAATGCAGGGTTATTCTTGTTGTTTGCCGTGAAAACATATTCGCATTTAAAAACGACGGTTTTGCAAGATGTAACTTGGTTTGCGTTATTTACCGTTTGTGTGTTGGTGTTGTATATGTTGAAAAAACTGATTTTCTATACGTTGGCCACCGTTTTCGACCGAGTTAAGTATGCTCGTGAATGTGTATTTACGGTGTATTTATATAATCATGCCCTTGGCGTTTGCTTATTCCCTATAGTTCTTTCATTAGCATATATAAGTCCTTCGGTTATGCAACCGAAAACATTGTTAACAATTGGATATGTTGTTGTTGGGATTATTTACTTGTTGCGTTTGTTTAGAGAATTTCAGATAAGCAACAAGTGTGGAATTTCATATGTTTACATTTTTTTGTATTTTTGTGCGCTCGAAATACTGCCGCTGTTCGTTATAGCCAAAGTTGTGTCGAGCATAATTAGTTCTGATATAAGTATTATATGAAGATAAAGAAAATATTAGTTTCACAACCGAAACCCGAAGGCGAAAAATCTCCATATTTAGATTTTGCAAAGAAGTACAATATTCACATTGACTTTAGACCATTCATTCATGTAGAAGATGTGTCGGCAAAGGATTTTCGTGAACAAAAAATTAGTATTCTTGATCATACGGCAGTAATGTTTACAAGCCGTATCGCTATTGATCATTTCTTCCGTATGTGTGAAGAACTTCGTGTTTCTATGCCTGACACAATGAAATACCTATGTATTTCGGAATCAACGGCTGTTTATCTTCAAAAATATGTGCAATATAGAAAGCGCAAAATCATTTTTGCTAATGGCAAATTTGATGATTTGATAGAGGTTTCTAAGAAATATATCAATGAGAAAATTTTAGTGCCACTTTCTGATATTCATAAACAAGAAATTCCAGAAAAACTAAGTGCTGCGAATTTCAACTATACAAAAGCGATTTTGTATCGTACAGTAAGTAGCAACTTGTCCGACATCAATATTAAAGATTACGACATTCTTGTATTTTTCAGTCCTGCAGGTATAGCTTCGTTGAAGAAGAACTTCCCTGATTTCGAACAAGGTGAAACATACATTGGCGCTTTTGGACCAACAACGGGAAAAGCTGTTGTTGATGCAGGTTTACGTTTGGACATTCCTGCTCCAACAATCAAATGTACATCTATGACATCGGCACTTGAAGATTTTGTAAAGAAGCAAAAATAACGTGGGCTTTCTTCACGAACATAAGTTATCGAGCGAGAATGATTTTCGTTCGTTGTTACAAGGGGGTAAAACATTTATGAATTACCCCCTTAAGTTTTTGTGTGTGGTACAGAAGTCCGAAACACCATCGTTTAAGGTTGCAATAAGTGTTCCCAAGAAACGCTTTCACCACGCCGTTGACCGTAATCTTTTAAAGCGTCGTATCCGCGAAGGTGTTCGACATATCTATCCACAAAAAGATTTTAACTCTTTGGCAATAAAAACTTTAATTGTATATTGCGACAATTCCATTGCTTCACAACAAACAGTAGAAAGTTGTATTGCCAATGGATTTTCCAAATTAGAGCAATATGCGCGAAATCTGTAAGAAGATTTTTATTTTTCCTATTCGTGTTTACCAGCGTTGTATATCTCCGCTTTTGCCACCGTCGTGTCGTTACACACCCACTTGTTCACAATATGGAATAGAGGCAATTCAAAAATACGGCGTGTATAAGGGAGGTTGGTTATTGCTCAAGCGTTTATTGCGTTGTCATCCGTGGGGAGGTCACGGATATGATCCTGTTCCATAAAACAAAAAATGATATGAAAAAGATTACTCATATTGGTCTTGTTGTTGCTCTGCTTGTCGCATCTGTTTGTATGATGAATTTTGATGGTAGCAAGGACTTTGAGACGGCAAAAAATCTTGATATTTTCTATAGTTTGTTTTCGGAGGTTTCTACTTCGTATGTCGATGAACTCGCGCCGGGTGATATTATGGATAGAACAATTACCAGTTTACTGCAAACACTCGATCCTTACACGAATTTTATACCTGAGTCCGATGTTGAACGCTACACTATAATGAGTAAAGGCGAATATGGAGGCATAGGCGCATCGGTTGTTGCACGCGATAGTGCATTGATGGTTACTGATATACGAAAAAAATCTCCTGCTCAAAAATCTGGTCTTTTGTTAGGCGACATAATTGTTGAGGTTGACGGACATTCTGTTGTTGGCAAATCGTTTGACGAAAGTATGCAATTGCTACAAGGACAAATTGGTTCTTCGCTTTCGTTGGTGATAACAAGAAATGGAGTTCGCCGTTCATTTTCGATAGAACGAGAGAAGATAACGATAGGAAGCGTACCATATTTTGGAATGTTGCCATCGAATGTAGGCTATGTTAAATTAAATGAGTTCTCACAAAATTGTGGCAACGATGTGGCTAAAGCCTTTGCAAGTCTAAAAAAACAAGGTGCAACGGGCTTTGTGCTCGATTTACGGGATAATCCTGGTGGTTTGTTGATAGAAGCAGTTAAGATTGTGAATTTGTTTGTGGGAAAAGGAGAACGAGTTGTTTACATAAAGGGGCAGAATAAAACCGAGAACAATAAATTTTCCACTATCTCCGATGCATTTGATTCAGAATCTCCATTAGTTGTTTTGGTAAACGACCATTCGGCATCGGCATCTGAAATTGTTTCGGGAGCTTTACAAGACTTTGATAGAGCAGTTGTTTTGGGTTGTAAAACATTTGGTAAAGGTTTGGTTCAAAATCGTAAAGAATTGGCTCATAATTGTTTATTGAAAATTACTACGGCAAAATATTATATTCCAAGTGGAAGATGTATTCAAAAGCTCGATTATGCGCATCGTGATAGTAAAGGTAATCCTACGGAAGTTCCTGATTCATTGCAGAAAACATTTTACACAAGGAACCATCGTCCAGTGAAAGACGGTGGCGGAATCATTCCAGATGTGACTATGCCGGAGAAGAAATCAACATTGCTTTTGCAGGATTTACAGGCTCAATTTGTTTTGTTTGATTATGTGAATAAAACATATTCGATTAGCGATACGGCAACAATAAAATCTCAGAATTTTCATATTGATGAAAAGGAATATCAGAAATTTGTATCGTACTGTAAATCTATTGATTATAAGTTTGTTTCAGAAGGTGAAAAACATTTACATGCGTTTGCCAACGAAGCTCAAAAAGAACATTTTGATTTCTCCCAACAAATTGCAGCAATGCAAAAACAAATAGATGCAGAGCAAGACAATTTATTTGAAACCGAGAAGCCTCAAATTTGTAGAGAATTAGAGTCTCTTATTATTCGAAATCTGTATGCCGAGCAAGGACAAGCAGAGTTCCTGATTCAAGATGATGACTATATACGAGAAGCGCAAAAATATATTGCCGACAAGAAATTGTATGCGAAAACACTTGGTAAATAATTCTTATTTTTGACAAACTTTTTACGAATTGAAACAAATACTGTCACGATATAAATTTCTGTTTTGTGCAATTGCCTTAATACTTGTTGCAATTGCAATGGAGACGAATTATTTCAATACGGCAATCTCGCAATATAGTTTGAAGTTGTTCCAAAAGACTATCAATCAGAAGATTGAGAAGGCTGAAACTATCGGCCAGGAAGTCGTTTCATTAAGCGATAGCGCAAACTTTCAGGCGTATGAAAAATACCGACGGGCGCATACTTCGGTGTGTAATAGCCGTAATGTGTTGTTTTATGTCTTCAGTGACGAATCGCTTGCTTATTGGTCAGAAAACACACTTATTAAAGACTATAAAGCATTTTTAGATGCGGGAAACTTGTTCTTTTCGGGTAATGCTTGGTATTTAGTCTCGCATATCAAACAAAAGCAGTTAGATGTTTTTGTACTTTCGTTCGTAAAGAGCCAGTATTCTTTTGAAAATGAATACATAAGGAATGAATTCCAATCGGATTTTTCTATGAATAATTCAGTGGAAATTTTTACCGATGCGTGTGAAGATACATATCCGATTTATGATACGAATCAACAACTGTTGTTTTCGCTTGCTACCAGTGCACATCGTAGCGATAGTTTACTTCAATGTTATGTCACTATACTGCTATATTTCTTAGGAATATTATTTTTCTTGTTGTTTTGCGATGGTATTATTCAATCAATATCGCCTACAATTACACGAAATGCTGTATGGTTTGGAACACTTGCATTTTTAATAGCATTTCGAATGTATATGGTTTCGGAAAAGATTCCATACATTGGTTACACAACGGCTTTGTTCGACTCCAACTATTTTTCTACTCCATATTTCGCTTCGTTAGGCGACTTATTGATAGACACTTTGGTGTTTGCATTTATAATTGTACAAGTTGCTCGATATTTTCGCAATCATCAGTTTGATAGTCAGAAATATACTGTGGCATCTATTGCCTTATTTAGTTTTACTGCAAGTGTTTGTTGGATAATTAGTGCTTTTGTAATTGAAAGCTTGGTGCAGTACTCGGATTGCAATCTAAAATTATTTAATATTCTCACTACCAATGGACTTAGTTTTATAGTGTATGGAGAAATTGCCTTGATTTTATTCTTGAATTTTGTTCTTCTCAATTCATATTTCTCAGTAAACCGCTATCTTCTAAAATTACCCCATTTACTACTGATAGTAGGGTTTATAGCTGTACTTTCGGCGTTGTTTGTGTGGTTTGCAGATTTATATTGGATTTGTTTATTGTTTTTTATCGTTGTTATAATTGTATTCTGTCTGTTTGTGTATTATAGTACGCTCAAAGAGCAGACATTGAAATATACATTATTACTGCTTTCTGTTCTTTTTGTAGAAGTTTGCATTGCCCATTTTGTAAAACAGAAAGATTTAGAGGCACAAAAAAATCTGGCTAAGGAATTAGCAACCGAGCAAGATCCTATAGCGGAATCATTTCTGACTTATGTGTATAAAGAATCGAGAGCAGATAAGGTTTTGCAAGAACTTGTTCGTCAGCCAGAGAATAAGGATGTTGAGATTCGTAACTATTTACAGAAAAAATACTTTAACGGTTTTCTAGAACAATATGACCTTGAATGTACGGTTTGTGGAACAGATTCAACATTTGGTGACAATAACCAGTTGGCAAACTGTGAGCGTTTCTTTAGTAAAATGTTGCTGACAAGTGGAGAAATCGTTTCAGATTCAAACTATTATTATATAAACAACCAAGATGGAACTATAACATATTTTGATTCAATAGAATACAAGATTTCTAACGACAGAAAGACAAAATTGTATATAGAACTTCATTCTGAAGAAAATACCCAGAATTTTGGCTATCCGGCAATTTTATTAAATGGTAATCTTCCGCAAACGAATTCAGCGTTTTCGTATGCAAAATATAAGAATGGCATGTTAATCTCGAAAAGAGGGAAATGTCCGTATTCACAAAAGCTCTCTTTATTGGACGAACAAGCCGAGTCACTCGATAGTAATTTCTATGTGATTAATGATGTGGAACATGCGGTGAAACATGTCGCCTATCGCATCAATGAACAATTTACCGTTGTGGTAAGTATGAAAATGTTACGATGGAACAATTATCTGATATGGTTCCCATACATTTTTATGTATTTCTTGTTGTTGTATCTTATTTGTAATCGTTTCTTCTTTTATGAGAAAAAAGACGTAAGTCATTCTTTGTCAACAAGAATAAAGCGTTCTTTCGTTGCTTTGTTATTGAGTTCATTTGTGGTACTTGGATTTTTCGGTATGTCGTTTATGAATACACGAATAGAGCAACAGCAGCGAGCATTTCTGCAAGAAAAAGTAAATTCATTGGCGACAGGTTTGTCTATTGACTTTACGGATGAGGAGATTATTGATGATGGTATAGAATTACAGGATTTGTTGGCTCATTTATCGGAAGTGTATTCGGCTGATATAAATTTCTATAATTTGCAAGGTAATTTGATTGCCTCGTCTCGACCAGAAATATTCCAATATAAGCTACAAGACGAAAAGATGGATCCGACCTCATATAATTTCTTGATAAATAGACATTTTTCTCAATATACTCATGAAGAAAAAATCGGGATGTTAACCTATATGTCTGCGTATGTGACCATTTATAATGGTCAAAATCAGGCTCTTGGATATGTAAATCTACCGAATTTCTCAAATAATGAAGAAATGCACCAGCAATTTGCCGGTTTGATCGTTGGGTTAATAAATGTAGCTGTGATTTTAATGCTTGTAGCTGCGTTATTGTCGGTTATTATTGTGCAACGAATTACCGATCCGTTGAAAGTAATTCAAAATAGAATGAAACAAGTTGCGGTAGGTTGCGAAAATGAAAAGATAACGATAAATGCACCAGAGGAATTAGCAGGATTGGTATCGAACTATAATATTATGATCGACCAATTAAGTGTGAGTGCAAATAAATTGGCCAAAGCGGAACGCGAAAGTGCTTGGAAAGAAATGGCTCGTCAGATTGCTCATGAGATAAAAAATCCTCTTACTCCGATGAAGTTGAGTATGCAGTTGTTGAATCGCTCGTGGGATGAAAAAGACGAAAAGTTTGAAAAACGCTTGAAGTCTATTTCTAAGACAATGATTGAGCAAATTGATACTTTGGCGGAAACTGCAACATCCTTTTCAGACTTTGCAAAACTCTCTACGGTAGTTTTAGAGCCATTGGATATAAGCGAAGTTTTACAGAATTGTGTGACGCTGTTTGCTCAAGAAGAGAATGTGGTAGTTGAATCTCATATACCTACAAATCAAGTTATTGTTATGGGTGATAAAGACAAAACGACTCGAATGTTCAATAACTTGATAAAAAATGCGATACAGGCAATTCCAGGCACAAAACAAGGAAAAGTTGTTGTACGTCTCATTACCGATGAAAACTATGCAACTATAGCCATTCAAGATAATGGACGAGGCATAGACGAGGAAACTCGTAAACATATTTTTGAGCTTCATTTCACGACTAAGGAAACAGGTAGCGGATTTGGTTTAGCAATATGTAAAAATATTGTGGAATCGTCGAATGGAAGCATTTGGTATGAATCAACTGTAGGAGAAGGAAGTACATTTTTTGTAAAACTACCATTGCAAAAAGACTGACTTTCGAGTAAGTTTTATATCTTTGAAACGACTCAAAGAAAAGTATGATTCCGTTGTTTATATCATTCGATTTTGTTGATTTTGTAGATATTTTTCTTGTTGCTTTTCTGATGTACGAAGTGTACAAACTTATTCGAGGAACAGCAGGAATGAATGTCTTTCTTGGTATTATAGCATTTTATGTTGTATGGCTAGTTGTTCGTGCTTTGCATATGGAAATGCTTACAAGAATTTTGGGGCAATTTATCAGCATTGGTGGTCTCGCTTTAGTGATATTGTTTCAAACGGAAATTCGTCGATTTCTTACAATGGTAGGTAATCGTTATCTTCATTCCCAAGGCCGGAAAAGACTTTCTAAGTTTTTGAATATCAATCAGGAATCAATCCCAGTGGAATCATTGGGAGCGATTAGTGATGCAATTTTCACAATGTCGGCATCAAAAACGGGAGCGTTAATAGTTATCTCCAATACAAAAGAGCCGGTACTTTCACATCTCCAGTCAGGTGAATTGATAGATGCACGTATTTCTTCGGCATTATTGCAGAATATTTTTTATAAAAATACTCCTTTGCACGATGGAGCGGTAATAATTGTTGGAAGGAAAATTTTAGCGGCAAAATGCGTGCTTCCAATGTCAAAAACGACGGATTTACCTATGGGTTTTGGTATGCGACACCGTTCGGCAATGGGAATGAGTGAGGAAACCGATACATTGGTGTTGGTTGTCTCTGAGCAAACAGGAGATGTGTCGTATTTCTTGCAAGGTGAGCACTATAAGTTGCAATCTCGTGAAGAACTAGAAGAAATTATTAAACAAAGACAGGGTAATCAATGAGCATACAACAACCGTTAGCAGAGCGAATGCGTCCGAAGTCGTTAGATGACTATATGGGACAGAAGCACTTGGTTGCTCCTGGTGCCGTGCTTCGTAAGTCTATAGAATCAGGACGAATTTCTTCTATGATTTTATGGGGACCTCCGGGAGTTGGTAAAACAACATTGGCTCAAATTATTTCAAAAAGTTTGGAACGTCCATTTTTTACATTGAGTGCGGTAAATTCAGGCGTGAAAGATGTACGCGATGTGCTTGATAAGGCAAAGCAGGCACAATTCTTCGATACTCCAAATCCGTTATTATTTATTGATGAGATTCATAGATTCAATAAATCACAACAAGATTCATTGTTGGCTGCTGTAGAAAATGGTACGGTTACATTGATAGGAGCAACTACGGAAAATCCTTCTTTCGAAGTTATTTCTCCACTATTATCGCGTTGTCAAGTATATGTACTTAAATCTTTGGATAAAGAAGATTTGCAGTTTTTGCTACAAAAAGCCTTGACGGAAGATGTTGTGCTTAAAAAACTGGATATTACTATCTTGGAAGACGATGCATTGATGCGTTTTTCTGGTGGTGATGCCCGTAAATTGATGAATGTATTGGAGATTGTAGTAAATTCTCAGATTGCAAACGAGAAGATTATAATCACCAATGATGTGGTTACAAGCACGTTGCAAGAGAATATTGCACTTTACGACAAGGGTGGGGAACAACATTATGATATAATTTCCGCTTTTATAAAATCTATTCGTGGTAGTGATCCTAATGCTGCGGTTTATTGGCTTGCTCGTATGTTGGAAGGTGGGGAAGATATAAAATTCATTGCTCGTCGTCTGTTGATTTCGGCAGCGGAAGATGTAGGTTTGGCAAACCCAAATGCTTTATTGTTAGCGCAAAGTTGTTTTAATGCTATTTCGGTTATAGGTATGCCAGAGGCTCGTATAATTCTTTCGGAAACGGCAGTATATTTGGCTACATCTCCAAAAAGTAATTCTGCGTATATGGCTATCAACGAAGCACTTGCTACAGTTAAACAAACTGGAATGTTACCAGTTCCGTTACATTTGCGTAATGCTCCTACAAAGTTAATGGAACAATTGAATTATGGTGATGGATATAAATATTCACACGATTATCCGGGACATTTTGTTAAGCAAGAATTCTTACCAAAGGAACTCTCTCATGTAGAATTTTGGAAGGCTGCAGACAATAAAAGAGAACAGGACACTAAGCAATATATGCAGGTATTGTGGAAAGATAAATATTCTTTTTAACGGTGTTTCTTTTTGAATAACAATACAGTATTTATGGAACAATTAACTATGCTGGGAACAGGTGCCGCAATGGTCACCAATATGTATAATACTTGTTTTACTATTTCTCGTGAGGATGGTGAATTATTCCTTGTAGATGGAGGTGGAGGCAACGGCTTATTGCGCCAGTTGGAGTTGGCTCATTTAAATGTTTTGAATATCCATAATGTATTTATTTCGCATAATCATTCCGATCATTTATTGGGTATAGTTTGGTTAGTTCGTGCCATAGCCCAACATATTCGTAAAGATAGATATATGGGCTGTTTACATATTTACGCACACCAAAAATCTTTGGATGCGGTAAAAACTATATGTGGAATAGTTATGCAACCACGATTACAAGCGTTTTTTGGAGATAAAATTATTCTGCATCCAATTGAAAATGGAATAAAAGAGAAAATCTTAGGTCGTGAATTTACATTCTTCGATATTCAAAGTGTAAAAGAATTGCAACATGGTTTCACATGCCGTTTGTTGAATGGAAAGAAACTTTCGTTTTTAGGAGACGAGCCGTTTCATGAATGCGAGCGCCAATATGTAGAAAACTCTGATTATCTGCTTCAAGAAGCATATTGCTTATATTCGGAAGTAGAATTATTCAGACCATATACCAAGCATCATGGTACAGTTGTGGATTCATGTAAAAATGCAGATTCTTTGGGCGCAAAAACAACAATTTTGTTTCATACCGAGGGGAAAACGCCATTAGAACTACGTCAAAAACGCTATTTACAGGAAGCACGTGCAAGTTTTTCAGGAACAGTATATGTTCCAAATGACTTAGATGTAATTTCGCTTTAGAGATTGGTTTTTCTTTGTCCTTTGTAAATTACAAGTATAACAATAGGTGCACCGAATAAAGCGGTAACTGTGTTGATTGGGAGGGTTGACTGTATGCCCGGCAATTGCGAAAGCAAATCGCATATAAGCATAAGATTTATACCAATAAGTACAGAATTGGTAATTAAGCTTTTATGGTCTGAAGTATGAAATACGAAACGTGCAATATGCGGTACTGTCATTCCGATAAAACCAATTGGGCCAGCAAATGCGGTAACAATACTTGCCAATATTGCAGAGATAAGAATCATTATAAGTCGTAAACGAGGTGTCTTTACGCCTAATCCTTGTGCATAATTCTCGCCTAACAATAGCGCATTCAATGGTTTATGTATCAGCATTGCAATGATGATAGTTGGAATTATGCATACGGCCATAACAATAAGTTCTATGTTTGTTATTTTTGAAAAGCTACCCATTGTCCATAATACAAAGGCGTGTACTTCGTCGGGATTTGAAAAATACTGAAGAACACTTACAATAGCGGACGTAACGCTTCCGAACATTATACCAATAATAAGCAGTGATGCCGTGTCTTTTACTTTGGGAGCCATACCTACTATTATTAGAATAACAACAGTAGAGCCTATAAGGGCAGAAAGAGCTATTTCTATGCTTCCAGCAAAAGACGAAAGTAATCCTAATGGTATTCCTCCGGCAAGTGTAAAAAATGCGACACCTAAACTACCACCAGTGCTAACGCCCAAAACATAAGGATCTGCTAAAGGATTACGGAAGAGAGTTTGCATTAACAATCCAGAAACGGGCAGTGCCATTCCTGTTAGTAAAGCCGCAATGGCCCGTGGTAAACGCATATCAAAGATAATCGAGTACCATAAGGAAGAAGTGTCGTTTCCAACTAAAATGTTTTTGTAAGCTTCAAGTGGGACTTGTACACTTCCGAATAACAAGTCAAGGGTAAAAAAAAAGGGAATAAGTATGAATAATCCTATTGTGTACAGTTTATACATTGCTTATTCCCTTAAGTGTAGAATCTATTTTTCTAATTCTTTCCAAGCCAATGCGCTTGCACCAAGTACAGCAGCATTTTTATCCATTAAACCGCTTAGTTTAATGTCAATTTTATTTTTGAAAATAGGAAGTAGGTATTCTTCCATCGCAGCTTTTGTTGGCTTAATGATTGCATCGCCAGCTTTAGCAGGACCACCAAACAAGAAAATTGTAGATGGGCTTGTGTGGCAAACAACATCGGCAAGCTTCATACCAAGGATTTTTCCCGTATATTCAAAACATTCTTTTGCAATTTCATCGCCTTGTTGATATGCTTTGAATACATCGTATGAAGTAAGTTTATCGTTTGGAATTTCACGAAGAACAGACGGTTTGCGAGAGTTGCAAAGTAATTCAGATATTGTTCGTACAATACCAGTTGCCGATGCGTATGTTTCTAAACAACCTTTTTTACCGCAGCCACATTGACGACCATCCATAAATACAGTTGTGTGTCCAACTTCACCAGCAAATCCATCGTGACCATATACCAAATCTCCATTTACAACAATACCGCTTCCAAGACCAGTACCAAGAGTAATAACTACAAAGTCGCTTAAACCTTTGGCTGCACCGAAAATCATCTCGCCCATAGCGGCAGCATTTGCATCGTTTGTGATGGCAATTTTTATGTTTGGAAAATATTCACCCATCAATTTGCAGAAGTGAACAGTTCCTTTCCAACTAAGATTAGGAGCTTCTTCAATAGTACCACGGTGATAGTTCGCGTTTGGCGCACCGATTCCAATTCCAAGTAATTCCCAATCACTATGTTTTTTCAATTCGTCAGCAATTAAACCACATAGATTTTTCATATAAGGTTCAATCTCTGCATATTCTTTTGTAGGCGTTACAATGTCCGCTAAACAATTTCCTTCTTTGTCAACAAAACCAATGGCAGTATTTGTTCCACCAATGTCGATACCAACTGTAATTTGCATAAATTCAATGTTAAATTAAAAATGTTTTTGAAAGAATAACGCATAAAGCATTACGCTTATATCTTGCAAAGATATAAAAATGGGAGAAA
>JAZLFM010000026.1:0-13559 GCA_045615765.1 Bacteroidales bacterium
TGTGACAATTTAATCGTTATTTGAACATTGATTAAAAGGTGTTAAAAGAATAAAGGCAACTATTTCGTAGTTGCCTTTGTTTTTTGTTCAAAAATGTACTTTTTAATTTATAAAAGTGGATTTTTTGATTTGGGGGTTATACATAATCAAAAGATTATGCCCTTTACATATTTTTCAATCAGAATTATGCTTTTGTGATATAGTCAACAATCCAAGCACCAACTTCTTTTGTTCCATATTTAGCACCACCTTCAACTTGAATTTCTGGAGTACGAACATTAGCATCCAAAGAAGCATTCACAGCGTTACGAATCAAAGTTCCTTCTTCTTTTAAGTCAAAATATTCGAACAACATTGCTACTGAAAGAATTTGTGCCAATGGGTTTGCAATGTTCAAACCTTTTGCTTGTGGCCAACTTCCATGTATTGGTTCAAACACAGGTGTATGTTCACCGGTAGAAGCCGATGGAAGCAATCCCATAGAACCTGTAATACAAGAACCTTCATCAGTTAAAATATCGCCAAATGTATTTTCAGTTACCATAACATCGAAGAATTTTGGTTCTTGAATCATACGCATTGCAGCATTGTCAACATACATAAAATCTGTAGTAACATCTGGATATTGAGGTGCCATTTCCTGTGCAACTCTTCTCCACAAACGACTTGAGGCAAGTACATTAGCCTTATCAACTACAGTAAGGTGATTACGACGTTTACGAGCGTATTCGTATGCAACTTTCAAAATTCTTTCTACCTCTTTACGGCTATAGTAGTTTGTATCATAAGCAACATCATCACCTTCTTTTTTCTCACCGAAATACATTCCACCTGTTAATTCACGGATACAAATGAAATCAGCGCCTTTTACTAATTCAGTTTTCAATGGTGATTTATGCACCAAACAATCAAATGTTTCAACAGGACGAATGTTCGCAAACAAACCTAACTTCTTACGCATAGCCAAAAGACCTTGTTCTGGTCGAACTTTTGCAGCTGGATTATTATCGAATTTTGGATCACCAACAGATGCAAACAATACAGCATCTGCATCCATACAAGTTTTAAACGTTTCTTCTGGGAATGGGTCACCAACTTTATCAATTGCGTCAGCACCGCAAATTGCATATTCATAAGAAAATTCGTGGCCAAATTTTGCACAAACTGCTTTCATTACTGCCACACCTTGTTCCATAATTTCCGGTCCTATACCGTCACCTGGAAGTACTGCTATTTTTGCTTTCATTATAAATCGTTTTAATTTTCGCAAAGATAGTATTTTTTGGATTTTGCTTCTCTATCTAAAATAAAAAAGGTCGCTCAAAATGAACGACCTTCCAACACTAAACTATAATCAGTCTTATTTTTTCTTTTTAGGTACAACAACACCAGTGAAAACTAAAGTTTGTTCTGTAGGCTTCGCATTTGATGTCACCACCGCTGTCTTTGAGAATTTACCTCCTGTTTCAGCATCAAAAGTCACCTGAATTTCTCCTCGCTGACCTGGCAAAATAGGAGTTTTTGGCCAAATCGCATCTGTACAATTACAAGCAGGTTCAACCTTTGTTATAATTAGCGGAGCATTACCTGTATTTGTAAATTCAAAAACCACATCAACTGGAATACCTTGTGGTATTTCTCCGAAATTATAAGAATCTTTATCCCACGAAATAACTGGAGCTTTCAAATCACTGGCACTTAATTGTTTTGTTGAAGGATCACCCCATTGAGCGAATGTAAATATTGGAGCCATACAAGCAACAACCAATGCAAAAAATAATCGTTTCATAAATCTTCAATTTTATTGTTAGACAAAGAATGTAAAAAAAATGTTACACTCCAAACACATTTTTACACAATACAAATATTTTGCCAAAAATACATACTTTCGTATGTTTGTATGTATAAAGCATAGTAATGAGCGAAAACATATATATTTTCAACCCAGACCACGACCTCGCATTAGCATCTGATTCAGAACATTACGATGCGCCACAATCTGCAGTCCAATTCGCTCAAGATTTTGCATATTTACCAATATGGTATGCAACATCGAAAAGTTCTGTCTTTATTACGAACCCTGATCAAAATTGGTTCTCTGAAAAAAAACAAAAATTCCCACAACTTCAAGAAATAACACTGCAACAACACATTCAACCAACAAGTAATATTTATCCTTGGGGATGGAACAAAACAATACGAAATAAATTCTGTCAATTAGGTTGCACAACAACACCTGGCCAGAAGGAAATAGAAACAATAAGAGAACTCTCGCATAGAGGCTATTCCATACAAGCAACACGAGAACTTTGGGAATCACATAAAAATTATAATTATACATTCCCGGGGACCTTAATACAAGACAGTGAAATAGACAACTATATAAGAAACAATCCCTATTGTATTTTCAAAGCACCATGGTCAGGAAGTGGCAAGGGAATTTGTAGAAGTTTAGGTGGTCTTTCCGAAAATCTACGGAACAGAGTTATTCGAATAGCACAAAAGCAAGGTTCTATACTAGCCGAGCCGCTATATGATGTTGTACAAAACTTTGCAATGGAATTCTATTGCGACAAAGGAAAGACTTCATTTGCAGGTTATTCATGGTTTTTCACTAATGACAATGGAGCATACCAAGGGAATTTGCTTGCATCTGACGCACAAATTGAAACAATGCTCAATCAATGGATTACAACCAAACACCTTACGGAAATACAAATCGGTTTAATTGACTTTTTCAATAAAAACTATTCTAATTATACGGGATTTTGTGGAGTGGATATGTTTATTCATAAAAAAGAAGAGAAATTTTACATACATCCATGTGTAGAAATCAACGTACGAATGACTATGGGACTTGTCGCTCGACTTTTTTACGACAAATTCGTACAAGAAGGGAAAACGGGCACATTCTCTGTTGACTTTTTCAAAAGTTCAAAAGAATTAGCTGAAAATGATAAATTACTTAGTTTACAAAAGCCTATAGAAGTAATAAATGGAAGAATTTCAAAAGGATATTGTTCGCTAACACCTATAACAGGAAATACACAATATCGAGCAAGAATAGAAATTACATAATCTGAATTTCCTCTTCTGTATCAAAGATTAGTTCCGACACATTTATTTTTACTCCACCACCCGCTTCCGTCTCGCAATCTACAGAGCCACGAATTTCAACTTCAATTTGATTCGTAGAAGGTACCATAGGCAATAAACTATTTTTTACCTCTATTACAATTTGTCCCGTATTGTCTTCGAACCAAAACTTCTTTTTTGAAATTTGCGACGAAATTGTTCCTATTAGTTGTACATCTTCATTATTCTTATCAAGAAGGACTGCATTTTCCTTTATATCACTCACCGTTGCCTTTTTCACATTCGGAGTAGTCGAGAGTGAAAAAAGTAGCGCTATGCCAGCAACCATTAAGACACAAAACAAAGCAAACAACTTTTTCATAATTAATCATTTAAATAGGACATTACAAATATAAAAAAATAATTGAAAATTATTCATAGTTGTTTTTTTTCATTTTATCATCTACATTTGTTACTGCTTACTATTAGTTCGTATGATAAACTCTTTTAGGATACACACAAACAAAGGCATTGCGCTACACGTTGCAATAAGTTCCAGCATACTTATGTTGCTTGCCTTAATTGTATGTTATTATTATGGATACACAGAACTACTAATTCCCGGACTATGCGTTATTCTTGGCATTAGCATCGTATTATATTTCATCTCTTATCATGCGATTAAATCATTTGTTATTGAGAAAGTTAGACCTGTGTATAAAATCATACGCTCAGCACAAATGCCTAAATTCAAAGAGATCTCGCAAAACGACGATAATCTTATAGAAACAGCGACGAAAGATGCAGAAGAATGGGCCTCACACAAAAGTGAAGAGATAGAATTATTAAAGAAACAAGAGACATTTAGGAAAGAATACATTGGAAATGTTGCACACGAACTAAAAACACCAATATTCACAATACAAGGATATGTTTCCACATTACTTGACGGCGGTCTTGAAGATGAAACCATTAATAGAAAATATCTTGAAAGAACCGACAAAGTCATTCAACGAATGACATCAATCGTACACGATTTGGATGCTATAAACCGTTTGGAGTCAGGAGAACTAAAAATGGAATTTACCACATTCAATATTGCTGATTTAGTTAACGAAATATTTGAAACTCAGGAATATTTAGCAAAAGAGCGCAATGTAACACTCTCTATGGAAACTCCTACCGCAAAGCCATTTATGATGGTTTACGCTGACAAAATGAGAATCAGCATGGCTCTTTCTAACCTTATCATTAATGCCATAAAATATAACAAAGCCGATGGAGGTTCAGTCCGCATTCGCTTCTACGATATGGACAACAGATTTTTAGTAGAAGTTTCCGATAATGGTATCGGCATTCCACAAGAACACTTAGACCGCATTTTCGAACGATTTTTCCGTGTTGACAAAAGTCGTTCAAGAGAGCAAGGAGGAACAGGTTTAGGTTTGTCTATTGTAAAACATGTTATTGAAGCACACGGAGAGTCTTTAAATGTAAAAAGTACCCTAAATAAAGGAACATCATTTTCATTTACCATAAAAAAAGGAAACATAAGATAGCAGATATGAATCAAGAAGCAACTATATTAATCGTTGATGACGAGCCCGACATTGTTGAAATTCTAAGATATAACTTGGAAAAAGAAGGCTTCACCACATATTCGGCGGGAAACGGCCTTGATGCTGTTGCTCTTGCAAAGCAACATATTCCCGATCTCATTTTGCTCGACGTAATGCTTCCTGACATGGATGGGATAGAAACTTGCGAAACAATCCGAGCTATTCCAGAACTAAATAAAACCATCATAGCATTCCTAACAGCGCGAAGCGAAGATTATTCGGAAATTGCAGGTTTTCAAGCTGGAGCCGACGATTACATAACAAAACCTATTCGTCCGAAAGTTCTTGTTACAAGAATACAATCATTACTCCGACGAAAAAACTCTACAACAGAAGAGGCACCTGTTTTGAAATACAAAAACATTGTGCTAGACAAAGAGAAATTTCAAGTTACAATTGACGGAAAATCTCTAAATATGCCGAATAAAGAGTTTAAACTTTTAGAAATTCTTATTTCAAAACCAGAACATGTATTTTCACGAGAAGAAATATACACACTGGTTTGGGGGAAAGAAATTGTGGTTAGCGATCGCACAATTGACGTGCATATTAGTAAATTGCGAGAAAAATTAGGAGAACAATATATATTCACAATAAAAGGAATCGGGTACGTTTTTGCCCGTAATTAAGATATGGCAGAAATAAAGGCATGTATTTTCGACATGGACGGCGTGCTTGTAAGCACAGAAGTCTATCACTTTAAGGCATGGAAACGTCTTACAGAAACACTTGGATTCACTATTGACGAGGCTTTCAACGAAAACCTAAAAGGAGTTAGCCGCTCTGTTTGTATAGACCTCATATTAAAGCATGGTGGTTTAGTAAAAACACAAGAAGAAAAAGATGCTCTAGCTGCACAGAAAAACGAATGGTTTCTTGAATATGTTCAAACAGAAATCACACCAAAAAATGTCTATCCTGGAGTTATTGACTTTCTTAAAGAATTAAAGGCAAAAGGCATAAAAACTGCCATTGGTTCTGCGAGCAAAAATGCGCCTTTGTTGGTAGAAAAACTCGGTATTAAACCATATTTTGACGCAATCGTAGATGGAAACATGATTACGAAAGCAAAACCCAATCCTGAAGTCTTCCTAAAGGGAGCTGAACTGATAGGAATCGAGCCTACCAATTGTGTAGTTTTCGAAGATGCAATCAGTGGTGTAGAAGCAGCAAAAGCAGGTAAAATGTATTGTATTGGCGTAGGAGATCCTGCAATTCTTGGCAAAGCTGACTTTTGTATACAAAGTTTCACGGAAATGAATTTTAACCGTTTGTCAGTTTTATAACAAAGGACACCGATTTATTCATACGAATTTCACATTAATTACTACTTTTGCCAAAAAATTTGACAATGACAATAAACGAAATCCAAGACAGCATCATAGAAGAGTTCAGCCTTTTCGACGACTGGATGGATAAATATCAATATTTGATAGACCTCGGCAAACAATTGCCTTTAATTGACGAAAAATATAAAACTGAGGATTTTCTCATTAAAGGTTGCCAATCACAAGTGTGGGTAAATGCAGAACAAAAAGATGGCAAAGTCATTTTTACGGCAGATTCAGACGCAATTATTACCAAAGGTATCATTTCATTGCTTATACGCGTGTTGTCGGAACAAACACCGCAAGACATTCTTGACTGCGACCTACATTTCATAGAAGAAATTGGTTTAAAAGAAAACCTTTCTCCTACCCGCTCGAATGGTTTACTTGCAATGATCAAACAAATGAAATTATATGCATTTGCATTTAACGCTCAATCTAAATAACTATGACTGAAGACGAAGAAAAAGAATTAAAACGCATACAAGACGAAGTGGTTGAAACTCTTAAGACAGTGTATGACCCTGAAATTCCAGCTGACATATACAACTTAGGACTTATCTACGACATAAAATACAAGTTACCTATCATAGAGATAGATATGACACTAACTTCGCCAACTTGTCCTATGGGCGAAATGTTGGAATACGAAATACAAACACGCCTAAAACTTATTAGAGGCGTAGAAGATGTCGCCATAAACCTTGTTTTCGAACCTGAATGGACACAAGATATGATGAGCGAAGAAGCTAAACTAAAAACAGGATTACTTTAATACAAATAGATACAAAAGAAAGAGAGCAACCCATTTGGATTGCTCTCTTTCTTTTTGGAGTTACCTACTACTCATTACAAGCAGGGCAATATACTTTTTTGACTTCAGGATTTTCGAACATCTGGAACGATAACTTTCCTGTATCAACCAATTCACACAAACGAGGTTTATTCATTTCCGTAGCACGCTTCAATGCATCAACAAATGCTTGTGTATGGAACATATAGTCTGTATGAGTACACATAGCAATGAATACGAATATAAATTCTTCGCTTACAGAAGGGATATTAACCATTGGAGCCATAATACTCAACGGATAGTCATAATCTCCCATACCAACAAAAATAGACGCTAAATTCAACGCACCTTTCCAGTCATAGTCGTCTATCTCAATAATATCCTTAATGCGTTCAAATGCAGCATTCACAAACTCTTCTTCATTTGACACACGGAATGTCTTATTAAGGTTTTGCAAAGACTTTATTTGTAACTCTAAATTCAATGGATCTATAGCATATTTAGGCAAAATAGAAATCAACTGCGCATCAATTTCTTTTTGCATTTCTGTTACATAGAATTCATTATCTATAGGTTCCATTTTCAAACGTGCATACACCAAATTACGACGAACATAGAAATTCTCTGAGTTCAAAGAATTCAATCGTTTCATTTCTTTTAAGAAACGCTCATCTGGTTCAATATTGTTGGCCGTATATTTCAACCACAATTTATTTACTTGCATACCAACATAAGCAGGTTTATCTGGTATTTGCATTTTATCAATTACAGATTTTGGATATCGACCAGACAAAACTTGTTGCATTATATATTTTTGAATAGCAAGAGCCAAATCTTCATTATATTCCTTTAAAGCTTTATGAAAAGCATACAATGTGTAAGCTTGTTCCTGACGTGTTGTCGTAATATCATATTCAACAACAATCTGAACTTCGGCGAAACGATGTTTGGCAAGCACAACATCCATTTTCTTTAAATTGTCACCCTTAGAAATATAAGCAAGAACTTCTTCATGAGTTTTTGTTTTCAAAAACTGCCAATCTGTAGCAACAATATCGGTATAGAACAAATCCCAAGAGTCAGAACTTTTAGTTGAGATAGGCACCTTATTGTGAGAGTAAGAAGCGATTGCGCTTACTATGCTATTAATTCTTTCACCGCGCAAATGCATATTTTTTTCTGGATTTCCATCGATAGACGAATATGCAGTAACAATGAATGCAAGTGGCTTAAAGTCAGGTTGTTTCATAGAATCAATAAATTCTACGATATCTGACTCTCTATATTGTGAACGACCTATTTCAAATGGAATAAGGAAACTAATAGTATCGCGTTCTACTTTTGGATTATAAATATATGTATTATATCGAGTTACAGTATCAGGGAATGGGAGTAACTCTGGCATATCAAAGCCTTCAATTTTCTTATCGTAACTAGGAGTCAACGTTCTACATAAATGTTTGTCTTTTATAACCAACACATTGTACTCATAGTCGGTTACACCTTCTGGTATTTCACCCAACAACAAACGGAGTTTCGCTGAGGCATTTCTGCCAGCATAAATATTCAACTTATCAAAATCTTTTACGAAAATAGGTTTTGTAGTATATCCACGGCTTGGCAACTGATTATTTACGATATTATCACCTTTACAAGGATATTGTTTCATATTCACAATATCTACTGCAATAGCATCAGTTGGATCTTTCAATAATTTCTTTAAAGACTTATAATCACCTGTTTCAAAATAAATCTTTCCACGATCAATTGTGACCATAGAGCGAAGAGATTCTATTTCTTTGAATTTCGTGCAAGCCTTACAAGCTTTTGCGTCATACCAATCAATACCTTGATTAGAAGCCGTCATTTTTAAACCAGATGCTTTCACATCTTTCTTTGATGTTGTCACTAAGTTATAGTTTCCAACGCTTATAGAAATATATAACTTTTTACCTGTTTTATCTATACCACAGCCAATACCAGCAAATACATAACGAGGATTTTGTAGTATCTCAACAGATTTTCTTTTGAAAATTTGAAATGCAACATCTTGGGCAACTTCATCGTAAGTCAACGACATTTTTGCACGTTGAATAGACGTCTTCATTGTAATTTCATCAACCTGATGCACACCACCACCCTGTGCTAAAATTCGTTGTTGTAACGAGAGTTTCGATGGAGCATACGACACACGGATTTCATCAGTTTTTGACATATAGTCAGCAAAAGTCTGAGAAGCATCTTGCAACGTCTTATTTGGTTGCAACATACGATAACCTTCCTTATGCAATTCCTTATCTAGATAATACAAAATGGCATCGCGCATCAAAGTCAAATTAAAAGCTTCAGGATACAATTCGGTTAAAAAAGATTCAACTCTTTTAGGATCCTTAAAGTTTTCTGTTTGAGCAAAGGATTGCGAAGTAATGACAACACTTAATAAAAGGGCTAAGATATATTTGAATTTCATTTAGTTGATCAGTTAAAACATTATCATTTATCATGCAAAAATATGATTATTAACGGATAAACAAAAGAAAAACGTAAAATCACGACTAAAAAAAAGCTAAACAATACTTTCATTTCAATAAATCACTATTTTTACAAAAAAAATATCCTATGAAAAAAGTTCTTCTTATTTGTCTTGGTTCGGCAATTTTATGTTCTTGTGTTTCTAAAAAAGAATTTCAAAAACTTGCTGCATCCGATCAAGTTACAATAGATTCTCTTGCATCTGAATTATTGATACGTAACAAACAATTGCAAGCATCTACAGCGTTAGAAAACGAGCTTGAAAAGAAAGTTGTTGCACTTCGTGCTGATTCTCTTTCAAAGAACAGACAAATCGAGAATTTAACATCACAAAACAACGAGTTAAAACAACTTAACACAAACCTTACCAATAAGCAATCGGCAATGATTAAACAACAAGCAGCCGAAAGCAAAAAAACATTGGAAGAATTACAAGCCGCACGCGAAAAATTGCAGGCGAGAGAAGATGCTCTTGATTCTATTCAATTAAGCCTTGAACAAGAACGTAAATCACTTGACAAGATTCGTCAAGAATTAGGTATAAAGAACAGTGAAATCATTCTTAAAAATGAGCAAATAGCTGATCTTGAAGAAACACTTCGCAAAAAAGACTCTGCAACAGTTGCCTTAAAAACAAAACTAGAAAAAGCATTGGTTGGATTCCAAGGACAAGGTCTTACAATAGAACAACGCAACGGTAAAATCTATGTACTTCTAGACGAAGCATTGTTATTCAAAGTGGGCAAAAGTGATGTTGCCGAAAAAGGTCAAGAAGCTCTTAAAAACCTAGCATCTGTATTGGAACAAAGTCCAGATATAAACATTATGATTGAAGGACACACCGACAATACTGGTGGTGCAAAAGTAAACTGGGAACTAAGTACAAAACGTGCGTTAGCAATCTCTTACATTTTAACAGACAACTCTACTATTGAAGGCAAGAGAATCACTGTAGCAGGCCGCGGACAATACTGCCCTATAGACGAAGCAAATACAGCGGAAGCCCGTTCTAAAAACCGTCGTAGTGAAATCATATTAACTCCTGATTTCCAAGAGTTATACAACATAATTCACGACTAAATTAAGATTCTGAATTGTATATAAAAAAAGAGCCGCAATTGCGGCTCTTTTTTTATACATTATTGTGTTCTATTAAAAATCATAATAGAAATTATTCAAAGACGTTTTAAATCCAAGCATAAACAACCATTGATTTTGATCGTCAGCTTGCTCTGATTTCAGTTTACGATTTGAAACTCCAAGAGAAACACGCATATTCATTTTAGGATTTAGCATATAAGAGATATTTAAGTCTTTATATGTTATTATCTCTTGACTTCCACCTTTGGCTATAACATTATCATATTCCTGAGTACGAGTTTGGTATAACTTAAATATATCACCTCCATAATTTGTATTTGCCGTATCTCGACCATATACTAAATACTCATATTTTGCCTCAAAGAATATTCGTTTCCAATTATAACGAAGGAACGACACCGATTCATAGAAATTTGCACCACGAGGATGTGCAAGAGCTTGTCCTGCATGAGCATAATTTTGCGAATAAGTGAAATGAGAATAGATAAATGGTCTCACATAATTGAATTCCGTTTGGAAATCCAAATTTTTGAAACCTGCAATATCAAATGTCTTATATCCTGCTTGTAAAGCATATTTACTACCCCACCAACCACTATGTTTTTTAAACTCATCAAATTTAAATTCATCAAGAGCCAGTTGACCATAAAACACATGATTTTTCCACAACGTGAGCTTTCCCGATAATCCCATAAGGCAGTTATCAGGCGAGCCAATAGAAAACTCAACAGGACGAAGGAAAATGCAAGGATTTATATAATTAAACTCAAAACCACGATTAGTTCCGAGTGTGTCATTTCCCCAATTTATAGTTTCAAAAAATGCAATATTCAACCATTTTGTAACAGACCAATCAAGATAATGCATCACATTCCATCGTTCACTATAACGAGTATTACCAAGATGTCCTTTTTCCAAATAATACTGCTGTGACCACATCATCACATATTTAAGATTCCAAGCTGTTGTTGTTAACTTAAAATATGGATAATTCTGTGCATTATCAGACAATAAGAGCGAACGATAACCATCACCAATAAAATGCTTTCCGTGACCTAATTGAAAATCAAAGTATTGATTAGGAATATAAGAGACATAGCCTTCAGCATAAGCATAATCAAGCCCTCCTTTTTCACCAAAAGCTTTGCCACGGCTTATACCAGGTATTGTATTATGTCCAAGTTCTTTTATTCTATCTCTTCTATAGTCCGTATAATTCGACTGGATTTCATGAAATGCCGTATAGAAATGAACTTTATCTGTTACATTACCCTTTATGTACACGCCACGATCATTTATCCACCCTAAATTATCATTATTGTCCCCGTTATGCTGCGACAACTCAAAATTAAAAGTTGGATTAATGGAAAACGAGAAATCTTTTGATTTAAAATGAATAATATCTTTATTCAACAAATAATTTACCACCTTTGATTTACACTGTTTTTCATACAATGTATCGATTGACACAATTGCATTTACTTCGTGCATATCATACGGTTTTATAGAAGTATGAAACCGTGCATCAGAATTGTATAAATATCTATCGTAAGGTTGAAAAGAAGCATTCTGATAAATTGAATTCACCTGAGCAATACATAACGCAGAAATTAAAAGCAAAGGGAATACAAGAAACTTTTTACTGTCCATCGTGTCGTAAAACCGTTTTTATAGTTTTAAGGATTATCATAAAATCAAGACCAATAGACCATGTATCTATATATTGCAAATCAAGTTTCATCCATTGTTCAAATGGAATATTATTACGACCAGAAACTTGCCAAATACATGTAATTCCAGGCTTCATAGACAAACGACGAGTTTGCCATGTTTTATACTGTTTCACCTCAGCTGGCAGTGGAGGACGAGGTCCAACAACAGACATATCACCTTTCAGCACATTAATGAATTGAGGTAATTCATCCAAACTGGTTTTCCGTAAAAAACTACCAATTTTCGTTATTCGTTTATCATTTTTAACCTTAAATACTGGACCATCCTGCTCGTTTTCGTCTTTCATAGATTCCAACATACCTTCTGCACCATCACACATACTACGGAACTTATACACATAAAATTCACGTCCACGCAATCCAGAACGAATTTGTTTGAAAAAGACAGGTCCTTTTGAATCAAGTTTTATGCAAATTGCAATAATAGCAAACACCGGAGATAGACATACTAAAACAAGGAAGGCAAAAACCTTATCAAATATGTTTTTTACAAGTAAATTAAATGTTTGTTTTGGCGTATTTTGAAATGTAAAATACGGTGTTTCGCCAAGATAATAAATTTTTGATTTTGACTGCGCTAAAGATAATATCTGAGAAGAAACACGAAATGTTACGCCAACTTCCATACACAAATAAACTAAGTCACTTATAAGTTTCTGATCCAACGAAGATAAGCAATAATATACTTCGTCTATTGGTTCCTCACGCAAGCGCTCTTTTATAGAATCAATACTATAGATAGGATATTGATCACCAAATTTTTCTTTTACTTCTTCATCATCGGAAACTATACCTTTAATAACATATCCCCACAAGTGATTAGCTTCGATTTTATTTATAAAAGCACCAACCTTTTTATCACCAATAACAAGAATGTTACTCACCTCCAAGCCCTTACTACGTTGGCGCTTCATGTACAAATAAACCGAAATAATAAAGACATACAAGCAAACAAAATCTATAGCAATAAAATAGAACGGGAACAATCTATTAATATCAAGATCCAACACATAAATAAAAAGTATCAGACCTATCAAGCCACAACCTAAAGCTGTGATATAATGAATTAAAATATAAGAATATGGATTAATCTTATAAATTTTAGACACATCCAATCGTTTTAGAATAAAAGCCCATAACATTACCATCCCCAACAGTAATATGGTATAATCTTTTGTAGAGATTAAAGATTCTCCAAAGAACAAAGAAACCAGATAGAATAAGCCTACACTTAATGCTATCTCTACAAGAGTAAGTACATCATTTATGTACGATCTAGAACTTAGCGGCATCTCCTTTAATATTTGTGGTCACAAATATATGTAAAAAAAAAAAAACGGAGGCATTTATACCTCCCTTTTCCAAAATTTTATGAATA
>JAZLFM010000027.1:0-67920 GCA_045615765.1 Bacteroidales bacterium
TTGTCAGATAATTGGTCAACACCAGATGGTCTGACTTTTAAGGCCGGTATGTATGGTTTTGGTTCTAACACTTATACCGTAAATGAATGGTCAAAGATGGAAGCGAACGGTGCCGTTTTTCTTCCTGCTGCTGGCTACCGCTACGGTACTGACGTGAATTACGTGGGTTCCTACGGGAGCTACTGGTCGTCTACGGCTTACGGCAGCCCCTACGCGTACTACCTATACTTCAACAGGGGCAATGCCGACATGAGCAACGACTACCGCTACGACGGTCGATCTGTGCGTCTTGTGCGCAGTTTGTAGAATTTACCATCCCTAGTACGGGCGTATTCATACGCCCTTTGATATAATCGCAGAATCCATTTCGGGTTCTGCGATTTTTTTATTTATAATTAATGGATATTATTTCCAAAATATATTGAAATTTAATGGAATATATAGGGCAGGGCAGAGCCCTGCCCCGACGGGAAAAATATAGTATTTTTTATGGACACTTTATATTTTTAGAAGATGTGAAAATTTTCGTATTGTAGTACTCTCAATACATCCGATTACGCTTGATAAAATAGGTGTTATTTATTCTGTTTTCATTATGTCGTGATACATGCATCGGGTTTTAAGATATTCGTCTTTCTCTGATAAAAACTTGAACCCGTAATTTTTATAAAAGGAGATAGTCTTTTCGTTGTTGCTGGCATCGACGGTAATAAATCTACAACCAGAGAACTGTTTGTTCGATAATAAATATTCTTTTATAAAATCTATAAGTGCAGCACCGTATCCTTGCTTTTGGTATATTGTATTGGTCGCTAAACTTCCTATTTTGATTGCAGGGTAACTTTTTCTTCTTTTGTTGTTCGAAATGTTTCGATTTATCTTATTCCAAATAGTTCTTTCATCTAACGACATTGAAATTTTATCATTTAAAATCGTGCAAAAAGCAATTGTATGTTTGGAATTTTCTAAAATGTAGGTTGTGCCCATTTTTTCCTTTTGATATAGCTTGGCATTGTCAAATAGAAAATTAGTTAAGTCTATTTGGTAGTCTTCGCTTCCGCAATCGAAAGGTTTTATGTTGGTTTTGTCTTTTAGTTTAATGAAGGTCTCTTTTAGTTTTTTCATATTTTAAATGTTGCGATGCTTTTTAGGTATTCTGCATTTTGCTTCATTGCTTTTATTCTTGAAGCATTTGTTTTAGGCTTTTTGTAAAGATTCTTTACAAAATTCTCTGCATCTGTACCTTTTAAGATTGGTGTTTCTTTGATAATGTGTGCCATGGTGTGTTTTTTTACAAAAATAGATTTTTTTGTAAATGGACGCTCTATAATTTAAGAAAATTTTATGTACCGTGAGTGTATAAAAACTCTCAATACATCCGATTACGCTTAATGAAATAATTGGTTAGGATTTGGTTGAATCCCTGGTTTATATCTGCTTTGATATAATCCATATGAAATATATTGCAAGTATTTTGCAGTTGCTCGGTGATGGAGGAGATTTTCTTGCTATAAGCTTCTCGAATGGCGTTAGGATTTATTTTGATAATCTCACCGGTTTCCATATCGGTAAGCTCGGTAGGGCGGTTCTCAAAGTCGAATAATTCTTCTTTTTGTGGTTCTGTTACATGAAATAGGATAATTTCATTTTTGTTGTACCGAATGTGTTGTAGTGCGTCAAATAGTTCGTTATAATCGCCAGCTTGAAGAAAATCGCTGAAAATTATTACGAGAGATCGTTTGTGTGTGGTTTCGGCAAGTTGGTTCAATGTTTTTGCCAACGATGTTTTTTGAGAGAATGAGGTTTGTAATGAACTTTCTTTCAGGCATTTATTCAACTGTGCATATAACATTTGAATATGCGATTCCGACAGTTTTGCAGGCGTGTTAAGTACAATTTCATCTTGTATAAACGAAAGTCCAACAGCGTCTTGTTGTTTCTTTAAAAGATGAATGAGCGCAGCCGCGGAATAGAGGGAAAATGCAAGTTTGTTTTGTATCTTTTCGTTGAATGGAAATAACATCGATGAAGATGTGTCAATTACAATCTGACAGCGAAGATTAGTTTCTTCCTCGTAACATTTCGTGAACAACTTATCCGTTTTGGCGTAGAGTTTCCAGTCGATGTTTTTGGTTGATTCCCCAGAATTGTAGAGCCTGTGTTCTGCAAATTCTACAGAAAAACCATGAAACGGGCTTCGGTGAAGTCCGGTTATAAATCCTTCGACAATTTGTCGGGCAATAAACTCGAAATTGTCGAAAGATTGTATTTGTTCTATGTCTTGTAGCTTGATGTCCAACGAAATAGGAGATTAGCAAAGTTCTTCTATTTTTTCGCGGATTTTAGCTTCAGGAACGCCACCGACAAGTTTGTCGACAACTTCATTGTTCTTAATGAATAGGATAGTAGGAACGTTGCGGATTTCGAATTTAGCTGCAAGGTCTTCACAACTTTCTACGTCACATTTTGTAATGACTGCTTTACCTTCGTATTCTTGTGAAAGTTTGTCGATTATAGGTGAGATTCTTTGGCAAGGTCCGCACCATACTGCCCAAAAATCAATGACAACTAATTTGTCTGTTGCTACTGTTTGTTCGTAATTTGCATCTGTAATTTGAAGTGCCATAATTTGTATGTTTTAATTTATTATTCAAAATGAACTCCGGCGTCAAATTTCTCGAAGTCGGAGATAAAATCTTCTGCTAAAGTAACAGTGTATTTGCTTGTTTCCATAGTGATAATGTCGTTACCGTTAACGATAGTGACGATAAGTTGAGTGCTCGATTCATCGTATCTCTTTTCCAACCATCGTTCCATTGTTCTTAGGAAGTCGGCATTTACATTTTCAATATCGACAGTGATTGTGATTTTTTTTATGTTTTTAATCATGTCTGCCACAGGAACCACATTGGTAAGTGAAAATCTGATTTGTTCCTCTTGTGGCTCGGCAAACGGTTCGCCTTCTTTTGGTTTCGGTTTACTTTTTTTAACATCTCCAACAACAAAATAAATTTGTTTGTCGTAAATGTTACGGCTATAATATTTAAAGAGATTTTCTTTTTTCCCTTTGTAATTTCTTGCTTCTGGTGCATCGTCGAAACCGGCAAATTCGTATGTGCCAGAATAATCTGTTAGCTTGAACTTTATTGCTCCTGCACCTTTTTTGGTCGTGAATTGCTTTACCTCGCTTGCTATACCGATAAAGCGTATTTCTTTACCAACAAGATTTTCGTGTTCTTTTAGTTTCTCGAGGTCGGCTAATTGTAGTTTTCCTACACCTTTGCTAATGAATTTGTATTTGTCTAGCGGGTGTGAAGAAAGGTAGCTTCCAATTAGTTCGTATTCCTTTTGTAAAAGTGCCAACGGCTCCATGTGTTTTATAACCGTTGGGAGAGGAGGAAATGAATCTTCTATATCATCGTCGCCAAACAATGAACCCATAGAAGATTCGGTTTTCTTATTTGATGATATAGAGAAGTTTGATAATGTTTCGATGAAAGGAACACCTTTGCTTGTCATGCTGAAATACATGTCTCTTGGATGGCCAAAACAATCGAATGCCCCGCTGTAGATTAGTAATTCAAGGTTCTTATTGGTTAAGAATACACGTTTTGCAAGGTCGAATACGCTTGTGTATTCACCATTAGTTTCGCGTTCGTGTATGATAGTCAAAGCTATATTTTCGCCAAATCCTTTGATTGCTTTTAGACCAAAATGTATGTCGCCTTTTTTATTTACCGAGAAAGACAAATCACTATCGTTAACACTAGGGCATAAAACTTTTATGCCAAGTGAGCGTGTTTCTTCTAGAAATTTAATCACATCGGCTGGCGTACCCATACTGTTTGTAAGCAATCCGGCCATATATTCGGCAGGATAGTGCGCTTTTAGATAAGCCGTTTGGTACGATACCCATGCATAGCAGGCAGCATGTGATTTATTGAAAGCGTATGAAGCGAATTTCTTCCATTCGGTCCAAATGTGGTCAAGCGTGTCTTTTACTTTTTCTTCTGACCAGCCTGTTTCCTTGCATTGTTTCGGAACTCCTTGTTTGATGAACAAACCGTATAATTCCTCCATCTTTGCTAACTGCTTTTTACCCATGGCTTTACGAAGAGTGTCGGATTGACCTCGGGTAAAGTCGGCAATAAGTCTGGATAGAAGCATTACCTGCTCTTGGTAAACGGTGATGCCGTATGTGTCCTTTAAATATTGGTCCATACATGGCAAGTCGTATGTTATTTCTTCTTTACCTTGCTTTCGGGCGATAAAAGAAGGAATGTTGTCCATTGGCCCCGGACGGTACAAGGCATTCATGGCAATAAGGTCGCCGATTACAGTCGGATGTAGTTCCTTTAGGTATTTTTGCATACCAGGAGATTCAAACTGGAATACGCCAACAGTGCCGCCTCTACTGTATAATTGATATGTTAGCTCGTCGTCGATAGGGATAGCGTCGATATCAACGTCTATGCCTTTTGAGTGTTTGATGTTTTTAATGGCCTCTTTTATGATTGAAAGTGTTTTCAGTCCTAAAAAGTCCATTTTTATCAAGCCGACAGACTCAATAACATGTCCGTCGTATTGAGTTACAAGCACACTTTCTTTGGTTTCCTTATCTGTTTGCGTACAAATAGGGGCGAAATTTGTTAAATCGTCTGCTCCAATAATAACGCCACAGGCGTGAATACCGATTTGTCTGTTTGTGTCCTCCAATTCTTCTGCGTATGTAAGCATGGAACTGATATTGCTGTCGTTTCCATTAAGCAAATCTCTCAGTTCTTTTACATATTTGTAGCAGTTTTTTAGGTTGACTTTAGGCTTCTTGGCGTTTGGATTATAGTTGTCGCCATCAACAGCTTTCAGTTGATCTTCGTCGAATTCTTTTTCTGGTATATAGCTTTTAATTTGTGCTACAGTAGAAAGATCGATTTTTTGTACACGGCTAACATCTGCAATAGATGATTTTGAAGCCATTGTACCATAAGTAATGATATGGGCAACTTTTTCTTTGCCGTATTTCTTCGTAACCCAGTCTAATACTTTTCCACGGCCTTCATCGTCAAAATCCACATCGATATCGGGTAGGGAGATACGGTCAGGGTTAAGGAAACGTTCAAACAGTAAATCGTATTTGAGCGGGTCTAAGTCGGTGATACGTAAGCAATATGCAACAACAGAACCAGCTGCAGAACCACGGCCAGGTCCAACCGAAACGCCAAGTTCTTCGCGGGCGCCACGAATATAATCTTGTACAATCAAGAAATAACCTGGGAAGCCCATGGTTTTCATGATGTGTAATTCGAAGATTATTCGCTCTTTTTGTTCCTCGGTAAGCACTTCGCCGTAGCGCTTATGTGCACCTTCCCAAGCAAGTTTGGCCAAATAATCAGCTTCGAGTTTTATACGGTATAGTTTCTCGTAACCACCTAGTTTCTTTATTTTATCTTCAGCCTTTTCTTGACTCAGCACAACTTCGCCTTTTTCGTTGCGTGTGAATTCGTCAAAAAGTTCTTGTTCTGTTATTTTTTTCTTGTATTCTTCAACTGTTCCAAATTCTTCTGGAATGTCGAACATAGGCATGATAGGTCCAGAATCGATAGAATAAACTTCAACTTTATCGACGATTTCTTGGGTGTTTTCAAGTGCTTCCGGAATATCACTAAACATTTCGGCCATTTCCTCAGGAGTTTTCAGCCATTCTTGTTTTGTGTAGTGCATACGGTTAGGGTCATCGAAGTCTTTACCGGTACTTAAACAAATTAATCTATCGTGTGCTTCGCCGTGTTTTTCTTCTACGAAATGAACGTCGTTAGTTGCTATTAATTTGATATTGTGTTTTTTAGCAAGTTCAATTAAAACAGCATTTACTTCTTGTTGTCTCTCGAAAGTAGAAGTGTCGGCATTTGGTTTGTCGGTTTTATGTCTTTGTAATTCAATATAATAGTCTTCGCCAAAAAGATTCTTGAACCAAAGCACGGCTTTTTCTGCAGCTTCTAAATCGCCATTCATGATTTTTTGCGGTACTTCACCACCAAGACAGGCAGAGCTACAGATAATTCCTTCGTGATATTTTTCTAAAAGCTCGTGGTCGATTCTGGCGTTATAGTAATAACCTTCGGTAAAAGCAATAGAACTTAATTTACAAAGGTTTTGGTAACCTTTTTTGTTCTTCGCAAGAAGAATTAAGTGCCATCCACGATGTTTTTTATGTCCTTCTAATAGCTCGTCGGCATAACTTTCGTGAGCACAATACGTTTCAATTCCAATGATTGGTTTGAAAGGAATGAATTCTTCTTTTTTCTTTTGTAAGATAGGTAGTTCTTCCTCAAATTTGGCAAGACGTTCTTGCGCTTGTGCTTTTTCTTCTTCTGATTTTTCGTCGGAAGCGATGATAGCTTTTTCCTTTGCGATGTTTTCCTCACATTCGGCAACTTTCTTTTTCGGCTTTGAATTAAAACTATTGCTGGAGTCCATTAAGTCTTTGATACCGAACATATTTCCGTGGTCGGTTAAAGCCATTGATGTCATGCCGTTTTTCATGCATTTTTCTATCAATGCAGGTACTTTCGACATTCCATCAAGAATGGAATAATGGGAGTGGACATGTAAGTGCGTAAACTTCATCTTTTTGTTTGTTTTTCCTGTAGATGGGGCAGGTTAGAAACATGCCCGTACGGTTTTAGTTCATCGTTAGCAAAGTAAATGAAAAAACTCCATTGAAAAATGCTATGTTGATAAACAGTGAAAACAATTTTCGCGAATAAATTTTTAACAAAAAAAACGAGTGGGTGTGTAAAAAATGCACACAACAACAATTTGTTTTTAGTTTTTTTTTGTTTGAGAAAATAATAGGCAGGTTCGTTATATTTTATACCTTTGTATAGTTTTACAAAAATGAATCAAAAACGTTTTCTTATACAATTGTGCATGTTGCTTTTGTCGGTTTCGGCAATAGGTCAGGTGAATTTTTTTACCGATGATGCACAAGATTCGTTAGCTACAAATTTCTACCAACGTAATAAAAGATTTAGTGCATTGGTAGTGAGTAGTTTGCCTACTTTACAAACTGGTGCGACTGTTTTTATTCATAATAAGGAAAATCGCTCTTCGTATTATGTTTCTCTTAAATCAAACTTTAATAGACGGTATGTCGTAAACGGAGAAGAGTGTTATGGCGAAGGTGTTAGACAAAAGGAATTGGCATATACGGCTTCTTCGTTAAATGTTGGTTTGGCTCGTGGATTTACCCGAAACTGGTTCATATTTGCAGGTTTTGGTATGTTGGTAAAACAGACTCATTATTCAAATGTCATAGAAGATAATTATCGCTATCATATAAGCAATCAAGGTGTATGGCTTGATGTAGCAGCAGGAACTATGTATGTTGCTGACAATGGTTTGTCGCTTTTGGCGGGAATGAATTTGAATGACAGAAGTGTAACGATAGGTTTAGGATATACATGGTAATGAAAAAATCTTTTTACATACTTTGTGTGTTTGTGCTTGGTTTTCTTAATAGCATAGGAAATCCATTGCCTCCACGTACAAAAATGTATCCGAAATTCACTCGTGCCGATAGTTTGCACGGCCGTTTGGATTCTTTTCGTAGTTGCTATGATGTTCGTTTTTATGATATTGATGTTACCGTTCAGCCAGAGACGAAAAGTTTGGTCGGTAAGGTTTCAATGCTTGCTTCATGTGAGAATGTTCAACAAACTGTAATTCAAATAGATTTGTCTTCATTGCTGACGATAGATGCTTTGTATGTTGATTCTATTTTGATTACAGATTACAAGCGTGAATATAATGCTGTTTTCTTCTCGTTGCCTCGAACGTATGCAGAAGGACAGGAATATACTATCACTTGTTCATATCATGGAAAACCGGCAGAGGCTGTTCGTCCGCCATGGGAAGCAGGTATGGTTTGGAAAACGTCGAAGTCGGGTAAGCCTTGGTGTGGTGTGACTTGCGAAACATTGGGAGCAAGTTGTTGGATTCCATGTAAAGACCATCTTTCTGATGAACCAGAGAATGGGATGAGAATGAAAATCACCGTTCCGAAAGGTCTTGTTGCAGTCTCTAACGGAATGTTGCAAGAACATATTGAAAATGAGGAGAATGATGTATGGGTTTGGCAAACGAATTATCCTATCAATAGTTACAATATGACCTTTTATGTAGGTGATTTTGTATCCTATGAAGAAGAATATAATGGCGTAGAACGTTCGTTCCCTTTGATATATTGGGTGTTAAAAGATGATTTAGAAAAGTCGAAGAAATCATTTGCCCAAACGAAAGATGTGGTTGCTGCTTATGAGGAGTTTTTTGGACCATATCCTTGGTCGAAAGAATGCTTGAAGTTGGTTGAAAGTCCGTATGAAGGAATGGAACACCAAACGGCAATAGCGTATGGTAATGGATTTAAGAATACTTTTGGTTTTGACTATATTATTGTACATGAAGTTGCTCATGAATGGTGGGGAAACACAGTTTCGGTAGATGATTATGCTGAAATTTTCATCCACGAAGGATTTGCAATGTATAGCGAGTTCTTATATGTAGAAAAAATGTTTGGTGAGGCAAAACGCGACCGATATATTCGGATATGGGCAAATACAATGAAGAATATTCGTCCTGTTGTTGGTCCACGCGATGTGAATTTCTGGGATTATCGTGATACCGATCCGTATGTGAAAGGGGCATTGACATTACATGGTTTGCGTAATCTTATAGATAACGACAGTCTGTTCTTTGATATTATTAAGTCATATAATATGACTCGCCGAAATGGTATTGTGACGGTGAAAGATTTTACTGGTTACGTGAACGAACGAACGGGGCAAGATTATTCGTGGTATTTTAATCAGTACTTATATAGCGAGAAAAAACCGGTCTTGCAGGTTAAGCCCGTTAAAAAGAATGAAAGGTGTCCGGATTTAGTCTATGTTGTTGAAAACGGTTCTCGTGAGTATTTTGTCAATCTTGTTAAGATGCGTTGGACAAATGTTGACGATAGTTTTCATTTACCTGTCTCGTTTTATGTACCAGATTCTTCATCTGTTCAAGTTTCGGGGATGGGGGATGTGGCAGGACTTGATAGGGTTATTCCGGTAACTAGTGGAGTGTGTGTGGCTTTCTATTCCAATGAAGTGGATAAAGCATTTTATATAAATAATTCCACCGCATATTTTGATTTGGAGTTTGTTAAAAAATTTAAAAAGAAAAAATAATGAGTAATGCAGTGTTTCCTCGTGAGCTTGTTGATAGAATCATAGCTGCGAATGGAATAAAAGATGTTTCAAAAGCATCTATTCGTCAAGTTGTTAAAATCGTTAGAGATATAGAAGAAGAGACTGGTGTAGAGTTTGTTAAGATGGAAATGGGTGTGCCGGGTTTGGCACCAGCGCAAGTAGGTGTAGAAGCTGAAATAGAAGCTTTGAAAAATGGTTGTGCGTCTATATATCCTCCAATCGAAGGGCTTCCAGAATTGAAGAAAGAAATGTCTCGTTTTGTGAAGAATTTCCTTGACATAACAGTTTCTCCAGAATCATGTATCCCGACAGTTGGTTCTATGCAGGCAAGTTTTGCAGCATTCCTTACGGCTGGTCGTAGAGATGTGAATAAAACAAAGACGTTGTTTATAGATCCGGGTTTCCCTGTTCAAAAACAGCAATTGCGTATGATGGGATTGCCATTTGAAACATTTGATGTGTATAATTTTCGTGGCGAAGCGTTACGTGAGAAATTGGAATCGTATTGTTCTAAAGGTGATATAGCAACAATTGTGTATTCAAGTCCTAATAATCCTTCGTGGATTTGCTTTACCGACGAAGAGTTGAAAATTATAGCTGATGTTGTAAATAAATACGATATTGTTGTTGTTGAAGATTTAGCATATTTCGCAATGGATTTCCGTAAAGATTACGGACAGCCAGGTGTAGCGCCATTCCAACCAACAATTGCAAAATACACAGATAACTATATACTATTGATTTCAGCATCGAAAGCGTTTAGTTATGCAGGACAGCGTATAGCTTCTTTGGTTATCTCCGATGCGTTGTATGGTAAGAAATTCCCTGATTTGTTACGATTCTATGCACAAGAAGAATTGGGTCGTGCTATGATATATGGTGCCGTATATGCGTTGACTTCAGGAACAGCATTCTCAGCACAATATGCATTTGTGGCAATTCTAAAAGCAGCAAACGAAGGTAAGTATAATTTTAGAAACGATATTTTGGAATATGGAAATCGTGCCAAGCAAATGAAAGACATTTTTGTAAAAAATGGTTTCGAAATTGTGTACGATTATGATATGGAACAACCAGTAGGTGATGGTTTCTATTTTACCATAGGCTATCCAGGTATGACAGGAGGTGAGTTGTTGGCAGAATTGTTATACTATGGAATTAGTGCTATTACTTTGGATATAACAGGAAGTGATAGACAAGGTTTGCGTGCCTGCACATCACAAATGTCTCAGCATAAGATAGATTTGTTGCAAGATAGAGCGAGATTATTTAATGAGAATCATAAGAAATAATTTGACGATTTTTCTTGAAACTATATCTTAGACAAAATAAAAACAGTATTTTTGTACAATAAAAATAAACAATTATGGCAAATAAAAGACAATTTAAGAAAGATGTAGACTGTGTTTTCGATACAGTTATTGAAGAATGTGTATTTACAGCAGATTTCTTTCCAGAAAAAACAGAATTAGTTGAAAATTTGATCAACGAAGCTCTTACATTATATAATGACACTCGTTTTGCATACAAAATGGATGCAAATATGTCAAGTAAAGCATTCTATAATGGTTTGTTGACAAATTATATTGCTAAAATGAATGAAATTTTAGTGAAATTAAACGAATCTAAATAGTCGTTGCTTTTTAGAAAACTAGAATCCAACTCTCTAAAGGGTTGGATTTTTTTTACCATTATTGTATGAAATATTCCGATCTTCTACAATATTTATATGTACAATATCCATGTTTTCAACATGTAGGTAAGAGTGCGTATGTGCCTTCTTTACAGAATATAATAGATTTATTAGCCGTTTTAGGGAATCCGCATAAATCTATTCGTTGTGTGCATGTTGCGGGAACTAATGGAAAAGGTTCTACTTCACATTTTATCGCTTCTATTTTGCAAGAGTCTGGATATAAGGTCGGATTGTACACATCTCCACATATTGTAGATTTTCGAGAACGGATACGAGTTGATGGCAAAACAATAACTGCTCAATTTTTGTCTGCAACAATTGCAAAGTATGGTGAGCAATTTGAAAAAATAAAACCTTCTTTGTTTGAAGTGACTACAGCCTTGGCTTTTGCATATTTTAAATACAAGAAAGTTGATGTTGCAGTGATGGAAACCGGTTTGGGAGGTAGATTAGATGCAACGAATGTAATAACTCCATTGGTGTCTGTAATAACGAATATAGGTTTTGATCATACTCAAATATTAGGTGATACGCTTGCGAAAATAGCACGAGAAAAAGCAGGTATAATAAAACCAAATATTCCTGTGGTGATTGGAGAATATCAGGATGAAACTGCGCCAGTGTTTGAGCAAGTTGCAAAAGAAAATAATTCAAAGATTATTATCGCGTCGAAGCGCTATCGTATAGATGCTGTAGATGATAATTCTTTAAGTTCGTTTACCATACAAGATGAGGATGGAGATAGTTTGAAGTTACAGAGTGGTTTACATGGCTTGTATCAACAAAAAAATGTTGTTACTGTGTATGCGGCAATTCAAGAATTGAAATCGCAGTTGAAAATTACCAAAGCTGCTATACAAAGAGGGTATAAAAATGTATTGGTGAATACCAAATTAATAGGTCGTTGGCAGATAGTAGATACAAAACCATTGACAATTTGTGATACCGGTCATAATTATGATGGACTTTCCTATACAATGAATCAATTGCAATCATTAGGAAAAAAGGATGTACGAATAGTGTGGGGGATGGTAAGTGATAAAGATATATCTTCTATAATTACGCTACTTCCAAATGATGCAACATATTATATAAGTACGCCAAATATAGAAAGAGCGATGCCTATAGAAACATTGGAGAAATTTTTTGCAGGAAAAAATTATAAAATTTATAAAAATATTCAGACTGCGTATTTGAATGCAAAACGCTGTATATCAAAAGATTCTGTTTTATATGTTGGTGGAAGTTCGTATGTGGTAGCAGAATTTTTTGAAAAAAATCACAAAAACATTTGGAGGTAATTAAAAAATGCCTATCTTTGCACTGCATTTGAGAAACAAAGATACCAAATGTAATCAAAAGGGCGCTTAGCTCAGCTGGTTCAGAGCATCTGGTTTACACCCAGAGGGTCAGGGGTTCGAATCCCTTAGCGCCCACTTAAGAGAGGAAATTTCAAACGAGATTTCCTCTTTTTTTTTATTGAAAAAATCTATGCCATATAGTAAGCACGAATGAAAATTTATTCTACATTTGTGCCGCAAAAAAATTACGCTATAGAATGGAACAAATTTCAAAAAGACTTGCCGCTCTTGCTGCTTCGCAAACATTAGCGATGTCGCAAAAGAGTAGCGAACTTAAGGCTGCAGGGAAAGATGTTATTAACTTAAGTGTGGGTGAACCAGATTTCTTTGCTCCTGACTATGTAAAAGAAGCTGCGAAAAAAGCTATTGACGAAAATTTCTCTTTTTATTCTCCTGTTGGCGGATATAAAGATTTATTGGAAGCAATTTGCGCTAAATTTAAAAATGAAAACAATTTGACATTTACTCCAAGTCAAATCGTTGTTTCGGCTGGTGCAAAACATGCTCTTTCAAATGTTTTCTTGAGTCTTTTAAATCCAGGTGATGAAGTTTTGATTCCTACACCATATTGGGTAAGTTATCCAGAAATGGTTAAGTTGGCTGATGCAAAACCTATTTTCATTCCAACTAATATTGAAGCTGGATTTAAAGTTACACCAGAACAAGTAGAAAAAATGATTACATCTAAAACAAAGATGTTTGTACTTTGTTCTCCTTCAAATCCTAGTGGTGCTGTATATACAAAGAAAGAATTGGAAGATTTAGCTGCTGTTTTTGCTAAGAATCCACAAATCTTTGTCGTTGCAGATGAAATCTATGAACATATAAATTATACAGGCGAACATAATTCTATTGCACAATTCCCAAAAATTAAAGACCAAGTTATCATTATCAATGGTGTGTCTAAGGCTTATGCTATGACAGGTTGGAGAATTGGTTATATTGCTGCTCCTGAATGGATCGCAAAAGCTTGTATTAAATTGCAAGGTCAAGTAACTTCTGGTGTTTGTTCTGTAGCACAAAAAGCTGCAGTTGCTGCATTAAATGGTGGATTGGAATATCCATTACAAATGACAGCTGCTTACAAACGTCGCCGTGATTTATTTATTTCGGAACTTTCTAAAATAGAAGGCATGAATGCCTATGTTCCAGATGGTGCATTTTATGTATTCGCAGAAGTGTCACATTTCTTAGGTATGACTGCTCCTAATGGTACTGTTATAAAGAAATCGAGCGATTTAGCAATGTACTTGTTGACAGAAGGACTTGTTGCTGCTGTTTCGGGTGAAGGTTTTGGTAATCCAGAATGTATTCGCTTCTCATTCGCTACTTCAGATGAATTGTTACAAGCTGCAGCGGAAAGAATTCAAAAAGCATTAGGAAATTTAAAATAATAGTTGTTGCTATTTTTTGAGAGGTGTCTAAAAGTTTATAATTTTAGACACCTTTTTTATTTATGTGTGGAATAAGTGGCATATTTTCTTTTTCGGATTCGGCAGAGCAATATATAAGCTTTGTTGAAAAATCTATTGCTACATTACGAAAGAGAGGACCGGAAGTTCAATCTGTACAATGTAAAGGTAAAGCTGTGCTTGGTCATGCACGATTGGCGATTCTTGATACTTCTGCTGCTGGAAATCAACCATTTACCGATAGGACTGGACGATTTACTATTGTGTATAATGGTGAATTTTACAATTATCGTGATTTTTACCCGGAATTACAGGCTGATGGAATAACTTGTACATCTTCGACTGATACGGAAGTATTGTTGTATTTGTATTGCAAATATGGTAAGGATTGCGTGCAGAAAATAAATGGCTTTTTTGCTTTCGCAATTTATGATTCTCTAGAAGGAACCTTGTTCATCGCACGCGATAGAATGGGGATTAAGCCGTTGTATTATATTCGAACAGATTCATTTCTCGGTTTTTCTTCGGAATTAAAAGGTGTATTAGAATTTCCTTTTGAACGCACATTAAATAAAAATGCATTGTTTGCATATCTGCAGTTAATGTATGTTCCTGCTCCAATGACTATGGTGCAGCAGGTTGTAAAGTTGTTGCCAGGTTGTTCTTTGTATATAACTAAAAATGATGTAAAAGAAGAACGTTATTTTTCTTTAGAGCAACAAGAAACAAATCATAGTTCTTTATCGTATGAAGAGGCGCAACGAGAATTGGTTAATCAATTAACAGAATCGGTACAAAAGCGTTTGATTTCTGATGTACCATTGGGAACATTTTTAAGTGGCGGAATAGATTCTTCGGTTGTTAGTACAATTGCGAGTCGTTATGTGGATAATCTTCAGACTTTTTCTATCGGATTTAAAGATAATCCTTATATAGATGAAACCAAATATGCTAGACTTGTAGCAAAAAATATTCATTCGCAACATACAGAAATACAGATTGATAATCAAACTTTGGAAGAGAGTGTATATGATATTCTGAATTCCATAGATGAGCCATTTGCAGATTCTTCAGCTATTGCTGTTCACGTTCTTTGTGGTAAGGTGAAACCGTATGTTACAGTTGCTTTATCTGGCGATGGCGCTGATGAATTGTTTGCAGGATATCATAAACATATGGCGCACTATAAATTGTTGAAAAATAGTTGGTTAAACAGTCTTCTGTCTAAATTTTATCCTGTTTTTAATCGATTACCACAATCTCGTTCAAATGCTGTTTTCAATACTTTTAGAAAAATTGCTAAATATACAGAAGTAGCCGGGATGAATCCTGCAGATGTGTATTGGAGGTTATGTTGTTTTGCATCGGAAGAACAAGTTCTTGCAGAATTGAATGATAAAAATGTAAGCATAGAAGACATTTGTTCTAGATATTCTATACAGAATAATGGGGTGGACTTGAATGCTGTTTTGCTTGCGGATCAGAACTTAGTGTTGGCAAACGATATGCTGACAAAAGTTGATCGAATGTCTATGGAAAATAGTTTGGAAGTTCGTACGCCATTTTTAGATCATAATTTAGTGACATTTGTCAATACATTGCCAGTTGAATATAAAATCAATGGTTCTATGAAAAAGCGGATTTTGCAGGATGCGTTTCGAAAAGATTTACCTGCAGAATTATATAATCGTTCGAAAAAAGGATTTGAAGTTCCATTACAAATGTGGTGCAAAGAAGCATTTCTGGATTTGGAAAGTCAATTATTATCAGTGTCTTTTTTGAAAGAACAAAATATATTCGATTCTGATGCGATTACTTCTGTTGTAAATGAATCAAAGTCGTATTCGCAGTCGTATGCTCCTATGCAAGTTTGGGCTTTGTTAGTTTTCCAAAGTTGGTGGAAACGTTACTTTGTTTGATTTGTTTCGTGACAAAAGTGACTGATTTTTAATGTGTTGAAACCAATTATTGAAGGATGCGTATTCAAACAACGTGTTAATAGTTTTCCGAAAATTTTATAGAAAATCAGAATCGGTAGTGTACAATGCAATTTTTGTAGTTTTTTGTAAAAATTAATAAGACGAATTTCGTTTTGAAACTCTTCAGGGAGTACTTTTTGTAGTTGTATAAGATTGGAAATTCCGTCTTTAGTTTTTTCTATAAAACTAAGATTATTATCTAGTCCTAAATGTTGGAGAGGATTATCGATATGTTTTATTTTTATGTTTTTTTCAGACAAATGAAATCCAAAAACAGAATCCTCGTGTCCATATTTTGATAATGATTCATCAAATTTAATAGAAAGAAATAAGTCTTTAGATATTAGAAAGTTGAAGGCACTAAATGATTTGTTTGGAGCGATGTTTCTTTCTTTAGCAGTCTTCATTTCGTACTTTCTTCCATATTTCCATCGTAATAGTTTGTCCTTTGGTGGTTTACTTGAATCGTACATAGTACCTCCGCAGACAACAAGATTGTTGTTTTCTTTGAGGTAGTTTTTGATGAATGTGTCAGAAATTATTCCAGCATCGCAATCAATAAAAAGGAGAGTAGGAAATTTGGCCATTTCCCCTAACAGGTTTCTAATTTTTGACCTGCCGATATTTTGTGCTAATTCTTTGTAAATGATGTTCTTATTTAATTGTATTTTTCTATTCTCTATTTTTGTTGACTCGTTTGAGTTGTCATCAATAACTATGATTTCATAGTCTATTTCGGCGTCGATACATTGTTTTTCTATGTCTGAAACTAATGCGACAACCGAGTAGTTATATGTAGGAATTAACACAGAAATCATATTGATTTTTATTGATGTTTCGATATGCTAAAATTTGTTAATAACTATCACTATGTTTAGTTCGTAAATTTTGTAGTTTTTTTCTATTTTTCCAAACAAAAAATAAGGAAGAATAATGACACTAATGAAACAAGGAAAACTCCTTCGCAAGCCTTTATTAACGCTATGCCTAGGATTTTTTTCATTCGCTTCGTATTCACAAACAGCTCTGTTTACATTGTCAAAAACTACGGGTTGTGGTAATACTGAAATTGAAATTGTTGATAAATCAACTGGTTCTCCGGCTACTTGGGAGTGGGATTTTGGCAATGGAGTAATAAAAAAAGAGACTGTTTCAAAGTCTTATCGATTTGTATATCCAGCAGGTACATATACGGTAAAATTGAAAGTTTCTAAAAACAATGTAGTAAATGAGTATTCGCAAGATTTGACAATTTATGCGAATCCAGAACCAGATTTTGAAGTCAGTGCTTTTTCTGGTTGTGTTTCTACAGATGCGAAGTTTGTGGATAAAACAATGTCGGATTCAAAAATCATGTCTTATTTATGGGGATTTGGTGATGGTGGTAGTTCAACAGTTCAAAATCCATCACATACCTATTTGGGAGAAGGAAATTATACTGTTGGTTTGACTGTTGTTGACGAATATGGTTGTAAGGCAAATGTGAGTAAAGAAAATATTGTTTCGGCAACAAATCCGTTGGAAGTGTCTTTTTCTGCAAGTCAAACAGAAGCTTGTGCAGCTCCGATGTCTACAGATTTTACGTCTTCAATTACGAATGGAACTCCAACAGAATTTGAATGGGATTTTGGTGATGGTACCAAATCATCGGATTTGAATCCTTCTCATACATACACTGTTGATGGAGCCTATACAGTGAGTCTTACGGCAAAAACATCTTCGGGATGTCCTACAACTAAAAAGATTGATGGTTTAATTCAAATAAATACGTTTGCAGCAAAAATAAATGTTTCAGCAGATGTTTGTGTAAATTCACCGGTTGTTGTTTCTGCAACAACAAATTCCGAAATGGGTACATGGTCATGGGATTTTGGAAATGGGGAAAAATCTACAGAAGCAAAACCTACAGTATTATATTCTACTGCAGGTGATTATACAATTTCTGTTCGTGCGGAGAGTGCTTTAGGTTGTGTGGCGACAGCAGAACAAAAAGTGTCGGTACATGCTCCAGCAGATTTTGATTTTACTTCAAATAAAGTACATGGTTGCGAAGGTAGTGATTTAACGGTGAATTTTTCGACAAATTCTATTCCTGATGTTACCTGGACATGGGATTTTGGCGATTCAAATAAAGAAACGACTACAGATGCTTTAATTTCACATACTTATCAGAATACAGGAAGTTATGATGTTACATTGGTAGCAACCACAAAATACAATTGTCGATCAACCAAGAAGAAGAATGCTTATGTGAAAATTGCCGATCCTGTTGCTTCTATAAAGATTCAGTCAAATGATAAAGAACATTTTTGTGTAGGTTCTAATGTTACAGTTTCGAATTTAACCTCGAGTGTTGCGACAATCAAAAAAGTAAATTGGGAAATTGCTTCAGATGATGCAGAATTTTCAACCCCGATTTCAACAAATTCATCAAGCAAATTTACTCTTGGTAAAAGTGGTGTGATTGTGGTTAAAATGGATGTTGTTGATGTCGATGGTTGTACATCATCTGTTGTCGATACTTTGAAAGCGGGAGATAAGCTAGCAAATCCGACAATAACAGCACCTTTGGAATCATGCTATAAAGAAGAAGTTGATATGAAGGTATCTGATTCTGGAAAAGAAAATACGAAATGGTTCTGGAGTTTTGGTGATGGAACAGATACTACATATTCAGAGAGAAGTTTTTCTTATAAATTCCAAAAGCCAGATGATTTCACAATGAAAACAGTAGCAAAGCACTACGAATGTCCTTCTGATACGGTAGAAACAACAATTTCGATAAAACCTCCAAAGGCAGAATTTAAATTTACTCCAGAGGTTTTATGTCATTTCCCTGGTGAAATCACATTTGATGCGTCGGAATCTATAGGCGCGCTTGAATATGAATGGGATTTTGGAGATGGATCTGCAAAATCAACTGTAGAATCACCTTCGCATCAATACACAAAAGCAGATGTGTATTTGGTTACATTGACAACTAAAAATGGTTCTTGTACAGATTCAAAAACATTGACTTTGAATACAACAGGTTTGAAAGTTGGATTTAAACAAAGTAAACTTAACATTTGTAAGGACGAGGAAATAACTTTTACAGATACAAGTAGAGTAAAATCAGGAATTGTTTCTAAATATATATGGGATTTTGGAGATGGAACAATCGATACGGTTTTTTCTCCTTCTTATCCTCATAAATATGAAACTGCAGGTGTTTATAATGTTAGTTTAAAAGTGATGACAGTTGCAGGTTGTGTTGATTCTGTAAAAGGTCCTGAAACATATACAGTATATACCTTACCACAAATTACTGATTTTAAAGCAAATGTTACAGATGGATGTGCGCCATTAGATGTTGCATTTATAAATACAGTTACTGCAGATTATGCTATACAATCATATTCTTGGGATTTTGGTGATGGTTTAAAAGGTAGTGAGGGAGCTGTTGAGCATACATACGAACATGCTAAATCGTATGATGTAACATTGACTGTAAAAGATATCCATCAATGTACTGATACGAAGACTAAACCACAATATGTGACAGCAACATTCCCAGAACCAATGTTTACAATCCCAGAAGTAATTTGTGCGTATGATTCTTTAGCAGTTGTCAATACTTCTACGGGAGTGGATTTGTCATATACGTGGAAATGGGGTGATGGTAAGACTTCAACTACAATTTCTCCAAAGCATAAATTTGAAAATTTAAATTCTGATTCAACATTTGAAATCACATTACAAGTTAAGGATATAAATGGTTGTATAAATAGTATTTCCAATACTATAACGATAGGTAATCCGAAAGCCCAATTTGAAAGTCCAAAAACAGAATATCAATGTCCTCCTGCAGAAGTTGAATTTTATAATTTGTCTTCTGGTAGTAAATTGAAGTATAGTTGGAATTTTGGTGAGCCAATTACAACACCAATTATTTTAAAAGATGCATTTTGGCAATATTATACTGCTGGAAATTATGATGTTACATTGATTGTAGAAGACGAGTGGGGATGTCAAGATACAATGAATAAACCTAACTATATTACGGTTAATGGTCCGAAGGGGTCGTTGGTGGTAACTCCATCAAAAGGTTGTGTGTATGATGAGTTTACATTTTCTGCTGAGAATACGGAAGATGTTGTTCAATATTCTTGGATATATGGTGATGGAGAATTTTCTACTAGCACAGAAAATTCTGCAAAATACACATATTCAACAGGTAATATTTATACTCCATCGTTAACTATTATGGATGCAAATGGCTGTGAGGTTTCTTTGTTGGGTGGCTCTGTTACAGTATTTGGTGTTCAACCAGACTTTAAAGGTCACCTGATTGCATGTCAAGTTGAGGATATGGCTATAGAGGATGCCTCTCTTGCAAGTCCAACTCCGATTGAATCATGGAAATGGGTATTTTCTAATGATTCATATAGAGATACAATACAATCTCAAAATATAGAACATCAATTTGATTATGGTGTGTATGATGTACAATTAATAACAGAAGTACAAGGATGTGTTTTTGTAAAAGATTCTATTCAAGGAATTAAAGTTTTCCAAACTCCTCGTGTAGATTTTTCTGTAAGTAAAAATCCAGTAGAAATGTTAGAATCACTTGATTTTATAAATGAATCAGATTCATCTGCCATTTCTGAAAAAATTTATTGGAAATGGTTAATCGGCGATGAAGTGATAAATGAATCTTCTTTTTCACATTATTTCACAGTTTCTGGTGATATTAATGTTAGTTTATTAGGATTTACGCATGCAGAATGTATTGATACGATGACGCAAGTTGTAACGGTTGATAGAAATATTCGCATACCTAATGTGTTTACTCCAAATGGTGATGGTATAAACGATATATTTATGGAAGGATTTCCTGATGTAGCGTTGGTTATTATTAATCGTTGGGGACAAGAAATATATAGAGGTCTTGGTGGATGGAATGGAAAATGTAATGGTCAGGAAATGTCTGCCGGAACTTATTTTTATATGATTACATTACCAAATGGTGAAAAAATAGAAGGTCCATTAATGTTGATTAGAAACTAATTCACACGATGAAAAAGAAAATACTGATATATATAGTTTGTAGTGTTTGCAGTTTTGCATCGTTTGCTCAATCGAAAAATCTAAAATTGGCAGACGAAGCGTTTAATGCTAAAACATATTCGATGGCACGTATGTACTACGAAAAAGTTTTAGATGAATGTAAGACAACAGGTGATAAAACAACAGAAGGGTACGCTAACTTTAGAATTGCTGATTGCTATTATAAAGCGAATAATTATGAGCGGGCAATTCCTTTCTACAAACAAGCATTGTCACTTAATTATGTTGATACGACAAAGACCATGTATCGTAATTATGCCGATATGTTGATGATGATTGGCGATTATAGAACAGCAAAGGAAATGTACAATACACATATGTCAAAATATGGTATTGATGATATTACTTATGCGCATTTGAAATCGTGTGAATTTGTTGATACAGCACAGACTTTCGAAACAATGTATGATGTGACGAATGCGCAAGCAATTAATACTCGTCATGGTGATTTTTCTCCTTCTCCATATAAAGGGAAAATAGTATTTACAACATCTCGTTTCAATAAGGATAGTATTGTATATACATATACAGGTGATAGTTTTGAAGACTTGTTCGAGACATTTTATAATGAAGAACAAGATACGTGGTCTCCTGTAACTCGTCTTCCTGGTTCAATAAACTCATCGTTTAACGAAGGGTCTTTTACATTTGATGCTCGTAATAATACAGCATATTTTATGCAATGTAATGGAGCTACAGGATTGGACAAAAACTGTAATATTTATGTGTCAAAATATAATGAACAAGATGCTAAATGGGGAAAACCAAAACCTTTTATGTATAGTAATACACGATATAGTTCTGGGCATCCTGTATTGACGCCAGATGGTTTGACATTATATTTTGCTTCAAATAATCCTGCTGGTTTAGGAGGTACAGATATTTGGATGTGCCATCGTGATTCGGTACAAACAGATTTATGGTCTCAACCGGAAAATCTAGGTCCAAATATCAATACAAAGGATAATGAAATGTTCCCATATGTTAATGATAATAACGGGTTGTATTATTCTTCAAATGGACTTTTAGGATATGGTGGACTTGATATTTATTATGCTCCAAAACAAGGTAAAACTTTTGGTAAACCTATAAACCTACGTCCTCCTTTCAATTCTAGTGCCGATGATTTTGGATTGATGTATTTGTCGGAAGGAAGGGGTTTATTCACATCTAATCGTATTGGTGGAGTCGGAAATGACGACATTTATATGTTTGCGTTGAAAGATGTAAAAATAGAAGTTGTTGGTCGTGTTCTTGATGCGTCAGAAGCGAAGCCGGTGGCAAATGCAATTGTTTTGGTTAAGAATGTAACTACAGATATGGTTGATACGCTTGTAACAGATGCTGAAGGTGTGTACTATTATCCTACAATGGAACCAAATATGCAGTATAAAATTTTTGTGTATAAAAATGGATTCTTAAATCCTGATGGTCGATTGATCAATACTGCTGGGGTAAATCAATATACTTATTTGGATTCTTTGCACGGTTATGATATGAATTTCTCTTTACAGAAAATAGAGAAAGATAAAGAATATGAAATTAAAGATATTTATTATGATTTGGATAAATATGAACTTCGTCCTGTTTCTATAACAGAATTGCAAGGTCTGGTTGGAGTTCTAAATAATAATCCAGATATCTGTATTCAAATCAATTCGCATACGGACGAACGTGCTTCTGATGCTTATAATATTATTTTGTCAAATAATCGTGCCAAAGCTGTCGTTGATTATTTAACATCACAGGGAATTGATGGCCGTAGGCTTACTTGGAAGGGTTGGGGAGAAACAAATCCTATTTTCAAAAATGCGCAAACAGAAGAGCAACATCAATCAAATCGTCGTACGACATTTACTATTATGAATTTTGATGAATTGCAGTTGGCTAAAAAAGCAGAAGAACAAAATCAAACTATTCAAAAACTTGAAAGTAATGGAAAACAAGCGCCTCGTGAACAAGGAGTTTATTTCCGTTTACAAATAGGTGCTTCTAAAACAAAATGTAATAATAAGACATTTAGTAAGTTGGAAGAGTCAGATTTGCAGTATCCAACATATTGTTCAAAAGATTCAGATGGTTTATATAAATATACGGTAGGTTCATTTACGAAATTCCAGGACGCAACGGCAGCAAAAGATGCAATTGATAAGTTAGGTTATCATTCTTTTGTTGTAGCATACGAAAATGGAAATAAAATTTCAATAAATGAAGCGTTGAGAAAAATTCAAGATTTAGAAAGAAAATAGGTATGAAAAATATTCTACGATATAGTATCATATTAGCGTTATTGACTGTTGCATTTCCATCGTTTGCACAAAACGATATTGATGTAAGTCATTATATGTTTGATGAAATAAGTTATAATCCGGCTTTTACAGGTGAAGGTGAAACATTTCGTGCTTCGTTGTTAGGTCGTAAACAATGGCTTGGTTTTAACGGATCACCGATATTTGAAACGTTTAGTATTGATGGCGCGACAAAGAAATTTGGTGGATTTGGATTACATGTGGTAAATGATAAATTGGGCTTTGAGAATGTGGTTACAGCTACCGCAAATTATTCTTATGGGGTTAATTTAGGTGAATATTCTCGTTTAACTGCGGGATTCGCAGCTGGTGTAATAGATCGTTTTATAAATGTATCGGAATTTGTTTATCAAAATCAAGTACAAGTTGATCCTGAAGGATATGATGAGAATAACAATATGGTTATTCCAACGGTAAATATTGGTCTTAGATTACAAATAAGAGATTTTACGTTAGGTGCTTCAGCGACACATATTGCTAGTAGTTTGAAAAATGCTTCAGTAGAAAAATTACCTCGACATATTTTCGGATATGCGAAATATAATATTCGTTTTCGTGAAAATTTCTCGGTGGTACCGTCATTGTTAGTGAAATATGGTAGTGCTAAAACACAAATAGAAGGAAATACAAATTTCTATTTTGACAATAAATTTTGGGCAGGAGCGTCGTATCGTGTAGGAGAGTCTATTGTTGTAATGGGTGGAATTATTTTAAGACGTCGCATATTCTTAGGATATTCATATGACTGGAATGTTGGTAGTCATGGTCGTTATTCGTATGGTAGCCACGAAATATTTATGTCTTGGAGAATGCGTAAGGATCCTCATCAACAAGGTTTCTATCAAAGTACACGTTTGTTTAACTAATTATGTGAAATGGGATATTTGTTGAAAAACGAAGAGGATGTATGTGTTGCTGATAGTAAAATAGTACCAGGTGAGAAGGCACTTGTTGCTAAACATGATATCTCAAAAAATTCTATAATTTTTATGTTTCAAGCTGCCGCAACCGATGTCCGTACTCGAACATCTATTCAGGTTTCGGAAAAAAAACATGTAGAGCCAGGTGATTTTGGTGCTTACGCAAATCATTCTTGTTCACCCAATACACAAATTGTTGCTCATTATGATGAGAATACAAATATTGCAGAAATTGTAATGTTGTCGATAGTTGATATACTGGCAGGAGATGAGATAACTTTTGATTATGCTACGACAGAAACAACTGTAACTGACAATTTACTCCGTAAACCATGTTTGTGTGGTTCGATAAGTTGTAGAAAATTTATTACTGGCTTCCAAGAATTGTCCCAAATTGAGAAAATGAATTTGATATCTAAAGATATTACTGCAGAATATCTGCATATTGCTGATTGATATTTATGACAGAATTACAATTGCCATCAAAATATTTAGAAGTCGCTGTAAATGAGATTAGTAAACTTCCTGGAATAGGGAAGAAGAATGCTCTTCGTTTAGCTTTACATATTTTGAAACAAAATGATGAATACGCAAAAAATTTAAGTGATTCTATCTTACGTTTAAAGACCGAAATTCATTTTTGTAAAAAATGTCACACCATTTCAGATAATGATTTATGTGAAATTTGTGCAAATCCTAAGCGAGATAATTCTTTGGTTTGTGTTGTGGAAAATGTAAAGGATGTATTGCTAATAGAACGCACAAATCAATATAATGGTTTATACCATGTTTTAGGTGGTGTGATTTCTCCTATAGATGGTATTTCTCCTATGGATTTGAATATTTCTTCGTTGATGGAACGTATAGCAGAAGGAGAAATTTCAGAGGTGATTTTTGCTTTACCGGTAACAACAGAAGGCGATACTACTAGTTTCTATATTTTTAAAAAACTGCAGGATTATCCACAGGTACGAATAAGTATGCTTGCTCGTGGCGTATCTGTCGGTGACGAATTAGAATATACCGATGAAGCTACTTTAGCTCGTTCCTTAAAGGATAGAGTTGTGTATTCTATAAGTTTGTAATTTTATTGTATAAAATTTCGCATACGTAGATATTGAAGAATCAAATCTATTGTTTGTTCTTCGCCTAGTTTTGCAACATCTATGGAAAGGTTGTAGGTTGCAGAATCTCCCCATTTCTTGTTAGAGTAGAAATTGTAATAATTTGCTCTTTTTTTATCTTCGCTGCGTAGCAATGTAATTGCTTCACTTTCGCTGATATTCATTCTTTTGCTGATTCTTTGTGCTCGGCTTTCTTCTGAAGAATGAAGGAAAATACTTACGCAGTTTGGATTTTCTCTTAAAATATAGTCAGAACAACGACCGACGATTATGCATGATTTCTCATTAGCTAATTTCTGTATAGCGTCAGATTGAATCTTGAATAGCTGCTCATTTGATAATGCACTGTTTGTTTGAAAATGTCCAGCACTGATAAAATCAATTGCTTGGTCGAAAAACGAGTGTGATTTTTCATCTTTTTGTTCAAAGAATTCCGATGAAATGCCGCTTTCCTTGGCTGCAAGTAAGAGCAATTCTTTATCGTAATAGTCTATTCCTAATTTTTGTGACAATGCTTTTCCTATAACGCGTCCGCCGCTGCCAAACTGTCGTCCGATGCTTATGATTAAATTTTCCATGTTATATGATTAATTAGCAGGAACAAAAGGTTTATCTTGTAGTTTACTGAATTTCTTCATTTCTTTTTTTAATAGAAAGAACGCAACAATAGTTGAAATTCCATCGGAAATTGGCATGCTCCACCAAACTCCATAAGCTCCCCATAATGGTGGAAGAATTATCAGTAATGGTATTAAAAATATCATTTGTCTTGTCGCAGATAGGATTATAGCCATTTTTGCTTTTCCTATTGATTGGAAGAAATTAGATACTACCATTTGGAATCCCACAATTGGAAATAAAGAAACAATAATTCTAAAACCAACAATTGATTTTTCTATCAATTCTTCGTCGTCAGTAAACATTCTCGTTAGGTAATATGGAATGCTTTCGCCAATTACAAAAGCAAGACTTGTTACTATTGTAGCCATAATTATAGTAAAGCGGAGTATGGCTTTTACACGACTGTAAATTTGTGCTCCGAAATTAAATCCTGCAATAGGCTGCATTCCTCTATTTATGCCCATTACAAGCATTGCGAAGAGCATAACTAGACGGTTTACAATGCCGTATGCGCCTACTGCCATGTCGCCTCCGTATTTTAATAGTTGGTTGTTTATTAAAATCACGATGACACAATTGCATACATTCATAACAAATGGAGCCATACCGATAGAAATGATGTCTCCACATATTTTTGAACTAAATTTCATGAATTCTTTCTTGAATCTAATGAAACTGTTAGGGGATGAAAAGTGAAATAATTCAATGATGAATGCAATTGTTTGTGCAATAACTGTTGCCAATGCGGCACCGCGAATTCCCCAATCTAGTGCAAAAATGAATATAGGAGCGAGGATTATGTTGATTACAACAGTTGAAATTGTTATATACATGGATTTCTGAGGATATCCAGAAGCTCGAATTACATCATTTAATCCTAAATAGAGATGGGTAATGGGATTTCCCAATAAAATGATGAGCATGAAATCTTTCGCATAGGAAATAGTTTGATCGCTTGCTCCAAAAAGATATAATAGGTCATCTATATAAATAATACCAAAAATAGAGAAAATTACACCGAATACAATATTCATAATAATTACATTGCTCAGTACTTTCGTTGCACTTTCAATGTCTTGTTGCCCCATACGAATTGATGTAAGCGTTCCTCCACCAACACCAACCATAGCACCAAAAGCTGCCGATAAATTCATGATAGGCATTGTTATTGCCAATCCTGCAATTGCCAGAGCACCGACGCCTTGTCCAATAAAAATACTATCTATAATATTATAAAGTGATGAAGTAAGCATTGCAGCGATAGCTGGTGCTGAATACTCTAACATCAATTTTTTTATGTTTCCGGTTGCTAATATTGTTGGTGATGCCATTATAATTTTTTTATGATTTTACATGGATTACCGGCTGCGACACAGTCACAAGGTATATTTTTGGTAACGACGCTACCAGCTCCAATGATTGTTCTTGCTCCAATTGTTACACCAGGAAGAATTGTTGCATTTCCTCCAATCCAAACATCGTCTTCTATAGTTACAGGAAAACTTGTCTCAACGGGTTTTCTGCGTTCCAAATGGTCGAATGGATGTTGTGGTGTATAAATTTGTACACTAGGACCAATTTTTACATTATTGCCAATTTTTATTTCTCCACCATCCAGAAATGTACAGTTATAATTTATAAATACATTTTCTCCCAATTTGATTCCATGTCCGTGGTCGCAACGAAATGGTGGACAAATTACGGTACTTTCGGGAGCGTTTGGTATAAGTTTGTTAAGAGTTTCCCTATATGTAGGTGATTCTAATGTTAATTGGCTGAATTCTGCAGCTATTTTTTGCGCATGCGTAATGCTTGTGTCTATTTCTGTATCACTATAGTCATATAGTTGCTGATTGCGCATTTTTTCTATTTCTGTCATAGTTATTCCATTAAAAGATTAGCAAAAATAGGTGTTTTTATCTGTATTTGATTGGCAAGTGTGCAAATCATTCCATGTGTTGAATTTGCTCCACTTTTTTGTGTTAGAACTGTTGCTGTTTCTTTTTTGTATATGTCGCAATAGGCATGAATAAATGCGTTGTGGTATTTTTCTTCTGCAAAGATTTCCAATCGTGTTTCGTTTGCTGTTGCAAATGCTACTGTTTTATTTTCTGTTTCAATAGTAAGTATGGTTCCTTTTGAAACATAAACTTCGTCCATGCAGTCGTAAAAATCTTGTTCTGTATGGTTTATGCAATTTTCAATTACAGAGTGTTTTTTATATAAATCATATAAGATTTTCTTTTTGTTGACGCATTCGCTATTGTTTATAACAGAAAATACGGGTTGTATCGTTGGCTTTTGTATCTTTTCTATATGGTTGGTAAGCAGTGGTTTGAAACCAAATTTTGCATAGAATTCATATAACCATTGTTCTTGTGGAATAAGAAATACAAAATCAATATTTCGTTTTTTAAGTTCTTCGAGTGTTTCTTTTAATAGATTGCTCATACAATGCTGATTTCTGTGTTGTGGATGAGTACACGCTCCAGAAATATATGCGGCAGAATAGTTTAGATTATTAATTGTGATTATATATGGAATAGCTTGTAGTACGCATATAAGTTTCCCTTCTTTGTATAGAGTAAAAGTGTTTTCTTCTTTATATTTTCTGTCAAAATAAAACTGAATAAATTCATCACTGTCGCCAAAACAGAGTTTCCAAAGTTGCTCGGTATCAATTCTTTTGCTCATAATTTATTCGCTGTACTTTTTTCTATCAGTTTGAATGGCTTGTATGATAATTTTGACTTTCGTAAACCTTCTTTTCCTAAGTCTTCTTCACGATTGATGTATAGGAAGTTTTCTGGAATTCTTTTTACAAATTCTTGATTAATAACACTGTAAATTCCATCGAATGAAGAATTTGCTTTTTCGAATTGAATGTCGAAAGTATTGTTATTGATCGGGCAACCTATAGAAAATGCTTCAATAGTATTGTTTACTATAATAACTCCGCCAAATAATTGTAGCTCTTCAAAGTGCGATAGCGCTTTCGTGATTGCTTTCTCTTCGTCGTTATATGAATTTTTGTCTTCGACATTGTGTTTTTCTTTCCATTTTTCTTGCAATGTTATGCACTGTTCTATTAGATTGCTGTCTAAAGGTTTATATTCGTATTGATAACAACTTTTGAATTTATTTATGTGATTTCTTTTTGGTTGATAGTTTCCGCCGGTAAGATTTACAAGTTTTTCTCGTAAATAGATGTAGTCAAAAAAATCTCTATGGGGAGTTATCTTGTATGAGTCGTCACAATACTGGTTTAATATTGATTCTTCTGCCTGAAAAGTAGCGTCGGGTAGGTGTGCTTGTATTTCTGTAAACAAATCTTTGGTTACGTTTTTCCCAATTGGAAAAGTGTATATGTGTTTACCTTTTATTGTAAATCGAAGTAATAGGCAATCTTTGAAGATTGCATAATTGGTGTTTTGTTGTTCCTGCCAACAAAAAAGATTTCCAAACGAGAACTCGCAATCTTGTGGTGCGTATAGTGCTGTGTATTGTTCTATTTTTAGCCTGTCTTGAATAGTTACAGGCCTAAAATCAATTGTGTCCATACATTATTTGCTTGGCACATAGAGTGTCGCTTTTCTGCTAAAAGTCTTTTTGTCGTATTCAACAATATATGAAGATGTATTGATGTGTGCACCGGCTTCTTTTTTTGCGAATGAGTATATTTCAACTAGTCCGTTTTGATCTTCGTTGTTTTCTAATTCGCTAAGTATGTTTTTGTTAGCGCTTAAAAGCTTGCCGAAATACATCATTTGGTCAAATCCTTGGAAACTAAATTTTGAAGGCTCGGAATTGTATGTATTTCTATATGATGTTATAAAAGAATTTACTCGTGGAGATTTGTAATTTATTTCTCCATACGAAACAAGTTTGAAATGAAGATCATATAGGAAATCAAGCTCGATGTTTTCGTATCGTTCCCATTGAGGTAATCCCCATAGTTCTATGTTGTTAGTTTTCGATGCTTGGAATAACTTCGTTACAATATTGTTTGCAAAAGCCTGTTGTTTTGATAAAACAACGATAATTGTCTTTTCTTTTTTTACCAATGCTTTGTCTATTGCTGAGCTTCCGCCAGTAGGGTAGTAAATTTCTTCTACCGTGATTCGTTTTGCGTTTAATCTTTCTTTGAATTCATTAAATGCTCCTTTACATTGTTGTAATGTTTTCTTCTCATTTTCAGAATTGTAAACTATGCAAACGTGGCTGTTCTCGTTGTTGGATACAATGTTGTCAACCATTGCTCTAAAACGATAATATTGTGGAGTATTTATTTGAATAACATACGGATTGCTTGTGTTTATGTTCTCCGATGACAATGGATATACAATAGGAATAGCATTTCTTTTTGCAAAATTAGCAGCTCCAGGGAACGTTTTTTGGAAAACTGGTCCTATGATTAAATCGTTCTTCGTTTTGATTTTGTTGATATTCGTGCTTGTTGAGTCCGAATTTGATTCAATCACTTCTAAATTAACAGAAATTCCTAATTTTTTTAGAGAATCAAGTGCTAATAAAGCTCCTTCGTAATATTCAATGAATTGAATACTTCCTTCGTATATCATATTTTTTTGCGAAACAGTTCCTTCGGCTGCTTGTGCTTGCTTGTCTAGGAAGAAAGGCAATAATAGCGTCATTCGGATAGCTTCTTTGTTGGTGATTTCAACCTCTGTTTCATTTGGCGTTGCAATTGTTGTTGTTGCTCCGCTTATTGTTGTTTGTATCGTTTCGCGTGGAATAAGTACTCTTTGGTGTATTGCAAGGCTTTGGTTTGAATATAATTCCGGGTTGGCAGACATAATGTCGCCTGCAGTCGTTTGGAAATTTCTTGCTAAAGCATAAATTGTTTCACCAGGTTGTACAAAATGAATTGTATATGCTTTCCCGTTTTGAATAGTGTCTTTGTCGCTATATTGTTCGGCATTTACACTTTCTTCTGTTGCAGGGATTAAAATCTTTTGACCAACGCTTAATGCTTTTAGGTTGTTGTTGCTAATTTGTATGTCGTCAATTGTAACGCCGTATAATTTGCTTAATCCATAGAATGTCTCGCGTATTTGGACAGTGTGGACATAGTATGTTTTTGAACCTATAGTTTCTTTTTCGGTACTTCTTGTTTGAGCAAAAACTACACAGGAAATACAAGTTAATATAGTGAAAAGTATCGAGCGAATCATATATATGTTTTTTACTCTACAAACATACAAAAAAATGAAGACGAAAAGAGGGTGTTGTTTGAACTATTTTTAAAAGTTATTCACCGATAACTGTTAGTCTTGCTAAATAGTCATAATGTTCACCTTCAAGTATTTGCTCACATTTAAATCCATGCGCTTCGGCTATAGTTTGTATTGTTGCAAAATCTACATATAACCATGGGAACGGATTGCATCGAATTTTTCGATAACGCATTTTAAACATGATTTCTCCATAGTATGGACCATTTAAATTGATGTCGCAACTTCCGTCTTCGTTTAGAAAAAGGTAAATTAAATCTGATGAGTCAAATAGAATTTGTCCATTGGGTGCGAGTAGTTTCTTACAATGATTTAGATAGTTAGGAATACCATCTATGGTACCGCAGATACCTATGCCATTCATGAGAAACAATATAGTGTCATATTTTCCCTTATGATTATAAAAGTCAACGAGTTGCACATCTTTGATGCCTCGTTCTTTCATAATATCTATCGACAGTTGAGAATTGTCTATTGCTGTAACGGTTTTCCCTTGTTCTTGTAGATATAATGAGTGAGCGCCAGCAGCTGCTCCGACATCAAGAATTTTTCCTTTTGCCAAGGTTAGTGCTTTTTGCTCTGTTTGAGGCATTTCGTCCCATGTTCTGAACAAATAGGGAATAGGAAATTCGTCTTCTGTAGTATATTGGGTGCAGTTTAACAATTTTGCGGTTTTCTTTTTATTATAAAAATCGCTGATTGCTTGTCCCATTGGGTCTTGTTCTGGAGTTATTATCATAGGAAAAACGATTTATATTTTGACTTTGTACACCGAATTATTTGTCGATGGTATGTACAAATTCTGTAATCAAGTTAAAGTATTCGTTGAATTTTGTGAGCGGTAATTGTTCCGCATGGTCATTGATGTCGTGGTATGCCGTAGTTCCGCCTTTAGTGTATATGTAAAAACTAGGAACGCCTTTTTGGTAAAAAGGGCAGTGGTCGCTGTTGCACGCTTCACCACGAACTTGTATGTTCTTGAAATATGAATTTTTATCGTTTATGCTTTGTAGTTTTTCAAATTCTTTGGTGAAAATTTTTCCGTTAACGACGCAAATCCCATCGTCACCAGTTCCTACTAAATCGATGTTTATAAGGAATTGAATATCTTCCAATTCAATAGGAAAGTCTGCGACTGCTGCTTTTGATCCTTTTAAACCTAATTCTTCACCACATAAGGCAACGAATATAATATCTTGTTCTGGTTGGTTTTCGCTATAGTATTTGGCAAGAGTTAATAACATTGCCACGCCACTTGCGTTATCGTTTGCACCGGGGAAAATAGTCTTTTGTCCTGTCATACCGATATGATCGTAATGTGCAGTGAAAACAATAGCTTTTTTTGTGCTATCTTTCCCGGGTACATAACCGTAGATGTTTTTTGCGGTAATAGTGTCTAATTTTTGAGTTACGGCAAAATCAATCGTTTTTGGCTTGTCTTTTATTGCTTCCTTTGAAACTATAAAATATGGAGTGTTTCCAGTGATTCCCGCGATGTTTTGGCTTAATTTTTCATTCGTAATTTTTACTATCGCACCAATGGAATATGTACCACTCCATACTAAATCTATAGAAATCCAGTCGTTAATTTTGTCTTTTTGTTTTTGAGTAAGACTATTGTCGGTGTTATCAAAAACGAGACAGGATTTTGCATATTTTGTTTTATATTTTTCTTTAAGTTCTTTTATATTCGTGTCGTTGCTAATGTTTTGCAAATCGATGTTGCTGAATGGAATACATTTTAACGAAGCGGTTCCGCCTGCACTTATAGCGTCAATAATAAAATCTTTTCCTGGAGTTAGTTTTGTCCCATCGAAGGAGAGTGACAATTGGTCTGGAAATGTATTTACAGTGTATGTAACATCTTGCGTGTAGCCATCAAGATATTCGAATGGTTGTAGTCCATAGTTTTTAAAACAAGAAATTATATATTTTTCAGCTATTTGAATACCGTTATTTACATATCCGCGTCCAAACATTTCGGGTGCAGCAAGTTTCTGTACATGCTTTTTCCCTTCTTGTTGTTGACCATACAAGTTAGAAGATATGATGATAGCAATTATGTAAATCCATTTCTTCATTATATATCTAAAATTTTCTTGTTGTTAGGATATTCGTAAGTGTCTAAAATCTCTGAAATTTTATGGAATGTTTTGTCGTCTTTAAATTCTAACGTGTTTATACCAGAAGCTTGCATTTTTTTGATACATGAAGTGATATCCATGTTGTCGATGCAGATAGCAGGAGCGTAGGCGAATGTTTTCTCGTCGTTTGTTTTTACTTCTTGGATTAGGCGTGCTTCAACAAGTGTGGATAATATAATTTTTGTGATTCGATGTGGAAGGTCTATATTCTCGCTGATTTCCAATGATGTTTGTGGTGGAAGTTCTTTTTTAAATCGAACAGTTATGTCATGTAAAATCATTAAAGCTAACTTCGTTTTTAACGAGTAACTAAGTTGAGAAACTTCCAATTCATATTCAAAATCTTTCACATTTTGTATTGAGTAAGAAATGCCGGCTCCAACAAGTATAATAGTCCATGAGGTTTGCATCCATACAATAAATAACGGAATTGCAGCAAAACTACCGTAGATCGCATTGTAGTTAGAAACTCCAATTTGGAATTTTATGTAGAAATATTGTACGACTTGAAATACAATTCCCGCAATTATACCACTAATAAAAGCAGATTTAAACTGAACTTTTGTGTTTGGCATTACTAAATATAAAATGGCAAAAGCAAACCAAAGTAAACTGTATGGAATCAAATTAAGTCCTAACGAGACAAGTCCGTTAAATCTGTTTATCCATGCTACAGATTTTGCCCATTCTGTTATAAGATCTGTAATGTATGATGTTGTGCTATAGGAAATTATAAGGCAAATTGGTGCCAACAGCATGATGGTTAGATAGTCGCTTAATTTTCTTGTTACTGATCGTTGTTTGTTTACCGACCAAATTTCGTTGAAAGCGCTTTCTATATTTCCCATTACTTTGATTACCGACCATAATAAAAGTAGAATACCAATTCCGGCAACTAAACCTCCTTGTGTTTTGGCTAACATGGAATTGCTAAAGTCTAAGATCATGTCAACAACGTCTTGTTTGTCGGCAAACATTTCTATAAGGTATTCTTCCATATTTTTGTCGAATCCAAAACCTTTTGCAATACCAAACGCCATTGCCGCTAATGGTACTATGGACAAAATTGTATAATATGTTAGAGCAGAAGCTTTTTCCAGACAACGCTTTTGTACAAATCCTTTACAAGATAATATTACAATTTGAAGTAATCGTAACAGTTTGAAGTTTCGCGAAGACACTTTTTTCCTATTGATGCTCCAAACGTCTATTGTGATAAAATGAATTGCTTTTGCTATAATGTTTTGTTTCTGTTCCATAACGAAAAGACTTATGGGCAAATATAAGAAAAAAAGGAATAGGGGTGGTTTTGTTAAATTTTAAACTCTAAACGCAGAATACTAAACTTTTTTTGTATCTTTACTCAATAAGTTTAAAATGTAAATAGTATGAAAAAGTTTTTGTATGTAGTAAGTTCATTGCTTTTGTCTTCGACATTGTTTGTTAGTTGTGGAAATGAAGATGATGATGTTCGAAATCATTTTTGTGGAAAATATACTGGTGAATATACGTTTGCTCAGGAAATAGGTAATAGTAATGCATCGCAGACAAATACCGCAACTATGGTGGTTAAGAAAAATGAAGGAAAGAAATTTTCTGTTGTTGTATATGATGAAAATGCTAGTGGAAAAGTTCTTTTTTCTACAGAAGGAATGAGTGTCGTAACTACGGAAAATGGTGATGCGTATTGTGGTAATATAACTGCAGGAATATCTGATGACGAAGATGGTATTGCTATAAAAACCGAAGGTGTAGCTGTTTCTGCTGATGGAAAATATTCTTGTACGATAGCTCCAAATGCCGATGGAAAATTGGTGCTAAGCTTTTGTAAACAACAATCATACACAAATCATAATTTGTTAGTTGTAAAAACATATACATTTAATGGTGTGAAAAAATAACATTAGGAATATAAATAAAATCAAAGATTTTATTGCAGTTGTATGCAGAGTTATTGGTAGTTTTGCATGTGTTAGAATATTTCAGCATAAACGCATTGATTATTTAAATGGATAACGTTATCAACATACCGCAGACTCAGATAATACTTGCCTTTGTTGCTACATGTATAGAGGCAACGGCACGTACATTGGGGGTGTCGTATCTGGAAGTGTTTAAGCGCATGAAACGTCTGGGAATGATCGAGAAATACATTTTTCCCAACTATGGTGTGCTCCATACAGAAAGTCGGGAAAACATTGCACTCAACATGATTGAGTGTATGAATGCATGGGAGGCGAAAGTATGAGTATGATCGTTTATCATGGCGGTACGTACAAGATAGAGCATCCGCTGTCTGATGTAGGCAGGGCAAATCTTGATTTCGGGCTTGGCTTTTATGTCACGGATATGCTCTCGCAAGCTACCGAGTGGGCAAAGAAAGTGGCAGATCTTCGTCACCAGAGTCCTATTGTCAATAGATACACGCTCGACAGAGATGCTGTCTTATCCGAATATCGATGTAAAGTATTTATAGATTATGATGGCGAATGGCTCGACTTCATTGTTGACAGTCGTCAGGGACAAAAACCGTGGGCGCAATATGATTACATCGAAGGTGGCGTAGCAGACGACCGTGTCATCGATACCATAAATCTCTATATGGCAGGTTTGATGACTCGCGAAGTAGCTCTCGTTCGCTTGTCAGAACATCGTCCTAACAACCAAATGTGCTTGCTATCACAGCAACTCATTGACAAATATCTCATATTCAATGGAACAGAAGCAATATAATGATCCAGTAAAATCGCCAATCATTCAGGAGATTATCATGAGCAACCGTATTGGTGGCATCTGCATGGAATTGTCCCGACGATTGAACATTGCTCCTGAGAAGGCTTTGATGTTGTTCTACGAGAGTCAGACTTGTGCCGACCTTCACGACCGCTCCACAGGCCTCTACCTCTATGGTGACCTCTATGTGGCCGATGAGTATATGAGAGAAATTGGTAAATAGTAAAATAAATAGAAAATAACAAACAAAACAGAAAGTACAGAAAAACAATAATTATTAAATATTAACATAACAGCATTGACTATTATTTGCGTTCGCCTGAATAGCCTCGGAAACTATAATCGGAATAAGAACACAAAAGATAGTGGTTAGGTAGCTTCCTTGGGTGAAGTGTGTCTCATACCTATATATAAGAAGTCAATGTTCATGCTTAGGCATGAGCATTTCTTATATAGGTATGAGGTTCCATTCCGAGGCAGCCTCGACGAACGCATAAGAAGGTTCATGCCTTTTTTTATGCGGTCACGTAAGTGGTAGATCGATGCACCAGTTGTCTAGCAACGATTTATCACGAAGATGGCAACAGAAATAATAACTACAGATACACCAAGATTCAATCTTGAGAGTCGCCGGTACATTGGATGTAAGGCGAAGCTCGTGGATTGGATATTTGGATTGATTCAGGAAGAAACACATGATGTGCGTTCTTTTTGCGATATTTTTGCAGGCACAGGTTCTGTGTCTAATCGTGCAGTGCACTTGTACGAACGTGTGATAATCAACGATTTCCTTTATTCTAACCATGTGCTATACAATGCTTTTTTTGGAAATGGTGAATGGAATGAAGAGAAGGTCTTACAGATTATCAATGAGTTCAATGGAATAGATGCAGAGACGCTCCCAAATAATTACTTTTCAGAAAATTACGGCGACAAGTATTTTGACATGCTTTCTGCCAAGAAAATTGGTTACGTTCGTGATTCTATCGAAGAGAGAAAAGCTATTTTAACCGAAAAGGAATATTGTGTGCTTATCGCTTCACTCATTTACAGCATCGATAGGATAGCGAATACGCTTGGGCACTTTGAGGCTTATCGTAAGGTGAAGATTGTACCTCAAAACCTTCTTATTCGATTGATTGATGTTCTGCAATGTCCGAACGTAGACATTCACCAAAGGGACGCCAATCAACTTGCAAGAGAGATTCATACGGATGTGATTTACATGGATCCACCATACAATTCGCGTCAGTATAGCCGATTCTATCATGTTTACGAGGTACTTGTGAAATGGGACAAACCAGAACTCTTTACTGATGCAGCAAAACCGAAGTTTACGGAAAACAATAGCGATTACTGCCGTACGGCTGCATTTTGTGCATTTACCGACCTTGTTACCCATATTGACACGAAGTACATTGTTGTTTCCTATAACAACACCTACAAGTCGAAGAGTTCGTCATCAGAGAACAAAATAAAGTTGGAACAGATTGAAGATGTGCTGAATCAATGTGGAACGACAAAAATATTCACGCACAAACATCAAGCATTCAATGCAGGTAAGACAGAATTTGATGACCATAAGGAGTATTTATTCATAACCGAGGTTGACAATGAAAAACGGAACCGCTCGCTCGCCGCTCTTCTACGTGGGTGACAAATATAAACTCATTCGTGAGATAAGGACGCATTTCCCCGAAAGGATAAACCGATTGATTGAACCTTTCGTGGGTGGTGGTAGCGTGATGATGAATGTAGAGGCAAACAGCTATCTGCTTAATGACATCGACTCATACGTCATTGCCATTCATCGGATGTTGTGCGGATTCATTGGTCATGAAGATGACTTTTTCAATCAGTTTTTCGCCATGGTCAATCAATACGGCCTTTCTTTGTCCTATGCTGGTCATACTGCCTCTGACGAATTGAAACGTGAGTTTCCAAAGACTTATTACGCAAAGTACAACAAGGAGGCTTATGCCCGATTGAAAAACGACTTCAATAGTGAAGGTAAAGAGGATATCATGCGCCTTTACATGTTACTCATTTATGGTTTCAACAGAATGCTTCGTTTCAATGGTAAGGGAGATTTCAATCTCCCTGTAGGTGATGTAGACTTTAACCAAAACACTCGTGATGCTCTTGATGATTATTTCCGATTGTTGGCAAATAAACAAGTAGAATGGTATAATCAAGATTTTCGTGAGTTCCTCGGAGGAATAGATTTTCAAGAAGGTGACCTCGTTTATCTTGACCCTCCATACCTGATAACCTTCAGCGAATACAACAAACTGTGGAATAAAGATACAGAAACTGCGTTGCTTCAGTTGCTTGATGAACTGAACCAGCAAGGTGTGCATTTCGCTATTTCGAATGTTACTCGTTACAAGGGCAAGGTTAACGAAGCTTTCCTTGAATGGTCGGCACACTACAATAGCTTTCCGGTAAAGAGTAATTACATCAGTTTCAACGACAATACGATAAAGGACTTCAATGAGGTTCTTGTAACAAACTATTAGGATTATGGCAAAGAAACAACCACCAGAGTATAAACCATTACTATTCACAACTACCATGAGAAATCCTGGTAGGATGAAATATTTCCTTTTTGTCATACAAAGATTTGATGGTATCGTGCTAACTAATGAAGTTGCGAAGGAAATCTGTGGTGAGATGATACGATATGGTATTTATCGCCCAATGAAGAAATTGGAAATTGTTAAAGAGAAGTGGAAAAGTACAAAAAGTCCTGATTTTAGTGACTATCTTCTTTCAGATACAGAGGTTGCACTTATGTTAGAGAACAATCCACAGGATCATAAAGAAGCTGGTTTTGCAAAAGGTTGGCCATCACGATTTGCTACAGAATACGATTTTACAAAGGAACTTGGTCTTGTATTCTTTGAACCTGATAAACCTATAATCATATCCACTTTAGGTAAGCATCTGTTAAAATCTCTCAATGTGAAAGTTGATGAAAGTAACTCTTTTATCACTGCAGAATTTGAACATCCGGAATATGAGCAACAAGTATTTCTACAGGCGTTGGCAAAGTCACAACGTAAGAATCCTTTTGTACGAGTGTTGAACGATAATATTCCTCTTATCCTTTTGCTTCAGACAATTCGTCTGCTTAATGCAGACCCAAGGCAGAACGGATGCGGAATTTCCCGAAGGGAATTGCCTTTGTTGATATTTTGGAAAGACAATGATGCCCAAGCTTTGTACGAACGAATTGTGGAATTACGAGAGGAACATGGCTACAATCCGAGTGACGAAGTGATTGTTGACATTTGTCTGGACGAAATAATGGGGGGAAGTTTCAAGGAATTCAAGGTAAAATCCATCGTGGATGAATACCCAGATGAGTTTATTCGCAAGATGCGAATGACAGGTTTGATTTCAATGCGTGGTGCAGGTCGTTTCCTTGACGTTAATAAGAATGAGATAGAGAAAATTGACTACGTACTTTCTCACTATGCCAATTATACACATTATACAGAGGAACGTGCATACTTCGACTACATGGCTGAACTTGATCCAAATCTCATCAGCATTCAGGCGAAACCAATCGATGCCTCAAATAGCGAGACCTTATTGAACGAATGGTTGACGGTTTACCCATGGTCAAGCATCAAGAAAGAACTCAACAACCTCTCTGCAAAGAAGGCTAGTTCAGATAAAGTGTTGAAGCTTCTTGCAGCCCCCTCGCGTTTGGAGTTCCTTACCGCATTGGCCATAAAATCAAAGCTTCCAGATGTACGTGTTATTCCTAACTATAGTTGTGACGATACAGGTTTGCCGACTTCAACGGCAGGAGGTAACAAAGGTGACATTGAATGCTACGAACAGAAACGTGGAATCCTTGTAGAAGTTACAATGGCCATGGGTAGAACACAAACGATGATGGAAGTATGGCCGATAGAACGACATTTGGATGACATGCGCAAAGATTATGAGGCACAATGTATCTTCGTTGCTCCTGCTATTTATCCAGATAGTGAAAAACAAATTCAATTCGTAGCTTACCAATCACAAGGAGAAAAGAAGATACGGCCTTATGCTATTTCTGAGCTGATTACATACTTGGAAAAGTCCTACATGCTGTTTGATAATTCATTAACTTCACTCAATCAGGCACCGAGAATACGCCAATTTGTTGACAATGTTGTTGCTTTACGTGCAGGAAAGGACATTCTTGCGCTTGTAGAGGATTGCATAAATGAGTTTGGTGAAGAGTATGTCAACATGAGGCTTTCTGACTGGCATCGTGTTGTTCGCGACTATGTTTCTCATCGAACTATGCGTTACGACATTAATGACAACGAACCAATTTATTATTCCACGGCTGCTGAAGTATCTACAACTTATGGGAATCAATAAATTCTAAAAGCATAACAAGTCATGTGTCATTATTCTTTTTGATAATTAGAAAAAGTCCAACCAATCGGTTGGACTTTTTTCTTTTATGTAGGGATGTTTTTTACTTGATGTTTTCAACCATACCAGCAAGCAATGCAAAAGGAGCGTTCCAATTTATTGCGATTTCATTCGTAGAAAAACTACAGATTTTATCAAGATAACATGCTGCAGGTGCTTGGGAAGGATAGGTCTTTCCTCCGCAATCTCGTAAAATGATGTTTGTCGCACCGCCAGCTAGATAACCCGGAATAGGTTCTTCTATACCGTCGGATGTGCATCGGCGGTCATGGAAGTGTCGTGGATATTTTGATCCAAATCCTGATACGAAACAATAATTTGTTGGGTTGCATCCAAGAAGATAATTCCATGCAGAAAGCATAGCTTCACTGTATTTTTTTTCTCCGTAAACTTTATATGCAAGTCCTAAGAGTGCACCGGCTTCGGCTATTACACCATTGCTTCCCCAATTAAATTTATTAATAGGGGCACGATTTGCCGATTGTTCATAAATGTTGTATGTGTTTTCTATCAATTTGCTGAATGCATATTTAGCACCGAATTCACCACCTTGTTGTGGAAGCTTGTCTGCATGTGCCATAAGAGACATAAGGCCTAGACTGTTGACCGACCCCCATTCAGGAACGGCAAAATCCATATAGAAATTAAGTTCTTTATAATAGTTCTTTTCTCCTGTTGTTATAAATAATTCAGCAGCAGCCCAGAAAAATTCATCGCCGGTGTAATTGTCCTTGTAATTACCAGTATGTACGTCCGAAGGGTTTTCGTAATATATTTCTGGATTCTTCTTCGCCCAGTTCCATGCGCGTTTTGCGGCTTGTAGAGCTTTGTCTGAAATTCCAGGGAAATTCTTCTCGTATTTTTTGAAAATTCTTGATGAAATAGCCATCATTGCTGCAAAGTCCAATGCAGATGCCGTAGATTTTCCAATCATATATCGGTCTAGTTTGTCTTCGTGTGGCATTATCATGCTACAGAATCGGAGAGAAGATAGTTTTGTATAAACTCCACCGTCTTCATCTTGCATTGCGAAAAGCCAATCCAATTCCCATTTCATTTCATTAAGAATGTCGGGAATACCGTTACCGCTTTCTGGAATATTTAATTCTAGTTTCTCGTAGTATTCTGGGAAGAGTTCGTATGCTAAAGCTAAAGAATGGTAAGAAATACCTGCGTTTACTACATATATATTATAGTCTCCAGCATCGTACCAACCTTTAGGTGCGGAAACAACAGTTCCTTCAGGACGAGATTTTGTTGCCGCGGATTTGTGTATGTACACAACATCATCGGCATGGCCCATAGGACGCGAGTAGTCTATACTATTATATGTTGCGTGTTGTGGCAGCAATTCGGTAGATGCACGCCAATAATAAAATGCACGCAAAGCAGCTTTTGAAACATTTTGGAAAATGTTATCGTTTTTAATTGTAAAAGGGAATGAGTTCTCGTCTCCACAAGAAAGAATGAAAGTTCCTTCTTGTTTGAAGTCTGAAAAATCAGCCAATTGTAATGTTTCATCCGATAAGTCCCAGAATTTACCTTTTTCTAAGTTGCCGTTGTAAACGATAGTGTTTGTCTGTACATCTTTTAAAACAAAGTTTTTGGCGTCTAAATTCGCTATAAATGCAGTTTTCTCCCTTTGAGTTTGGTAGCCAACTTGATTAACGCGAATACTTTGTGAAAAACTGTACATACTACTAATAATCAGTAAGACGCCGGCAAGGTGTCTTTTGTAATTCATACTCGTTTTAGTTAATTTAAATGTTAATAATAAGGGTAGTTTTTATGGTGCGAAAATAGATAATTTTTTTGAATCATTATGGCGCCTGGTCAAAAACTCTGTAAAAAAACTAAAAACAGAATTATGTCTAAAAAAATGTGTGGTAAGTCTTTGAAATATTGTTTTTTAGTTTATTTTTGCCACCGATTTGAATTAACATAATGTCTAACTAATTAATTACAACCAACAATGGTTAAAAAAGTAAAAGAAAACGAAGAATTGGAAAACGAAGTTGAAAACTACGTAGCTCCAGAAGAAGTAACAGAAGCAAGCGAATCTGATGATGTAGTTAGCTCTATTGTTTCTGAAGCAAAAGCTCAACAAGAAGTTTTTGATTGGGATCGATATGAATCAGAAAAATCTGGTTCTAACCAAGCAGCAATCAATTCTTTGCAAGAAAAGTATTCACAAACAATGTCAACTAACACAGAAAACGAAGTTACAGAAGGTACTGTAGTTTCAATTTCTAAACGTGAAGTTGTCGTAAACATCGGTTACAAATCTGATGGCGTTATTTCTTTCAATGAATTCCGTTACAATCCAGATTTGAAAGTAGGCGACAAAGTTGAAGTGTTCGTTGATAGCCTTGAAGATAAATCTGGACAATTACTTCTTTCTCACAAGAAAGCTCGTGCATTAAAATCATGGGATCGCGTTAATCAAGCTCTTGAAGCAAGCGAAGTTGTTAAAGGTTACGTTAAATGTAGAACTAAGGGCGGTATGATCGTTGACGTATTCGGTATCGAAGCATTCTTACCAGGTTCTCAAATCGATGTTAAACCTATCCGTGATTACGATGTATTCGTAGGAAAAACAATGGAATTCAAGGTTGTTAAGATCAACAATGAATACAAAAACGTTGTTGTTTCTCACAAAGCTCTTATCGAAGCTGAACTTGAAGTTCAAAAACAAGAAATCATTTCTAAACTTGAAAAAGGTCAAGTTGTTGAAGGTACAGTTAAAAACATTACAACTTACGGTGTATTCATCGATCTTGGTGGTGTTGACGGTCTTATCCACATTACAGACCTTTCTTGGGGTAGAATTACTCATCCTGAAGAAATCGTTAAACTTGATGAAAAAATCAATGTTGTTATCCTTGACTTCGATGACGAAAAGAAACGTATCGCTTTAGGTTTGAAACAATTAACTCCACATCCTTGGTCTGCTTTGGACGAAAACTTGAAAGTTGGCGACAAAGTTAAAGGTAAAGTTGTTGTTATGGCTGACTACGGTGCTTTCGTTGAAATCGGTCCTGGTATCGAAGGTCTTATCCACGTTTCAGAAATGTCTTGGTCTCAACACTTACGTTCAGCTCAAGAATTCTTGAAAGTTGGTGACGAAGTAGAAGCAGTTGTATTGACTCTAGATCGTGAAGAAAGAAAAATGTCTTTGGGCATGAAACAACTTCATCCAGATCCATGGGAAAATATCGATACTAAATATGCTGTTGGAACTCAACACAAAGCTGTTGTTAAAAACTTCACAAACTTTGGTATTTTCGTAGAAATTGAAGAAGGTGTAGATGGTTTGATCCACATCTCTGATCTTTCTTGGACTAAGAAAATCAAACACCCACAAGAATTTACTTCTCTAGGTGCAGAAATCGAAGTTAAAGTTCTTGAAGTTGATAAAGATAACCGTCGTTTGAGCTTAGGTCACAAACAATTGGAAGAAAATCCATGGGATGTTTTCGAAACAATTTTCAGCGTAGGTTCAGTTCATGAAGGTACAATTGTTGAAATCAACGATAAGAACGTAACTGTTTCTCTTCCTTATGGTGTTGAAGCTGTTTCAGTAATCAGCCACATCGAAAAAGAAGATGGAACAACTGCAAAAGCTGATGAAAAATTGAACTTCAAAGTTACTGAGTTCTCTAAAGATGCTAAGAAAATCTTTGTTTCTCATACAAGAACATTCAAAGATGAACAAAAAGCAGCTGAAGAAAGCGAAAAACAAGCAAAAGCAAAATCTACTAAGAATGCAATGAAACAAGTTGCAAACAACTTGGAAAAAACAACTCTTGGTGATGTTGCAGCTTTAGCAGATTTAAAATCTAAAATGGAAGAAAAATAATCCATTCTGATTATAATTGAAAGCGCCATAGTTTTTCTATGGCGCTTTTTTTATGTCTTGTATTTCTATATTAGTAGTTTATCTATTTTGAATATAGTTTGTTTATGTGCTTTTGTTATATTTGTGTGTAATTATCTACAATATGAAAACTACAATACAAAGGGTTATAGAAAGCAATGATGTGGATTTCTCTTTTGATTCCACTGTATATTCTATAGGAAATATTTTTATGACTGCGGCGAATGTTGATTCTCGTAGTAAAGGATTTGGCGTAGAATCGTTGCTAAGTCGTGGCTTGACTTGGGTTACTTTACGTACCTATATAAAAGTAAATACATTCCCACACGATCAGGATAATGTGACTGTTGAAACTTGGGTGGAAGATTGTACGAGAATTACTACGCAACGTAATTGCACTTTTAAGGATGCTGCTGGAAATCATTTAGTTGATATCACTACAATATTCGCTTTGGTGGATTATGAAACTCGTCGTCCTGTGAATATTATGGAAAAAATGCCTGATTTCTCTGAGAAATTTATTGTCGATGAAAAGTCGGTATTGCGTGCTCCTGAAAAATTGAAAGCAATTGGTAATCCACAATTGGTAAGTAAACATACGGTAGTTTTCAGTGATTTGGATTGTAATATGCACACGACAAGTTTCCGTTATGCTTTATGGGTATTGGATGCAATTGCTTTAGATGAACATAAAACAAAACAAGTTGCTGGTTTGGAAATCAATTTTATAAAGGAATGTCGTTATGGAGAAACAGTATCTGTTTTCCGTGAGGATATATCTGATGATCAGGCTATTTTTGAAATAAAAAATGAGGCTGGTGAGTTGTTAAATCGTCAGTGTGTTACGTTTGTTGCTAGAAAGTAATGGGTTCTCCGGTTCGTGCAAAGAAAAATCTTGGTCAGCATTTCTTGAGAAGTAGTGCTACGGCAAAAAGTATTGCTGATACTTTGCCACTTCTTTGTAATAATTGTATAGAAATAGGTCCCGGAATGGGAATATTAACCCAACATTTGCTTGAAAAACCAATATATACAAAAGTGATAGAAATAGACGAGGAGTCTATTGATTATTTGCTTGCAAATCAAATAATTCCGGCTTCACAATGTATTCAAGGTGATTTCCTGAAATTACCGGTGGAACAGTTTTTTGGTGGAGAACCATTTATGGTGATGGGAAACTATCCATACAATATATCTAGTCAAATTGTTTTTAAAGTTATTGAACATCGTGATTTAGTTCCTGCAATGGCTGGAATGTTTCAGCGAGAAGTGGCTCGTAGGATTTGTTCGCCGGCTGGTTCTAAAGAATATGGAATTTTATCGGTTTTAGTTCAAGCGTTTTACGAAACGAAATATCACTTTACAGTGGACGAAAATGAATTTAATCCGCCACCAAAGGTTAAGTCGGGGGTTATTTCTTTGGTTCGTAAAGAAGATTATTCTTTGCCTTGCGACGAGAAACTTTTCTTTGAAGTTGTAAAGACAAGCTTCAATCAAAGACGTAAAACTTTGAATAATTCTTTAAAAAATCTTCTGAATGGTCAAAAATTAGAAGAAAAAATAGGACTTTTGCGTCCGGAACAATTATCTGTTGCCGATTTTATTGATTTGACTAATTTTATAGCGTCAGTTCGTTAATTTTGTGTCGATATGAAGCGTTTAGTTTCTTTTGTTATAATTTCCTTGCTGTTACTTTGTTCGTGTTCGAAGACAAAGTACTTACAAAAACGTGCTACAAAGGCTCATATTGAATTTAAAACAGGTGTGCATGATTTTGGAAAAGTAATTTTTGGTGAACCTGCATCGTTTGATTTTATTTTTACAAATACGGGAACTGATACGCTACAAATAAATGAAGTTCAAAGCACTTGTGGTTGTACGATTCCTCAATGGTCGAAGACGCCTGTTGCTCCTGGAGATAAAGGAGTTATTACTGTTTCGTATGATACACGGCGAAGTGGTGAATTTGAAAAGGGAATAACGGTCTTCTCAAATGCGGATAACAGTGCTTTATTGCTTGTTATCAAAGGGTTTGTGACACCGAATCCTCATAAAGAAATTTTAGGAAGAAATAAAGTTAATACTAATATAGATTCTATGCCAGAAGAAAGCATGGAAGAATAATAAAAATGTTATGCCAAGTATATCAGAAAGAGGTTTGTTAATGCCAGCATCGCCAATTCGTAGATTGGTTCCATACGCTGATGAAGCAAAACGCCGTGGAGTAGAAGTACTTCACTTAAATATTGGTCAACCGGATTTGTTGACTCCTGATTTGGCGGAACAAGCTATGCATAATTATACAGGAAAATATATTCCGTATTCACATTCTGCTGGAAATTTATCATTAAGACAGAAGTTAGCCGATTATTATAAAGGAATTGGAATAGATATTTCTTGTGACGATATTCTTATCACTACAGGTGGTTCCGAAGCTATTTGTTTTGCCTATTATAGCATTTTAAATTATGCCGATGAAGTGATTGTTCCTGAACCATATTATGCTAACTATTATGGTTTTACGACTGAGACAGGTGCCAGAATGATACCTGTTCGTTCTTCCATAGAGAACAATTTTGCATTGCCTTCAATTGAGGATTTTGAGGATGCTTTAACACCGCAAACAAAAGCTATAATGCTTTGTAATCCGAATAATCCGACAGGACATGTGTATTCTCAAAAAGAGTTATCTCATATACGAAATCTTGTTCGCAAATATGATTTATTCTTAGTCTGTGACGAGGTGTATCGTGATTTCTGTTACGATAGTGAACATTATTCGGTGATGAATCTAAAAGGTATAGAAGAAAATACAATTTTAATTGATTCATTTTCAAAAAGATATAATGTTTGTGGTATTCGTATTGGCGCATTGATTACTCGTAATAAAGATGTTATTGCAACTTCTATGAAATTTGCACAGGCTCGTTTGAGTCCGCCTTCTATGGGACAATTAATAGCAGAATCGTTGTTAGATACTCCACAAGAATTTTTAAATAAATCGGCGGAAGAATATAAGGCTCGTCGTGACTATATTATTCCTGCATTAAATGAAATAAAGGGCGTACATACACCAATGCCTGATGGGGCATTCTATTCGATGGTAGAATTACCTGTTGATGATGTTGATAAATTCAGTCGTTGGTTATTGGAAGAGTTTGAGTATGAAGGTGCTACGGTTATGCTTGCTCCAGGTACAGGTTTCTATACTGGTAAAAAAATGGGTATCCGTCAAGCTCGTATTGCATACATTCTTGAAATGGACAAGCTTAAAAAAGCTGTTGTTTGTTTGAAAAAAGCATTGAGTGTATATCCGGGTAGAACAGTAGATCAAGATTAATATATGACGACAGTTTTATTTGTTGTAAATCCACATTCTGGTAAGGTTCGTAATAAGAAAATCGAAGATATTGCACAAGAAGTGCTTGATTCTTCGCTATTTCAAGTAGATTTTGTATATACTCGTTATGCAGGTCATGCTTTGGAACTTTCTCGTATAGGAGTAGAAAAGGGTTATGATATTATTGTTGCTGTTGGTGGAGATGGTACTATTCACGAGGTTGCTCAATCGGTTATCCATTCGAAGTCTGCTTTAGCTGTGATACCTATGGGATCAGGAAATGGTTTTGCCCGTTTCTTTGGTATTCCATCAACAGTAAAACGAGCTATACAAGTTATTGCTAATGGCGAAAAGAAGTCTATCGATACAGTTCTTTGTAATAACGAATATTTCGTGAATGTCGCTGGTTTTGGTTTTGATGCGAAAATTGGTGATGTGTACGATAAAAGTTGTTCGGAAGAACGTGGTGGTTTGAATTATGTCAAACTTATCGTTGAAGAATATCTAAATTATCCATTACAAAAATGTCGTTTTAAGATAGATGGTAAGGAAGTAGAGAAGTCTTTTTTTATTGCTAGTGTGTGCAATTCGAATCAATATGGATTGAATGCTGTTATTGCTCCTGAAGCAGATATTACTGATGGGAAATTTGAATTAGTATTGGTAAAGGAAATGCCTGTTTTTGATGTAATTCCTATTACATTTCGTTTGTTCGTTAATCAGTTTAATAATTCTCGTCATGTGGAAACGCTTCATTTAGAAGAGTTTACCATTGTGAATACAGTGCCTCGCTTACTTCATTTGGATGGAGAACCGCGAATGATGGCAAATGACATTACTTTCACAATTCAGAAACAATCGTTGAATTGTATTGTGCCAAAGCAAAAAAAGTCTATAAAGAGTATAACAAAGGATATTGATGAAGAAATTCTTGATATTGCACAGAAAGTCAAGGATAATCACAAAAAAGTAATAGATAAATTGATGAAATAAAAAAGCGGTTCAAACGAACCGCTTTTTTTATAGTTGTTTTTGTTTATTCTGCTACTAATATTTTGTTCGTTTTATTACCAACAACAACTATATAGCTTGCATATTTCTCAACAGGGATAGAATATGATGTGTTACCTTTTGCTCTGTATTGTAATTTTCCGTCAGCTGTATAAATACTAATAGGCAGATTTTCGCAGTTTTGAATAAAAATAGTCTTGTCTTTACTATAAACAATTGCATTGTTCTTCAAAGAGTTAATAGCTAGATTATTTTCCAATTCTGCAATGTTACTGATTGCTAAGCTGAAAGGACCGCTTTCTGCTTTTGTTAGTGGATCGTTGGCGTCAACAACTTCTGGTAGGACTATACCAACATAGTATGATAGTGTTCCTTCTACAGGTTGCAAATCAGTATAGGTCCATGATGATGCAGTTACTTTGTCTATTTCTTCTACGGTGTCAGTTGTTACTCTAAAGATAGAGTAAGTAGAAAATTCAACACCTTCGTAGCCGTCCCATGAAAGATTGACTTCGCCTCCGATACCAACATTTTTCTGTAGGTGTATAGTTTTGTGATGGTTGCTTAATTCTGATTCAAAGCCACAAGCGTCAGTTACCGTTAGTTTATATCTATATGATTTTTGTAGGCTATTTGCTGATTCATCTACATAAATGCTTGTTTCGTTATATGAAACAGTGTCTATAGCTTCATATTGGTCTTTTATGGCAGTTTCACGATAAATTGTATAGAAGTCTAAGACATCGGAAGGCTCTTTTTTCCAAACAATTAAGTTTGCAGGAGCAGTTTCCTGGCTTACGGTTACTAAACTGATTTCTGGCTCAAGTTCCCATAACTCTTTTCTTGGTAGATATAAAGTATCTTGTAGCAATATACCAAGTGCATCTGTAATGCTAATGCTATGTGTGCCGTATGTTATATTTTTTAGTGTTTTCTCTGTACTGCCATCTTCCCATATAATTGAATAGGGAGGAAGTCCTCCGTGTATTTCAATTGTGATTGCCCCATCTGCTGATTCACAATTAGGAAGTTCGTATGATGGTTCTATATAGAATATTTCGGCAAAAATAGCTTCAAGAATAAGTGTATCTTCTGTTAACGTAATAAAACGAGGGTTGTCGGTGTTTCCGTCACTCCAACCAGTAAATAGGTAACCATCGTATGCGGTTGCTGTAATAGAAAATTCTGAACAAAAACTTCCGTCTTTTTCAATATATCCACGCTCTTCATCACAAATAGCACGAAAAACAGAATTGCATTCAATGTAATTTGTGAATTCTTTCCAATATTCTTGTGATGTGTACGATTCTAAAGAACCGCATGGAATATAGACGGGTATTTCTTTATTGACAGAATAAAATGCGTCACTTGTTAGATTTATAGGATTTTCATTTAGGATAGTGATTTCTTCTAAACTATATGTGTTTTCTAAAATAGCACTACCAATAGTTGTAACGGTCTTTGGTAATGTGAAATTCTTTAATTGGCATTGCGAGAAGGCATTGTTGCCGATTTCTGTTACCGTTTCTGGTATATGTATTTGTTGTAAGTTTGCACAATCGGAAAATGCTTCTTTCCCAATTGTTGTTAATCCATTTGGTAATAGAATTGTTTGTAATGATGTACATGAACGGAATGCATCGGCTTCAATTTCTTTGATTGTACTTGGTAATGTTATATTAGAAAGACTTTCGCAGTATAAAAATGCTTCTTGTGGTATTATTTCTACACCTTCTGGTATATCTATAGATTGTAGTTGTGTACAATTTGTGAATGCATTATTGCCAATTTCGGTAATATTTTTTGGTATTGAAATTGAAACAAGTTTAGTACAATTTGAAAAAGTTTCTTTATTTATTTCGGTAATTCCATCTGGAATTACAAAATTGCTTATTGCCGAAAATTCAAATGCTTTGATTCCAATATATATAAGTGTGTTTGGAATGTTTATTTGGGATAATTGTGTACAAAAAGAAAAACAGTTTGTTCCAATTTCGAGTAAACCTTCAGGTAAAGCAACTTCTTTTAGATTAGTACAACTATAAAAAGCGTTATCTTCTATATATTTCACACCTTCTGGAATAGTAATGGATGTAAGGTTGCTACATAGATAAAAAAGATATTTTGGTATTGTGGTTAATGATTTTGTTTTGATAGTTACATTAGCAAGTTTTGTGCATTCCCAAAAAATAGATTCTTCTATGGATGTTACACTTTCTGGTATTTCAATTGCTCTTAGTGCCTCACAGGCCATAAATGCACAGGTTTCTATTTTTTTTAATCCTTCAGGGAGTGTGATAGAATTTAATTTTATACAATCACGAAAAGCTTCAGATCCTATGATGGTTACAGATGAAGGAATGGTCAGATTTTGTAGTCTTGAACAATCGAAAAAAGCTCTGCTATTTATTTTTGTTATGGTTTCAGGTAGTATTACGCTTGTTACTCTGCAAGATGCAAATGCATTATTGTCAATTTCTGTTACAATGTATTCTTTTTCTTCATATATAATTGTAGAAGGAATTACTATATCGCCAGAATATGAATTTGTGCTAGTTTCTATTACACTTGCTGTCTCGGAATCTTCGTCGATCCTATAAAATATGTTGTCTTTTTCTATAGTAGTAGCAAGTGCTGCGCAGTAGCAACATAACACGAGTGGGAGAGTAAACAATCGTTTCATAATCATTAGTTTTAATATGGCAAATGTAACAACAAAAGAAGGTTTTGTTTTATTGTTATGCACGAAACAATGAATAGTTATAAACAAAAAAAGCGGTTCGTTTGAACCGCTTTTTTATTGAATAGTAGAGTAGATGTTATTTAGATTCTTCTACTTTTTCTATAATTTTTGTTTCTACTAACTCTTTTAAGGTTGTGTCAACTTCTGTTTTAGTAGCACCAGAAACACCGTCAGTTTCACCTACAGGGCATGTTGGTGCAGGTTTTGCGTATGTGTTAGACGCATCGTATTTACGAACGCAACGAACGCTCAAACCTTTTGTTCTGCCGATGTGGCTCTTAGTAAGACCAACATATTTAGCTTTTTCGCTACCAATGTTTCTCATATAAACATACATAGCATTTGCTTCGTTGTGGTCTGTGCTTGTCCACCACAAACCAAGGTTTCCTTCTTCGTAGAAGTTACCGTTCTTTTCGCGGAAACCAGCTGCTGATGCAGAGAAGTTAGTGCTGTCCCAACCAATTGTAGTAGGAACTTGATCCCAACCTTCAGCGTTTTCTACAGAAGCGTATGTCGCTGCTAATTGCAACCATTCGTTTTCAGTAGGAACTGTCCAACCTTCTGGACAAAGTTTTTCTGTTTTTACAGCAGCATAGTTGTAAACCATTTCAGCATCTTCTGCATTGTTGTAGGTTGCACAAGCAGCTTCTGTTGTATTAGCCCATTGTTCGTTGTCTGCAACTACAGCAATGTCGCTACCGTCATTTAGTTTAGTAGTTTTTAAGTTTGATGTAAACCATTCGTTTTCACCAATTTTTACTACTTTATATGTATTACCTTCAACATCGGCAACAGTGTTTACAACATCGTCAGCAGAAGCTTGTGGACAACGTGAATATGTTGCTTCTTGTTTTTCTTCGCTACAAGCAAAAAAGAATGCTAGGGAAGAAGCTATTAAAATTACTTTTTTCATACTTCATTATTTATTATTCAGCAGCTTCTGCAGTTTTAGCAGCAGATCTTCTGTGTAATTCTTCTTGAATTTCTTGAACTTTTGCTTTTGACAATGGGTATTTCAAAATCAATACGATAGTTAAGAACATTGCCACTGTAGGGATGATAGCGTACATTTCACGTACTAAATCCAATTTTTCAACTGAAATGATAGGGTTTGCACCATCGATACCTGCCAAAATAAGTACATAACCAGCGATGATAGATACTAAAGCAATTGCTAATTTGATTAGGAAACCAGAAACTGCAGTAAACATACCTTCACGACGGCTTCCGTGTTCATATTCATCGTAGTCGCAAATATCTGCTGTGAAAGCACCAATCAATGGCCAACACATTGCCAATCCCATGTTGATGATTACTGGTGGGAATACAGCCAAGAATGGAGCAGAAGGAGTGAATAAGAACCAACTTGTTACATAACCGATGATTGCAATTGACGAACCGATAATTAATAAGGTACGTTTGTCGAAGTATTTTGCAATACGGTTAACTATCACAACCATAAGAATTTGTGTTGCTGGTTGAAGAATTGCAGTGTAAACACCAATGTGACCAGCTAATTCTTTATGTGTTACGAATGATTCTTCGAAAGAGAATGTGAAAGGATGTCTCCATGTCCAGTTGAAGATGTTGTGCATACCATCAGAACATACATGATACATTGAAATGTAACCAAGTAAAGGCAACATGAAGAACAATGCTACATATACGAAGAAAAGGGCACCCATTAACAAAAGGAATGGTTTCGATTTGAATGTAACAACCAATGAAGGCCAGAATGGGTCTTTCTTTTGTGATTGAGTACGTTCCATGTTCTTTTCTCTACAGAAAATTGCAGGAATTACACCAAAGATAATGATAAGAACACCAACGATAATACCTAAGTTTCTTGCTCCGTCAACTTCATCACCAGCACCTTTTAATAAGTCTGTTTGGCAAAGTAGGTAAGCTGAACCAATAAGAATACCAATTACATACGAGAATACAGATTTATATGTCTGCAACTTAGTTCGCTCGGTATAATCTTCCTCCAATTCCAAACCGAGTGCTCCGTAAGGCATTTGCCAAATTGCCATTACAATGTAAAATAATGATACGATTGCAATGAAATAAATTGTTTGGAACGAACCTTGTGTACGTGGTGTAAACCAAATCGCAATAAAGGTGAGAGCTAAAATGAATGCACCCACAAAAATCCAAGGACGGCGACGTCCCCATTTTGAACGAGTGTTATCACTTAAGTTTCCGAAAAATGTATCGGAAAAACCTTCAATAAATTTCGACGCACTGGTTGCAATACTAATTACAAGTGGGCTGACACCCATACCAATTTGGAAAATGTTAAAACTTAATGAAGGGAATACGTTCATCGCAAGATTTTCTGCAAATCCTCCGCTGGCCCAAGCTAGTTTTTCGCCTCCAGAAGACATCGATTTCGATTCTTTTTCTGAAGCACTTGGGACTTGATTTTCTGTATTATTCATAAAATGAGAAAAATAAATTTATTTCTTTAATTGGTGCAAATGTAAGAATTTTTACCGTTTGAAATGATAAAATGTATGGTTTTTATGAACTATTGTTAACAAAAAAGAGCAGAAGTGATTTCTGCTCTTTTTTGTTAATTCTTTTGTTGTGTGTACAATACTTTTGAATTTGGCTCGACGTCGTGGGTAACCCATACGTTTGCTCCAATAATAGAATCTTTTCCGATGGTGATTCTACCTAATAAAGTGGCATTGGAGTAAATCACAACGTTGTCTTCAACGATAGGGTGACGTGGTATTCCTTTAATTGGATTTCCGTTTTCGTCTAATGGGAAATTTTTCGCTCCTAAAGTAACACCTTGATATAATTGTACGTGGTTGCCTATTATACATGTCGCACCAATTACAACACCGGTACCGTGGTCTATTGTAAAGTATTCTCCGATTTGTGCAGCAGGGTGTATGTCGATTCCTGTTGCTGAATGCGCCATTTCTGTTATGATTCTTGGAATTAATGGTACATCTAATAATAATAATTCGTGTGCTGTTCTGTAATGAAGCAATGTTTTTATTACCGGATAGCAAAAAATGATTTCACCGTATGATTTTGCTGCAGGATCGCCATTGTATGCCGCTTGTATGTCCATAGATAGCATGTGGCGGATGTGTGGCAATCTTTGTATGAATGCGACTGCTGTTCTTTCTGCTTTTGAAAGTAGCTCTTCGCTTGATGCTTGGTTTCCGTCAAATACGTAACCACGGTAGATTTGCTGGCTTAACATAGAGAATAGTTTGTCTACGTTTACACCAGTGTAGAATTCTATGGTTTCGTTACTTACAACGTCTTTTCCGAAGTATCCAGGAAAGATAATTTCTTGTATGGTTTCAACAATTTTTGCCAATGCATTTACCGATGGCATAGGAACTGTTCCGTTCGACTTGTGAAAAACAAGATTATACGATTCTGGAGATGAAAGTTCGCTAATTGTTTGAAGTATTTGTTTTTTGTTGTCCATTATTCTTTTGTTTCGTTTTCTTGATCGTCTTCGGTAATTAATACAAAGTCTAATTGACGTTTAACAAGGTCGGCACGGGCAATTTTTACAGTTACTTTATCGCCCAAAGTATATTCTTTGTTTGTATATTTTCCTCGTAAACAGTAATTTCTTTCGTCAAATACATACATGTCATCTGCAAGATCGCGGATAGAAACCATACCTTCGCAAAGATTGCCGTCAAGTTCGACGTAGAATCCCCATTCGGTTATGCTTGAAACGGTTCCTTCAAATATTTCGCCGACATGGTCTTTCATCCATTCAACTTGTTTGTATTTGATAGAAGCTCGTTCTGCATTAGCTGCAAGTTGCTCGCGCGCCGATGCATGTTTACAGTAATCTTCATATTCTTCTTCTGAAACGCTTCCTTTTTTATTCAAATAACGGTCAAGTAGGCGGTGAACCATCATATCTGGATAACGTCGGATTGGAGATGTGAAGTGGCAATAATAATCGAAAGCAAGTCCGTAGTGGCCAATGTTTTCGGTAGTGTAAATTGCTTTTGCCATTGAACGTACAGCCAAGCCTGCAAAGATTTCACATTTAGCAGAGCCTTTTATGTCTGTCAACAATTGGTTGATTGATTTTGATGTTTTTGCGCCGCCTGATAATGAAATCTTGTAACCAAATTTCTTTATGAAATTAGAGAAATCCTTCAATTTCATATCGTCTGGATTGTCGTGTACACGATATACAAATGTTGGAGCAGAACTTTGCTTACCAACAAATTCGGCAACTTTCTTGTTTGCCAAAAGCATAAATTCCTCAATCAATTTGTTTGCATCTTTGGATTCCTTGAAATATACGCCGGTAGGGTGTCCGTTGTTGTCCAAATGGAATTTTACTTCTCTACGGTCAAACGAAATGGCACCTTTTTCGTAACGGTCTGCTCGCATTTTCTTTGCAAGGGCATCCATTGTTGTGATTTCTTTTACAAGATCGCCTTTGCCTGTTTCTATAACTTGTTGAGCTTCTTCGTATGCAAATCGTCTGTTGGAACGGATGACTGTGCGTCCAAACCATTGTTTTAGCACTTTTGCATCTTTGTCCATTGTGAAAACAGCTGAGAATGTCAATTTGTCTTCATCTGGACGAAGAGAACATACATTATTAGAAAGTTTCTCTGGAAGCATAGGAACAACACGGTCAACTAAATAAACTGAAGTTCCACGTTTTTGAGCCTCTGCTTCAAGTTTTGTGTTTGGTCGTACATAATATGTAACGTCTGCGATGTGAACGCCAATTTGATATGTTTCATCATCTAAAAATTCTATAGACAAAGCATCGTCAAAATCCTTTGCGTCGGCTGGGTCTATAGTGAATGTTGTTACATCGCGCATGTCTCGACGACTTCTGATTTCAGAATCAGGAATGATGTCGGGTAGGGAATTTGCTTCGTCTTCCAATTCTTTTGTGAAATGGTATGGCAAGTCAAATTCTTCAAGTATGGCGTGCATTTCTGTCTCGTTGTCGCCAACATCGCCTAAAACTTTTACGATTTTCCCGATAGGATTTTTTGCTTTTTTAGGCCAATCGGTAATGGAAACAACTACTTTTTGACCATTCTTGGCATCCATTGCATCTTCGTTCGATACAAATATATCGTATGGAATATAACGTTTGTCAACTATTACAAATGCATATTTTGAATTACGTTCTACTATGCCGACAAAGTCTCGTTTTCCAAACTCTAAAATTTCAACAACTTCTCCTTCTAAACGGGAGCGGCGTCCGTGGTTTGCAAATAGCGAAACTTTTACTAAATCGTTGTTTAAGGCATGATTTAAGTTAGGTGATGCAATGAACACATCTTCTTCAAGTTGGTCGCTTACAACGTATGCGGTTCCGTATGGGGTTAAGTCAACGCGGCCGATGATACTTCCCAAACTTGATTTCATTCTATACTTACCATTTTGGCATTCTTCAATTTCGCCTTTGGAACACAAAAATGCAAGTTTCTTATCTACTAATTCTATGCCTTTTTTATTGTTTATACCGAGCTTTACGGCTATTTGTTTTGAGTTGATAGGTTTCTTTGGTGATTTGCGAAGAATACCTAAAATTTCGTATGAAATTTCAGTGTCAACTGCTTTTGTGAATCGTTCATTTTTTTTCGCCATAATTCTAAAGTATTTTTGTTTGTACAATTATACGAAATTTATGGCATTTGTCATGTTAAAACGGTGTTAATTTTTCGTTGCATTTGTGTTTGCATCGTAGTTATTCATGCTATTCTAACAAATCGTAATGTTGATTTCGTAGTTTCGGAATGAATCCTGCTTCTCGTATGGCTTCGGGCAATTCATTCTTCTTTACAGAATAATTTGCACCGGCTTGTGATACAACATTTTCTTCTATCATAATAGAACCCATATCGTCGGCTCCGCCGTATAGACAAATTTGTGCGGTTGGTAAACCAACAGTTAACCATGACGCTTGTATGTGTGGAATGTTTGGCAACATTATACGACTTATTGCAATCATACGAATGTATTCGTCTTTGCGTATATTAAATGTGTCTCCAGTGATTTTTTCTAAAACAGTTCCTTTGCTATAGAATGGCCATGGAATAAATGCTGTGAAACCGTCGGAATCGGCAGGCTTTTCGGATTGAACTTGTCGAATTCTTACGAGATGTTCCATACGTTCTTCTATGGTTTCAATATGCCCGTACATCATTGTTGCCGATGTCGTTAGTTTCATTTTGTGGGCTTCTTTCATTATGTCTAACCATGTTTGGCTGTCGCATTTACCTGGAGAAAGGTATTTGCGGACTCGGTCGCAGAGTATTTCGGCTCCGGCACCTGGCAGGCTATCTAATCCAGCTACATGTAATTGTTCTAAAACTTCTCGAGGAGAAAGGTGTTCACGTTTAGCTATATATGCTATTTCTGGAGGACCTAATGCATGTAGTTTTATGTTTGGATGGCGTTGTTTTAAGTCGGAAAAAAGTTGCTTGTAGAAGTCTAAACCTAATTTCGGATGCATGCCGCCTTGTATAAGCAATTGGTCGCCGCCGAAGAGTTCGAGTTCTTCTGTTTTTTGATCGTATTCGCTTAGTGTTGTGATGTATGTACCTTCTTGATTTACAGTTTTATGGAAGTTGCAGAATTTGCAACCCGACACACACACATTTGTGATGTTTACGTTGCGATCTATTATCCATGAAACTACATTTGTAGGACGGAAATGTTTCCGTATTTTATCAGCGACAAACTGCAGTTCTGGCAAACTTGCATTTCTAAAAAGGAAAGCACCTTCTTCTATAGAAAGTTCTTGTAAATCGAGTGCTTTGTCGAATAGATTGTGAATATTCAAATTCATTTGATTCTGTTTAAAACAAAAGTATTGAATTTATTATAAATGACAATGTAATTTGTTATTTTTGACAATAATCCTTTTGGAAACTACAATGTCACTTAAGCAACTGTTTGTAAACATATTACCATTTGTGAAACCATATAAGTGGTTGGTCCTTTTAACATTAACCATGACATTTATTGGTTCGTTGGCGGCGCAGGTGAATGCTGTTGTGCTTGACAAAACTGTTGATAAGGTTAATGAATTGCTTCACGTTGGTTCGTTCGAATGGTCTGAAGCGGTTCGGGTTTTGGTGATAATTTCTGTGATTTTACTTGGTAAAGAATTGCTTGTTCTTCTTATAAATTTTGTTCAAAAGTACTATGGAGAACGAATTAAAGTGCTGATATCTCAGGATTTAGCAGCTGCTGTTATAGAAAAGGTTTTATCTTTTAAAGTCGCTTTTTTTACTTGCGACGAAAATAAACCGGGGAAAGTTCAGACTCGTATAGATAGAGGTGTGGACTTTATAACAATGACAGTTCGCAATTTCTTTATCGACATTTTGCCTTTGGGAACAAGTGCTGTTTTTGCTTTGGTGCTGATGTTTATTGCAAATTTCTATGTAGGGCTGACAGCATTGTTGATAGTACCTATTTATTTTTATATCACATATTTACAAGCTGGTAAGTTGAAGAATTGGCGCACGAATATGCGTAATTATCGTGAGGCGAAAAGTAATGGGATTATGAATATTTTGCAGAATATTCAGGTCATAAAATCGTTCAATCGTGAGGAAATTGAGTATAAAAAACAAACGGGAATCATAAAGGAACTTACCGATAATCAATTAAATACGAGAAAATATAGTTTCTTGTATGATGGTTTGAAAACATTTGTAGAGCAGATCGGTACAGTTTTAATCATTATTTTGACTTCATATCTTGTTCTTATTGATTATCCAGGAATGACTATTGGAAAGATTATGTATCACGTTATGCTTTTTGCGAACGTTACGGCGCCGATTCGACAATTGCATCGTATCTACGATGATGTGAATGAAGCTCTTATATATGCAGAAGGTTATTTTGATATTCTGCATTCTGATGGCAGTAGCGAACAAACAGGAAATTATCGTCCGGAAACTGTTCGTGGTGAGATAGAAATTACAAATGTTGATTTTACATATCCAAATGGTTGCAAGGCGCTTACCAATATAAATATGAAGATACCATGTGGTAAAATTACTGCTTTTGTTGGTTTGTCGGGGGCGGGTAAAAGTACGGTTGTGAATTTGTTGGATAAATTCTATGAACCGGATTGTGGTATTATTAAAGTTGACGGTGTTGATATCCGGAAATGGAATACGCAGTATTTGCGTGAAAATATCGGTTTGGTGCTTCAGAAAAATCATATTTTCGATGGTTCCATAGAGGAAAATATTCGGTATGGTCGTCCTGATGCAACATTTGAAGACGTTTGTGAGGCGGCAAAAAAAGCATATATATATGATGTCGTTGAAAAATTGCCGAATGGATTTAAAACTAATGCGAACGAATTGTCGGGCGGACAACAACAACGGATTGCCATTGCTCGAATGTTTCTAAAGAATCCACCGATAATTTTCCTTGATGAACCTACAGCGAGTTTGGACGCAATTGCGACAGAACAAATAAAAAATGCCATCGATGCAATTAAACAAAATCGTACGGTTGTAATAATTTCTCACTCAATTTCGCAAATCATTGATTCTGAAATGATTTATGCTTTACGTGATGGTTGTGTGGAACAATCTGGTTCGCCAGATGATGTTTATCGTCAGGGTGGAATATATAAGGATATTTTTGACGCTTCGGCACGAAGTCTTAATATTGAAAAAATAATGAAAACAACTGAAAAAAATTAAATGTATGGAAATAATAGCAAATTCTACCGCTTCGGTTGAAAATTACAAAACAAGAATTTATTTGCTTGCTTCAATGGCAGATGCCAAAAACTGTAATCTTACAGAGTTTGAATCGCAAATGCTTGATGCAAAATCGCAAAATTTTAAATCCGATTACTTTTGGGTTGAAAGTGTTGATCATGTAAGTTATTTTGTGATCCTTAATAATGAAAATAAGCCACAACTTAGTATAGATGAATATGGCGAATCGGTTCGTAAAATGGGATGCGATGTGTTTAATGCTTCTAAAAGTGGTAATACGAAAGAAGTATTGATAGTCAATACAATAGGAGAGTCTGATTTAGTTAGAGTGTTTATGCAAGGATTTTGCATAAGTCAATATTCATTTGGAAAATATTCGGAGAAATTACAGGGAAAGGCTTTTGAAAAAGTTGTTGCTTGCAATGTGGATTCTCAAATGATAGATGAACTAAATACGATTTTGCAAGGCGTATTTCTTACCAAAGATTTAATCAACGAACCAAATAATGTATGTACAGCCGAATATTTTGCTCAACAAGCAGTGGAGGCATTAAAGGGTACCGATGCTGTTGTGTATGTTCATGATAAACAATGGATAGAAGAACAAAAAATGGGTGGTTTGTTAGGTGTGAACAAGGGTAGTGTGTTGCCTCCATATTTTGTTCATATTGTTTGGAATCCAAACCACGATGATTCACAACCGGTTGTTTTGGTTGGTAAAGGTATCGTGTTCGATGCCGGTGGCTTGAGTTTGAAGCCAAACCAATATATGGAAACGATGAAGTCGGATATGAGTGGTGCGGCAACAGTTTTGGGCGTGATGAAAATTGTTGCAGAATCAAAACTTCCTATGCATATCGAAGCTTTAATTCCATTGACAGACAATCGTCCAGGAGAAAATGCCATGGCGTTAGGCGATATTTTAACTATGCATAATGGTAAAACGGTAGAAATTCTCAATGCCGATGCCGAAGGTCGTTTGATACTTGCTGATGCTTTGAGTTATGGAACTACATTGAATCCAAAATTGTTGATAGACGTTGCAACGCTTACAGGCGCAGCCAATATGGCTGTGGCCGAACATGCCGCTGTGTATTTTAGCAATGTTGATGATGAAGAAGTGAACAATAACCTTGAATACGTTGGTCAAGCGGAATGGGAGCCTGTGGTTCGTTTCCCGTTATGGAAAATGTACGATGAATTGATTAAATCGAATATGGCGGATATGAAAAATACAGGCGGACAGTATGGTGGAGCGATTTCTGCGGCGAAATTCTTGGAATGTTTTGTTGCAGATAAGCCATGGATACATTTAGATATAGCCGGTTCTGCATATTTCAAGACGAAATGGTCGTATAAAGGTGTAGGAGCGACAGGTTTTGGTGTTCGTTTGTTGTATAATTTCTTAAAAGAATTACATTTGTAGAAATATTGTATGGTAGAGATACGAAAAATGTATCTCTACAAAACGGGGTTTAGCGCAGTTGGTAGCGCGCTGCGTTCGGGACGCAGAGGTCGCCTGTTCGAGTCAGGTAACCCCGACAAAATAGAATATGATTAAGTTCTAATCGCATAATTATTGAATAGTAACCTTAAATTTAATTGCCTATGAAGTAAACGCGTAATTGTACGCACATATATAAAATAGCCACTTTGGTGGTAGAAAAAGCGTTTTTTGCTGAATCTTGGATTCTTTGAAATCTCGACAATTTCAATTTTAGTCTTACCAAGAATGAAAGTAGAAAATGCTCACGTCGTTTGGCGTGGGTATTTGTCTGTTGATTTTGGTAAGACAAGGTAGTCGAGAACCTCAAGAATCCGAATGATACAATTAAACAAGTACCTACGCTTTTTTTATGTGCGTATGTAAAAAAAAAAAACGGTACTGCGACGCTTGCCGAAAAGTCGAAATAAAGAAGTAGGCGAAATGTAATAAAATAAGATAAATGCAAAACGATATAAATCATGCACCAACTAATTTAAAACATAAGCCAATTGTGGAGGTAGCATTTTATAAAGAAATTGATGCTCAGTACGCTCCCGACACTGATGCCGTTGCTTTATCAATAGGAAAAGCCCAATATAATCATAGTGATATATCATTAAAGGTTTGGCGATATACAGATTGTGGATATAGCAGACAAAGTGAGGAACTTCCTTTACACAGATGCTTAGATCTTTCACTCTTGTTGGTTGGTGCACTATTGTACAATCCCAACTCAAATCGTTCTGTAACAAGTTTAAGAGAAACGGAGGTTGAGAATCAAAGTGTTCAAGGCATAAAGGACTACTACATAAAAAATATTTCTTTTCTTGAACCGAGATTAAAGGAGTTAAATGAAAAATTAAATGAATTTTTAAAATTACAAAAGAATTAAGCTATGAAAAAAATATTTAATGTTATAATTATGATAATATTGGCTAATACTTTATTTAGTCAAGAATTATTTTATACTTTTAATTCATCTACTAAAACTACTGCTGTAGCTGGTAAAGTTAATATTCTAAGTCATGGATATGATATAGGGACAACTTTTATTTTGGGAGGTGCCAGATCAAGTTACGGTTCCTTTTTCACGAGTGATAAAGGAGTTCAGACAAAAACTCAGTTGGGTGGCAATGCTACAAAAGTTCTGTTTGGTTTTAATATTTGCGATGGTTATTTCAGCATGACATCAGGTACAGAGGTAGAAAATGAAATAGTAAAAGCTCAGGCATCTAAGACAACATTCAATGGTGGCACTGAAACAAGTATATTTCTACATATTGGTGATTTTTTTTATTTAGAAAATGTGAAATTAGGTGTAGGTATACCATTTAAACTAATCTCTTTTGATGAAAAACTAGATGAGTTAACGATAGAGGTTCAGCCAGCAACAACAACAACAACATCTATTATTGACGAAGAAAATATTGTTCTTCCTGAATATGTTGAACATAACAAAGAGAAATATTTAGTAACAGAAATTTTACAGAATGCTTTTTCTGGTTGTACAAATTTGAAAAGTGTTATTATAGGAGAAAATGTAACCTCAATAGGCGAAAATGCTTTTGCTGGTTGTTCTGCACTTTCAAAAATCACTTGTTTTGCAGTAAATCCTCCAGAAGTAGATGCCTCATCATTCAGCAATTACAATGGGTATTTAACAATTCCGTGCGATAATTTCGAGGCTTACGATATTCATCCTATATGGGGAAACTTTAAACACATAGAATGTATTTCTGCCGAATCAACAGAGTTGCCAAAAGACGAGGTTGTAGTGGAACCAGAAATCAACGAGGCGGTGTTCTCAATGCCAACAAATGCTTCGGCAAATTCCTATACGCTTACAATCCAAAACAATGGCGTAACATTCTGCACGCTTACGTTCAACAGTCAAGGGCAGTTGTCGAACATAGATTTTAGTGGCAATACGCTCAAGGCATCCGTAGAAGGCTATCAGTTCACGGTTACAGGTCTTTCGGCTGCAACAGACTATGGCTATTCTTTTAAGGCATTGGATAAAAGTAAATCGGTGCTAAAAGAATATACAGGTTCGTTCACAACAAAAAATGAAGATGGAACAGGAGGCTCTTCTGCGGGTGGTGTAGGTACTTCTATCTCAGATGTTTTAGATTTTGTCGATATTCAAGTGGTTAATAATCAAATATATGTAGATGGATCTATCGTTCCGTATGTGATAGATATTCAAGGTAAGAAAATTACAAATAAGAATTTAAAGGCAGGGGTTTATTTCCTTCTTATAGATGGAAAAACATTTAGCGTTTCAATTCAATAAGATTTTTTTATTCTTTCAACCCGCAGAATCCATTTCAGGTTCTGCGGGTTTTGTTTTATGAAAATTCTATATATTTGTACAACCAAATATTCAATATGATGAAAAAAATAAAAGAGCCGGCTGCAACTTATGGAAATACAGCCCAACAGTTAAAGTTACAAATAGTAGAGGCTGTAAACGCAACAGAGAACGTTCAAGTTTTAGAGAAACTATTGCGGTTAATAAAAAAACAAAATTCCCAATCTGGTTTAGATGAAGCTTTGGAGGATATTCAGCAAGGGCGCGTGTATAAGGCTGATAGTGTAGAGGATATGTTCAAGCAAATATTGTGATGGGTATGGTGGTCGTTTCGACAGGCTCAACGACCGAAAGAACAAGTTTAATGACAGTAAGAAAAAGGTGCCTGAGCTTGTCGAAGGCACCGAAACAATTTATTTCTTATTCGCTTTTGTCTTTTTTGCTTTTTTTCTGTTGAATTCATCTATTGCTTCAACTTCTGCCAAAATTGATTTAAGATCTTCTTGGGTATGGTCTGTCGTCATTTTTATGGTTTCCTTGTATGTGCCTTTGTCTATGGTTAATTCATTGATTGGCTTGGTAAGGTATGTCTCAATTTCTTGTAACAATGGCTTTTCTCCTTCGCTACAAAATGAAATGGATTTACCGAATTTATCTCCACGGCCAGTTCTACCAACACGATGTACATAATTTTCAGCTTGCTCGGGTAGGTCGTAGTTAATGACAAGCTCAATGTTTGGAATATCTATACCACGGGCAGAAACATCAGTGGCAATTAACACTTTTAGTGTCCCATTACGGAAGTCTGCCATAACTTTGTTTCGATCTTGTTGTGTTTTTCCTCCGTGGATTGTCTCACATTTGATATCTACTCGCTCCATTGCGTTTTTCACGCGTTCGGCTCTTACTTTCGTGCGAACAAATACTAATACTTTGTCTTCTGGATTCTCTTTAAGCAAGCGTTCCAAGAAAAATCGCTTGTCGTCCATTTCTATATACGAAACATAATGGTCAACGTGTTTCGAAACAGGATCTTTTGGCGAAATTTCGATTTTTACCGGTTTTGAAACGAGCGAATAGGCTAATTCTTTTATGTCTTTGTCTATCGTCGCAGAGAAGAATAGTGTTTGTCTATATTTTGGTAAGTGCTTGATTAATTGGCGTATATCGTTAATAAATCCAAGGTCAAGCATTTGGTCTGCTTCGTCAAGAACTAATAGTTTTATCTGACTTAAATCTACATGTCCTTGGCTTACTAAATCGAATAAACGACCTGGTGTACAAACCAATACATCTACGCCGTGTTTTAGGCGTGCTATTTGTGGGTCTTGTTCAACACCGCCAAATAATCCTAATACGGTTAAGTCTAAATATTTTCCTATGGAACGGAATACTTCTGCTATTTGTATTACCAATTCTCTTGTTGGTTCCATTACAATGGTATGGATGTTCTCTAAATTTTTTCTCTGGGAATGGTCTCTGCTAATTAATTCCAATGCAGGAATGGCAAAGGCTGCAGTTTTTCCTGTACCTGTTTGTGCAATAGCTAAAACATCGTTGCCTTTCAAAATAGGTGTGATTGCTTTGAATTGTATGTCCGTAGGTCTTCGGAAATTCATTTCTGCAAGACTTTGTTTTATTTTTTGACTAATATGGTAATCTTCGAACTTCATAACGGTAAATTTTATGCAAATGTACGATTTTTCTTAACACTTATTTTGTTGGCGGTAGCAGGTATGTTTTTCTTGTTCCGTTATTGTATTGAATTACAAGTATTTTCGCTGTTGAATAAGATGGTAGAAAGATACAATTTTCTTCTCCGTTTATTGTCTTTTCTAATGTTCCATTTAGTGAATATTGGCTGATTTTTATTGCGTTTGTTAGAATTGACTTGCGTATTTCTGCAATGTCTGTTGCTGTAGAAATGAGCGTTATTGTTATGTGTTGTATGTCGGCATCAACAATAAATTGATATGCGTCATTTGGGTTTTCTTTGTTTCCTGCCCAAGTGTCGGAATATGCTGACGAAGGTGCTTTAGCTATAATTGTGCCTACGCATTGCTGCGACAGCATTGAGAATTCTCCGTTGCTGTCGGTTATGCACGAATCTATGGCTTTTTCATCACTTACGAAGTAAACAGTTACATTTTCTACAGGATTGTTGTATGTGCCAAAAACAGTTCCAGAAATACGATACCATGGGTCGCAATAGGATAGAAGTACATTGGTTTTAGAAGCCTCACTTTCGCAGTTGTTCTTTATTTGTGTCGCATATATGCTGAAAAATCCTTGTCTATTATAGTTTTGTTTAAATGGGCTATAGAGTTGTAATGGATATTTTAAAAGACTGTCGGCATACCAAACTATGCTGTCACCGATAGCTTGCACAGCTGTTTCTCTATTGTAACACGACTCATAATCAAATGTTTGCGGTGCTTTAATGTCGCAGTCGCATTTCTGTATGCTTTGTATTGGCATTGCTTGGCAATTGTTGTTGTATTCAACCCAAACTTGATAAATGCTATCGGCTATGATTTGTTCGCAACGGCTTTTGTCTATGGTAAAAGTTGATCCTTCGCCAATTTTATAGCCGTTTTCTTTGTTGTACCAGGTGAATTTCCCGTCGCCAATAACTTTATAAGTGATTTCTTTTCCACAGAATGAAGTGTATAGTTTGTCGTAATCAGTCTCTTTTTCTTGTATGTTTATTGACGCACTACGATTGGGACAATCTTCGGTTTTGTCTATGATTTCAATGGAATAAATTCCTTTGTGTTTTATTTGTATGTTGTTGGTAGTTAATGCGGTAAGCGAATCGTTCTCGTACCATTTAAAACAAAATGAATTTGAACTAAATGGTGTTGTTAGAGTGTAATCGATAGGAGTGCAGAGTGTTTTTTCTTTTTCTAAGTTAAATGCACCGCAATATCGTGTGCATACGTTTTGCAATTTTGTTGCGTATGTTCTATCTATGAAATCACCAAAACCTAATTGACCGTCAATATTGCTACCACAGACAAGAAATTCCGAGGAAGTTTCTATATACGAAACGCCACATCCTGCGGATATGCTTTGTGCATCTTGAAGTTTTGTGGAGCTGTTGCGTTTCATATAAACAGGAGCGAAATATTGTTTGATATTTTCAGAACCAATACCCAATTGTCCGCCAGTATTTTGCGATAAATCGCTAAATCGATTGTCTCCCCAGGCTACAACATAATTCTCTTTTCTTTCTTGGGTTATTGCCAATGCGTGTGAATAGCCGGCAGAAATTGCAACTACGTTGGAAAGATATTGGTTCGGTGTTTCTCCTCCAAGTATTAATTCTGCGTATTTTGTTGTCTTATAATGAATTCCGCTTTTGTCTAGATGTGTTCCTTTATGAGCTCCTACGCCATACACTAATTTGTCTTTACGCAAAAAAATGCCGAAAAACATACCTCCGTCAATTGCGGTAATATTTGTGATTGGTTGATCGTTTTTATCTACGACCAAAGTAGGATATAGGTGCGAGTCGGAATCTCCGCACGCAAGTTGGTCTGCCTGATTATCTCCCCAAGCATAAACGGTTCCCTCGTTCGTTAGTGCATATCCGTGCGTACCGCCTGCTGTTATCATTTGTATGTTTTGTAGATGCTCTGACGAACTTTTTCGTACATATACAGGTACATTTTTGTCTTGTTCCGTTCCATCGCCGAGTTGACCGTACGCATTGCTTCCCCATGCAACCACTTCGCCAGTATATAATAGGGCGTAGGCGTGCGTTTGACCTATGGAAATTGCTTGTACGTTTTCAAGGTACTTAGTTCCCGTTTCTCCTCCTAAAACAGTGTCTGGCGTACTTCTCATACAAAGTTTGGGACATTCTTCGTCGGTACCAAGTTCTCCGTCGAAATTATACCCCCATGTAACCACATGTCCGCTTGCTGTTAGTGCGCAGCAAAAATTACCGAATCCTGCATCTATGCTGACAACATCATTTAAATTCTCTGCGATATCGGGTGTCGTTTGGTTTGATTTAGTTGTCGTACGGGCTAATTGTCCATAGTAATTGTCTCCCCAAGTTTGTACG